>JAIQFO010000050.1 GCA_020073215.1 Terriglobia bacterium | reverse complement strand
CCGCCGGCGCGACCCACGCCGGTTTTGCCGTCGAAGTCGATAACTCCTGCGACGACTGGCCCTACGAGAAAGCCGCGGACTACTTGCTTAACCGTCTGCGGGAACTGCGCCGCAATGTATCGCGCGTCTGTTTGATCTCCGGTGGCGAGGTGACCGTGACCGTTCGCAACGGTGGCACCGGCGGACGCAACCAGCAGTTCGCCCTTGCCTGTGCTGAACAAATATCAGGACAAGACATTACCGTGCTGAGCGCCGGCACCGACGGCATCGACGGGAACAGTCCTGCCGCTGGCGCCGTAGTCGACGGCAGCACCGTTCTTCGAGTTGACGATCGAATGGGCAATCGAGTTGGCGATCAGGCCGGGGATTCCGCCGGCGGTCGAGCCGTGCGGCACGCGCTCTCCACTTTCAACGCGTATCCTGTTTTCGACGCGCTGGGCGACACCATCGTCACCGGTCCGACCGGAAATAATCTTCGCGATCTCCGTATCCTGCTGGCTTACTAGCACGCGCGCAACTTTACTTCCTATTGCGGGTTTATAGTTAGGAGGTTGTAACGAATGACAGGCGGTCGCGAGGGCCATGTGTACATGGACTGTCGATGCCGGTAAATTCTTGTAAATCTCGTTTCAGCCGGCAGCTTCGCACCCGCGCCCTGCATCCAAAGCTATTAAACCCAATAATGCACTGGAGGTTTCGCTTGAAACAGACATTCCGCAGTGCCATTCTTTTGTCTTTTGCTTGCGCTGCCTTGGCTGCGTTCTCGAATCTGGCGCAGGCTCAGAAAATCGACCTCGCGTTCGGCATCAGTACGCTGGACGCCCCCGGAGCCAGCGCGGCGAGCGGGAATCACCAGCCCGTTTCACTCACCGGAGGCACCTATACCGGCTTTAGCGGAGACGTGCTCTTTTATCATAATCTCGGTATCGGCAGCGAAATCTACTGGAAGGCAAACCGGGGTAATTACGCCGGCGACTCCACCATTCCGTTTCGGCCGATCTTTTTTGACTTCAACGCGGTTTACTCGCCCAAGCTCGCGAGCCACGCGTATCTTGAGCTGAGCGGCGGCATCGGCGCGCTCGACACCCGCTTCTACTGTTCCAACTGCAGCTTTAACGGCACCAACTTTGTGTCTGACAAGCACTTCATGGGGGACTTTGGCGCCGGCATCAAGCTCTATCCCAAAGGTGGATTTTTCGTTCGCCCCGAGGCCAGACTCTATCTCGTCAACAACAACCAGTTCTTCAGTTCGCCGCGCGTCACGCGCTACGGACTCTCCATCGGCTACACCTTCAAATAGCCGCCGTAATTTTTCCCCGTGACGGAGGGACAGCCGGCTGTGGCTGTTCCCCCCGCGCAGGGGTTTCCGCATTGGAACTTTTCTCCTTCTTCCGCTTCACAACTGGCCGGTTTCACCCATCACGCATTATGATAGAGGCATGAATTTCGGCTTCTCCGGCGAGATGCTCTTTCTGTTTTTTCTGGCGCTGATCCTTTTCGGCCCCAAGAAAATGCCGGAGATCGGCCGCCAGGTTGCGCGCTTCCTCAACGAATTCCGGCGCGCTTCCAATGAATTCCGCTCGCAGATCGAGTCTGAAATCAATTCCATCGATCGCAGTGTCAACGCCGGCGGCAGCAGTCCCCGCCAGCAGATTCTGCCGCCCATGCAGGCTCCGCTCGGATCGCTGGCCAACCGCATCTTCAATCCGCCGCCCGCCGAGAAGTTGGAAGCTGCTGAAGCCACGCAGGCCGCTGCCGAAGCCGAAGTCTCCGCTCCGGAAGGTGCCGCTACTGTAGAGACGGGGCTTGCCCCGTCTCCCGCTCCGAAAGTAGCGCCCGATGCCTGAAGCGGCCGCCTCCTCGCCCGTCGACGATTCCGCCAAGGAACAGATGCCCACCATGGGCTTCCTCGATCATCTCGAGGAACTGCGCAAGCGCATCATTTATTCCATTATCGCCATCGTGGTCGGCTTCTTCGCCTGCTGGGGCTATGCCGAAAATATCTACAACGTCATGCAGCGCCCGATTATGGACGCGCTCCACAGCAATGGCCTTTCCGCCAAACTCGTCTATCTGAATCCCACCGAGCCTTTCAATCTGTATCTGAAAGTGGGAGCCATGGCCGGCTTGTTCGTCGCCTCGCCCTTCGTGCTTTACCAGATCTGGTGCTTCATTTCGCCTGGCCTTTACCGTAACGAGAAGCGCTACGTCGTGCCCTTCATGGTCTCGACCGTAGCCTTGTTCCTGGCCGGCGGATACTTCGGCTACAAACTCGTCCTGCCCGCGGCGCTTGTGTTTCTGATCGGCTACGGCAAAGAGTTTCAGCCCATGATTACGCTGACCGAGTACAGCTCTTTGTTTTTGACGATCATCGTCGGCATGGGCGCGATTTTCGAAATGCCCATTCTGGTGTTTTTTCTGTCGCTCATGGGCATCGTCAGCGCTGGCTGGATGTGGCGGAACTTGCGCTATTCGATTCTGGTCATCTTCATCATCGCGGCCATCATCACACCCACTACCGACATTCTGAATATGTGCATCTTCGCCGCGCCCATGGTGGCCTTGTACGTCCTGAGCATCGGAATTGCCTGGCTCGTGCATCCCAAGCAGCGTAAGAAGCGCGCGGAGAAGAGCTCCTAACCACAGAGGGCACGGAGGATCACAGGGGAAACCATGAAAACCGCACCCGAAAGTTGCCGAGCCTTCCCCCGCGCCCCTCTGTGCGCCCCGTGGTTAAGGATTTGTCTAGCCTTGCCGCTGACCATCGCCCTGGCGAACGCTGTAGGCTGCGCGAGAGGAACCTCCGCCGGCGCCACCGCCAGTCCGGCCCCAAAATCCGAATCCGCCGCGGCGCCAGCGACGCCCGAAGCCGCGCCTCCCGACTCCACCCCGCTCCCGCACATCGATTCGAAACGCGCCTTCCAGTACGCGCGCGAGGTTACTGCCTTCGGACCACGCTATATGGGCAGCGAGAATCACAAGAAACTCGAACACTACATCCTCGACCACCTCAAAGGCGATCAAGTCGAAGACGACGCCTTTACCGCTGACACCGTGGAAGGGAAGTTCCCGGTGCGCAACATCATCGCCAAGTTTCCCGGCACAAGAGATGGCATCATCGTCATCCTCGGCCACTACGACACGGTCTATCCATTGCGCAACTCGGGATTCGTGGGCGCCAACGACGGCGGCTCTTCCACTGCCATCCTGCTCGAATACGCCAACCAACTCCGCGGCAAAACCCGCGACGGCTACAGTGTTTGGCTCGTCTGGACCGACGGCGAAGAAGCCGTCCGCCAATGGTCCGATACCGACAGCCTCTACGGCACGCGCCACCTCGCCGAAAAATGGGAGAAAGACGGCACACTCAAGAAAATCAAGGCGCTTATGGTGATGGACATGATTGGCGATGCCGACCTCAACATTGACCGCAACACCAAGGGCGCGCCGTGGCTGCTCGACCTGATTTACGAGGCGGCCGTTCGCGGAGGCTACCAGTCGCACTTCTACGCCCGCCAGGGCCCCGACGAAGACGATCACATTCCCTTCTACACGCGCGGCGTCCCCACCGCCGACCTCATTGACTTCGACTACGGCTACAACAACGTCTTCTGGCACTCCCCGCAAGACACCATCGACAAGCTCAGCCCCAAGAGCTTCGAAATCGTCGGCAATACCATTCTCGAAACCATCCACCTGCTCGACCGGCGCTAGCCTCGTGTCCGGCCGACCTCTCATGCCTTCGGAACCGCCACCGTCCCCTGCGGTCTTGCTTCTCCGCGCAGCAGTCCCACGATCTTCTCGTATAACTTTGAGCGCGTGACATACCGCTCGTTGGCGCTCGTGATATACCGGATCTGCATCTCCACTCCCGCCGCCGTCGGTCGCAAATGAATCGCCGGAGACACCGTCAACGACTTCCGATACCCGGCTGATTTCTGCCACTCCTGCTCGGCCTGTGCAACACTCGCCCGCGTCTCTTCCTCCACCAGATGCTGAATCGCCTCCACCAGCGGATAGGGATTCTCCCCCTGCCCAACTACCACCTGCAGTTCATCCCACAGCCACTGCCCGGCGGTCGAAAAATTAAAGTAGTGTCCCTCGATGGCAAAGCTGTTTACGAACGCGACCTTGCGTCCCGTGGGATGCCCCGTGTCCGTCCAGTTGCCGGTTTCGAGCAGCACCGTGCGCAGCAATCCGATCTCGATTACTTCGCCCACCACGCCGTTGATCTCCACCCAATCGCCGACTCGGATCCCGTTCCGTCCCATCAGCACGAACCATCCGAAAAATCCGACGATAAAGTCCTTCAGCGCGACGGTCAGCCCTGCCCCCGCTAATCCGAGGATGGTTGGCATCTGGGCAGGCACCCCGAGAATCACGAATGCGATCAGCAGAACGCCCACTGCCTGCAAACTAAATCGGATCACTCCACGCAGGGTGAGAAGGTGCTTCTTGTCGGGAGGGGCATGGGCATATACCCGGTTGACCAGGAGGCTCCCGCAATACACCAGGACGGCCACCAGCAGAATCCAGAGGACGGACCGCAGCACGAGGTGCAGAATCCCGCGCTGCTGGCTCGCCGTCACATCGAGCCAGTTGCCGTAGATCTGCTGCAACTCCAATTCGTCTTGAATGCGCTTGTCGTAACCGGAAAGCAACTTCTGGTCGGTGGAAAAATGCTTCAGGGAGTTGACGGCGGTCGCGGTGTCTTCTTTCGTCGCCTTCCCTGCGTCTCGAAGGTCCGCCGCGTGCTGCTTGGTTTCTTCCCGCTGGGATTTTTGTGCGTGAACGCGGCTCTGAAGAGCTTGATGCTGTTTGGCCAGATCGCTACTGATCTCCGCTGCCTGGCTGCGCGCCGTTTCCAGGCGCGCCTGCTTGTCTCGCATCCACATCCAGGCCCGCACCTGGCCCCAAAGATTCTTGGCATTGAGATCGACCGCGGGCGCAGTCGCCACAGGGTTCTGAGCCCGGCGCTGGTCGTACTCATGCTCCGCGGCTTCGTGTTGATCGCGCTGACGCTGGATCGCGGTCTCCTGATCGCCTCCGGTCCGAATTAATTCCTGTTGCGCGTCTTCGACCTCGTCCTCGTCCAGCGCCTGTTCCGCTTCGAGGAGATCCTGCTGATCCTGGAGAGCGTCCTTTTCGGCGGGCTTGGCGTTGGCGATTTTCGCCTTGAGTTGATCATTTTGGGAGAGGACGTCAGCTAATACAGCCTGCGCTTGCTGCAACTTCAGATACAGGTCTCGATTCTTGGGATCCTGAGCGGGGCGCAGTTCGCTGGCCTGGAGCAGCGCATCAGCGAATGCCAGATCCACTTCGTGGTCTGCGACGCGCTCCGCTTCCTGGGCAAAGGTCTGCTCGTCAGACGTAATGGCCAGCGGGGCCAAGGCGCGGGCGGTGGGCAGGGGGCGAACGTCGACGAGAGGCGTTAGCGCGGCGGAGGCCTTGCTGCTCGTCCGCGGATGCGCATTCTCGCGCGTGAGGAAGTACGCAGTACCGGTCCCGAGCACCAGCGCCAGCAACGCTCCCGTGATAACCCATCGCCGCCATTTCATTTCAGCACCGAACCTCAGTCGCACAAAATTTGCGTAGCCAACATGATAACTTTATCGCCGGAGCAGGTCCCAGGTCTTAGGTGTAAGGTCTCAGGAACTCCACGGCAAGTTTTTCCTAAGACCCGAGACCTGAGACCTAAGACCTGCCCCCCGAACCCGCCGCCACTGCGGCCCGAGCACTCTCGATGAAAAGAATCACCGTAGCCTTTCTGCTTTTCTTCGTTGTCCTGTCGTTCGCCACGAAACAAAAAGTCGCGGCAGGTCCCGACCTGCTCATCCAACTCGAAGCCGAATTCGCCGCGGATGTCGCCCAACACGGCCACGCTGCCTTTGTCCGCCACTTCGCCGAAGAGGGCGTGGAAGTCGTGGACGGCGGCGGCTTCGACACCCTGGACGCCATCCGCAAGCAGCCGCCCTGGCCCGAAGGCACCACGCTCACCTGGACGCCCGTCAAAGCCGATATGGCCGCTTCCGGCGATCTCGGCTACACCTACGGCAATTACGTCTACACCGCCAAGAATAAAGATGGCAAGCCCGTCGCCAATTACGGCAAGTACACTTCGATCTGGAAAAAGCAGAAGGATGGCCAGTGGAAGGTGGTCGTCGACATGGGTAACTCCAGCCCCGACCCAAAAGCAAAGTAGAGACGGGGCTTGCCCCGTCTTCTGCCTGTCGCACGGGGAATGCTGCGGTAGGTCCGAGACGCAGCAAGCCGCGTCTCCACGGGAAATCAGTTGCTTTTTGCGCGGATGGCCGCCATCAGCTTCATCGTCGTCGCAACATCGATGCCATGCCGCTCCCCGCCGCGCACAATCGGACCGCCAATGGCGTCCAGTTCAAGCTCCCGCCCCGCGACAACGTCTTTCTGCATGGAACTGCGCATCCCCGGTGGTGCGCTGTCGATTGCCGTGAGAATCGGCGCCGCGTCAACCTGTGCGCCGCTCGCATTGGCCACCGCGCAGGCCTCACTGATCGCGGCACGCAATTTCGCTTTCCACTCGGTGTTTGCAAGGACCTCTCCAACATTCATGCCCGATGCGGAGGTCGCCAGTGCAATCGGCGCAAGGAAACAGAGCTTGCCCCAAAGCAGAGTCTGCTCGTTCGCAATGAACTGGCAGCTGAACCCAAGATTGCCCAACTGTCCAATGATGCCTCCCAAAAGCGGTTCTAAGCTGGCTGTCAGGTTGAAGCGAACGAACGGCGATCGTTGGATGAACCGTCCGGGAGTAGTCCGCTCCGCCTCCACCGAGATCGTTGCCGGAGCCACGCGCTCCCTCCCGAATCGCGCCCGCAGCACGGCGACATGGTCCACTCCGTTGAGCAAAGGAACCATGCAACCCGGCAGCGTCCGTACCGTTTCGAGCGCAGTTTGCAACTGATAAGTCTTGGTTGCGATCCATAGCACGTCAACTGCTTTACTTAGCGCAGTAACCGGCTTTGCCGGTGCCGTGATCGAACCCGACGGACGTTCCAGCAGCAAGTTCGCGGGATAGTCCGGTAACTTCTCCGGTCGAACCACCACCGTGACCTCTTCGCCAAGCGATGACAGCACGGTGCCGACCAATCCGCCAACAGCTCCCGCCCCTAAAATTGCATGTTTCATCCGAGGACTCCCGCGAAACTATACGATACGGTACTCTTTGATGCGGCCACCACCAAGTTCGACCCGCCTTTACGCTGCGCCGTCGATTCTGTCACACTGGCCACTGACCCATGGGCAAAATCCACGTCCTTCCCGAAAGAGTTGCCAACCAGATCGCCGCCGGCGAGGTGGTCGAGCGTCCCGCATCGGTGGTGAAGGAACTGCTGGAGAACGCGCTGGACGCCGGTTCCACGCGCATCCGCATACAGGTCGAGGCAGGCGGGAAGAAGCTGATCCAGATCACCGATAACGGCTGCGGCATGGTGCGCGACGATGCCATGCTGGCGTTTGAGCGCCACGCCACTTCGAAAATAAAAGACACCGAAGACCTGCTGAGCATCTCGACGCTCGGATTTCGCGGCGAGGCGCTGCCTTCGATTGCTTCGGTTGCCCGTCTGCATCTGGAAACCCGCGCCGAAGAAGAAGCGTCCGGGACGGTTCTCGAAATTAACGGCGGCAAAATTATCCGCGTGGAAGAGGCAGGCCTGCCGCCAGGGACTTCGGTCACGATTCGCGATCTCTTCTTCAATACGCCGGCGCGCAAGAAGTTTCTAAGATCGGAATCGACCGAACTCTCCCACATCGTTTCGCTCGTAACTCACTACGCACTGGCGCATCCAGACAAGCATTTCGAGTTGCACTCGGCGACCAATGCCTTGCTGGTGGCCCCGCCCGTGGCCGGTCATCGCGAGCGCGTCTACCAGGTTTTCGGACGCGACACCCTCGACCAGTTGATTCCCCTGGCGGCCGCGCAACCCCTGGAGCGAATTGGATTGCCGCAACCTCCGCCGTGGCGGCGCAGAGCGGACCCGTGTGGCGCGGGCGCCCCCGCCCGCGAGTCCGCTGCAAGTGAGCCGTCCGTCCGTCCGCCCACTGACTCCGGAAATGAAGCTTCGCGGTCAGAAGTGTCCGCGCCACACGATTTCGGCGAGGTGCGCCTGCGCGGCTTTGTTTCCAAGCCGGAAATTCAGAAGCTCAATCGCAATTCAATTTTTATTTTCGTGAATGGACGCCTGATTCGCGACCGTCTCATTCAGCATGGGATCACCGAGGCCTATCGCAACATTCTGGCGCCAACCGTGTTTCCCGTGGTTCTGCTTTTTATCGAGATGCCTACCGCCGAGGTGGATGTGAATGTGCACCCGTCGAAGACTGAGGTGCGTTTCCGCCAGCAGACGGTAATTCACGATTTCGTGCGCGAGTCGGTGCGGGCGGCGCTCATGAAAGCCAGGCCGGTGCCGCAGTTCCTGACGGAAATTGGCGCCCAGCCAACCGCAGGTCCCGGCCTCACCAGTCCCGCGATCACCCAGGGTGCAAGCGGCCGAGATGGTTTGCGCCCGGCCCCGTGGCGCGACTTGCTCGAACCGGCGGCGGCGGGCGGGTTCGCGCTGCAGGCGCCGACTGTTCCCCCAGTGACGGCGCGGCTTGAGTTCGAAGGAGGAATCGCAGTCGAGGCCAACGCTGCGGTATCCCTTTCACGCGCGCCGCAGGCAGCGGGCGCGGATCAACCGGTTAGTCAGCCGCCGATCTCGCGCCAGCCCATTCCCGATCACGGCTGCGCGCCGCCGATTCCACAGGAGCCGCAAACTGCGCCAACGCTCGAGTCGCTGCGAACCCTGCGGCCCCTCGGCCAGATTCGAAATTCATTCATTCTTGCCGTCAACGAAGACGGCCTCTGGATCATCGATCAACATGTGGCCCACGAGCGCGTGCTCTTCGAGCGAATCCTGCGGCAACGCTCGGCGCGGCAGGTAGAGAGCCAGCGTTTGCTCATGCCGCTGGTCATCGAACTCACTCCCGCACAACAGGCGATCTTCAGCGATATTGCCGAGGAACTCGCCCACAACGGTTTTGAGGCCGAGCCCTTTGGCGCGCGCAGCGTGGCGGTGAAGGTCGCGCCGGCGGGGGTGGACGCCGCGCGCATCGAGCACATGCTGAACGAAATCTTCGAGCAACTCGCCCGCGAAGACCAGGCCATCAATCTGGACGCAGTGACGACGCGTATCGCTGCCTCGATTGCGTGTCACGCCGCCATCAAAGTCAATATGCCCCTCGAACAAAACAAAATGGAGTGGCTCCTCGCGGAACTGGCGAAAACCGAGCATCCCATGACCTGTCCGCACGGCCGGCCGGTGGTGCTGCGCTATTCGATGCAGGACATTCAGAAGGCATTCAAGAGGATATAGGATTGTCTTTCTCTTGTTCCCGATCAGTTGGCCGCTGGCACTGCGACTTCCGAAGCATGGAGGTGCACAATCTTCCATCCCGGCTTGAAGTGTTGCAACACGATCGTGCGCCGGTTGAGCATGCCGGGTCGGTCGTCGAGATGAAAAGTCGCAATGGCGACGTCGCCCGTGAGCATCTGGATGCGAAGGTCACGCGGTTGCACGTCCATGTACGGCGGCTTGGATTGGTTTCCACGGATGATTTCGAAGACCTGCCGAAACTCGTCTTCGATTTCCGTTTTGTTCTCGGCACGCCGCGGAAATTTCCGCGGCTGGAATAGGGTCGCATCGTTCGCGAAGAAACCTGCAAAGCGTTCCCATTCCAGGTTGTCAAAAGCCTGCAGGAACTCCGAGAGAGTCTGGCGAACCTCATTTTCAGAATTCTTATTCTGCGACAGAGCGGGGCAAACTGTCAGGAGCAGCAACGCAAGCACTGTTTTCATAGCAAGCAGTATAGGTCCCCGCAGCGCGGGCAGATTTCGTCCGGGCGCGGGCGGTTATGGTCTAATCAAGACATGACCGACGCGGAACTCCTACAGGCTCGCACCGAAAGGTGGCGCCTGAACGGCCAACCCGTGCGCACACTCGATGAGGCGCGCGCCTTCCTTGAGTCGGTCGGGTTTTGTCTGATGTATCCGATGCGGCCGGCGCTGCTGCTGCCGACTTTCGTGGGAGCCTGGGTGGGAGCCGATGACAAGCTGCCGATGCGCCAGCACGCCTACGCGGATCCGCGGGCGAAAGATGCCACGGAACTGATGGTGCGCGCGCTGCGCGATCGGGCCGCCTACGAAGCTTTGCTGATTGACGAAAACAACTCCTTCCTGCTGGCGCCGTCGGTGTTTCCTTATTTCTATTCGCTGGTGGGCGAGCGCAATCCGAAGCTGCCCCCTGTGGCCGGACCTCGGTCGCCTTATTCGCCGCTGGCCTGCGACGCGTTTGAAATCATCCGGCGGCGCGGACCCATTTCGAAATTGAAACTCGGCGAGATGCTGGGCGGAGCCGTTTCCAACGCCGGCCTCGATCGCGCTCTCAGCGAACTGTGGGCCAAGCTGCGCATCACCCGCGTCGATTACACGGTGGAGCAAGGCTCGGTGTGGGACGAGTTGTCGCGTTGGGTGCCCGAGGTAGTCCGCGAAGGCGTTGGAATTTCGGTGCCCGAGGCCCTTTCCGCCCTGGTCTCGAAGTATCTGGACTGTGTGGTGGCGGTGGAGCAAGGAGAAGTCGAGAACTTCCTCGCAAACTTCGTTCCGCGCACCCGCGTGAAAGAGGCCATCCACGCCTTGCTTTCGGCGCGCGAATTGAGCTTTGTCCATGTCGGGAGCAAGTCGCTCTTGCAGGTAACTCCGCCAAAACTGGCGTACGTTCCCAAGCCGCGCCCGGAGCGCGTGAGCTAAGGCGCGTGTGGGGACGGGCGTCTCGCCCGTCCAGGCCGCGCGAAGCGCGGCACCGCTCTTGCTAGGCGTGAAGAGGCTAAGCAGCGGAACTTCACAATCTCAGCGTCGCGGTAGTTTTCCACGCGCAAGCCGTGTAAAATCACACGTTCGCCCAATGACCGACCCATCCCTACGCAAACTCATCATTGCCATTGACGGCCCCGCCGGGGCCGGCAAGAGCACCATCGCTTCCCGCCTCGCCCGCAAACTCGGCTACGTGAACCTGGAGAGCGGGGCCATGTACCGTGCTCTGGCGCTGTGCGCGATCGAGTGGGACGCCTCCTTTGACGACGAAGCTACATTGCTGAAGATGGCTCAGGATTCGCGCATTACGCTCGAGCGCACCATCGGCGGCAATCGCGTGCTGCTCGACGGGAAGGATGTTTCCGCGCGCATCCGCGAGCGCGATGTGTCGGAAGGCGCGTCGCGCGTCTCGGTGCATCCCAAGGTGCGAGAGTGGATGGTGGCGCGGCAACGCGAGATGGGCATTGGCGGTGGCGTCGTCATGGAGGGCCGCGACATCGGAACCAAAGTTTTTCCCGATGCCGATTTGAAGGTTTTCCTCGACGCTGATCCCCTGGTTCGCGAACAACGGCGGCTCGACCAGCAGCGGGTGGAAGGTGCGCCGGCGCAGGCGATCGCGTCGGAACTTCGCGAGCGCGACCGGCGCGACCGCACCCGCGCCGCTTCTCCGCTACTCGCCGCCGAAGATGCCGTGGTGCTCGACTCGACCCACATGAGCGAAGATGAAGTCCTCAATCGAATTGAGGAGTTGGTGGAGCAGCGACTGGTGGCGAGGCGCTAAGAGCCGTGCCTTGGTGGTAGGTTGGCATGTTAGGGTGACCCTGATTTCGACTATGTTTACTAGTCGGTACTGCCCCCTCGGAATCATCGGGCGGGTGCTCTACACCACTCGTGCCGTTAAGGCATTTTCCGCAGCCTCTTCAGTCGTGCCGTTAAGTCGTTGAAGATCTGTCCGCGCCCGAGGTGAGATTCTTGCGCTCTCGGCGACTTTCTTCCGCAGGCCGTCAAGCCGCTAACTCGCACATTCTAAAATACTTTACTATTAAGTCCTTTAGAATCAAAGACCACTCCAAAATGTACCACTAAGTCTTTGACTCTAAAAGACCGGGACAGCAGGGGTAGTAAGCTCCAACCCGGGTCAATACTGCCGGGGAAATCTTGTCAAGAGGCTAAACCGCCGATTTTCGCCCTAAGTTGCTCAATTCACGCGAGATATATTTTCCGCAAACGTGTCCGTTTACCCCTCTGAATTTGAAATAATAGATATAGAGATGAAGGAAATCAGCGCGGCCTGCGGGCCGCGTTTTCATTTTATGGTCCATTTTGTGGTCAGGGGATGGGAGTTATGGCGAGTTATCCAATTGAAATCCGGCGTTGCCGGCACGTCAAAACCAATGGCACGCAGTGCGGATCTCCGGCGCTTACGGGCAAGGAACTGTGCTACTACCACGAGCAGAACCGGCCCCAGGCAGTGGAACTTTACCTGGACGGAGAACGATATTCCGATGGCAGGATTGTGCTGCCGGTGTTCGAGGACGCGCATTCGATTCAAACCGTGATCCGGCAAGTGGTGCAACTGATGCTGGCCCGGAGAATCGACCGCAAGGACGCCGGAGTGCTGCTCTACGCGCTGCAGATCGCGTCCGGCAACCTGAAAACGATGCAGGCGGAAAGAGCCAAGCCGACGCAGGTAGTGGTGGAACCGGACAAAGCGGCGGAGACGCCGCTGGGCATGACTCCGTGGTCGGCCACCGGAAATGGACATGATCGCGACGAAGCTGAAGGAGGGGAAGGCAATAATGAAGAACAGAATTCACCCGCTCCGCCCGCGTCGCCGGAGGAGGTCTATGCGGCCATGAGCATGGATGAAAGAGTTGCGAAGACAAAGGACTTCGAAGAGAGAGGTTGGGTTCGTCCTGGCGAATTCGAGGAGTATCTCTTCCGCGATGGCCCTGATCCGTTACTGCTCGCGGAGGGCCGCCTTTCGGCAGCACGCGAGGGCAGGAAACAATCCGAATCTTCCAATTCGCAAACTCCAGACGATCAGGCTCTCCCTCCCGGAACCATACAAGCATGTCGAGCGCGGAGTGCGACGATGGGCAAAGGGTGAAACCAGCGAAAGTCGGAACGCTCGCGGCATCCCACTCATCAAAAAAAACGCGATGAGTGGGACACCCGGCTAGAGACGCGCCTTGGCGTGGGTTCGGAAACGAGTGGCCGTGCCTAGTCTCTGATTCCTGACGTATACTCGTCGCGGGCAACGAACTGTTCCCGCGAAGAACGCCATGAACCGCAATCGCCGCGCGCATCCCCGACTTAAGACCAGCGTACCGGTAGAGATCATCGTTGAAGGCAGCAGCAGCCCCTATCGCGGTGCGACCTCCGACCTCGGCCTGACCGGATGCTACATCGAAACCTGCTTTCCCTGGCCGGTCGGAACCAAGCTCGACATGAAACTGCAACTGGAGGACACACTCCTGGTGATGGCCACCGTGGTTACCTGCGATGCCCTGGTAGGCAATGGCATCGAATTCACCAAGATGCTCCCGGAAGACATCGATGAGCTTCGCTCCTTCCTGGAAGCAGCGAAAAAGTCAGAGTGATTCGGGCGGGCGAGAGTCCCGTATCTCCATCCTGCGATCACCACCCAGTAACTGTCGAATTAGACGCAGTTTTTGCGACTTAGTGTGCATGTTGTTGCACCTGTTAGCCAAAAGAAGATAGTGGTAGACTGTCCAGTTTCGAAGGAGCATCTGAATGTCTTTATACGCCTGGCGTCTTCTCTGGATAGTTTCCTTTGTGTGCTTGATTACGTGCGCAGCATCCGCGTCGACCGCAACAACCTACCTCTACCTGAACAGTCAACCGGGCGACTACATCGGACAAGGGATTACACAGACATTTACTGCGGCGGATGGCACATTCACGGTCTCAAACGGAACCAGCACTGTGACCGTCTCTTTCAACTCGTCAGACAACAGCCAATGGTGGACCTTAGACTTTGGTTCACCGCAGTCCGTGAAATTCGCTCGAGGACAGTACGTGGGCGCACAACGGACGCCCTTCCGCTCGCCCACTCGGCCGGGTATCGATGTGTTCGGAGACGGGCGGGGCTGTAACACGGACGCCGGTCAATTCCTGGTGTCTGACTTCGCACTGGCGCTGGACGGAACCGTCGCTCGGCTGGCGATCGACTTCGAGCAGCATTGTGAAGGAGCGCTTCCAGCTTTGTATGGCTCGGTCCGCTATAACTCAAGCGTCAACGCCGCGCCACGGCTTGGGATTGGAAAGGCATACACTCTCAAGGGGAACGCTGGGACGAGTGACAGTCTCATCGAGATCGCGCTATCGAGACCAAGCCAGAGCGCGGTCACGGTGCAGTATGCGACGGCCGATGCCACGGGCGTACAAGGCGTTGATTATGTGGCCACGACCGGGGCGGTGACCTTCCCGGCCGGAACGACCTCGGAATATATCATGGTCCCCATCATCGGAGATCGGCTGGCGCGGGGGAACAAGACGTTCAAAATTGCGCTGAATACACCGACGGGCGCCCTGTTGGGTGCCGCTTCCACGTCCGTTTTGATTCGCGACCCCAACATCGCTCAGACTGTACTCGCGATGAGCAGCCAAGCCAGCGATTATGTAGGAGGTGGGCAGCAATACCTCATCACGCTATCCGACGCTGTTTTCACTTCCGACACCTGGGCGAATGTGGTGACGATTCACATCAACAACGGTGACAACTGGGAGACCGATTTTGCCGGCCCAAGCACCGCGCGTCTGACCAAGGGTGAATATCTGAACGCGCAACGTTATCCTTTCCAGCCTGCAGGTATTCCGGGATTGAGCGTTTATGGAGACGGGCGCGGCTGTAATACCCTAACGGGAAGCTTCGACGTGCTCAAGGCGGGGTACAACAATACTACCGGCGCGTTGCAATCCTTCGCCGCCGACTTCGAACAACATTGCGAGGGACAGACACCCGCCTTATTTGGGTGGGTGCGGGTACACTCGCTTCTGCAGCAATTCTCTGTGAGCGACGCTGTTATCCAGGGATCATCGGCGGTGTTCACGGTGACGGTGAATCCATCGCTCGCCAAATCGGTCTCGGTGAACTTTTCAACTGCGGACGGCAGCGCAATCGCGGGCACGGACTATGCAGCCACATTTCAAACCCTCACCTTCTCCCCGGGCATGCTGCAGCAAACCGTCACGGTGCCTTTGTTGAGCTCGGATAACACGCCGAAGAAGACTTTCTATGCTCGGCTGTCATCGCCAAA
The DNA here is from genome assembly GCA_020073215.1 of Terriglobia bacterium. Lineage (GTDB taxonomy): Bacteria > Acidobacteriota > Terriglobia > Terriglobales > Acidobacteriaceae > Acidiflorens. The sequence continues at coordinate 20,906 of JAIQFO010000050.1, read as the reverse complement.
CGGGGCGGCAGTGTGGGTGAGCCAAGGTTCGGCAACATTCTGACGCGAGGCGGATTTGCTACCAGGTGCGCCACTTGACGCTCTTTGCGATGAGCGGGATCTGTCGTGCCTACTTCTTCACCACCACCCCAATCCCCAACTCCCGTAGTTGCCCCTCGGCCACCGGCGTGGGCGCTTCCATCATTAAGTCCTTGGCGGCCGCCGTTTTTGGGAAGGGAATTACCTCGCGCAGACTATCGGCTCCCGCCAGAATCATCACGATGCGATCAAGGCCGAGCGCGATTCCGCCGTGCGGGGGCGTCCCGTATTCGAGCGCTTCCAGGAAGAAGCCGAAGCGCGAGCGCGCTTCTTCTTCCGTCATGCCGAGCGCGTGGAAAATTCTGCTCTGCACATCTTGGCGATGAATACGGATCGACCCCGACCCTAACTCCGTTCCATTCAGCACCACGTCGTAGGCGAGGGCGCGTACCATCGCCGGATCGGTTTCGAGTTTGTCCATGTCTTCATCGTGGGGCGAGGTGAAGGGATGGTGCGCGGCCATCCACCGCTTTTCGCCTTCGTCGTACTCGAACATGGGGAAGTTCGTCACCCAAAGAAAGCGGAAATCGCCTTTCTGGAAAAGCTTGTGCCGGTCGGCATATTTCTGCGCCAGCGCCACCCGCAGCAGTCCCGCCGAGGCATAGATCGCCAGTTCCGCGGGCGTCACTTTGCGCTTGCTGGCCGGATGCGCGGCTCCCGAGGCGCCGGACTGCGCCGACCCCACGACCAGCACGAGCAGATCGTCCGCCGCCGCGCCCGCTTTGGCTCGCACTTTCTCTCGGACTTTCGCGCCCGCCTCGGGAAACTTGTTCTCAATGCGCTTGAAGTCTTCGAACACGCGCGCTCCGCCCTTCGAGACAAACAGCGGCTTGATGTCGTCGCGCTCTTTGCGTGATAGTTCGCCGACGTGCGGAATACGAAGGGCAATCACGGGCAGGTCTTTATTGATCGCCAGTTGTTCCAGGTCCGCTGCCGCAAAACAATCGGCCACATCGGTGAAGGCGGGCAGGCGCAGGTCGGGCTTGTCGACGCCGTACTGGCGGATGGCGTCGTCGAAATCCATGCGCGGGAAAGGCGTTCTGATCGCGTAGCCTCCAGCCGCGAACGCCGCCGTCAGGAAGCTTTCCACCACCTCCCAAACCCGCTCCGGCTGCGGATAGGACATCTCCAGATCGATCTGGGTGAATTCGGGCTGGCGGTCGGCGCGCAGGTCTTCGTCGCGGAAGCAGCGCACGATCTGAAAATATCTGTCGAAGCCCGAAATCATCAGGATCTGCTTGAACAGTTGCGGCGATTGCGGTAGCGCATAAAACGATCCCGGCGATACGCGGCTGGGAACGAGATAATCTCGCGCCCCCTCGGGCGTGGAGCGCGTCATGAACGGCGTTTCAATCTCGAAGAAGCCCTGCGACGCCAGGTTGTCGCGGATGGCCAGCGCCACCTTGTGTCGCAGCTCGATGTTGAACTGCATGGCGTCGCGGCGCAGGTCGATGTAGCGATACTTCAAGCGCATTTCTTCGTTTGCCAGCACCGTATCCGAAGGCAGAAACGGCAGCGGTTTCGACACGTTTAGAATGCGCAGTTCTTCCACCACCAGTTCCACTTCACCGGTCGGAATGTTGGGGTTGATGGTATCGGCGTCGCGACGCTTGACGGTGCCGATCGCCGCAATCACGAACTCGTTGCGCAGCTCTTCCGCCTTGCGATGAACGGCCGCATTCAGTTCGTGGCTGAACACGACTTGGGTTATGCCGGTGCGGTCGCGCAGGTCGACGAAGATGATCTGGCCGAGGTCGCGGCGCCGGTTGACCCATCCCATGAGCGCCACTTTCTTGCCCGCATCGGAGAGCCGAAGCGCCCCGCACATGTGAGTTCGCCGGAGGTCGCCTAAAAGATCGAGCACGTTTTCGCCTTATCTTGCTGCCATTGCTAGAGCTGGATTTACGGTGGTGAGCCGAATCAAAGATTATAAACGTGACGAGGTCCTGGCTTCGGGAGTCGGCGATTCCACCCGCCCGGCATGGCCCTAAGGAGCGTCATTTAAGGAGTTTGACAGCATGGGAGTCTTGTCACGCGATCGCAGCGACCGCCCCACTTCTCGAAGAGCCCGAGAAGCGGGGCGCCCGCGTCAAAAAGCTCAGCCGCCGCATGCCGACCGGGGTAACCGGTCGTTGGAACGATGGGAACTATTTGTAAGTTCCGGTTGAACTGGCCAGATAATCGCGGTGTTCTTTGAAGTCCGTCATCGAGCCGAACGCCGGGCCGTTCAGGGGGTTCTTCTTGCTCGCCTCCTGCAGCGCCGCATTGAACTTGTCCAGGCCTTCCGCGTTGGACGCGATGAAGACGACCCAGAAGTTTCTGGGAGAATCGGTGTGGATCGCCTCGGTGTCAACTTCATACTCGAGAATCGCGCCGTCGGCCAGCAACTTCTCCAGCAGCGGCACGAGCAGATTCTTGCTGAGCGTCTCCAGGGCATTATTCGGCGCATCGGACTTCAGTTGGTACTGCGCCACGCGCCCATAAGCTCCCTTATACGGGCCCGAATGCCAGTTGTAATACCGGCTGACGAATATGTTGTCCCAGTGTTTGGTGGCGCTGGCCAGCACGGGGGAGGTTGACGAGTTGTTCTTGTAGAACTTGTCCAGCACGTTCAGGATCCCGGCCATGGACATCGCCGACCACCAGTCGTCGTGTGTGTCCCCGTCCGGCGTATGCACCAGGTTCATGTCGTTGCCGTAGCCCACAATGGTTCCATCGGCCATCGCCTTTTCCAGAATCTTCTGATTAGCGGCGCTGGCCTTATCCATCTCCGCCCACTGCGCGCGGGGAATGCTCCAATTCCCGACGTAACTGTACATCGGCGGTTTTTCCTTCGGTTCATCCTGCGCTAGTACCGGTGCGGCGCAAACGGCGATCATGGCGACCGCGCACACGACTGCAAAATACTCCCACACTCTTCTGTTCATTCTTGTCTCCCCCTATGTTTTTGCGTTACGTGCGGTCGGAACAGTACTCCGGGGGCGGTTGGATGTCAATGAAGTTAATCTGTAGAGCTAATCCAGATCGGCGGCGCTCCACAGGTTCGGCGTCTCCTGTTCAAACCGCAGCTTCCACTCGTTGCCTTCCCGGGTCCAGGTGTGGCTAACGTGGCGATAGCGCGGGTGCGCTCCGGGAACAATATTGTTGTAGGTAACCACGGCACAATCGGCATTGAGCCGCATGATCCGCAGGTCGTAAATGCGAAAATCTTTCGGCAAGCCTTCCTGCGCCGCACTGAGCAGTTCCTCTTTCTCGTAGAAATCTCCGTTGGTAGCGATGCCCTCGAAGTCGTCGCTGACGATCTGGCTCACAGAGGCTGCGTTCTTGTCCTGCATGGCCTGCAAGAACCCATTCTCGCGGCTGACGAGTGCCTGGTCGAAAGCGGAAAGAGGCTTGGAAACGGGAGCTTGGGCAAACGCCAAGGTGACGCCGGCAATGACTGCGCAAAGCAGAGAGATCATTTTCATTGTTCTGTCTCCTGAGGAGCACACGTGCCTTCGGGGTGTTACTCGTTCCGCAAAATCCGTTGCGCCAGATCCCCGCGCGGAACCGTGACTTGTTCGCCGGAGGCCAGATGCTTGAGCGCGAAAGCATCGGCCGCCACTTCGTTTTCGCCGACGATGAGGATATATCGGGCTCGCATCCTGTCGGCTGCCTCGAACGATTTCTTTAAGCGAAACGATTCGTCTCCCAGATCGACCACCAGATCGTGCCGCCGCAGTTCGCGCGCCAGCCGAGCCGCTTCGCGATTCATGCCTGCACCGAGCGGAGCAATATAAACGTCAGGCTTGCGGATCACCGATTCCGCCGACTCGGTCTCCATTAGCGAAAGCACAAGCCGGTCTTCGCCGATGGCAAAGCCAATCCCCGGAGCGGCCGGCCCACCGAGCGCTTCCGACAAACCGTCGTATCGTCCGCCGCCGAGGATCGCGTTCTGGGCTCCGAGCGAGCCGTGGGTAAATTCAAACGCGGTGCGGGTGTAGTAATCGAGGCCTCGCACCAGGCGCGGGTTTTCCTGGTAAGGAATCTGGACCGCGTTCAGGATTTGTTTCACCCCTTCGTAGTGGGCGCGGCAAGCTTCGTCCAGAAACTGGCTGATGGTGGGCAGCTTTGCGATGATGGGCTGGTCCTCGGGAACTTTGCAGTCGAAGACACGCAGCGGGTTGGTTACGGCGCGGCGCTGGCAGTCGGCGCACATCTTTCCTACCACGGGTGCGAGCGCACGGCGGAGCGCATCGTTGAATCTTGCGCGGTCGGCGGGGCAGCCAACCGAGTTCAGTTCGAGCGTCCAGTTGGCGATGCCGACGCGGTCGAGCAGCGTGGCCAGCATTTCCAGAATTTCGGCGTCGCGGGCCGGGGATTCGCTGCCGGATGAGGCTGGGCCGATGACCTCGGCATCAATTTGGTAGAACTGGCGGTAGCGTCCTTTTTGCGGGCGCTCGCGGCGAAACATGGGGCCGATCGAGAAGAATTTATTCAGGCCGCGCTCCCACAATTTGTGCTCGATGTAGGCGCGGACGATGCCGGCGGTGTTTTCGGGCCGGAGGGTGAGGGACTGGCCTTTGTCGCTTGCGGCGCGCCCGCGATCTTCCCAGGTGAACATTTCCTTGCTGACGATGTCGGTCTCTTCGCCTACGCCGCGAGCGAACAGTTCGGTGGACTCGAAGATAGGCGTGCGGATTTCGTGGAAGTTGTAGGCGCGGAAGACGTCGCGCACGGCGGCCTCGACGAAGTTCCAAAGCGCGGTGTCGGGCGGGAGAAGGTCGCGGGTTCCTCGGGGGGATTTGATCATTTTGTCTTGGATCGCTGGTCGTTGCTCAAGCCATCCGCCAAACTGAGACGGGGCAAGCCCCGTCTCTACAGATCGGTTCTCGTGTCACTGCTTCACTGGATTAGTTTAACGTCGAATCGATATTTTTGCGGAGATCGACGAGAATGTTCACGCCGTCCTGACCGGACCAACTCGCCATGCGTCGCGTACAGTTTATCGAGTTCCACGAACAACCGTGGTTCCCCTCGTCTCTTCGAGACGGAGTTACGGATGCGCTTCAGTTTGGGTTCCATCTCATCAAGGCCTACGCGTCCATTGCCCCGCGGTTGCAAAGCGCGCTTGACTTGACGCGCAGCCGATCGGTTGTCGATCTGTGTTCCGGCGGTGGCGGGCCCTGGTTCGATCTTTCTCAAAAGCTCCAGGGAGACCCGTCGGGCCTTCACATTTGGCTCACCGACAAATACCCAAACCTCGGGGCGCTGCAAAACGTCAGAGCGGCGTCTGGGAATCACATTACTTTCTATCCGGGCCCGGTTGAGGCGATGAACGTCCCCGATGAATTGACAGGGTTTCGAACCTTGTTCACGTCATTTCACCATTTCGCGCCAGCAGAGGCTCGCGCCATACTCCAAAATGCCGTCGATGCCGGCGAAAGCATCGGCATCTTTGAAATTGCGAGACGCGCCCCGTCAACCATCGGCCTGGTGTTTGCGTTTGCTCTCCTGCTGTCCCTCTGCACTCCGTGGATCCGTCCCTTCCGCTGGTCACGGTTGTTCTGGACGTACTTGATCCCCATCATTCCCCTCGTCTTGCTGTTCGATGGAGTAGTGTCGTGCCTTCGCACCTACCGGCCACAGGAACTGCGGGAGCTCGTCGAAAAACTGACCGCGAACGAATACCAGTGGGAGAGTGGCGAGGATTCAACTGGGTACACGCCGGTTACGTACTTGATTGGCCAGCGGCGAGACGCTCATCAATTCGACGCCAGTACATCGTCGTTGTAATTCAGGAGCGCGCGTTTGGGAGTGTCCTTCAACCCTTACAAGAGCCTCCTACATGGAATGGCGTTCGCAGTATGCACAAGTTTTCCATTCCTGCCAGGGACATACGTCACCAGGCTATGGAAGGAATCGATAAGTGAGACTAATCGAAGGAGTAAGTCCCGAGGAAAGCGGAGCGATGGTCGTTATGGAGGGAGGAACTACTCTGCAAAGAACGAACAACCCCGTCCAAGCGGACTTGGACGGGGCACTCTTCAGACTGTCGCGGCCGGAAGGCTACGCGTTCGCGTAAAAGGCGGCGTTTTTGTCCAGAAACTCTTTCTTGTCCTCGGGCAGGTCGTCGGCGGTGAAGATCGAATCCGAGGTGCAGGCCGGAATGCAGGCGCCGCAGTCGATGCAACCAACGGGGTCGATATAAAGCTGGGTCGCAGCTTCAAACTGGGCCTCGTCTTTTTTGGGGTGGATGCAGTCGGTCGGGCAGACTTCGACGCAGAGCTCGTCCTTGATGCAGGTGTCGGTGATTACGTAAGCCATGAGTGCTTCTCCTGAGTCGTTTGCTGGAGTAGTTTCGTTCTTACCTTAGCCAGTGATACCGGTCTTGGCGGTGACCTGCATCACAGGCAGGTGTGGCGCAGTCACACGGTATGGTGATCACCGTCACACACGAACCCAGGCCGGATGCGGTATAAATTTATACAGTTGCAATCCTAGATAGCCCGGCCTCACCCCACGACCCCACACAGCCGCCACCCAAGCGGCGGGCCGGGCCATCTTTCTACCCGAGAGTAGACTGTTCCCAGTCGATTTCTGCCTCGACGGTCGATCCATCTGCAAGACCTTCGGCATCACCAGAGCCATGCCGTCGCGCGATCCCCGAGTCTCTAGCAGCCTGCCAAGCGCCAAAAGCTAAGAGCTAAGAGCCTTTTCTCTCCCTCAAGTACGCCTCTTTGTACCCGAGATAATTTTCGGCGTAGCGGAGGATCATCGCCTGGTCTTTTTCATCCAGGTGGCGGCGGAGTTTTCCCGGCGAGCCCATCCAGAGCGAGTTCGGCTCCACTATCGTCTTCTCGGGAATCAGGGTGCCAGCGGCGATGATGGAGCCGCTTCCGATGACCGCGCCGTTGAGGACGATGGAGCCCATGCCGATCAGGCAGCGGGCTTCGACGGTGCAGCCGTGCAGGATGGCGTTGTGGCCCACGCTGACGTAGTCGCCAAGGTAGACCCCGTACAGTTCTTTCATGCCGTGGAGGACGCAGTTGTCCTGAATGTTGGAATAGTGGCCGACGCGGATCTGGTGGACGTCGCCGCGGAGCACGGAGTTCATCCAGATGCTGGAGTGTTCGCCGAGGATGACGTCGCCGATGAGCTGGGCGGAGTCGTCGACGTAGCAGGTTTCGGGGAACTGGGGAGTGACGCCTTTGTAGGAGCGGATCATGGGTTCGAGTGCGGCCTTGACCTCCGCTTGAGCTGCGAACAGAAAACATATCATGGACGAACATATTGGCAAATATTGGGACCGGACCGGCCAATGAGACTCCTTGATGTGATTAAATTCAGAAAGTTATGGACCCTCTTGAACTTTCTCCTGAAGACTTCCGGCGTCTGGCAGCAAGCGTTGCGGAACTGTCTGCTGAATACATTTCCACCCTGGACGGTCGCCGTACTTTTCCTACCACCACGGGCGCGGAAACCGAGCGCCTGTTTGCGCTGGAGCTGCCAGAGCGGGCGATGGGCGACCGTGCGCTGGCCGCGCTCGCGGACGTGATCGCGCACTCGCGAGCGCAAAACGGGCGGTTCTTTGGGTATGTATTTAGTCCAGGGGAGCCGGTGGCGGCGCTGGGCGATCTGCTGGCATCGATCTTGAATCAGAACATTACCGCCTGGAGGTCTGCACCGGCGGGCGTGACCATCGAGCGAACTGTGGTGCGGTGGCTGGCGGAGGCGGTCGGCTGTGGCGGTTTCCTCGGGACGCTTACCGGAGGAGGATCAGCTGCGAACCTGATGGGATTGACGATGGCGCGTGAGGCGAAGACTCCGGCCAACGAGCGCGGACTTCGCCATGCGCCGGCGGGCGTGATCTACGCGTCCGAGCAGGTGCACATGGCCGTGCCGAAGGCCATAGCCATGCTGGGCATTGGCCGGGAGAACCTGCGGATTGTGCCCTGTGACGCTTCGTATCGCATGATTCCGGCGCAACTGGAGCAGGCTATACGGCGCGACCAGGCGGAGGGCATAATTCCGATCGCGGTGGTAGCGTCGGCGGGCACGGTGAATACCGGGGCCATTGATCCGCTGCGCGAAATTGCCGGGATCGCTCACGCCCACGGCGCCTGGATGCACGTGGACGGAGCTTATGGAGCGTTGGCTGCGATTGCCGCCCCGGAAAAATTCGATGGCCTGGCGCTGGCCGATTCGCTTTCGCTCGATCCGCATAAGTGGCTCTACCAACCGCTCGATTGCGGATGTCTCTTATATCGCGATGCGGACATCGCGCGCACGACTTTTGCCTATACCGGAGACTATGCCAAACAGCTCAGCAGCGATCCCGTCGAAGGCTTCGCATTTTTCGAGGAGTCGATTGAACTTTCGCGGCGCTGCCGCGCGTTGAAGCTTTGGCTTTCGCTTCGTTATCACGGGCTGGCGGCTTTTCGGGCGGCGATCCGCAAGGACCTCGACTGCGCGCAACGGCTGGCGGCAGCGGTCGCGAGTTCTCCGGCGCTTGAAATGTTGGCGCCGGTGGAATTGAGCGCAGTCTGCTTCCGGCATCTTTTGGGTAAGGACGCTTCCGAGGAAGAACGCAATCGCTTCAACTTGGCTTTGCTGAAACGCATCGTGGCGCGCGGCCGCGTCTACCTGTCGAATGCCATGTTGGGCGGCAGATTTTGTCTGCGCGCCTGCATTGTGAACCACCTCACCAAGGAGTCGGATATTGACGCGATTGTCCCGGAGGTACTGGCGGCGGGGCGAGAAAGCAGCGTTGGCGCATAGCTGGCGAAGAATGGCAACTTCACCGGCAACTTGGGATTTTTGTGCAAACGCTGTTCAACAGTTATCCGCAAGCATGACAAAGGGAGAGTAATCCGCCATTGGCACTTGTGTCGTTGTCGGAGTTGGCGCGCACTGCTAACATCTCCCAACCCTGTGGGGTGAGACTCGTGACACTCAAGCATTTCATGGCAGAGCAGTTGCGTAAGCCGAGCGGATGGTTCGGCTCGGTCATTCTCCGTCGTTTGCTGAACCGCATGAATATGGCAATCGTCGAATCGACGCTCTCGCGCCTTCGACTTGAGCCTTATCATCAAATTCTGGAAATTGGCTTCGGCGGAGGAGACGCCATGGCTCTTATTTCGAGGTGCCTCACTACCGGAGTCGTGAGCGGCGTGGATTTCTCGCCAGAAATGGTCCGAGAAGCCGAACGCCGCTTCCGGCGCGAGATTGCGAATGGACGTCTCCGCGTGCAACTCGGGGACATCGCTGCACTGCCGTTCGCTTCTGCGACCTTCGACCGTGTGTTCACCATCAACACGATCTACTTCTGGCCAGATACGGTGCAGGGCTTCGGGGAAATCCGGCGCGTGCTCAAATCCGGCGGTCTGGCGGTCATCGCCCTGCGCTCGCGCGAGAATATGGAGCGCATATCCTTCACCCAGCATGGGTTCCGTCTCTTCTCTCCTCCCGAGGTTCCGCTACTCATGCAGCAGGCCGGCTTCACCAATGTGGAACTCACGCATGAGAGGCGGGGGACACGATACGACGAAGTGCTCGTCTCCGGAATCGCCTGACCGTCAAAGCCTAGTGAGCGTACACAACTGAGTGTTGGCGTAACATCCCCATTTCACCAATCGCTGGAGAGCCCATTGATAAGACGAATTAAGCCGTTAGCCTTTCACGGCGTGTCAGTCCTGTACAATCTCCCCGAATGAAGTGGCGCGCAAAACTCTCGGCAATCCTCTGGGCTGTGCTCGCGGCGGCGGTGTGGGTTGCCGCCGAGCCCATCGCCTCTCTGCGCCCGACGAACTACGTCAATGATTTTGCGGGAGTTCTGGATGCGTCCACCCAGGCGCAATTGAACGCCCTGTGCCAGCAGGTGGATCAAAAGGCGCAGGCGCAGATTGCCGTGGCTACGGTGAAGTCGCTGGATGGGCAGGACGTGGTGAGTTATGCGGTGGCGCTGTACCAGAAATGGGGGATCGGCGCCAAGGGCAAAGATCGCGGGGTGCTGATCCTGCTCGCGACCCAGGACCGTAAATATTGGACCACGGTGGGATACGGGCTGGAGCCGATTCTTCCGGACGGGAAGGTGGGCGGGTTTGGACGGGAAATGGTGCCCTTGCTGCGCAGCGGCGATTATGCGGGCGCAGTCACGTTGATGACGGCGCGCGTGGCCTCCGTGATTGCGCAGGATGCGGGCGTCACCTTGGAAAATCAGCCTCGTCTGGCCGCGCCTTCGCGGCAACCCGTGTCCGGAGGAGGACCGGGAGTGGCGATTCCATTCCTGTTTCTCCTCTTTGTTCTGATTCTGATTTTGCGGTCCCTATTTCGGGGCGGAGGTTCTGGACGAGGGAGTGGCGGTTCGGGATTCTTGTCGGGACTGCTGTGGGCCCTGCTGTTTAGCAACCTGAGGGGCGGCGGCGGTGGATATGGCGGAGGCGGATCCGGGGGCGGCGGCTTTGGTGGATTTGGTGGGGGCGGCGGATTCGGCGGCGGTGGCTTTGGTGGTTTCGGAGGTGGCAGTACAGGCGGCGGCGGGGCGGGTGGCAGTTGGTAGTGGAGCGCCGGGCGTCCTCGCCTGGCAGGCGGCCGAGACACCCGGTCGCTCCACATGCTAGAGAGTGAGAGGCGCGGAATGGGTCCGGAAAAACTGATCAATGAGTTTGTCGAACGGGTGCGGGCGGCGGCGGGGACGAATCTGCGGTCCGCGATTCTTTATGGGTCGGCGGCAGCGGGAGATTATGTGGCTGACTACTCCGATGTCAACCTGCTGTGTGTGCTCGGCGAGACGTCTTTCGCTGCGCTGCAGGCGCTGGCTCCGGCGATCGCATGGTGGACGAAGCAGAAGCACCGTGCTCCGCTGCTCATGAGCGCAGAGGAGATGCGGCGGTCGGCGGACGTTTTCTCCATCGAGTTTCTGGACATGCAGCGGCACTATCGCGTCCTCTGGGGAGAAGACGTACTGCAGGCCTTGGAGATTCCGATGCATTCGCATCGGGTGCAGGTGGAGTATGAGCTGCGCGAGAAGACGATCCTGCTGCGGCAGCGCTTGCTCATAGTGGCGGGCAACGCGGAGGCGAAGTGGGAACTGTTGCTGCGCTCGCTACCGGCATTTGGAACCCTGTTCCGCCATGCCCTGATTGCGCTGGGCGACGCGGGAGCAGGGACGAAGAGGGAAGCGGCGGCTGCGCTGGGAGCCAAGGTTGGGATTGATACGAACGTGTTTGGCGAGTTGCTGGATATCCGAGAGGGCAAGGCGGATCGGAAGGCGGCGAAGGTGGATGAGATGTTTGCGCGCTATCTGAAATTGGTGGAAGCGGTGACGGCGGCGGTGGACAAGATGTTAGATCCGGCAGCGTAGAGAGTCCTGCCGTGGAGCGACGGGCGTCTCGCCCGTCAAAGCAGGGCGTGGCCGGGCGGGGGCGCCCGGCGCTCCACTGGCAAGTTTGCGCATGAATCTTGTATTCAGGAGAGCGATATGAGCAAGGGATTGATTGTACTGGTGGTACTGGTAGTGATCGTGCTGGCGCTGTTTGGACAGTACGTGGGAGTGCGCAATCAACTGGTGGCGAAAGATCAGGCAGTAAAGTCTGCGTGGTCACAGGTGGACATCGTCCTTCAGCGACGCGCCGATTTGATTCCGAACCTGGTAGAGACGGTGAAGGGATATGCGCAGCAGGAAGTGACCGTGTTTGGGGATATCGCCAAGGCGCGGTCCGCGCTGCTTTCGGCACAGACTCCGTCCGATAAGATTGCCGCGAACGGACAGTTGGATGGCGCGATTGGGCGGCTGCTGCTGATTGTGGAGAATTATCCGCAGCTGAAGTCGAATGAAAATTTTATGCGCTTACAGGATGAATTGGCGGGGACAGAGAACCGGATCGCCGTCGAGCGCAAGCGCTATAACGACACGCTGCAGGATTACAACACCTATGTGCTGCAGTTCCCGAACAATCTGTATGCGGGGTTTGCGGGCTACAAGCAGAACCCAGCGTACTTCCAGGCATCGGAAGCCTCGCGCGCGACGCCGAAGGTGGATTTTGGTGCGAAACCGGCGGCTCCGGCAGCGGCACCGGCACATTGAGCGGCTAAGATCGGGAGTAGAGACGCGGCTTGCCGCGTCTCCCTCGCCCTCGCTGCGTCGACGAAGACGAGGCAACCCTCCGTCTCTGCACGTTTTTCCTCCGCCGGCGAGTGCTGAAATTAACTGAACATATTCCACGTGCGTGCGTCACACGGTGCGTGAGATGCACGGTGCTATACAGATGGTAGGGTTTCTGGAATCCCCTCCGATTCCGAAGTCTCGGATGCGAGGGGATTCGTATGTGCCACCGTCAACCGCCATTCCTAGTCACGATTCGCAACCTCTTTTCTATCGTCATCTTCTTCTGTTATTGCGCCATCCGCCTGTGGGCGCAGGACGCCTCCACCGGAGCCTTGCGGGGCGTGGTTTTGGACGCACAGGGAGCGCTGATTACGAATGCCGACATCGTGGCCATCCGGGTGGAAACCGGGGCCCGCTATCACACGGCCACGGATTCGGTGGGGCGATTCACCGTGGACCTGCTGCCCCCGGGACAGTATTCGGCGCGGGCGGAGGCGGAAGGCATGTCACCGCAGATTTCTCCGCTGATTCGGGTGGAGGTTGGAGCGACGACGCAGCTGACGTTCAAGCTAAAGGTCGGAGCCCCGATGGAAATGATCACCGTGTCGGAGGCGCCGCGAATCGCCGATTCCAATCCGAGTTCGGTGTCGGCGCTGCTCGACGAGCGGGCGATCAAGGACTTGCCCCTCAATGGGCGCCGGTACACGGATCTGCTGCTGCTGGCGCCGGGGGTGACGCAGGATCCGCGAGGGTTGACCTCAGGATCGAACGGCGACCTTTCTTATGGCGGGATTCGCGGATACAACACGAGTTTCCTGGTCGATGGCGGGGACAACAATAACGGGTTCTTTGCGCAGGCCATGGGACGGTATCGCGCGCCCTACCAGTTTTCCGACGAGGTGGTGCAGGAGTTCCGCGTGCAGTCGAGCGGCTACGGGGCCGAGTCGGGGCGGGCGGGCGGCGCGGTGGTGAATGTGGTGACCAAGTCGGGAACGAACACCTGGCACGGGAGCACGTTCTATTATCTGCGCGACAATTCGCTGGGGGGCGCGGTGCCGGCCTTTGTGGGCTCGAATCCCAAAGAGCAGCAACACCAGTTTGGCGCGACGATTGGCGGGCCAATCCAGCGCAACAAGACGTTCTTATTTGCTGGATACGATCAGGAAATCTTTCATGTGCCCGCGGTGGTGCAGTTCGAGAACGGTTCGACGGTGGCGGTGCCACGGTTGGGTACTTACCCGAGCATTTTGGACTACGAGGTCTGCGATCCGCGGATTGGGGGTACGGCCTGTGACGAGACGCTGGTTAAAGCGGCGGCGGCGCAGCTTTCCACGATGGGCGGGACCTTTGCCGCAAAGTTGCTGGGGAACGCGGCATTTTTGAAGTTGGATCGGGTTCTGACACCGCATCAGCATCTTTCCGCGCGGCTGAGTACGTCGCGCTATTACGGGACCAACAATGTTTTCCTCGATCCGGCAAGTCCGATTACCAATACTGCGATCAGTGGGAATGGGGAAGAGGATGTAAAGACGGAAAGCGGTTCAGTCGGTTTGCTGAGCGAGATCACGCCGCGGCTGACCAGCCATCTGCGGGCGCAGTTCTCGCGCGACCTGGAACAGTCGTTTCCCAACTCGACGGGGACGCGGACCAGCATCTACAGCTGGCTCGACGATTTTGGACAATCTTCAATCTTGCCGCGACAAACGCGGGAGCATCGGTTGCACCTGGCGGAGACGTTGAGCCTTAGCCGCGGCCGCAACCAGTGGAAGTTCGGCGGCGACCTCATGCGCACCTGGGACTACAACTTCTTCCCCTCGCTCTACGGAGGGGAATACCTGTTCAGCAACATTAGGGTGGATCCGTTTACGTTTGACCCCATGCACGGGGGGCTGGCGCTGACGCCGCTGCGGGCCTGGGCGCACACGGTCATGGCGAGCTGGGATGCGGATGCAGGCAACTGGACTGGCCCCCCGGCCAACGTGGCGCGCTATTACGTCCAGAATTTCGGGAATCCGGCCTCGCATCCGGACAGCAACGACTATGCGGGGTTTGTGCAGGACACGGCGCGGCTCACCCCTCATTTCACCTTGAGCCTGGGAGCGCGCTACGACCTGCAGACGTTTTCGAAGGCGGGAATGGTCAGTGATCCGCTGTGGCCGGCGGCGGGAAGAATGCCTTCGCGGGAGACAAATTTCGCTCCGCGGGTGGGAATCGGGTATGCCATCGGCGACGTTCGGCCGCTGATGGTGCGGGCAGGATTTGGACTGTTCTATGTCCGCCTGCCGCAGATCTACGAGTCGGCGGTGATGAACAAGAACGGGGTAAACAATACGTTCCTTGGACTGGACAACATGGATTTTTACCAGCACCAGGTGTTCCCGGCGTATCCGAATGCGGCGGTGAATTGTCCGCGGGGGCAGGTTGCATGCACCGTGCCCGATGCTTGGAAGCAGTATGCGACCAGCGAAGTCGCGGCCTTTGCGCCAGGCTTTAAGACGCCGCGGGTGCAGCAGGGAAGTCTGAGCTTGCAGCGGGAACTCGCCGCCGGCTTCACCGGGACGGTGTCCTACCATTATGTGCATGGGGTGGATATGATTCGGGCGCGGGATGTGAATCTGCCGCCGCCAACCTATTACAGCTATCCCATCTTCGACTCGACCGGCAATAACTTCCAGAACGCGTTTTACACCTTGCCCTCGTTTGCCATGTGGCAGACGACCTCCAGCATCAGTTGTCCCTTTCCACCTTGTATCGGCCCCTTGAATCGCCCCATCCCGCAACTCGGGGCAATCGACCAGTTCGAGAGCGCGGCCTCGAGCGTCTACCACGGCATGACCGTGTCGCTGCACCGGAGGATGTCAGGGGGAATGTATTTCCGGCTGGCGTACACCTGGGCGCACGCGATCGATACCGGACAAGACGCGCTGGTGGCGGGCGCGCCGGCAACCGTGCAGAACTCGTACTCCACGAAGAGTGAGCGGGGACCGAGTGTAACTGATCAGCGGCACCGGTTGACCATCTCGGCGATTGAGGAGCCGAACCCTTTTGAGGCTGGACAAAGCATGCTGGCGGCCATGTTCGATCACTGGAAAATCTCAGGGATCATGACCTATGGCAGCGGACGGCCGGCGAGCGCGACCGTGGCAGGCGATCCGAATCGGGACGGGAACGATCTCAACGACCGGTTGCCGAAATACGGGCGCAACGCGCTGCTCGGCCCGGACTACGCCAGCATGGACATGCGGCTGACGAGGAAGATGAATCTGGGTGGACGGTATCACCTGGAGTTGATGGCCGAGTCGTTCAATCTTTTCAATCGCGACAATATGAGACTCGGCTTCACCGACAACGGCTTCTATAATTCGGCGGGACAGTTCGTCAGGTACACGCAACAGGCGGGAGCGGCCCACTATCCGGCGTATTTTCAGCAGCCTACGAGTTTTCTGAAGCCGGCAAACTCGTTTGCTCCGCGACAGTTGCAACTGTCAATGCGGCTGAATTTCTAAGATGAGGCGAGAATCTCCACACATTCTGCTTGACTTAGCAGGGCAATGCTTGCCATAACTAACAAGTCCACTTAGGACGAGTGGGGGGGTGTAGTCCGTTGGCGGAAGTTCGACTTCAAGAGGGTGAATCCCTCGAAAACGCGCTTAGGCGGTTCAAACGGAAGGTACAAACCGAGGACATCATCAAGGAAGTAAAGCGTCACTCGTTTTACCTGAAGCCGGGCGAGAGAAAGCGCGTCAAAGAAGCGCTGGCTCGCAAGCGCAGTCGTAAGAAAGCACGCAAGGAACAGGACTAAGGGAACCGGGCCGTTTTGCGAGTGGGGGCGGCCCGTTTCTAACCCTCGAAAAGTACTTTCCCGGTAATTGTTTAAATCAGTAACCATGCGGTGCACACCGCATGGCGGGCCGAATCCACAGGGTCAGCATGAGGGGGATGTAAATCTCCTGCCCACGTTGTGAACCGGATCCTTCCCTATTCGGGTCTCCCGTGCAGAGCAGGGACGCGGAATGGGAGCACCTCTTCAATGGAATACCAGGACAAGGTGTTAAAGTGCATCGATTGTGGCACGGATTTCGTGTTCACGGCGGGCGAACAGCTGTTTTTCCATGACAAGCAGTTCAAGAACGAACCCAAACGCTGCAAGAACTGCAAGGGCAAGCGGGTGGCTGTGCTGGGAGCCACGTCGCACTCGCCGTCGCGTGGGCATTCGTACGCGAAGACGGAGACCCGAACCAAGTGCTCGCAGTGCGGAAAAGAGACCACGGTTCCATTCCGGCCGACGCAAGGACGGCCGGTATTGTGCCGTGAGTGCTTTCAGCAGGGGCGGCAGGCGGCGAGCGCCTGATAATCCTTTGAAGGATTAGGGAAGCAGGGCCGGCGGGATTACTCATCCCGCGCGGCGGCCGGTCTGCTGCGCTTTGGAAGCGGAGTTTCGCTGGCTTTCTTGCTTATCGGCGTGGCGGATGAGCAGGGCTTCCACTTGACGCAGAAGGTCGCCGGTGCCCAGCGGTTTGACCAGCAACGAGTCCGAGTTCTCAGTCCAATCTTCTTGTCCGTTCCGATGTTCTGTCTGCCAATGGTTGCCGGATGGTGGATACGCGGTGAGTAGAGCGGTTGCGGGATCGTACGCCTGGCGGCGCGCCGCGCGGATGACTTCCAGCCCCGCCTCTTCGGTTTCCATGCGCAAGTCGCTGATCACCATCTGGTAAACGCCGGACTCCATTCGAACCAAAGCCTCGGCGGAACTGCCGGCAGTGTCGACTTCAAATCCATTGAGTTCGAGCACCGCTTTGAGGGTCAGCAGCACGGCGAGATCGTCGTCGACAAGAAGAATGCGGCGTTTCATGGTGCACGTCTCAAGCGGAGCTGAGATGCAGCGCACTGCGGAATCGGCGCGCAATCGCCGGGAACTTTAGCCGCAGCCTCCACTCATTTAGTATAGGAGTGTGGCTCGCTTCTACATAGAGAATTTTGGCTGCCGCGCTACCCAGGCTGACGGCGCCGCCCTGGAACGGCAATTCCTCGAGCGCGGACTGGAGCGCGCCGGGACGGCTCGCGACGCGGAAATTGTCGTGCTGAATACCTGCACCGTGACCGAGGGTGCGGACAAAGATGCGCGTGCTTCCATACGGCGGTTGCGCCGGGTGAATCCGGATTGCCGCATTCTCGTGACCGGCTGCTACGCGCAGCGGGCGCCGGAGGAGCTGGCTGCTCTGCCCGGCGTGACCTGGGTCGTGGGGAATTCCCACAAACACCAGGCGGCGGAGATTGCGACTTCTGCTTCGGTGGGGTTTGTTTCGCTGGCACAACTTTCGGGCGTGCACGAGCGAATCCCGCCCCTGCGCAGAGAACGCGAAAGCGTGGAGCACCCAGCTGAAAGAGCAGAGCACGCACCCAACGTCGTAGTCGGCGACATTTTTGCGCATACCGAACTGCTGGCGGCTCCGGTATTTGAAGCCGCCAACGAACGCACGCGTCCCAATCTGAAGGTGCAGGATGGATGTAACAACCGCTGCTCGTTCTGCGTGATTCCGTACGTGCGGGGACAGAGCCGTTCGCTGCCCATGGAACGCGTTCTAGCCGAGGTACGCACGCTGGTGGAGGCGGGCTATCGCGAAGTGGTGATTTCGGGAATTAACCTGGGACGGTGGGGAAGAGATTTGGAGAGCAGCTCTCAGCTCTCAGCTTTCAGCCCTCAGTTAAAGCCAACGACCAACGACCAGCGACTCGTCGTTCTGATTCGCGCCGTCCTCGAACAAACGTCTCTTCAGAAATTGCGCATCAGTTCGGTCGAGCCCATGGATTGGAGCGATGAACTGATCGATCTGGTGGCGACGTCCTCGCGAATCGCCAAGCACGCCCACGTACCCATGCAGTCCGGGAGCGATCCAGTGCTGCGGCGCATGCATCGCAAGTACCGGCCCTGGCACTACCGGGAAAAGATCCTGAAGATTCGATCGGCCATGCCGGCATCGGCTATCGGCGCCGACGTGATGGTCGGTTTCCCCGGCGAGACAGAGGCGGAGTTCGACGAGACACGGCGAATGATCGAAGAGCTGCCGTTTACGTATCTGCACGTTTTCACCTACTCGGCGCGTCCCGGGACGCCGGCGGCAGAGCAACCGGGCCAGGTTCCAGCAGCCGTGGCCCGGGAAAGAAATCGCGTGCTGCGGGAGATTGCATCCAAGAAGAAAGCTGCGTTTATGAGGTCGCTGGTCGGGACGGTAGTGGAAGCGATCACGCTGCAAACGGGCGGAGCGGATTTCACCGAAGCGCTGACGGAGAATTACTTGAAGACGAGAATGTCCGGGCGTCATGAGGCGAACCGCTGGATGAATGTGAAAGTCGAAGAGGTCAACGACGAGATGCTCGTCGGGTGTTGCCAGCCCGGCTGGACCCTTCGACATCGCTCAGGGCAGGCTCGCGAAGCGTCCCGTCCCCCCGCTAGTGTCTCGGGAGTGCACGAAAGCGAACAATCGCATTGACCGGTAGCCCTTAACCGCTTACGATATTGAAAAATCCCAGAAATGCGGGAGTGATCCGAACCCATGTCACAGTCAGCGTTTCGGTCCGCTGTGTGCTGTTTGCTGGCGATCCTGTTTCCGGCCCAAATGATGCTGGCGGGAGAGACGGCATCGGCCATGCTATACACCAACGGTGCCGCCTGGTTGAACGGGAGCGAGGTGCCAAAGTCGGCAGCCGTGTTCGCGGGTGACATGTTGCAGACCCGTCCCGATTCGACGGCGCGCATTCAATCGAACGGATCGAGCGTGATGGTGCTGGCCGACTCGCTGGTGAAATTTGAGGGGCCGGCAGTGGAACTGGAGCATGGTGCCGTGCGTGTGACGACGTCGCGCGGAATGGCGGCGCGCGCCGGCGACGTGACGGTAAAACCGGCAGGCGATTCGTGGACCGAGTTTCAGGTGACCGACGTGGATGGGCGCATGCAGATCGCGGCCAACAAGGGCGACCTGACGGTGCAGGACGACAAGGGAACGACCACCGTAACCCAGGGTCAGCAGACCACGCGCGACGACACCTCCGATACCGAGAAAAAGAAGAAAAAACACCGCCGCGGATCTGGAGCAGCGCCGGCCGCGGGTGGAGGAATCATGAGTTCGCCGTACGCGGTCTACGGCGGGTTGGGGGTTGCTGGCGGAGTCGGGCTTTGGGTGTGGTTGCAGTCCGAGCCCCCGGCGAGTCCGGCGTGCCCGACAAATTCCTGTCCGTGATTTTCTTGCGATTGAGTTGTAACTGCGGGTTGTTGCCGATGAGTCCTGGGGTGAGCGACTAAATCCATGTCGCGCTACGTTTCCTATTGTTGCACTCTGCAACCTGCAAATATGCCGGGGACGAATTCTGCAAACGCTGCAATTGTCGAAAGCACCTGAGATGGTCTCAAGGTCGACAGCAGTATCGCAGAGCCGCAGGCACACGGTCCTGGGAACAGGCTGAGATCAAAAAGCGGGAACTCGAAGACCAACTCGCTGGTCGCTTGCCCTCGCCTAGCGAATTGAACAAACCAAAGCTGATCACTGAAGCCCTCGAACAATTCCTGCAGCAGAAGACAGTGCAGGGAATAAACGGGGACCCGTACCGGCGCGAGATTGGACGGCTTCAGAGTTTTCTCGAATCGAAGAGTGTGTTCGTAGTCCAGAGGATCACCCGCGAGTTGCTGATCGAATTCATGAGCACGTGGCCTGATCTTTATCCCTCGACCTACACTCGCGGAATTGTGCGAGCGCGACTGAGATGCTTTCTGCGCTACCTGTATCAGTCGCAATGGTTGCCGCGAGTCCCTGATCTGCCACACATCAAGAGCGACTCACCGCCAACACTCCCACTCACAGAGGATGAGTACAAGCGACTGCTCGAAGTGATTCCTATCAAATTCCCTGATGAGTCACTGAAGGTCCGCGCACTCATTCGATTGATGCGTCACTCGGGTTTGGCTGTCGGTGATGCGCTGAAGCTCGAACGTACCAGTCTGATCCATGACTCGGTTTATCGAGTTGTCACAGCGCGTCAAAAGACAGGTGTCAACGTGTCCGTTCCGATTCCCGATGACCTCGCACGAGAGTTGCTCGAAGTGCTCAACGGTAATCCGCGCTACTTCTTTTGGAGCGGTAAAGGGAAACCGGACACACCTCGCACTGTCTGGGCACGCAAGTTTATTGCTCCACTCTTCGAGGCTGCAAAGATCGAGGGTGACGGTCACATGAAATCTCACCGGTTGCGTGACACTTTCGCAGTTGACCTATTGCAGAAAGGTATCCCGCTCGAAGATGTCTCGAAGTTGCTGGGTCACGAGAGCATTAAGACTACTGAGAAAAGCTACGCGAAATGGGTCAAAGGCAGACAAGATCGGCTTGATTCGCTAATCACTGGTACTTGGAAGTGACTTCTTCCATCGTGCCCGTGCTGCTTTCTGAAAGTCCGATGCGTCACAGGGGACACCCAGAACGCCTCCGCCCAGGGGATCGGGAACTGGCTCTGTGAGGGTCAATGAGTGTAAACGGGAGTGGGTGTTGAAAAAGTCACTGAGATTAGCAGGTGAGATTTAGCAGAAGCATGATAGAAGAAAGCATCCGCACATGCTCTGTTTGATTCTGATCGTCGGAGGCCTGCTGATCATGATGGGGCAACACGACCGCTCCGAAGCGCTGTTCTATTACTTCCGCCTGGAAGATCAGGTTCCTGAAACCCACCTGTTGCGGCTGATTGAAAAGCACAT
>JAIQFO010000049.1 GCA_020073215.1 Terriglobia bacterium | reverse complement strand
CGAGTCAGCTGGCCAAAACCGATCCGCATCGGGAGCAGACGATTGCGGCGGTCGTGGTGCCAGTTCCCTACTGCACTGGCCGCGAACTGAGAATCTCCTCGATCTTCTCCAGCATTTTGTTGAGGTCGGCGGGCTTTTCGAAATAACCGGCCGGAGCGGGCACCTGCCGCCGGGTTGCAATGAAGCGCTTGAACTCATGCGCGATCCCGGTCAGCATGATCACGGGAATGTGCCGCGTTTCTGCGTCTTCGTAGAGATCGCGGTACATGCGCACACCCGTGTCCTTGGGCATGACGATATCCAGCACGACCAAGTCAGGCAATTCCGCCTTGGCCTTGGCGAATCCCTGCTTCCCATCGTTCGCGCTGATCACGGTAAAGCCGTGATCCTCAAGGAAGTTGGATACGTACGCGACTACATCGGGTTCATCGTCGACTACGAGTATCTTCTTTCCAGATTTTCTTATCGACTCTGCGGTCATAATAATCCTCACTTCCCTCGAATAGCGTCGAGTGCTCGTTTTAAGGTTTCCTCATCAGCGCCTGCCAAGGCTTCAGACAATTGGCTGCGGAGTTGGCCCGCACTGGATGAAGATGAATTGGAAGCCGAGGTTTCCAACCCCAGCAGCTTGCGTACGGCCGAGACATAGGAGTCCGGGCTCACGGGCTTTTCCAGATAGATGCCCGGTCCCGACATCGTCATTTCCTCAAAATCGGCGCGGCCCAACTGGTCCCGGGCGTGGCCGGTTACGATCAGCACTGGGATCTTGGCGAAGCGCTTGTCTTTCTGCAGGTCGTGATAACAGCGCGCGCCAGAGTGGCGGGGCATGATCAGATCGAGCGAGATCAGGTCGGGCAGATTCTGCCGCGCCATTTCGAGCGCTTGCAGACCATCCGCCGCGGTCATCACTTCGAAACCGGCGTCTTCCAGCGCCATGCTCAGATAGGCGCGCACGTCGGCCTCGTCATCCACCACCAGGATTCGCTTGCGATGCTCTTCGCTCATACTTGCTCCTGTATCTGGGCCGCGGCGCGGGCACAGTCTTCGGCGATCATCTGCAGCCGCCGCCGTGGCAGCCGAATGCGGAAGGTCGCGCCCTCGCCCGGATTCGATTCGACTTCAACGCGGCCGCCGTGTTCCTGGACAATCTTGCGCGTCGTCAACAAACCCAGCCCTGTTCCCTTGTTGCCCTTAGTCGTAAAGAATGTGGTGAAGACTTTGCCCTTCACTTCCCAGTCCATGCCACTGCCGTTGTCGGTAACCTCGAAAACCAGTTCATCATCCTGCTGGAAGGTGCGCAGTACTACTTTCCCTTGTCCGTCCGCACGCATGGTGGCGGCGTCAATGGCGTTCGAGAGTAAGTTGGTCAGGCAGCTCTCGATGCCTTTGGCGTCCAGCGGAGCGATGGCCACGTCGGCCCCGAGTTCCGCTGACAGCTCCACTCCCTGCAGACGAGCCGCGTCTTTGTAGAGGGCGACGATATCTTTCGCCAGTGCGTTCGGATCGAGCGCCTGAAGATCGGGCGCGCGTCCTTTTGCAAAGCTCAGAAAATCCTTAACCAGCGTCGTTGTCTTCTCGAAATTGCGCTGCAGCATCTCCCAGCCGTTCTGGATGCGAGTTGCCTCGGCGCGCCGCAGGCCGGTGTCGACCATGTACATGCCGCCTTCCAGTCCCATCAAAAGGTTCTTGATGGTGTGCGCGAGTCCGGCAACGGTTTGGCCGACGGCCGCCATGCGTTCAGCATCGAGCTTGTCCTGCTCCATTCGCTTGAGGGCGCTCAGGTCAACAATGAATGCCGCCCGTCCCAGCTCCTTATGACCGCTGCGCAGCGGGACAGCCGACAACCGCACAGGCACCTGGTGTTGCTGGGCGGTTTGAAGGGAGGAATCGTCCAATTCGAGCACTTCACTCTGCTGCGCTTCGGGAGTAAAGAATTCCGGGGGCAGCATTCGCTTCAACCAATCGCCGGTGGGGAGTTGGCGAGGCGCCCATTCCAGAAGGGTTCGCGCGGCCTGATTCATCATCTTCGTATTGCCGCGTGGGTCGATGGCGATGATGGCGTTCGGAGCATTGCGGATCAGCCGGTGATAGAAGTCGCGGGTCTCGCGCAGTTCCGACTCCAGCATATGGGTATGGGTGATGTCGACCGCCATCCCCACGACCCGCTCCACCCCATGTTCGCCGCGTGCCAGGCAGGTGCTGGTGACAACATAATGAGAAGGCGAGCCGTCTTTATGCACGCCGACCTGTTGCGCGGTATGTTGTTCGCCATCTTCGAACGTTAAAGCTGCGGGACATTCTTCGCAGCGGGCATCGCGACGCTTGCAAACCGAGTAGCAGAATTCACCGCCCGGTTCCCCGAACGCCTTCCGGAACTTCTGGTTGGCGCGGGTGATGTGGAAGTCTCGATCCAAGACGAAAACAAAACACGGAACGCGCTCGAAGAGCTGATCGTACTCCTGCTGCCAGCGGCGCGTTTCCGTCAGATCGGACGCCATCGCCATGATGTAGCGAACCTTGCCCTCGGCATCCTTGATCGGGGTCAGGTGGACGGCGTACTTGCAAGGCCGTTCATGCCGGTCGATTCCCGATTCATCGACCACATGCACCAGGCCGTCGCGCTGGGCCGCCCGCGCCTTGCAGCGGCGGCACGGTTTGGTTTCGCGCTTGAAGACCTCGTAGCACTTGCGGGCGCGCCAGTCGCCAAAATACTCGCCGAAATTACGATTCGCCGCCACCACGTTCGACTCCATGTCCAAGATCGCAATGGCAAACGGCAGTTGCTCGAAAAGCGACTGCTGAGCCATTGCTTCGACGGCGAGTTTGGTTGCCTTTGGCATATTTATTGCCTGATCTTCATTGTCCAACCGGAGGCAGCACCGGACTGCCGCCAGCTGCGCTCCGCCTCCGCAGGTCGATGTCGCGCGCGTCGATGACCTCGCGGCTTTCCTTGTGGCACCACGCGCATTGCACCATCTCCGGCTTGTTCTTTTCGGCCGCCTTCTTCGTGTGACACCCAATACAGGTGCGGTGGATCGCTTCTACATAGCTGACGGTGTGATAAGTCTTCACCTGGATCACGGCCTTAGCGGGCACCAGGTCCTTGTGGCAGCGGTCGCAGCGAACGGCGTTGCTGGCCGTACGCACCTGGCCTCGCGTGTGACACTGGTAGCAGGCGATATTTCCGCCGGAAGGCGATGCGTGCCAGTCGTGGCGGAAACCGTCCACCGCTTGATACATGTCACGGTGGCAACTCGCACACGCCGAATTCTCATCGTGCGGCAGGTTCATGTGGTGGCACAGCACGCACGATGCCTTGTCGCCTTCGCGCTTCACGTGCTCCGCGTGCTTGAAGGCCACGCCAAAGCCGTCGAGGTTTCCGTCAATCCAGAGCACCTCGCCGCCGCGCGCCCGATGCACGGCAACCGGTTCCAGACCGCGGCTCTGCGCCCGCTGCGCAGTCAGGAAACCGAAGCCGAGCGCGGCCGCAAGAATTACTGCCAGCGAATACACGGTCCGTGACGCGACTGCGGGAACCCCTAACCAGGTCGTGCCCACCTTGTCGAACTCCGGCGCATGAAGTGGATCCGCGGCGGGATCGGCCGGCCGCTCTTCCCATACATGGAAGCGCTCCATGGCAAACAGGAACAGCAGCGCCGCCGCGGAAACAATCCCGAGGCTGATGCTGACCTCCGTCCATGACGGCACGTAGAACCCGCCTGCGGGCCGCAGGTGTGCCAGCCCGCCAGTATCGATGCGATTGAACACGACTCCGAAGACTCCCATCGTTGCCACCGTCCACTGCCCCCCGGTGCTGCGGCGGACGCGCGGAATCGAGAGCAGCACCAGCGGGACCAGCGCCATGACGCAAATCTCGAACCAGAAAAGATAGGTGTGAAACCCCGCTTCGATCAGACGGTGTGCCTGGTGCCGCGCGACCAAGTCTCCGAAGCGTACCGCCAGATACAGCAGCAAAACCCAGCGCGCCGCGCCCGCGAATGACGCCAGCACCTCGGTTTCCGGCTTGCGACGATAGAGGAACGCGGTGAGGTGGCTCTCGAAAGTCACCATCATCATGCCCAGTACAATCGCCGACACCAGGAACATGATCGGCAGAATCGGCGAGTACCACAGCGGATGCAGCCGGTACGGCATGATCAGAAACAGCGAGCCCAGCGAGGATTGATGCAGTGTCGAAAGACCGATGCCGGCCAAGACCAGCGGCAGCCTGAGCCGCACCAGCGTCGCCCGCACTTTCGCCAACCGCGGAAACTCTTCCGCCGGGACGGGAAAGAACTCCAGCGTCAGCACGGTCAAATACAACATCACGCACCAGCCCACTTCAAACAGCGCCGAGTGCGGATTCCAGTACACCATCATGTGCCAGATGTTCCAGGGCAGGCCCAGGTCGAAGAGCAGGCTGAAGGCGACCGCCGCGTAGCCGAGGAACGCGGTCAACACGGCCGGCCGTACGATGGAGTGGAACCGTTCCAACCTGAAGATGTAGACCACGGCCGTGACGATGAATCCACCGGCAGCCAACGCCACGCCGCCCATCACGTCGAAGCCAACCCACAGTCCCCAGGCGTTGGCGTCGCCGAGGTTCGTCGTCGCGCCCAAGCCAAACAGGAAGCGTGCCGCCGCCACCGAGAGCGCCAGGCCGACGCCGAGCCATAGTACGAGTTTAAATTTCCGGACTCTGTCCATCCGAGTTCTCTTTCTGGAGCTTGATTCGGCGCCCAATGATCCAATTCACGCTGCCCATGACGGCTAATACGCCGCAGAAGGTGTAAGGCACCGCGCCCATCGCCGCAGCAGTTTTTTCTGGCAACGGGTCCGAAGGAATGGCGTGGCCATCGGTCAAGAACGATAGGTCGACGTTCGAGATGTACAGCACCGAAGAGCCGTGAGCTTCGGTCTCGCCCCACACCTTATTGAGGTAGAGATCCGGCTTTTTTGCGATGCGCCGGTGCGCCTCGACAAGCAGCGCGTCCCGGTCGCCAAAGATCGTCGCCTTGGTGGGACATATCTCGGTGCACGCGGGCGGTTGACCGTTGCTGATTCGCTCGTAGCAGAGGATGCACTTGCGCACGTAAGGCACCGCTGCATCCCACTCGTAACGGGGAATGCCGTAGGGACACGCCATCATGCAGTAGCGGCAGCCCATGCACTTGGCGGCGTCATAGACGACTGCGCCGATTGCGGTCTTGTGCATCGCGCCTACCGGACACGCGGAGGCGCACGCCGGCTCCAGACAATGCCGGCATTGTTTGCGGACATGCGCCTGCGCCGGGCCGCTGACGATCGAAGTCCAGTTGCGCGAGGTTAGCCCGTCGCCCGCATCCCAGCGGCGAGGCACATCGGCCGTCTGATGATTGGTCTTCTTGCAGGCCATCACGCACTGTTCGCAGCCGATGCACTTGGTAACGTCGGTGAGAATGGCGGCTCTCATTGAGCAGTCACCTCCTGTTTGGCGAGCGGGATTTCCACCCGCGCCGTGGTTGTTGTCGTTACCACTGGAACAACCGTGTGCGCAGCCTTATCTAAGCGCGCCTTCGGCAGCCAACTCGGACAATCGGCATAACCTAGAGTGGCTGCGACCCGGTCTCCGGCTCCCCGCGGAAACTTCCAGGCGACGGCAGTGACGATTTGCGACAACGGAGTGAGCACGCAGTGCGCGATCTTTGTAAATGGAATCAGCGCCATGATCAGCGCCGCTGCGTACACATGCAGCAGCATGAGTGCCTGGTAGGTTTTCGCGGAAAGCGCCGCGTGGGAACAAGCAAATCCGGTTGCGAACGGGATCAGCAACAGCACCGGCCAGAAATATTCCTGTGGGCGGCTGATGCTGCGCGCCGCGGCGGACGTCGCTCGTCCCAGCAACAGCCCCGCGCCCGCCAACAAAACGATGATGGTCAGCACATCCGTGGGAGTCTGTGGCATCGCCTTCCAGGCGAATCCAACCGAGCGCCGCCACAGCAGCACGTGCGCCGCGGCAAACAGAGGAACCAGCAGCAGTCCCACGTGGAACAGCATCGACAGCGTGCTGTACACGGGACGGCTGCGCCACAACCGTCCCACCGGCACCAGCCAGTGGAACGTCTGCCGCCGGACTTCTTTCCAGTTGACGATGCGGTCCCAGCTTCTGCGGTAGGCTTCAACCACTCCAACCAGGGTCAGCAGCACGATGCGCGCCAGCCCCAGTACCATCAGCGAGAACACCAAGGCGAACAGCGGTCCACGTCCGAATTGAATCCAAAAGTCCACGACATCTCCCTCAATCCATCTTTCAATCGAACTCTCAATCGAAGACGATCGCTTTGTACAGCAAATCGTGCAGGCCCACGATCTGGCAGTCGATCTGGTTGTCTTCCACAAGTTCGCGCAGTTGCTTCTTGCAGTTGGCGCACGGCGCCACGCAGTACTTCGCGCCCGTCGCCTTGATCTGTTCCGCCTTGGCGCGTCCACCCACCGTAGTCCGGTAAGGACGAATCTCGTCGATCGACACCGTGCCGCTGCCTCCGCCACAGCAGATGTTGTTGCGGCCATTCGGAGTCATCTCGACGAAATTGCTGCAGAACGCTTTTAGCAGCTCGCGCGGCTGCTCGACAATCCACCCCGGCCGCGCGATGTTGCACGGATCGTGATATGTAACCGTCTCGGTGATGGTGTCTGCCTTGAGCTTCAGCCGTCCCTGCTTCCAGGCCTGGTGTGTGTACTCCATGATGTTCATGACCGGGATGGCTGATCGTCCGCCACAGAATGCAGGATAGAAATACTTGGCCACCCGAGAAGCATGGCCGCACTCGCCCATGAGCAACTTCTTCACCTTCAGGCGTTCCGCTTCGGCGCGAATCTTCACGAGGACGTGCTCCAGCACCTGATCGGAATAGAAAAGCCCGTAGTTGATGCCGTCGAAGTAGCCCGTCCCGATGGTCCAACTGTCGCCGGTAGCGCGAAACACGGCGGCATTGCCCATCAGCGTGTCAGCTTCCATGATGTAATCGGATACAGCCGGCAGAAACAGGTACTCGGCGCCTCCCTGGTCGACGGGGAAAGGAATGTCGATGCCGCGCTGCTCCTTCATTTCCTCGCTCAGGAACTCCAGGCTGTCAATCAGCGCCGGCACGGGAATCCCGGAAGTATTGCCACTCTTCCCTATCAATTGTTCGCGCGTACTGACGACCAGGGCACGCGGCGCAATGCCAATCTCGGAAAGAATGTAGCGCGAGAGATGGGTGATCAGGGCGTGATCGACGCCCATAGGGCATTCGAAGTGGCAGCGGCGGCAAGCGGTGCAGTCATAATAAGAAGCCGCCATCTCTTGGATCTTCTCATCCGTCAGTCCGGGGTCGCCCAGCAATCGTCCCCGCAGCACGCCCGACATGGTGAAGTGCCTCCGGTAAACGGAAAGCAGCAACTCCGACCGGTAGCAGGGCACGTCGTGCGCATCGCCGGTTGCCTCATACACCTGGCAGGCCACACTGCAGCGTGCGCATTTGGCGCTGATGCGGATGTAGTGATCGAGCGCCACCCGGTAGTTGGTGTGCTTCAGGATGGCGGCAAAGGCCTCCAGGAAACGCCGGGGCCGATCTTCCACCTGGAAATCTTCAACGTGATACCGAACCGGAAGACGCTGCCGCTCAATGACTTCGGCCTTTTTCGAACCGGCGAACGCCTTCTCCCGCTGCTCAGCGCTTATAGGTTGCACAGGAATTCCTGGTGAAAACGACAAAGCCCGGAACGCTTGTACAGGGCGTTCGGGCTATGCGCTTTCTGCTCTGTCGGAGCGTTTCTCGATAGTGCGATGCAGGTTTGCATTTCGCGTTTCGCTACCCGGCATGGCGTTTCGAAGGGGTGCAAAGGGTAGCTAGATGTATATTACATCTACATGCTATCATTACATGAGTGTGGCTGCAACCCATATGAGGGAATGCGATCGCCATTTTGAGCGGGACTCCCGAAAGGGGACGCGAGTTCAGAATTTGCCAGGGACGAGTCGGCTTACGTCATCATGGGACCCCATTGTGGGCAATGTATGTTAGTCTCTGCCTGGCATTTTCTGGAGGATTGTAGATAGATCGTCGAGAGGGGACCATCATGACTCCGGACCGTGCGAGGGTGAAAGTGGGGATTCCGATGAAGAGAAAATCGGTTGGTGACGATCGTAACCGCTGCCGCCGCCATGCTTATCCATGTTCGTGCGCCATGGGTCATCTTTCCCGGTTCGTGGAACCTGTCGTACTGCTGATCCTCCGGGAAAAGGGACACGCCCATGGCTATGACCTGTCGGCCAACCTCACCCACTACGCCTTCACCGACTCCGAGATCGAACGGGCGGCGCTCTACCGAGTGCTTCGCCGGTTGGAACGCTTCGCCTACGTCAAGTCGGGATGGAAGATCGCCGAGAACGGCCCGGCCCGCCGGGTTTACTCGCTAACCAGCAAGGGCGAAGCCCATCTGCAGGAGTGGGCAACCGTGCTCGACAAAGTCGCAACTTCGATGACGCGCTATGTGAAGCGGGTCGCAGAACTCCAAGGCCACGCGCACCAGCAGCCCGCGGAAACCGCTCACTAAATCAGGGGTGGCGAAGGGCACAACCTCACAGGTTGCGAAAGGCCCGTACGAATACCCATCGCGCTTTCACCACGCCCTGCCAGAACCACGCCAATCAGATCTTTCTTCTTTTGTCCAGCCCCCGGCCAGGACTGCCCGCGATACCTAATCAAAGTGGTGTTACCGACGATAGGTCTCAGTAGGGAGACCGAAAGGAACTTCCCGCGCGCCATGGAACCACACACACAGCCGATCGGAAATCCCCAGTTCGGAGAGGAACCGCAACGATGAATGACAACGACATCGTGCAAGATTTCCTCGCCGAAAGCTCCGAGAACCTGGACCGACTGGACCGGGAACTGGTCGGCCTGGAAAAGAATCCCCACGATCGTGACACGCTGGCAAGCGTGTTTCGTACTATTCACACCATTAAGGGCACATGCGGATTTCTGGGGTTTAGCAAGTTGGAAAAGGTTACCCACGTTGGCGAGAGCCTGCTGGCTCGGCTTCGAGATGGGCAGCTCACGCTCAGCCCGGAACATACCACGGCACTGCTGGGCATGGTGGATGTGGTCCGCCAGATGCTCATGCAAATTCAATCGACCGGGCAGGATGGCGAGGCGGAATATCTGGAGCTACTGGAAACCCTGGCGCGGTTGCAACAAGGCGGGAGCGCCAGCCAACCGGCGGTCGGGACCGAATCGGCAACGCCCCCGGCAGGTCAGTCAACGGCAACGGCGCCGGGGAACGAGATCGCTCCAGCAAGTTCGGAAAACATCGCTCTGCCGCCAGCTCTGGTATCCACTACGGCATCGAAGAAGCCCGCGCAAAAGAAAATGCCCAAAGCTGCCAAGGTTGCGCCGGCCGAAGGGCAGAAGAAGGTGGTGGCCCAGCAGGACGACGCTCTCGCGGTCCCGCAAATCACCGAATCGCACTCTCGCGACACCGTGGCCGAGTCGATCCGTGTCGGGGTTCACGTGTTGGACAAGCTCATGACCCTGGTCGGTGAGCTGGTGCTGGCCCGCAACCGGCTCCTGCAAATCGCAAACATGGCGGAAGACACCAACCTGCAGGCCGTCTCGCAGCGCCTGAACCTGATTGCCACGGAACTGCAGGAAGAAGTCATGAAGACTCGGTTGCAGCCCATCGGAAACATCTGGAGGCAGTTTCCCCGGACGGTGCGCGACGTGGCGCTCGGTTGCGGCAAGGAAGTGAATATCGAGATGGAGGGCAAAGAGACCGAGCTCGACAAGACCATCATCGA
Organism: Terriglobia bacterium; assembly: GCA_020073215.1. Lineage (GTDB taxonomy): Bacteria > Acidobacteriota > Terriglobia > Terriglobales > Acidobacteriaceae > Acidiflorens. Next base: position 26,969 of record JAIQFO010000049.1, on the reverse strand, counting down.
GGCGATCAAAGACCCGCTCACCCACCTGGTACGCAACTCCGTCGACCATGGCATTGAGCTTCCCGCCGACCGCATAAAGGCAGGCAAGGATCGAGCCGGACGCCTGATCCTGCGCGCTTTTCATGAGGGTGGCCAGGTCAATATCGAGATCACCGACGATGGCGCCGGATTAGACGTGGACCGCATTCGCAAGAAAGCCCTCGAACGCGCCGTAGTCACCGCGGAACAGGCGGAACGGATGACCGAGCGGGAGATCTTCAAATTGATTTTCCTTCCCGGATTCTCCACCGCGGAAAAGGTGACCAAGGTGTCGGGCCGCGGCGTTGGCATGGATGTGGTGAAGACGAATGTGGAAAGAATTGGCGGCAGCGTCGACGTTCAATCCGCCGCGGGCCGCGGCACTACTGTTCGAGTCAAGATTCCGCTGACCTTGGCCATTATCCCGGCGTTGGTGGTCTCGAGCGGCGGCGATCGCTACGCCATTCCCCAAGTCAGCTTGCTCGAACTGGTCCGGATTGAGGCCGACGAGGTGAGCAAGAGCATCGAATCGGTGCACGGCGCGCCGGTCTATCGTCTGCGCGGACGGCTCCTCCCTCTGGTGTATCTGAACCGGGAACTGAACGCCGGAGGTGTCCAAGGGCAGGGGGCAGGGCACACGTCCACAGAATCCAGTTCCACCTGGAAGACGCTGGACTTCTCCCTAGCCCGAGTCAAGCACCAGCATTGGATGGGACGGTTGCGAGAGGTACTGGACAACAAAGCCAGCTTGACTGCCCAACAAGCTGGTTCTCACACCGAATGCGCTTTGGGGAAGTGGCTTTATTCGATCGGCCTCAAGAGCTATGCGAACCTCGCCGAGATTCACTCGGTCGAAACCACGCACACCGATTTCCATGCGCAGGTGGCGAGGATTTTGGGTTTCAAAGAGCAGGGCCATCCAGCCGAAGCGGAGCAACAATTCCGGCAGTTGGATCCGCTTTCCAGCAAGATCATCGCGCTGCTGACGGAACTGGAAAGGAAGGTTCTCTACAGCCAGAGCGTGAACATTGTGGTGCTGCAGGCCGATGACCGGCAATTCGGCTTGGTGGTCGACGAGATCAACGACACCGAAGAAATCGTGGTGAAGCCGTTGCGCAAACAGCTCAAGACCCTGAAAACCTTTGCCGGATCGAGCATCATGGGCGACGGCAAGGTCGCACTCATCCTGGACGTGCTCGGCCTGGCGCAGCGGGCCAGCGTGGTTACCGAAACCCGAGACCGCGCCCTAACCGAGAAAGTTACAGAGGTGGCAGGGACAGCTACTGAGAAACAGACCTTTCTGCTCTTCGCCGGTCCGGACGATTCCCGTATGGCCATACCCCTCAGTACACTGGCGCGGCTGGAGGAGTTTCCCGTGGCGCAGGTGGAAATGGCAGGCAACCAGTGGGTAACGCAATATCGCGGCCAGATCCTACCTTTGATTCGCCTCAGTGTCGTGCTCGAGGAGCGGCGCAGTAAGCTGCGCGCTCTGCAAGCCCCGCCCGCGGCTGGTTCGGGACCGATTCAGGTGCTGGTGCTGAATCACGAGGGGCGCTCGTTGGGCCTCGTCGTGGAACGGATTCTGGACATCGTCGAGGACCGGGCGGACGTGAAGTCGGCGGCGACCCGGCCATGCGTTCTCCATTCCGTCGTGATCGGAGCCCGGGTGACGGAATTGCTGGATATCCCGGCGATCCTGCGTAACGCGGAAACGAGGCCGACGCGGCCCGACCTGGCGGTTAAAGCAGCGGGGATTGGGACCTAAGCCATGGCGCAAACTTCACAGTTTTGCACTTTCAACCTCGACCGGTTGCTGTTCGGCGTGGAATTGAAGGGCATTCAGGAAGTCATCCGCTCTCTAGACATGACGAAGGTTCCACTAGCACCTGCCGTGGTCAGTGGCCTGATCAATTTGCGCGGCCAGATCGTCACCGCGGTCGATCTGCGGCGGCGTCTGGAGCTGGAGCCACGCCCGCCAGGCCTGCTGGCGATGAACGTAGTCGTGCGGTCTGAAGATGGTGCGGTCAGCCTCCTGGTTGACGAAATCGGCGATGTGGTCGAAGTCAACGAAGACACCTTCGAGCCGCCGCCGGAAACCTTGCGCGGCTCGGTCCGCACTATGATCCTCGGTGTCCACAAACTGGACGGCCGGCTGTTGCACGTGCTGGACATCGAAAAGGCTTGCCAGATGACGGAAGCGGCGGAGAAGGCTGCCACTGTCCGATAGTCGACTTCCCGGAAATGCAGTGTTGAGACCTGTCCCGCACCGTCAAAAGTGGCACCACGCAATCCGCAGATTGCAGCGTTAGCAGACGCGATACTTTTTCTCTTCCGGTTAAAGTCCGCACCCTCGATGCCGATGAAAGACATGGTTGGCCGACGGCCGTTCCAGCACACTGCCCGGCCGTTCTCGATGGGCGTCAGACACCGTGATCTTGCCTACCAGCGCGATTTCGCAGGCCGCCGGAGAGGAGCGAAATGAAACACACCCCGGGGACCACGCGATCCCGCCTGGGTTTAGAAACGGGGAGGTCAGAAAGTGAAAAACTGGTCGTTCAAGGCGAAGCTCGTCCTGCTGGTTAGCTCCGCCGTACTGGGTTTGCTGATTCTTGGCGTGGTGTCATTTGCGACGCTCAGTAAGGTCGAAGTGGGCAGTGCGGTTTACCAGCGGATCGTGATGACCAAGGGCGTTAATGCAGACTACGTCCGCCCCTCGCAGAGTCTTACCGTGGCCGTGGTGCATGCCGTGAAAATGGAAGAAGCACCTGACCAGGCCACTGCCCAGCATTTCCTGGACCTCCTGCGCGAGGATAAAAAGAACTTTGAGGAAGGCCATGCGAACTGGATGCGCCGCCTCCCGGACGGCAAACTCAAGGAACTGGTGGGCGGCACTGCCTACAGCACCGCGAAGGAATGGTTTGGAACCCTGGAGCAAGAGTTTGTCCCGGCCCTGCTGAACGGAGACCGGAAGAAGGCTCATCAGATTCGGACCACCAGGATGGCCAAGTCGTTCGCTGCACAGGAAGGGACCGTCGATGAGATCGTGAAAGTCACTAATGATCTGGTGGCGAACGACCAAGCCGAGGCGGTAGCGCTGGCGCGAAATCGAACTCGAACTCTCATGGTAATTGAACTGGTGGTCCTCGCCGTGGTGGTCGCTTTCGCATATGCAATCGCGCGCAGCATTCTAAGCCCCCTCAATCAGACCTTGATCGTGCTGCAAGGGCTGGCGGATGGCGATCTCAGTCGACAGGTCTCAGTCGATTCCGCGGATGAGATCGGCGCTATGGGACGCGCGCTGAATCGGGCGATGGATGGCTTTGCCAAGGCGATTGGATTGATTGCAGAAAACGCGGTGCGGGTAGCCAGCGCCAGCGAGGAACTGAATGCCACCAGCCAGCAGATTACCGCCAATTCCGAAGAAACTTCCGCTCAAGCCGACGTGGTATCGAAGGCGGTGAAACAGGTCAGCCAGAACCTTCAGACCCTCGCCACGGGCTCCGAACAGATGGGTGCCAGCATCAAGGAGATCGCCAAGAACGCTACCGAGGCTGCCAGGGTCGCAACCGACGCGGTCAGAGTCGCCGAAACCACTACCGCCACCGTGTCCAAGCTCGGCGATTCTTCGACCGAGATTGGCCAGGTTATCAAGGTCATCACCTCGATCGCGCAGCAGACGAACCTGTTGGCTCTCAATGCCACCATTGAAGCGGCGCGCGCCGGCGAAGCCGGCAAAGGCTTCGCCGTAGTGGCCAACGAAGTGAAAGAACTGGCCAAGGAAACCGCAAAAGCGACCGAGGACATCAGCCGCAAAATCGAAGCCATTCAGTGTGACACCAAGGCGGCGGTGGAGGCGATTGCGTCGATCAGCGGAGTGATCAACCAGATCAACGATATCTCGGGCACCATCGCCACGGCCGTCGAACAGCAGAACGCGACCACCAAAGAGATGTCGCGCAACGTCAGCGAAGCGGCACAAAGCAGCGGAGAGATTACCAGCAATGTGGCAGGCGTGGCCGAGGCAGCGCAGGGTACAACACGCGGAGCTACAGATACCCAAAAGGCTTCGCAGCAACTGGTAGAGACGGCTACACAACTTCGCCACCTGGTCGAACAATTCAGGATCGGCGCCAGTGCCAACAGTGGCGGGAAAGGCGCGGCAACAGCTCCAGCGCGAAGCCAGGCAGCCCGTGCTGGCAGCTAGCTCCGCGCACCTCTGGTTCTGCGGGCTGGTGCTCTGCCTGAGTTTTCCGGCCGCGGCCGGTTGGCCCGGTTCTCCCGATCATCAAGCGGACAGATGCGATTAACTATGGATCCTATTCGTATTCTCGTGGTTGATGATTCGGTGGTGACTCGCAGAGTGCTTTCGGACACTCTGGCGGAAGACCGTACGCTGGAGGTAGTCGGTGTGGCCAGCGACGGACGAATTGCCCTGGCCAAGATTCCCCTGCTCAAGCCCGATCTGATCACTCTGGACCTCGAGATGCCGGTCATGAATGGCCTGGAAACACTGGAACAGCTGCGCAGGTCGTACCCACAATTGCCGGTCATCATTTTCTGCGCTCTCACCGATCGCGGGGCGGCGCGGGCCCTGGATGCGCTCGCGCTCGGAGCGTCCGACTATGCCACCAAGCCGAGCAATCCCACTCCTGCGGCTGCCATCGAACACATTCGCAGCGAACTGATCCCGAAGATTAAGGCGTTGTGTCCAGTGGCTTCGCAGGAGGTCACACCTCTGCCTCGGCCACGATCAGCATCAAAGGTTCGAGATCGCCGCAAGTGGCGCATCGACGTGGTGGCGATCGGCACTTCGACCGGTGGTCCGAGCGCCTTGGGAAAGGTCTTGCCGAGGATTCCAAACAACTTTCCCGTTCCGATTGTCGTGGTACAACACATGCCGCCGACCTTTACCCGCCAGTTGGCGGAGCGGCTTTCCAGTTGCTCCGCCATTCGTGTCGAAGAGGGTTACGCCGACGCCCCTCTCTCCCCGGGGCAGGCATGGATCGCGCCGGGAGATTTCCACATGAAGGTAAGCCGCAAGGGCGCGAACTGGCGTCTGAATCTGGATCAGGGACCGAAAGTGAACTCCTGTCGCCCGGCGGTCGATGTGCTGTTTCGCTCGGTGGCGGTGGCGTATGGCGCAAACGTTCTCGGAGTCGTGATGACCGGTATGGGCACCGACGGCGTGCTGGGAGCGCAAGAGATTCGCGACGCGGGCGGAGATGTCATTATCCAGGACCACGCCTCGGCTGTGGTTTGGGGGATGCCGGGCGCGGTGCACTCCCTGGGACTTGCCGATGGCACCTATCCTCTCGATCAATTGGCGGCGGAGATCACGCGCCGTGTGCGGCAAAGCCGTGGCCCCAGCGTCCCGGTTGAGGTCGGAAGCCGGTCCTCCCTGGAGCCTTCCGCAAAATGACCATCAGCCCCCAACCTGCCAAGGCCCGGCCGCTCGCGAACCCGAGCCCTGAACCTGTCGATCCGGTGTACCCGCAAATCCGCGACCTGGTGTACAAGGTCTCAGGCATGTATAAAGCCGACGACAAACTCTACCTCCTGACCGATGGCTGCGGCCGGCGGATGAGACAGGTGGGCGTGCGGACGCCACGCGAGTATTGGGACCGTCTCACCGCGTCGTCGAACCGGGATGCGGAACTCAGGGAACTACTGAACGAAATCACCATCGGGGAGACTTGCCTGTTCCGCAGCCAGCCGCAGCTCGACGCGCTGCGGAAAGTCATCCTCCCGGAAATCACAGCGGACAAGACCAAGCAGATCACCAAGAGACTGCGCATCTGGAGCGCGGGCTGCTCCACGGGTGAAGAGTCCTATACGCTCGCCATGAACATGCTTGAGGAAAGCGAGCGTTTACTCAAAGGCTGGACCATAGAGATTCTCGCCACCGACCTGAACGACCATTCCATCGAAACCGCCAAAGCCAGCATCTACGGCGACTACGCGCTGCGCAACACGACCGATTTCTACAAACGGAAATATTTCACCATCGTCGATGAGAAAAAGCTGCAGGTGCGGCCCGAGGTGAAAAAATTGGTCGCCTTCTGCCGTCTCAACCTGCAGGACGACACCAAAATGCTCTTCATGAAAGGCATGGATGTGATTTTCTGCTGCAACGTGTTGATCTATTTTGACGGTGCTTCGAAGTCAAGGGTCATCAACCATTTTTTCAGCAACCTTAATTTTGGCGGCTATTTCTTTCTCGGAACCTCGGAATCGCTGATGAAATTGAACGACCAGTTTCGCCTGATCCATTTTCCGGGAACGATCGCGTATTGGAAACCATCCCTCAGCAGTGGAAAACTATGAACCCATCCCCGACGGTAACGATGACGCCAACGATGATGGCAACAATTCGGGAGCGCGTGCGGCGGATCAAAACCATGCCCGCCATCCCGGCGGTCTTTCTGCCCTTGCTCAAGTTGTTGGCGAAAGAAGACGTCGACGTGGAGGAAGTGGTTCGTCTCGTTTCGTACGACAGTGCCATTGCTGCGCAATGCCTGCGCGTGGCCAGCTCACCTTTGTTCGCCATGGCGCAGCCGCCCAAGTCCATCAAGGGAGCGGTAATGAGCCTGGGCCTGCGCCGGGTGGAAACCATCATTCTCACCTGTTGCCTGGGGCAGGCCTTTCCGGCCAAGAAGTGGGTGCTCGATCCGATCGTGTTCTGGCGTCATTCGCTGGGCTGTGCGATGGTGTGCCGGAAGATCGCCGAGAAACTGGCCGGCGCTGACAGGGAGAAAGCCTACACGGCGGGCCTGATGCATGACATCGGGTTCATGGTGAACTGCCTGGTTTTTCCCAAGGAATTCGCCCCCGTGATGAAACGCGCCTGCGAGGAGGGGATTCGACTCGACGAGGTGGAACATGCCACCCTGGGATTCACGCATTGCGAGACCGGGCGCGCCCTGGCCGAAAAATGGGAACTGGCCGACGACATCATCGAAGTGATCGCCCATCATCATGCCGTCGAGGACAGCCGGAAGGCGCAGCCGCTGGTGGCCCTGGTGCACCTGAGCGACCTTCTGTGCCGCATGCGGGGCATGGGCTACGGATACTATGAGCGCCACAAGGTAGACTTAATCGCCGATCCCGCATGGGCCATCCTCCAGAAGCAATACCACGATCTTGAAGGTGTGGACCTGGTGCGGTTTACCTTCGAACTGGATGAAGCGGTCGAGACGATTCATACCCTCGTGTCCATGATATTCGGACCAACGCCGGCCACCCCCTGAACTGTCTTCTAGCTCCCGATTTGATGTTTGAGGAAGGCAGGAAAGGAAGGCCGCGGCTTCACAGAACCGAATCTAGCCGCCGGCGATGGCGCCCAGGATGACCAAGGGTTCCTTGCCCGACGCGACCACATCGGGAAGGAGCGCGTCCGGAGGCTCATGGGACAGATCGTCCTCGCAGGCGAAGAACCGCAAGAACGGCCGGCGCTGCAGAGTGACGTGGTCGCGGATGGTTCCGCGCAGCATCGGATACCGTGTCTCCAGCGCGTCGAGGACCGAGCGCTGCGTGATCGGACCCTCGACATCAAGTTCCACGTAGCCGCCCACGTGTGCCAGCGTTCGCAAGTGTTGCGGAAGGATGACTCGGATCATATTTGCGCGATCACGCCAGCGTCTGCACCTCAACCGAAAGCACGGCCGGAAGATCCCGGACAATCGGCGCCCAGCTATCGCCCGCATCCGCCGAGACGTACACCTGCCCGCCCGTAGTCCCGAAGTACACTCCACATTTGTCGAGCGAATCCACGGCCATCGCGTCGCGCAGCACGTTGACGTAGCAGTCGCGCTGCGGCAGGCCTTTGGTCAGCGCCTCCCACTCGTTGCCGCCGGTGCGGCTGCGGTACACGCGCAGCTTCCCTTCGTGCACAAAGTGCTCGCCATCGCTTTTGATCGGGACGACGTAAATCGTCTCCGGTTCGTGCGCGTGTACGTCGATCACGAATCCGAAGTCGGTCGGCAGGTTGCCACTGACCTTGGTCCAGTTATCGCCGGCGTCGTCCGAACGCATCACGTGCCAGTGCTTCTGCATGAACAGCACTCCAGGACGCTTCGGGTTCATCGCGACGTGGTGCACGCAGTGGCCGACCTCGGCCGTCGGGTTGGGGATATATTGCGAGTAGAGTCCGCGATTGATCGGTTTCCAGGTCGCGCCTCCGTCATCGGTGCGGAACGCGCCCGCCGCTGAAATGGCAATCCACATCCGCTGGGTTTCCGGAGTACGAGAGCTCGGGTCGAGAATGATCGTGTGCAGGCACATGCCGCCCGCACCCGGCTGCCATTTGGGACCGGTGCCATGGCCCCGCAATCCGGAGAGCTCTTTCCAATTCTTTCCGCCATCGGTCGACCGGAATATGGCGGCATCCTCCACGCCCGCGTAAACCGTGTCGGGATCGGTGAGCGACGGCTCGAGATGCCACACCCGCTTGAACTCCCAGGGATGCTGCGTGCCATCGTAAAACTGGTGTGTGGTAAGCGGTTTGCCGGTTTCGGCCGACACGTCATAGACGAACTTATTGCTCTCGCCTTTGGGCGTGCCGTCCGGAGTGGTGGTCGGCTCGCCGGCAGGCGTGCCCGGCTGGTGCCAGGTTTTGCCGCCGTCGTCGGAGCGTTGAATGATCTGCCCAAACCATCCGCTGGTCTGTGAGGCGTAGATGCGATTGGGATCCACCGGCGATCCTTTCAGGTGATACATTTCCCAGCCCGCGAAATGAGGCCCGCTCACTTCCCATTTTTCGCGCTTGCCGTCCGACTCCAGAATGAATGCGCCCTTGCGCGTGCCGACAAGAACCCTCACCTTGCTCATTCCGTATCTCCTTGTTGAATTACTCGAAGTTGGATTCGCCGAAAAAGTTGAACTCGCCGAAAACTAAGAAGTGAGCCTACGCCCCCAGAGCCGCGACCGTGCTCCTAAGACCAGGCTCACCCCTGTACTCACGGCCGAGCTCTCAGGCTGCCTTGGCAGGTTGAGCCTGAGCACGCATCTGTTTCATGAATCCGCGCATCGCAGCGATGTGACCTGGCGACCGCTTTTCGCTCCAGGCCTCGTAACGCTGGGCGGCTTTCTCCAAGTGGGCCAGGTACCCCTTCATGGCAAACCGCTCCCGAGCCTGCGGGACCGTGGCCTTGGCCATTTCCCAGACTCCGAAAAACTCGCCGCTGGTCTCGAAGAAAAGATCTTCGTGGAGCAGTCCGTAGTTGAGGAACGCGCAAGCTTGCTCCCAATAACTGAGCACCATCCCGGCAAGGGCGCCGCCTTCGGTGCCGGGCGCCGCAATGCGCATGGCGTCATCGAGGTTCTCCACAATGTAGTTCTTGAAGAACCAGTCGCGCCCCTGGCGCAAACGATTCTCACGACGCATCTCATAGATCTGCAGGTGGAGTTGAGCTTGTTCGTGGGTGGGCTTATCCATGTCCATTTCTCCTTTTCTTCAATTCGCTGATTATGATTCCGAAGTGTCGCGCTTCGTCTCTGCCGGCCGACCGTAGCGCCGCCGTCTCGGCGGCTGTCCGGCGGGCGTCTCGCCCGCCGCGCCGATTAAGCGGTCACATCCTAGGCCGCTTTTTGGACCGCCTTCTCGCAGTTAATCATCCACGGAATTCCGAATCGATCCGTAAGCATCCCAAATCGCACAGCCCAGAATGTCTCCCCGATCGGCATCGTCGCCACCCCTCCGTCCACCAAGGCATCAAATATGCGGTCCGCCTCGGCCGGGTCGCTGACGCTGATGTTTACGGAGAACCCTTGAGGTTTCTGCTGCTGATCCGGCGGGGCGTCGCTACCCATCAGTAGCTGGCCGCCAAGGCTGAGGCGAGCGTGGATGATTTTGCTGCGCCATTCCGCTGGCACATGATCGGCGGCCGGCGTGCCTTCGTGGGTCATCATGGCTTCGACTTTGCCGCCGAGAAGCTTGGCATAGAACTTGAACGCCTCTTCACATTGGCCATCGAAGAAGAGATAGGGATTCATTTGCATCTGCACAAGACACTCCTTTTGTATTTCGTGATTGAACAACCCCACTGGTGCATGAGATTATCCATAGATCACTTGCAAGATGCAAGTGGAAATCTCACGTTCTGAAAAAATAGTGAAAAAGGGCAAGAGCAAACGCCGGTCGGAGTGTCCACTGAACGCGTCGGTCGAGATGCTGGGCGACCGCTGGTCGCTGCTGATCATCCGGGATATGATGCTGCGGGGCTGGCAAACGTTCAAAGAATTTCTGGAAGGTTACGAAAGCATCGCGACCAACATCCTCGCCGATCGCCTGCGGAAACTGGTCGCAAATGGAATCCTGACCGCGGAACCGGACCCATCGGACGGAAGAAGGCTGATCTACTCGCTGACCGCAAAAGGAATCGCTCTTGCCCCCGTGCTCACCGAGATGGTGCTATGGGCAGCCGCGCACGAAGATACCGGCAATCAAGCGCTCGTCCGGCAAATGCGCAAGGACAAGCAGAAATTTATGGCGGAAGTGCGCGAACGCTGGGCCCTGGCCCATTCCAACCAGAAATGATTCACGTAGGGACAGCCGCCCTCGGCTGTCCAGCCGAGCGAAGCTCGGCAGCGAGGTCGCGAGTTTTACCAGCGCAGCCCAACCGCGATGGGCACAACGATGGTCTTGCCATCGCTGTGATAAGCGCGATGGTAGCGGTATTCGACGTAGACCTTGGAATTATGTAAATGCTTCAAACGGTAGGTCACGCCGCCGCCGTAGTTAAAACCCCCGGCATCCTTGGAATTTGAAGATATGGTTTGCCCGGGGATAAGTCGGCCGGAGGCATCACGCTGAAGGTCCCACCATCTCCACGCCGGCTGGTAGATGGTTCCGGGGCCGAGGAACTGGCTGGGTACCGAAACGGTGCGCCGATAGAAACCTACGCCAAAAATTCCGTATGCGCCTAACCTGCCGTAATGCCAGGGCACGGTGACGATGCCATCGAGGCTTACCGACTGCATATGACCGCTTTGATTAGACAGGCTCTGCTTCTGCATCACGCTGGGGCGAAAGTCGAGGTTGTAGTACATGTATTCGGCGTCGACCCCGAACATGCGGCTGAAGTTCACTCCGCCTCCAGCCACCCCAAAATTAGAGCTGCCGACAAAACTACCGACATCGCCGCGGCCGATGCCAAGTCCGCCGCCGGCGGTAAAGTTAAACCGATTGAAATTTGATTGTGTTTCCGATTGTGCCAAAGCCGATGCGGCGAGCCCGCAAAAAGCAAGCACCAACAATATCCGATTCCTCAATCTCGATCTCCTATTTCGCTAAGCACACTGGTACAGACATATGTCGGCAGCGACGGCTGCTCTTCAGCTTAGATGCGCGCACAGAATAAGGAAAGCCAGGGTTTTCCCAATCCCGTAGAGACGCGGCTCGCCGCGTCTCCGCTCGCACCGCCAGATCCGTGACTTATAGCGGGAGAAGGGCCAAGTCCTGTTTCTACTGGGTCAGTGTCCGGCGCGCGGGGCGAATCTTCCCATAAAACACCGGCCAGTACTCTCGGAGCATGTTTCCGCCCACTCGCGTTGCCAAATCCAGACCAAAGCGCAGGAACGTATCTCCGACGCTGCGGTTCCGTTCCGGCCAATAGACATTCGCCAGTCCTTCGGCCATCAGTGTCCCGGTCAGCCCAGACCAGTTTACGACATCGCGTCCGTCATCGTTGCGTGTGACGAAGACGCGCTCGCCCGAATACTTTATGGCGTGGCCCAAGCTTGGCTTGATTTCCGGATAGAAACGTGGATCCTGGTGCAGCGCCGACGCCAGCAGAAACGTCCCGAAGAAGTTGCTGGACGCCTGGCGCGCCATCGACGACCCGAATCGCTTAGTGTATCCGTCCCATCCCTGACCACGGCCGGTTGGAGAGTTATCCCATTGAGCGAAAGATGAACCCACGGCTGCCCAAGTCAGCGTGTGCACGGAGAGGCTGTTGTCCACAAACAGCTCAAACTTGCGCCCGGTTGAAAGCGGCTCCGTGCTGGAAGCGATGTCAGGGAAAACGATGGACTTCTTCTCCAGCAGATTGTACAAGGCGACGGGCCGGATCTTCGCCGGAGCACTCTGGGGAGATGATTTGCCGGCCTCGGGTTTAGGAGCTTCCTGGGCCAGTGAAACTGTGGTCGAGCCGATCGCCATCACCCCGAAACAAAGCAAGGCGCAAAGCGGCTCCCAGGGGAACGCCACGTTGGACTGCGGGACCGGTACGCTTCCAGCGGTGCTCAATCTCCGTCCCAACCCCATCGTTAGAGATTACTCAATCGCAGCGCCCGGCGGCAAACGGAGGGAAGCAATCTGAAACCTTGAAACTTTGAAACCTAAGCGACTTCTCCCGAACGGGCCGCCAGGTACTGCAGCAGTTCGCCCACGTTCAGCCCCGAGTCGAGCAAGTAAATCATCTCGTCCGTGGTGACTCCGGTTTGCGCGCCTAACTCGATCACTTTGGCGACCGCGCGCCGCAGTGTTTCCTTCTGGGCAGGCGTGAGCGGTTCGTCCGCACCATGGCTTAAGGCTGCGAGCGAATGCTGTTCGGTCGCCATTCGAGCACTCCACCTCTTGCGCAGTTGTTGGCCTGGGTTCCATGCGGCGGATGGTTCCCAAAACCAGCATCCAGCCGGAATCACGATTTCAGCACCGACTTACGCCTATGATCCACCATTCAGTCGGTCCACGCTGTGATGACGCTTACGCATAATTGTGATGGAATGAACACGGTAACTCCGCGGAGAACGGGCCCCGGGTACACTCTACGGTTTGCTCACCGATGCAACAGCCAGGAGTCTAAGACGACACAACACGTGCGCACGGGAACAACCTATCGACGGCTGCTTTTGCTGCTGGTGTGCTCCTTGTCTCGCCTTCTCTTTGCTCAGACGCCTTTGCCTCAGACTCCCGAATTCGGCACTATTCACATTCCGCGTGTCGCCAGCCCGCCCCACCTCGAAGAATTTCTTACCATGGAGCCCGCGCCCGCCTGGAAGGGCAAACTGGCGATGGTCGAAGGCCTCCGGCAACGGGTGCCGACCGATGGCGCCCCAATCTCGCAGCGCACCCAAGTCTATCTCGGATATGACGACAAGAATCTTTACGCCATCTTCGTGTGCTTCGACAACGAGCCCAAGAAGATTCGCGCCCGGCTCTCCCGGCGTGAGGATGTCTTCGACGACGACACCGTCGAGATCATGCTCGATACCTTCCATGACCACCGCCGCGCCTACGCTTTTGTCGCCAACCCTCTTGGCGTGCAGTCGGATTCCCTGTGGACCGAGGGCCAGGAGTTCGACCCGTCGTTCGATACCGTCTGGAACTCGGCGGGAAAAGTCACCGATCAAGGTTTCGTGGTGTGGTTCGCCATCCCCTTTCGCAGCCTGCGCTTCGCATCTAGCGATCCGCAAACCTGGGGAATCCTGCTCAATCGCGAGATTCCCCGCTCCAGTGAAGACGCCTTCTGGCCGCCCTACTCCAGCCGCATTCAGGGACGGCTCAATCAAGAAGGCACGGCGACCGGTCTGGAAAAAATATCGCCCGGCCGCAACATTCAGCTCATCCCCTACGGCATCGCGCGCTCGTTCCGGGAAGTTGACGCGAACAACAACACCGATGTTTTCTACTCACGGCGAACCGCGTTCGGGCAGATGGGCCTGGACGCCAAGTTGGTGCTCAAGGACAAGTTCGTCATCGACGCGACTGCCAACCCCGACTTCAGCCAGATCGAATCCGATCAGCCGCAGGTTACGGTCAACCAGCGCTTCGAGGTCTTCTTCCCAGAGACGCGCCCCTTTTTTCAGGAGAACTCGGATTATTTCAAGACGCCCATCGACCTCGTCTTCACGCGCCGCATCGCCGACCCCAAATGGGGCGTGCGCATGACCGGCAAGGATGGCCCGTGGGGCGTCGGACTGCTGGTGGCCGATACCGCCTCGCCCGGAGAACAAGTCGACGCGAGCAGTCCCCTATTTAACCGGCACGCGTTGTTTTCGGTGGGACGCCTGAGCCGCGATATTGGTAGTCAGTCAACCATCGGCCTGCTCTACGCCGACCGCGAGGTCAACGGATTCTTCAACCACGTGGGCGGTGTTGACGGGCGCTTCACGCTCAATAAACACTGGACGCTGAACGCGCAGGAAGTTTTCAGCGCCACCCTCAATCCCCGGGACCCCACTTTCAATCAGTTCAATACCAGCGGCACGTATCAGTCAGGCAACGCCGCGGAAGTTCTCTTACAGCGCGATGGACTCAAGCTGCACTACTTTCTGGATTACTCCGACCGCAGCCCCAATTTCCGGACGCTGACCGGCTTCGACCCGCAGCCGGACATACGAAACCTCTATCAGCGCCTGCAGTACACCTTCCGGCCGGAAGGCAAGCACCTGATTTCCTGGGGACCAACGTTTGAAACCTACCAGACTTACGATCACGAAGGGAATCGCATCAATTCAGGGTACATGCCTTCGATGAAGGTGGAACTGATCGGGCAGACGTTTCTGACCGCGTTGTATGCGCAGGAAATGGAACGGCTGCGGCCCCAGGACTTCTCGGCCCTCACCAGTATCCAGAAATACGTTCGTCATACTACCGAGTTTGCTGTCGATTCGAACTATTTCCGGAAGGTGATACTGCACGCTGATTATCGCTTTGGCACGCGCGTGAACTACGACGCGCCGACCATCCAGACGCTGTCCGAGTTTCCGATTACTCCGTTTCTCGCGCGGCGCATGAGCGCCACCGCGACCATCACTGTCAGGCCGACCCGGGCCCTGAAGATCGATAACACTTACATCATGTTCCGCCTGCATAGTCTGGATGGCTCGTTCGGAGCCATGAATAACCACATCATCCGGAGCAAGTGGAACTACCAGTTCACCCGGGAATTTTCCTTCCGCTTCATCGGCCAGTACAGCACGGTGCTGTCGAATAAGTATTTCACTTACCTGCAGACCACCAAGAACTTCAACGCCGATTTCCTGTTCACCTATCTCGTTCACCCCAGCACGGCGATTTACGTCGGCTACAACAGCAATCTGGAGAATCTGGCATTTCCGCTCGGAACCGACGTGAATGGAGAACTGCTGCACGATCCCCGAGGCCGGTTGCTTAACGACGGCAGGAATTTCTTCGTGAAGGCGTCGTACCTGTTTCGGTTCTAGCGCACTGCGCAGTGGCGAGGCTCGAGATGCAGCAAGCCGAGTCTCGACTCGACCCTAGGGTTTCCCCATCAATTCCACAATCGCCGCCATCTCGACTTCAATCCCCGTCTTGAGGCTGGGTTCGCGGTCGGGTGCGAAATAAGGAGAATGCGGCCCAGGCAGCTTCTCTCCATTCTTCTTTGCCTCCGCATATTTCTCCGGATTGACCGCGCCCAATTCGAGCATCACGCTCGGAATTCCGGCATAGCGATATTCGGCAAAATCATCGCTCGCCATGATCGGACGTCCGAGGACAACATTCGCATCTCCCATGACCTGCTTCAGACGTTCCGCCAGGCGCTTGGTGGTTTGAGGATCGTTGTACACGGCGCCGACCCCTTCATAGGTTTCGATCAGCGGCTTTTTCGGAGCTCCCGCCGCCGCCGCTTCCGCGTCCGCGATCCGCTCGATCGACGCCAGCAAATGTTTGCGCACCTCATCCTCGTACGATCGCACCGTCAACTGCATCTGCACTTCATCCGGGATAATGTTGTTCTTGGTGCCGCCGTGGATCGAGCCCACCGTAATGACGGCCGGCTCTCGCGGATCAATCTCGCGCGACACGATCGTCTGCCAGCTGACGATGGTTCGAGCCGCGATCACGATCGGATCGACGGTCTGCTGCGGGGCGGAACCGTGGCCGCCGACGCCGTACACCGTAACGTTCACAGAATCAGCATTCGCCGCGCTGAAGCCGGGCGTGTAGCCGACCTTCCCAGCGGGAAGCCCGCTGCTGTCATGCACGCCAAAGACGAAGTCGGGCTTGGGGAAGCGCGTGAACAGGCCATCCTTCATCATGGCCTTGGCGCCGCCGATGCGCTCCTCAGCAGGCTGACCCACATAGATAAAGGTTCCGTGCCAGCGGTCCTTATTCTGTACCAGCAGAGCCGCGGTTCCGATGCCGATCGCCATGTGCAGATCGTGGCCGCAGGCGTGCATCACCGGCACTTCAACGCCGCGGTCGTCATGCGTGGTGACGTGGCTGGCGTAGGCGAGGCCCGTTTTTTCCGGCACCGGCAAGGCATCGAGTTCCGCGCGCAACATGACGACCGGACCGGCGCCGTTCTTGAACACGCCGACCACGCCGTTGCCGCCCACTCCGGTGGTCACGTCATATCCGAGTTGGCGAAGCTGCCCGGCGATCTTGGCCGCGGTCTTCTCCTCGTGATACGAAAGCTCGGGATTTCGGTGCAGGTCGAGATAGAGACCTTCGACTTGAGGATAGACCGCATCAATTTGCGTGGAAGCCACGCGCCAGGGCTCGGCGGCCCACGACACAGCAGAGAGTGAGAGCAGGAGAAGCAGGAGATGTTTCATAGTTTTCACGTGAACGGATTAAAACACAACGGAGCCACGAAGGAAATCAGGGGCATCCCCTCGTCTACCTTCGTATCCTCAACCCCACCATGAATTGATGACAGGGGACCCGTGGCGATTTGCGCCACCGTAGCTCGGTTCTCAATATGCGTGCGCAAGCAGACATGAGATGCTCAACTCATACAGCGATGACCATTCAGGAAAACGTTCCCCTGGCCCCGCTAACCACCCTGCAGGTGGGAGGAGCGGCACGCTATTATGCGGAACTTCGAAGAGAAGACGAAGTCCGCGAAGCGGCTCAGTTTGCGACCCGTCGCGACCTGCCGCTGTTTGTGCTGGGCGGAGGAAGCAACCTTGTCATCGCCGATTCGGGCTGGCCGGGGCTGGTGCTGAAGATCGCAATCGGCGGCATCACCTGCCCACGCCCAAACGACGCGCCCGGCAACGCTGTGCTCTTCAGCGTGGGAGCAGGTGTCAATTGGGACGACTTTGTGGCGCACGCGGTGGTGCAGAATTGCGCCGGCGTCGAGTGCCTGAGCGGCATTCCGGGAAGCGTCGGAGGCACGCCCGTGCAAAACGTCGGCGCCTATGGCCAGGAGGTGGCCGATACCATCGAATCTGTGCGTGCGCTCGATTTGAAAGATGACCGCATCGTCGTGTTGCCCAAACCGGCCTGCGGATTCCGCTACCGCTCGAGCATTTTCAACGGCGCTGCTCGTGGACGATACATCATCCTGCAGGTGAACTTCCGCTTGCGGCGGGGTGGGGCTCCGAGCTTGAAGTATGCCGATTTGCAGAAGCACTTTGCCGAAAGACTTGTCCAAGAAACGACGCCGCCATCGCTAGCTGAAACTCGCGAAGCCGTGCGCGCCATACGGCGAACCAAAGGCATGCTGATCGTCCGCGGCGACGATGATTGCCGCAGCGCCGGATCGTTCTTCAAGAATCCAGTACTCGGTGAGGGGCAGTTCCAAGACCTGGCCGCGCGCGCCGCATCAAAAGCACTCGAGATTCCCAGCTATCCAGCCCTCGATGCACAGCATAAAGTCTCCGCCGCCTGGCTGGTGGAGCATTCCGGGTTCTCCAAGGGATACGCGGCCGGAGCGGCCGGCATCTCGCATAAGCATGCGCTGGCGCTGATCAACCGCGGAGACGCGAAAGCGAACGACATCATCGGGCTCAAGGACGCAATTCAGCGCGGCGTTCAGGATGCATGGGGGATTCTGCTGGAACCAGAGCCGGTGTTCGTTGGATTTGACGTGAACGCCCCGTAGAGACGCGGCTCGCCGCGTCTCCGCTCGCACCCCCAATATCTCTGACCGGCGAGGGAGACGGGCAAGCCCCGCTCTTACAAATGAAGAAAGGGCGGGGCATCCCGGAGCAGACGGGGTCCCCTAGGCCGGCCCAGAGGTGTCCGTTACCGCGGGATACGCCCCGTTGGTTCATCGGCAAGTACGCGCGCTCGCTTGAAAATCTTTCGGAACATCTCTTTGGTTAGCTTGCCCGTCTGCGTGTTCTGGTTGGAGGGATGGTACGAGGCCAACAGAACGCGTCCATCGGCCAGCACGTATTCGGCGCCGTGGCGGAATTCATACTCCCGCTTCCTGGCAATCAGCTTTCGGCGCATCAAGAAGTCGAGATAGGCTTCGAATCCGATTCTTCCCAAGGCGACGATGACGCGCACATCTTTGAGCTCTTCCAGTTCGCGTTCCAGAAACGGAGCGCAGTGGGCCAGTTCCTCGGGCAGGGGTTTGTTATCGGGCGGCGCGCAGCGGGCAGCGGCGGTGATGTAGAGCCCCGTGAGCGCCTGGCCATCGTCGCGGGCGGTTGCCGTGGGCAGCAGGGCGAACCCGGTTTCGTGCAGCACCGGATACAGGAAGTTGCCGGAAGAGTCTCCGGTAAACATGCGCCCGGTGCGATTGGAGCCGTGGGCGCCGGGAGCGAGCCCGAGCACCAGCACGCGGGCACGGGGATCGCCAAAACCGGTAACGGGTTTGCCCCAGTACTCGCAGTCGCGATAGGCGCGGCGCTTCTCACGGGCGATCCGCTCGCGATATTCGACCAGGCGTGGACAGCGCGTGCAAGCGACTACTTCGGCGTTTAGAACCCTGAGCCAGGTGGGGGTGGACACGCATTTCATTCGGTCATTTGCGTCGACGCTCAATCCACGCGTCTGTTAAACGCCCCAGATAGTACCACCACAACGTTCCCCCAACTATGAACCCACGATTTTCGATGGACCCGGGAAGAACCTACGCGCACACCATGACTACTGCTGAGACCGGGAAGTCAGCAACTGCCAAAACTTGTCCCACTATGTCCAATCGCTCCCATCCCAGCGCCGCCGACCCGACGAAGCCAATAAGACATAGGCAGAGATGCATAAACGGAAAAATATAAGCTAATCGCAAACGTCCCTTAGATGTTCGAATCGTTAAATCCCAGCCTGACATAAACCCTTCACGCAGAGGATCGCACCAGCGTTCGTCCCTGCCTCCACTTTTTCATTGTATTTGGTCAGGCGGCTTAGGCTCGTTACTTTGGTGGCTAAGACATCCTCTGAGACGGGCGTAGCCATTTGACTAGTTCAATGACTATGGTTAACATTATGGTCATGTAGAAGGAACGGTCGGCGAACTTGCGGGGTAAAGGTATGAACGAAATCTCCATTTCAGAATTTAAGGCCAAGTGCCTTGGGCTGATTGCAGAGGTCCAAAAAACACGGCAGCCCATACGCATCACGCGTCACGGAAAACCCGTGGCCGAAGTGATTGCGGCCGGCCCGGATCGCACCCGCAAGTTTGTGGGCGCCGGCTTGGGAACGGGAAAGATCGTCGGAGACATCGTATCGCCGGTCATCGATTTTGGCGAGATGGAGGTTTACCGCCGGTGAATCTTCTTCTGGACACCCATATCTGGCTGTGGAGCCAATTGGAACCGAAGAAACTGGGACGGCGGGTTATGGCCGAACTCTCGAATACCGCCAACGAACTGTGGATATCGCCCGTCAGTGTTTGGGAGGCTCTTACCCTGATGCAGAAAGGCCGAGTACGCGTCGAGAATCCCTTTGGCTGGGCCAAGCGATACACCGAACAACTGCGAGAAGCGCCGCTGACCAGCGAGATTGTTATGGCCGGTTTGGCGCTCTCCCTTCCCCATGCCGATCCGGCTGACCGCTTCTTGGCGGCAACGGCCAAGGTGCTGGGGCTAACCTTAGTCACGGCGGATCGCAATCTATTGGACTTCAGCGAGATCGCTACTCTTCCCAACCGTTAGGCCCGGGCCCATTCACCGGAAAGAACGGGCCTTCCTCAGGATAGCCCCCTCCGCCGTTTGACGTTGCTCTTCGGAAGTCTTTACACTCAAACAGCGTCACTAGGCGTCGCAGCCGGGCATTTTCCTGACGACTCGGCTGCCGCTGTTGCATGGGAAAGGCATTTGTGAGCCCCACTGATTTGAAAGAAAGCGCTCCCAGCGCCACCAAAGAAAGCACCACCAAACGCGAGATTCAGGTTGAGGTTCCGGTCGCCGAGGTCAACCGCCAGACCGACTCCCTGATTCAGAAATATCAGAAGGTGGCGCGCATTCCCGGCTTCCGCCGCGGCCACGTTCCGGCGTCGATTATCCGCCAGCGTTTTTCAGAAGAGATCAAGACCGACATGGTCGAGGCGCTGGTTCCGCGCTTCTTCCGGCAGGAAGCTGAGCGCCTTAGCCTGCATCCCGTATCGCAGCCTCGGGTGACGGACCTGCACCTGCACGACGGCGAACCGCTGCGCTTCAAAGCCGCCTTCGAGGTGCTGCCGGAAATCAAGCTGGAAGGCTACAAAGAGCTGCGCGCCGATCGGCCGGAGATCGCGGTTTCGGAAGCGGATGTGGAGCAGGCGCTCTCCGATTTGCGAGAGCGCCATGCCAGCTTCAATCCGATCGAGGGCCGCGCCCTGGCCGATGGCGATTTCGCCCAGGTCTCACTCGACGGCAACCCCAAGGCCGAAACAAAGTCCGCACAGACGTCCGAACAAAAGTCCGGCGAAGCAAAGTCTGCCCAAGGCCAGCCCGTTCACATGGATGAAGTGCTGGTCGAAATTGCGGGCAAGAACACCATGCCGGAATTTACCGAACACCTTCGCGGAGCCAGCGCCGGAGACGAGAAAACGTTCGACGTGAACTATCCCCAAGATACGCAGGACAAGCGCCTGGCGGGCAAGACGTTTAGTTACACGGTGAAGGTGCAGTCGATCAAGCAGAAGAGTCTGCCCGAGTTGAACGACGAGTTCGCCAAGCAACTGGGCGAGTTCCAGACGGTGGACGATCTGCGGAAGGCAGTTCGTGAACAGATGGAATCGGAGCGCAAGCATGAAGCCGAACACGCGGCCAAGGAAAAGTTGGTAGGCGAACTGATTCAGCGCAATGATTTTGAGGTTCCAGATTCGTTGATCGAGCAGCAGATAGACATTCGCATCGAGCGGGGACTGCGGGCGCTGGCGGCGCAGGGTCTGACCTCCGAGCAGATGAAGAAACTGGATTTGAGCCGTCTGCGCGGGGCGCAACGCGAGCAGGCGATTCACGATGTAAAAGCCGCGCTGCTGCTCGAACGGGTGGCGGAGGAAGAGAACATCCAGGTCGGCGAGGAAGAGTTCGATCGGGAACTGGAATCGCTGGCCCGACAATCCAAACAGACGTCCGAAGCCGTACGCGCTCGTTTGACACGGGATGGGGGCCTCGATAGGATACGAACAAGAATCCGCAACGAGAAGACCCTCGAATTTCTGTATCACCAGTCCGCATAATGATGCGTATGATGCGGACCATTTCGATCCTCCCCAGTGCCGGCGAGAGCGACCTCGGGGCAGGAGTGTGGAAAGGGTGAACTTGAACACGAACGATCCACGAATGATGCTGGTGCCGATGGTGATCGAACAAACCGGGCGGGGCGAACGCGCCTATGACATTTATTCCCGGCTGCTGCGCGACAACATCATCTTTATTGGCACCCCGATTGACGACAACATCGCCAACCTGGTCATCGCCCAGATGCTGTTTCTGGCCCAGGAAGATCCCGAGAAAGACATCCAGCTCTACATCAACTCGCCGGGCGGGTCGATCACCTCGGGCATGGCGATTTACGACACCATGCAGTACGTGAAGAACGACGTAACCACCATCTGCATCGGTCAGGCGGCGTCGATGGCGGCGCTGCTGCTTTCCGCCGGCCAAGCCAAGAAACGGCTGGCGTTGCCGAATTCCCGCATCCTCATCCACCAGCCTTCGATGGGCGGACTCTCAGGGCAGGCGACCGATATTGACATTCACGCCCGCGAGATCCTGCGTATGCGGGAGATTACTAATCAGTTACTGGCCAAGCACAGTGGCCAAAAGCTGGATAAAGTGGAAAAGGACGTGGAACGCGACTTCATCATGAATTCGCAGCAGGCAAAGGAATACGGAATCATAGACGATATCATCTATAAGACGCGATAGAGGACTAGTCTTGGGGTATGATCTCCAGTCCGTGTAGAGACGCGGCTTGCCGCGCCTTTGTCCGGAGCTGGAAACCGGGCGGCGAGGCCACCAGAACAGGAGTCAGGCCGAGTGAAGACCAAATCGGGATCGGATGAAATGTTGCGCTGTTCGTTCTGCCACAAGGCGCAGGACGCCGTGGCCAAACTGATCTCGTCGCCGAGCGACTATCCCCGGGCATACATCTGCGACGAGTGCGTCGCGGTCTGCAACTCGATCCTCGAAGACGACCGCACGGCGACGCCGGCGGCGGCGGTTCCGAACCAGTTACCGAAGCCGCAGGAAGTCAAGACGTTCCTCGACGAGTACGTCATCGGACAGGAGCAGACGAAGAAGAAGCTGGCCGTTGCCGTCTATAACCACTACAAGCGCATCTACATGAACCGCCAGCGCACCGGCGACGGCGTGGAGCTGACCAAGTCGAATATTCTGCTGATCGGGCCAACCGGCACGGGCAAGACTCTGCTTGCACAAACGCTCGCCCGCATGCTTGATGTGCCGTTCGCCATCGTCGACGCGACCACGCTGACCGAAGCCGGCTACGTGGGCGAAGACGTCGAGAACATCATCCTGAAGCTGCTGCAGTCGGCCGAAGGCGACGTCAGCCGCACCCAGACTGGCATCATCTATATCGACGAGATCGACAAGATCGGGCGCAAGGACGAGAATCCCTCGATCACGCGCGACGTGTCGGGCGAAGGCGTGCAGCAGGCGTTGCTCAAGATTCTGGAAGGCACGATCGCCAACGTTCCACCGCAGGGTGGGCGCAAGCATCCGCACCAGGAGTTCACGCCGGTCGATACCACGAACATCTTGTTCATTTGCGGCGGCGCCTTCGTCGGCCTGGAGAAAATCATCGGCCGCCGCATCGGCAAGAAGGCTCTCGGCTTCCGCCTGGGTGAAGATACGGAAACCGAGGCGGGCCTGGCCGCGCTACGCAGCTTTGAGCTGGTGTCGGAAGCGCAACCGGAAGATCTGATCAAGTTTGGGCTGATCCCCGAATTCGTCGGTCGCCTGCCGGTGATGGGCGTGCTGCAGCAACTGGACGAAAACGCGCTGGTGGAAATTCTGACGCGCCCGAAAAACGCCATCGTGAAGCAGTACCAGCGCCTGTTCGAGTTTGAGAATGTGCGGCTGAAATTCAGCGACGACGCGAACCGCGCCATTGCCCGCCAGGCGATGGCGCGCAAAGTGGGCGCTCGGGGCTTGCGCATGATTCTCGAAGAGCTCATGCTGGAACTGATGTATAGTCTGCCCAGCCAGAAGAAAGTCAAAGAGTTTGAAGTGACCCGCGAGATGGTGGAGATGCGAAACGTCTCGCTGGCCATGATTGAGAAAGCGGCAAGTTAAGAGTGAAAGTGGGTGCCCCATCCAATCGTCGCGCTTTTTTGCGACGATTGGGTGGGACTTAAGACCCGCTAAACTGGGACCAGAGACGGGAGACCGCGTTGTCGAACCCTAAGGAAAAGTTCGAGAGCAAGAAACTACCCATGATGCCCATTCGGGACGTGGTCATCTTCCCCTACATGATGACGCCGTTCGTGGTGGGCCGGGAGTCGAGCGTGCGCGCGCTCGAAGAAGCTCTGGCCAGCGATAAGAAGATTTTTCTTGCCACCCAGCACGATGCCTCGATCGACGAGCCCAAGGCCGGAGACATCTTCCAGGTCGGCACCATCGTCAATATCGTGCAGAGCCTGAAGCTTCCCGACGGAAATATTAAAGTTCTGGTTGAAGGCATCGAGCGCGGCAAGATCCTGCAGGTAGTCGAAACCGAAGGTTATTTGCAGGCCACCGTCCGAGTCGCCCGCTACGCCACCGAGACGACGGCGCCCATCGAAGCGGGCATGCAGCGCGTCACCGGCTTGTTTGAGCAATATGTAAAGCTGTGCCAGTCGCTGAACTACGAAACCATGATCGCGGCCGTGCGCATGGAAGATCCGGCGAAGCTGACCGACACAATCGCCGCCAACCTGCAGCTAGCCATCGAAGAAAAGCAGGGGTTGCTCGAGATCTTTGATCCCGCTGAAAGACTAAGCCGGATCGGCGACGTGCTCGACGTGGAAATCGAAAAGCTCAACATGGACCGCACCATCCAGTCGCGCGTCAAGCGGCAGATGGAAAAAGCGCAGAAAGAGTATTACCTCAACGAAAAAATCAAGGCTATCCAGAAAGAACTGGGACGCGGCGAAAAGAGCGAATTCGACGAACTGAAAAAGAAGGTCGAATCGGCAGGCATGCCGCCGGAAGTTCGCGAGAAGGCGATCCAGGAACTGAAAAAGCTGGAAGCGATGCCGCCCATGTCGGCCGAGTCCACCGTATCCCGCAACTATCTCGATTGGCTGCTGGCGGTGCCGTGGAAGAAGCGATCGAAGGAAATCCGCAACATCACGCGCGCCGAGAAAACGCTGAACGAAGATCATTACGGCCTGGAAAAAATCAAGGAGCGCATCCTGGAATTTCTCGCCGTCCGCCAGTTGGTGAAAAACCCAAAAGGCTCGATTCTGTGTTTCGTCGGACCTCCCGGAGTGGGCAAGACTTCGCTCGGCATGTCGATCGCCAAGGCGACTGGCCGCAAGTTTGTGCGCATGTCGTTAGGCGGCGTGCGCGATGAAGCGGAAATCCGCGGCCATCGCCGCACCTACATCGGCGCCCTGCCCGGTCAGATCATCCAAATGATGAAGAAGGCCGGCACCAAGAACCCGGTGTTCATGCTCGACGAAGTCGACAAGATGTCGATGGACTTCCGCGGCGACCCCTCGGCGGCGCTGCTCGAAGTGCTCGATCCGGAACAGAACTTCATGTTCGTCGACCACTACCTCGACGTCGAATACGACCTGTCCCAGGTGTTCTTCATTGCCACCGCGAACGTAATCCATACCGTTCCGCCCGCCTTGCAAGATCGCATGGAAGTGCTGCGCCTGCATGGCTACACGGAACCGGAAAAGGTCGAAATCGCGAAACAGTTCCTGGTCAAGAAGCAGATGGCGCAAGCGGGTTTGACGGAAAAAAACGTGCAGTTCTCCGACGACACCATCCGAAAGATCATCCGCGGCTATACCCGGGAAGCCGGGGTGCGCAACCTGGAGCGGGAAATTGGCAATATCTGCCGCAAGATTGCTCGCAAGGTGGTAAAAGAAGGCGCGGACTTCTCGGCCGCGATCCAACCGGAAAAGCTTGGCGACTGGCTCGGCGTGCTGAAGTTCCGCGACACCCTCGCCCACGAGAAGAGCGAAGTCGGCCTGGTGACCGGCCTAGCCTGGACCGAAGTGGGCGGCTCGATTCTAAGCACCGAAGCCTCGGCAGTGGACGGCAAAGGCAAGCTGACCTTAACCGGCCAACTGGGCGACGTGATGCAGGAATCGGCGCAGGCTGCCATGTCGTACATTCGCTCGCGAGCGGCGCGGCTCGGACTGCCCCGCGACTTCTACCGCAACCTCGACATTCATGTGCACGTTCCCGAAGGAGCGATCCCCAAAGATGGCCCCTCGGCTGGCATCACCATCGCGACCGCTCTGGCCAGCGCGCTTAGCAAGATTCCAGTGCGCCGCGATATCGCCATGACCGGTGAGATCACGCTGCGCGGCAAAGTCCTGCCCATCGGCGGATTGAAGGAAAAGCTGCTCGCCGCTCATCGCGCCGGATTATTCGAAGTGATCCTGCCGCAGGAAAATGAAAAAGATGTAGCCGAGGTCCCGGAAAACCTGCGCACCGCGATGAAACTGCACTTCGTCGACAATATGGACCAAGTTCTGGCCGTCGCGCTCGAAGGTCCGCTGCCGCAGATGCCGTCGGAAGCCGAGACCATGGCGCCCATCGCCACACCGCCTGCCCCAGAGATTCCCACGGCCAGACAGTAGACGAGAGCGATTTCAGCCTTGCTGTAGTCCGTTCGCGTAGGGACAGCCGAGCGCAGCTCGGCAGGCTCCGGCGCATCCGCGATTCTAAATTCGATGCCGGTTAAGTTGACACCTCGCGTGCCTGAGAGCAAAATCGCTCACGGTCTCACGGGTCCCTAATCTCACGTTGAGGAGTCACCCCATGAAAAACACTAGACTGATTAGTTGGACTGCGGTCGGCATCTGCCTGCTGCTTGGGACGCAGGCTTGGAGCCAAGCAGCGAACCCGCAGGGCGCAACCAGCGCCAAACTCGTCGGCACCTGGGTGCTGGTCTCGGAGACGGCGCATCAGGGCGACAAGACGACGCAACCACTAGGCCCCGATCCACAGGGCATGATGATGTTCGATCGCGGTGGACGCTTCATTATGTTCATCGCGCGTCCTGGCATTCCCAAATTCGCGGCTGGCAAGCGAGACGCTGGAACCGCGGAGGAGAACCACGCCGTGCTGGCTGGCGTGCTCGCTTTTTTCGGGACGTATTCGGTGAACGAGGTCGACCAGGTTCTCATCCTGCACCCTGAGGCCAGCACGTTTCCTAACTGGAACGGGGCCGATCAGAAGCGGTACCTCAAGTTCGCTGGCGATCAACAGATATGGACCAATCGGACCCCAGCGATCGGGGCTGAAGTTGTCGAAGTCGTGTGGAAACGCGCTCAGTAAGCAGCGCTCCACGATAGCCCCTATGAGAGACCCCTCTGGCGGTGGTCTTTTGGAATCAAAGACTTAGCACAATTAATTTTCCAAGTCTTTGAGAAATAAGGACTTTACAAGTAAGGTATTTTTAAATCAATGACTTAAAGGCTATTTTTTTAATTATTGCATAATTAAGTGACATTCCGGCAGAATGCTGGCAAGCTGGACTTATGAGGGATGGGCGATGACGGAGAGGGCGGCGAGTCACCCCACCGCGCCAAAACCGGGCGCGCTGGGGACCCCGGCGAGTCACCCCACCGCGTCAAAACCGGGCGCGACCCCAGCGAGGCGGCGGGACCTGGCGGCACTGGAGGAGCGGCGGA
>JAIQFO010000048.1 GCA_020073215.1 Terriglobia bacterium | reverse complement strand
AAATATAATCCTGGAATCCGAGAAGGTCATCATCGTCGTCGAAGAACACCAGGATGTGCGCTTCTTCGGAAGAAGCGACCTCCATCCCACCGAGCACCATCAGCCCGTTCCGCTCGCCCGCCTTCTTGACGGCCAAAACGTTTTGTGGCGGTCGAAGGCGATCGAGGTGGCGTTCATCATGTCGCTGAGAAACGGCGTCACCACGTAGTTGGTGTCGATCTTGAAGATGGACACGGGAGTTTTCTGTCCGCGCGATCCCGAGAAAGTCACATAAAGGTTGCCTTCGCGGTCGAGCGCCGGATTGGTAACCGGATGAAGGTTGTCGGCCACCGGGACCGCAACCTTGATGGGATGGGCGTTGCTGACATTTCCGTTGGCGCCCGCGCCGTTGGTGCTGACGATGACCGGCCCCGACGCCGCCCCCTCGGGCACGCGGGCCACCAGGAAATCGTCGGAACTGATCAGCACCGAGCCCTCGATCTCGCCAAAGCGCACACTCGGGCGGCGCAACTCGGACGGACGCAAGCTCTTTCCCATGATGCGAACCTCGCCTCCCGGCAAAGCGAAACTCGGCGCCACCGCTTCAATGTGCGGCTTTCCGTTGGCGTTCTTCTTCCCCAGCAGGCGATCGGAGATGCTCATCAGTTCGTTCCGGTGAAAGCCAACATTTGATTTTCATCCGTAATTAAGGTGTCTTCAATTAAGGTGCCATCCTCAATCAAGTTGCTATCCTCAAATCAAGTTGTCATCCTGAGCGAAGCGAAGGACCTGCTGTGGTTGCGTTAGAAGAAAAGCAGGTCCTTCGTTTCGCCCACCATTACACCCGAATTACCTCACATTCCGGGGCGCCCCGTGCTACCAGGTTAGAAGTCCAAAGTGCAACAGAAGATGCATGATTGCAAGCGCATAAAGTCCCGCGCCCAGATCATCCACTACGATGCCGGTGCCCTCGGGCAGTCGCTCCAGCCGCCGAATCGGAAACGGCTTCCAAATATCAAAGACACGGAAAAGTATAAGGCCCGCGAGAAAAGTTTTCCAAGCCAGCGGGACGGCGATCAGCGTAACCAGTTGCCCTGCAACTTCATCGATGACGACAAATTGCGGGTCCTTTAAGCCCGACGTGCGGGCGGCGAGCGTGGCGGCAGGAATTCCAATAAGGGTCACCACCGCAGCGGCCAGAATCGTCGCCCAAGTGCGGTCCGCGACCGGGATACGGGAACAAGCCAACCCCCACACAACAACCGTCGCCAGCGATCCCCAGGTGCCCGGACCAGGTTTGAGCCGTCCCGCGCCAAAGAAAGTCGCAGTCAGCGTAGCCCACAACGGAGCGCTGGGGCGGGACGCCCCCGCGACAGCCGGCGGGAGGGCGGCGCTACGGTCGGGATTAGCCGCGTCGGAACGCGGATCAGTCTTGGAGGAATCCATCGATATTTAGGGCGTAGCGCCGCCGTCCTCGGCGGCTGTCGGGCGGGCGTCCCGCCCGCCCACCCAAATCCACTTCCAATCCTTCAGTCGTGCCTTTGCAGGATTTTCGCATACATAGCGAACGGCTCTTTCCAACTCTTCCTCACTTCGAATGAGGTGGTCATAATACTCCCGCTGCCAGAAGGCGCCGTGCAATCTCAGAATTTGGTTGGCGCGCTTGGCGCTGAACGATTTCCAGGAATGTACTACTGACGCCAGCGTCTGTCCGGGAAAGAACCGAGCCACGACATGAACATGGTTAGGCATGATGCACCACGCAAAGAGCCTGTAGCGTTTCTCATCGAAGTAACGCAAGGCGTTGGCCGCTTCTTCTGCGACGGCAGCGTTCTGCAAATGACAAGCGCCCGCACCGCTGTCGAGGAAGCGTTCAATCACTGGAGTCGAGAGGCGCGTGATTTTCGCGCGTTCGTCGGCGCTGAGATCACGGCGAAGACCGATGGCGGTCTTGACGATGGCCTGGCGCTCAGATTCGATGCGATCAAGAACGGACTTGGGAAGCGAATCGGCCAGGCGGAAGGTGAGGAAGTAGGTGGCGCTATCTTTTTCCCAGTGGGGGAGCCTGCCGCGATCGTGGATTTTGACCTCGCCAAAGCGGGGGCGGGACGCCCCCGCGACAGCCGGCGGGACGCCGGCGCTACGGTCGTTGGGCGCGGGTTTCACTGCGAATCTTCCGTATCGCTGGAGCGGTCTGCAATCGCTTCCTCGGCATCGTCAACCGGCGACGAAATTACGTACCCGCCGCTCGCCCACTTGCCCAGATCGATCAGTCGGCAGCGCTCGCTGCAAAAAGGGAAGTCCGCGTCAGAAGTCTTCGCCGGCTTCTTGCAGATCGGGCAGCGGAGCGTGATGGAGCGTTTGCGCGGCATAGTGGGATGGCAGAGGTCAGATTGCAGAGGTGAAAATATCCGGGGTTAGGTGATTACCTCTGCAATCTGACCTCTAACCTCTAACCTTAAACGATCTCCGCCACCAGATCATAGTCGTGCGCCGCCGTGATGCGGCAGCGGTAAAACTCGCCCTCTTGCGGCTCACGCCCTTCCGGATAATCGTTTATGAACACTTTACCGTCGATCTCCGGCGCGTGCATCGCCGTGCGGCCTTCGAGCAGCAAGTCAGACTCGGCCGACGGGCCTTCCAGCAACAGATCGAATTCGCGTCCAACGAGAGATTTCTTTTTCGCCCGGCTGATCTTCTTCTGAATCGACATCAGCGACTTGCGCCGGCTCTCGATTTCGCGCGGGGAAAGTTTCCGCGAGTGACCGAAGGCGCCGGCGCCCTCCTGGTCCGAGTAGCCGAACGCGCCCATCCAATCGAATGCCGCTTCTTTCACGAAGTCGCAAAGCTCGTCGAATTCTCGTTCGGTTTCCCCCGGAAACCCCACGATGAACGAAGTCCGCAACGCCACCCCAGGAATGACGCGGCGCATTTTCTCGATCGAGCGCAGAAACAAGTCGGCGCCACCTCCGCGTTTCATGCGCTTCAGAACCGCAGCCGAAGCGTGTTGCAGGGGTACATCAATGTAGGAACAGATATTGTCGTGAGCGGCGATGGTCTCGAGCAGCCGCCCCGTGATTTTGTTGGGATAAGCGTAGAGGAAGCGAATCCAGCGCAAGCCATCGACCGCCGCAAGCTTTTCCAGCAGCCGCGCCAGGCCATCTTGCAATCCCAGGTCCTCGCCGTAGCAGGTGGTATCCTGCCCGATGAGCGTGATTTCGCGCACGCCGGATTCGGCCAGTCGCTCGGCTTCGGCGATCAGCGATTCGAAACGCCGCGAGCGGAACTGCCCCCGAAGCTGGGGAATAATGCAAAAGCTGCAGGGATGATCAC
Source organism: Terriglobia bacterium (assembly GCA_020073215.1). Taxonomy (GTDB): domain Bacteria; phylum Acidobacteriota; class Terriglobia; order Terriglobales; family Acidobacteriaceae; genus Acidiflorens. The sequence continues at coordinate 33,700 of JAIQFO010000048.1, read as the reverse complement.
AGCCCTCGGCGATCTTGATATACGCGGAAGATCGAGGCGTGGTCAGCACCCGCGGAGTGTGGTCGTCGTAAAGGTAGTTGGGCAGGTCGGCAACGGCGCCGTCCCAGGAATCGCGCGCGAAACGCCCCTGTCCGCGCCGATGATCACCCTCGGGCCGCGAAGTCCGGATGCCAGAAGGTGCAGCGTTCAAAGCCGGCGTGCTTGCACTGAGAATGTTGAACGGGCCCGGTGCGCGAGGCGTTTCCGCCACTCCCGCAGCCGCCAGAATTTTCTCCAATTCGCCGGTACCGACGACGGCGTCCACTTCCGGAATGCTCTTTCGAATTTCGTCGCGAAAACGCTCCACCAGGCAACCGGCAACCACCAGCCTCTTCGCCTTGCCGCCCGTTTTGTGGCGAGCCATTTCGAGGATCGCATCGATCGATTCCTGTTGCGCGCTGCCGATAAACGAGCAGGTATTCACCACGATGACGTCGGCGTCCCCGGCATTGGGAGTAAGCGAGGCGCCAGCCTGCTTGAGCATGCCCATCATCACCTCGCTATCCACGAGGTTCTTGGGGCAGCCGAGGCTCACAAAGCCCACCTGGGTCGGGGCCGGGGCAGTCGCCTCCGAAGTCGCGGATATGCTTTTCTTTACGGGCATGGGAACGATGACAAATGGATCAGCGGGGAAACAGGTCTGCACAATTCTAGCATCCTGTATCGTTTGCATTGTCGGAGTTGGTCAGATTTGTGTGGTGACGGGGCTCTGCCCCGTCGGGGAACCGATCCCCGCCACCACACCAGCTAGCGGCTTTGCGGGTTCTTGCTCTCCGGAGCCGGGGACGCGGCCGGGGTCGCGCTTTTCTCCGCCGCTCCTACTTTCGACTCCCGTTGCCCCTCCCGTTCCTTGCGTAACTGCTCGGCCTCGGCATCTGTCACATAGCGGAACTGCTGTACCCGTCCCGGAAAGATTTCCGAGGTGAAGACGCGATTGTTCTTGTCAACCGCGATGCCCACCAATCCCTGGAACTGTCCGGGGAGCAGCCCGTGGCCGCCAAAGGAGATGAGTAACCGCGCTTCCTGGTTGAACACCTGGACACGATCCTGCATCCCATCCGCGACCCAGATATGGCCATCCCCGTCCACCGCTACCCCTTTGGGCCGCGCGAAGTATCCCGGGCCATCGCCGTTCTTCCCGAAAGTACTGATGAATTTGCCGTCGGCGTCGAAGATCTCGATGCGGTTATTCAAGGTGTCGGCAACGTAGAGATTGCCTTCCGCGTCCACCGCCAACCCGCTTGGCCTCGCGAAATCTCCCGGGCTGGTGAGTTCATGGTTGTGTCCGGTGGTGCCGATCGTGCGTTTCAGCTTGAGCGAGTCCGCGTCGTACACCAGTACCTGATCGAGGTTGACATCCGACACATAGAGCTGCCGGTTCTCGCGATCGATCGCCAGCGCCCCCGGACTGACCATCCCGTCCGTGATCACGTCTTCCGCCTTGTGGGCGGCGTTGAACACCAGAACGTGACGCAGGCCGGGATCGGAAACGAACAAGCGGTCGCCGTCATCCATCGCCAGCCCAATGATGCGCACGAAGTGCGCGTGAACTTTGTTCTTGATCAGTTCCACCTCGCGCGTCTCGGTGTTGAAGATGAAGATGGCGCCCACCTTCTGATCCGCCACGTATAAGTTGTTCTTGGAATCGACCACGATGCCGTACGGTTCCACGAGCTGGAACAGAACCTTGGTGTTTTCCGAAGTCGGCTGCGTGCCCGCAAGCCGGTCCATCCATTTCTGCTTTTTGGTGTTGTTCTTGGCGTCAACCTGCGAGATCTTCTCGGCCGCGTAGAACGCCTGGTACCGGATGCGCGCAATGGCCGGAGGATTCGGCCACACGATGTTCGAATAATCGATGACCGGGATCTTCTTAGGCTCGGCAACCGCCTTCTTCTTCTTGCCGGCGAACGCCGAACCGGGCGCCAGCACAAGCACCAGGGCAAAGATCGTCAGGGCAAACACGGGACAACTCACGAGCCGGCCCTTGAGATGGCGAATCCAACTGGTCGTAACGGCGGACATATTCATTCTCCTCATGCGAACTACTTCTTCGTCAGATCCTTGTGACAACTGGCGCAGAATGCAAGATTGTTGGCTTGGTCCTTCACCAGCAGGCCAGGCTGCGCCGACGCATGCGGCTGGTGGCACGACATGCAGTTGATCTGCGCCCGCAGCTTGGTGACATCGCTCGGGTCGACGATGTCGGCAACCGGATGGCCTTCGGTCGGATGCCCGCGTCCAAACTTCAGCGGCAGCACGACCGTCTTGTTCTTCGTGAAGTAATCCTCGGGGAGCTTCACTTTCCCCTCGAGGATGGTGACCAGATGCTCGGCTTCGAGCTTCTTCGGTGCCGGAGAGTCGGGCCCGTGACACTCAAGGCACAGCGTCTCCGGCTTCTTGGTGCGCAACAGGTGATCGTTGTCCCCGCCGTGCGGCTCGTGACAGATCGCGCATCCCTGGCCAAACGCGGGTTGATGCAGATGCGCCTTCTTGAACTGGTCCGCCTGATCGCTATGGCAGGCCAGACAAGCGCTGACCGGATCGGGATGCAGGAAGCCGGGGGTCTTGCCGGCGTGCGGGTTGTGACAAGCAATGCATTCTCCCTGGGCTCCCGGATGCGGCACCTTGGCTTTGTCGATCTTCTCGACCTGATCGCTGTGGCAGGTCGCGCACAGCGCTCTCGTATCGGCGTTGGTCAACACCACCTTGCCGTCTTTGGCCGGTGCGTGGCAGATCTCGCAGGTCTTGTCGGCAAATGGCGGATGCGTAAACTTCTGCAGCAGCTTCGGCTGTGCCGACTGGTGAGGATCGTGGCACTGCGTGCAGGTAGCCGTCGCAAAGGGCTGTCCCTGGTGAGTTTTGATGAGGGCCTCATCTTTGACGTCGTGGCAGTCGATGCAGAGCGCGGGCACGGCCTTAGTCAGGTGGTTGTCGAATTCCTGCTTTCCCTTTTCCCCAACTTTGTGGGTGACGTGGCAGGTGTCGCATCCCATGTCGAGGGCGGCGTGCCGGCTGCCTTTTTCCGGCACGTTCAGTCCCTGGTTGTGGCAATCGAGACAGAGATTCTTCCCCTTCTCTCCCGCCGTGGCCTTCAACAACTGATTCTTGTTATCGGAAACATGCGGGTCGTGACATTTGATGCAATCGCGCACGGCGGGCGGATGCACCGTGCCTTTCAGGGTTGCCGAGTCCTTGTCGGCGTGGCAGCTGACGCAAAGTCTCTGCGGGGTCGAGGTGATGAGCTTTATGCGCGTGATATCCCGGTTGACCCGAACTTCATGGCAGCTCAAGCAGCCCGTCGCGATGGCGGAATGCAGGAACTTGCCTTTCGACTTATCCTCATGGCATTCCAGGCACTTGGCGGCGTCGACGTTCTTATCCAGAGGAACGGGATGAACCGCGGCGGCGGCACGCACCACCAGCAGCGCGATCGCGGCAATGAAAATCAGGACGTCACTACCGAAGCTGCGGCCGTTTGCGACCTTCTTGCGGAACCAGATGCGATGGGGGAACACTCTCACACGGCCTCCGGAGGATCTCTATGCACGAAAATCACCGTATCACATGAAGTGCGGAACGAGTTGCGAGCTGGCCGTAACTAATTGAGCAAGAGCAGGTTGACAAAAACATTCCGCCCGACCTGGAGACCTCTGGCCCGGACATGATCAGCGACGGATGGGCTTTCTGCCGCAGCCCCCTCGGCGAAATGCCCCAAGGAATCCACTGCGGGCCCGCCGCAAAGCGCTTAGCACCCCATCACGCGGCTCAGTGAGAATGATCACGAACCGGCTGTGATGTGTGTCAATTCCCACCGAACTGGGCCAGAATGCGCGATTTAGCCCAAACGGACCCTCCCGGCCATCCCCATCTTGTCCGCTAACTCCCACTAAATCTATCGGTTACGCGCAAGGTTACGTCTGGCGCGGAACTTGCATTTCAAACCGGGAACAGGGGAGTGGATAATGGCTGTAGCGTTGCGTACATTTGCCCACAAAACTTGGCGCACCATTGCTTCCATCCAGACCGGCGTGGTTCTGCTGATCCTGGTCGTGATTCTCTCGGCGGTCGGAACTATCGTCCTGCAGCGCCCCGTCACCGAACCCGACGAGATGCAGAACGCCTATTCCCCTCAGACCCTTCGCATCCTGGACGCGGTCGGCTTGACCGACGTATTCCACTCCTGGTGGTTCCTCGGACTGGTGCTGCTGGTCAGCCTTTGCATCGTCGCGGCTTCGATCGATCGTTTTCCCAACTCCTGGCGCTACTTCGCGCGCCCCTACAAATATCCCGATGAAAGCTTCCGCCGCGCTTTGCATCCGCAGAAATTGGTTCCGATAGCCGACGAAGAAGCCGGGCTGGTGGCGGCCGAGCGCGCGCTGCACTCGCTGGGATTTAAACCGGAGAGGGTGGTGCGCGAAGACCACTTCGGAATTTTCGCCGAACGCCACCGCATTTCCGAACTCGCCGTCTACATCGTTCACGCCAGCCTTCTGCTTATTTTCCTGGGCACCGTGGTCGACGGTATTTGGGGCTGGCGGGGCACGCTGAATCTGAATGAGGGACAAACCTCCAACCGCGTGGAGCTGCGCGACGGTGCCATCCGCACGCTCCCGTTTGCCATTCGCTGCGATGCCGCCGGTCAGGAAAACTACAAAGACGGCACGCCCAAAAAGTGGTGGTCCAAACTGGCCGTAATCGAAGACGGGCGGGATGTGCGCAGCAAAGAAATTGTCGTCAACGATCCGCTGCTTTACAGCGGAGTCCGCTTCTACCAGTCGAGTTACGGTCCCAATGGCAAGGTCGACAAACTGATGTTGGTCGCCATGCCCAGCAACGGGCATGGTCAAAAGCAGGGAAGCCAGAAGCAGGAATTCGGATTGGCGGTAAACGACACGGTCTCGCTCGATGCCGACACCACAGTGCGGTTCGCCGAATTCATTCCCGACTACGCCGTCCGCGACGGGCAGGTTTACCGGAAATCGAATGAACTGCAGAACCCGGCCGCGCACCTGGTTGTCACTTCCAAAAGCGCCGCCAAAGACTACGATGTCTGGTTCCCACAGCTCGACGACGTAGCCGACAACTCGAAGGCGCCTTACCTGTTTCAGGCCACCGATCTGAAGATGGGCCACTTTACCGGCTTGCAGGTTTCGCACGAACCAGGGCAGTGGGGAGTCTGGTGCGGCGTAGTGCTCATGGGTGTGGGACTGTCATTCGTGTTTTACGTGGTCCACATGCGGTTTTGGGCCGTACCGGTTCGCGATCCCAAGACCGGCAAAACCCGGTTGTGGATCGGGGGAAGCGCGAACCGCAACCGCGACGCGTTCGCGCAGCGCTTCAACGATTTGCTGGGGTTAGTGGAAAAGGAACTGAAAACTGTTCCGAGGACCTCCGCGAGCGAACCGATTGCTACCCGGGCGGCGGAAACACTCAGAGTTTGACTTTAGTTCTAAACGGGGTGGTTTCAAAAGCGTGGTTTTGAACGGGCGCGGCTTCACAGGATGCGGAAAAGCCGCGGTTCGGGCCGGTTTTGGGAAGGGCACGACTTCAGTCGTGCCGTAAGTATCGCAAAATCAATGGCGGCTTCAGCCGCTGAGGGCCGCTGCGGTTCGCGACGTGACTTTTTCCGCAGCCTCTTTAGCCGCTGGGGGCAGTCATTACTTGCACTGAAACGTCTTATTGGGAGAACCTGAATGGCACAAGCAAAAACAGAACAGCAGCAACCGGCAACCGGCATGACCCTGATCGTACTGGTCGGATTGGCCATCGCGTTCCTGCTGTTCATGGCATTTCTCAACGTGGTGAAAAGCGGCAATTTGTTGAATGAGACGAATCTGCTCTTCGCCACCTTGATTTTCTACTCCGGCGCCGGCGCGCTGTATCTGGGATTTGGAGTCACCGGAACCGAGTCCTACGTGAAGGCAGCGTCGTTCGCCACCTGGCTGGGATTGTTCGCCAACACCGCAGCCGTCGCCCACCGCTGGTACGAAGCCGGACATCCGCCCTTTGCCAGCGTCTACGAAATGCTGCTCAGCTTCGTGTGGACGCTGGCCGTGCTCACCCTGGTCGCCGAAAAGAAATATGGCGTGAAAGTCATTGGCACGGTGACCATGCCCGTGGCGATCGTGGGCGTGGTCCTGATGCAATTGCTGCGGACCGAAGTGCATCCGCTGGTTCCCGCCTTGCAATCGACCTGGCTGCATGTGCACGTCACCCTCGCCATGCTGGCCTACGCCGCCTGCGCGCTCAGCTTCGCGCTGGCCGCGATGTTCCTGATCCAGGACAAGATGAAAACCGAGACTTTCCTCGCCGTAACCAGCGCCAGCACCCTGGCGATTTACGCGAGCGTCGTCTTGACCCGCTTCGAGAAGTGGGGCGGGCTGAGCCTGTCGGCGTGGAATCCGGAACAGAAGTCGGAGGTTTTCCTCTCCAAGGGCGTCCGCTTGTTCGTCACTATTCCGGAGCTCGGCTGGCTGATGACGCTGACTCTCCTGGTGGTCGCATCGCCGCTGGTCCTCTATGCTCTCTCGCGTTGGAAGAAGACGAACCGCGACAACTTCTTGACTCTCGCCAATCGCGCCGTCTTCCTCAGCATTCTCCTTCAGGTGATGGCGCTGGTCATGTTTCTGGTGCGCGCCCGCGATGGCCAATATCCATCGCTCGACGCCGACGGATTATTCCCGACAAGCCTCGCCGCTTCCCCCTTCATACTGTCGGGTTTGGTGGGCGGCGTCTTTATCTCCCTGCTTTATTTGCTGCTGTTGTGGCGGCGCACGGATCTCGAGCGTTTGCTGCCCACAGCCGACAACCTTGACCGCGTCACTTACAAAACCATCTGTCTCGCCTTCCCCCTTTTAACCTTGATGATCGCCGCCGGAGCCTACTGGGCGAACCAGACCTGGGGCTCGTATTGGAGTTGGGATCCCAAAGAAACCTGGGCCGCGATTACCTGGCTGGTGTACGCCCTGTACTTGCACATGCGCATCACGCGCGGATGGCGTGGCCGTCGTGCCGCTTACTTCGCCATCGGCGGTTTTGCCGTGGTCATGTTCACTTTCTTCGGAGTGACGTACTTGCTGCCCGGATTGCATGCTTATGCTTAGCCCTCCCCAATCCGCATCGAACCTGGCAGTGCCTGGTGGCAGCGAGCCCGTGCCGTCCGCAGGTTCGTCGGCGGCAACTTCGTCGTCCCAGGGTTCGTCGTTCCAAGGTTCGTCGCAGCGGGAGGACTTCCGATTGGGTTCCATGCGCTTTAATTGGCAGCTCAAGGCAATTCTGCCGGTCGGGCTCGTGCTGCTGGCGGGGCTGCTGCTGTTCACGCTGGCCACCGTATCTTTGCGCGACCCGGAGCGCCACGCGGTGCTGATCGTGGCGGGAGCGGGAGCGGTGGTCATCTGCGCCGTTTCCCTCGTCGCTCTCGCCTATTTGATTCAGCGCCCCATGGTCGAATTGCAGGAGAAAATCGCCCTGGTCAGCGAAGGCGATCTCGACGTAGCCGTCAGCTTCTCCCAGCGCAACGACGAAATCGGAGACCTCGGCCGCAACTTCAACCACATGATGCAACAGTTGCGCGAGAGCCGCGAAGAAATTGAGCGCCTGCATCACACCCAGATCTCGCGCGCCGAGCACCTCGCAACCCTCGGCGAAATGGCCGCCGGCCTGGCCCACGAGATTCGCAACCCGCTCGCGGGCATCGCCGGAGTCATCGAAATCATCGGCCGCGATCTCCCTTCCACCAGTCCGGCCCGCGCCGTGGTAAAGGATGTTCGCCTGGAAATCGCGCAGATCGACCGCATTCTCACCGATCTCCTCGAAACTGCGCGCCCTCATCCGCCGCATATGTCGCGGAGCAACCTCAATACCACCGTCGAACACACCGTCATGCTGGTTCGCCAGCAGGTGCTCTCCCGCCCCATCAAGATCGAAATCGAGCGCGCGCCCGATCTGCCCGAAGTCGAGCACGACAGCGATCAGATTCATCAGGTGCTTCTGAATTTGCTCCTGAACGCCGTGCAGGCCATCGACGGCGCGGGCACAGTACGGGTCGTGACCGGCACGCGAGAGGGCTACGCCAGTGTAGTGGTCAGCGACTCGGGACGCGGTATACCAGCCCAGAACCTGCCGAACATCTTCCGCCCCTTCTTCACCACCAAGGGCAATGGCACCGGCCTCGGCCTTTCGCTAGCCCGCCGTATCGTGGAAGAACACCATGGCCGCATCGAAGTGTCGAGCGTAGTGGGAAAAGGAAGCCGGTTTGAGGTGTTGTTGCCATTCTCCATGGCCATCGATGAGGTCGAAGCTTCGTAGAAGCGAGTACCCCCCGAGAAAATTCCCAGTTCTCAGTATATTTAAGCGTAGCGCCGGCATCTTGCCGGCTGTCCCGAGGGCGTCTCGCCCGCGGCTCGGCGGGCGAGAGCCTGCCCTGAGCTTGTCGAAGGAACGCCCGCCGGATAGCCGCCGGGACGGCGGCGCTACGCTCAAGATGCTGGAACTGAGAACTTCTTCGTGCCTTCCATTTCGTAGTAAAGTAAATTAGACCTCAATGCCCGTAGACAAGATCATGATAGTGGACGACGAGCGCCTTGTCCGCTGGTCGCTGCGCCAGAAGTGTGAGGAGTGGGGCTACCAGGTGGTCGAGGCCGATGGCGGGGAAGCGGCTCTCAAACTGGCCCAGCGCGAATCGCCCGATCTTGTTCTTCTCGACGTGCGCATGCCTGACCTCACGGGCATCGAGGTGCTCGATCAACTCAAAAAAAATGGCGACGCCCGCGCCGTCATCATGATCACCGCCGATCCGCAGCTCGACGACGTGAAAGCCGCGCTCAAGCTCGGAGCCTACGATTTCGTCGGCAAGCCCATCGATTTCGACGAACTGCACGTGGCCGTCAAGAACGCGCTCGAGGCCACCAGCCTGCGCACCGAAGTTCAGACTCTGCGCAGCGAGGTCCGCCGCACCTCCGGTTATTCCAACGTCGTGAGCGTTTCGCCAAAGATGACCGAGCTCATGAACTTCGTCCGCAAGGTTGCCTCCAGCGAGGCCACCACCGTCCTGATTCAAGGTGAAAGCGGAACCGGCAAAGACCTCATCGCCAAAGCCATCCACTATGAAAGTTCCCGCCAGGACAAACCTTTCGTCGCCATCAACTGTTCCGCCATCCCCGAGACGCTGATGGAAGCCGAGCTTTTCGGCCACGAAAAAGGCGCCTTCACCGATGCCAAGCAGATGAAGAAGGGTCTATTCGAGGCGGCCGACGGCGGCACCCTGTTTCTCGATGAAATCGGAGAACTCTCTCCCCTGCTGCAAGCGAAACTCTTGCGCGTGCTCGAAGACCAGGTCATCCGCCGCGTAGGCGGCATCCGCGACATGCAGGTGGATGTCAGGGTAATCGCCGCCTCCAATCGCGACCTGGAAAAAGCGGTGCGCGATGGCCAGTTTCGCCAGGATCTCTATTACCGGTTAGCGATCATTGCCATCTTCATCCCGCCGCTGCGCGACCGGAAAGAAGACATCATGCCTTTGGTGGACTTCTTCATCGAGCGCTACAACCGCAGATTCAAGAAGTCGATTCGCGGCATCACCGACGACACGCGCCGTCTGATTTTCAGCCACAACTGGCCGGGCAATGTTCGCGAGCTGAAGAACACGATCGAGCGCGGCATGATCCTCGAAGACGAACCCTTCCTGCGGCCAGTGTATCTGCCGTTTTCCGTGGGCGAATCAGGCGGCCGGACCGTCTTCGAACGGACGTCATCCACAAACGGTGGACAGACGCTGCCCAACGGCCGCACCCTGCCCCGCCTCTATATTCCGGAAGGTGGAACCTCGCTGGAGGAAGTGGAACACGCCATGGTCGAGCTAGCCATGCGCCAATCGAACGGCAACCAGACCCACGCCGCCAAGCTCCTCGACATCAGCCGCGACGCCCTGCGCTACAAGCTGAAGAAATTCGGATTGATTCGCGGAGATGAAGAAGGCGCACAGACCGGAACGGCTGACGAGCCATGATCTGGACGAGCCATGATCCGCGCGTAGTCTCTACGGCGGGGGATGGCCCTGGGCTAGCGGCCAGCGCCTTGAAGATAAAGTACGGCGACTTGACTCATTCTTCTCCAACCTGCTTGTGGATAGAGGTCTCGGCCTCGTCGGCAGCTTGACCCTGCTGGAATAGAGTTTGCGAGGCGCCCGGATCGGCTGTCGCCTGTCCTTCAGGGACGGCATAGGGAGTCGCCGCGGGAGCATTCGGCAGGCCGTTCTGGCCGCCATTCTCTGCCAGCGTCTTAAGTCCAGCATCGATCTGCTCCCGGAACTGGTTCTGCATTTCCTGAAGTGCGGCGAGTTCGAGCGGTGCGTTCACATTGGCCGGGCAATCCCCGGACTTGCTGCTCAGGACGCTGACCTCAACCATGTTTTCACTGCTTGCCTGGTCGGCGGTGCGCAGAATGATATCGCCCGGACTGAGCGCACATTCTCCGGCGGCCGTCGTCACCTCAAGGCTCGAAGAGACGACAAATATCCTCTGGTTCGGATCGAGGGCAGGCGGCGCCGTCTCATATGCATTCACAGAGGTCGGACTCGGTCTCGCCGGCTGGGATTGGGAAGCCGCGGCCTGTTCGTCCTGAATCTGCCGGTGTACTTCCTCGGCGATTGCTTGTTTGACCTCGGGTGTCAATGCGACCGCTTGCGCACCCGATGGCTGGACCGGCGGAGCATCCCCCACCGCCTGCCGGTTCTGGTACTCTTGCCGCAGATTTGCCGCAAGAAGAAAGTCCGTCAGCCACAAGGCCGCTGACGGGTAAACCGGAAGCGGTGCGAGATACGTGCCGTAGGTTTCATACCAGGGTTCCCGATGCCAGCCCCAGCCAAACACCACCGGTTCCCTCCAAGGCCTTCCAGCCCAGCCATAAAAAGCATGATGATAGTAAACGGGCGGCACATAGCGGTAGTAGACGACATGCCGATACGAGTAGCTGCGGTACACCCTGGCGTAGCTCCGTCCCTCGACGACATAGGTTCTCGAATAATAGCCGGGCCGGCCCAGAGGACGCTCCAGATAGCCTCTGCTTCGCCCCATCACAACCACTCGGCTGTGATCCGCACGCACCACTTCAACCACACGCTCGTCCGGCCTGGAACGGCGAATCGTCATCCGGCTGTGATCTGGCCGGGCTACTTGAGCATAGCGAAGGTTGCCGTTGTCGGCGAAGCGCACATCCGTTCCCGGTTTCGAAAAGTGACGGATCTGGCCACCCTGATCCAAGTCCCACCGCCTGCCATCCGAGTGTGTATAGGATGAGCCTCCCCCATTGCTATGGACAGGCTTCACATTGGGCGGGAACGCGCAGCAAATCCGTCGCGGTTGGCGCGTCCCAGCGTTATGAATTCCGTTAGAACCCGCACCCGGCCCGTTGCCACCATAAACCGGTTGGCGATTGGGCCCATTTGGATATTGCGGGGTAGGACGATTCGGCGGCGGATTGACCGTGCCCTGCTGATTGGGATACTGCCTGGCGGGAACCTCACCAAACTTCGGAGCCGGCACGTTGCCAAAAACCGGGGTGGTATTAGGTCCATTGGCAGGCTGCGGGGTAGGACGATTCGGCGGCGGATTGACCGTGCCCTGTTGATTGGGATACGGCGGGGCGGGAACCTCACCAAACTTCGGAGCCGGCACGTTGCCAAATACCGGCGTGGTATTAGGTCCATTCGGATGCTGCGGGGTAGGACGATTCGGCGGCAAATTGACCGTGCCCTGCTGATTGGGATACTGCCTGGCGGGAACCTCACCAAACTTCGGAGCCGGCACGTTGCCAAATGCCGGCGTCGTATTCCCGTGGTTAGCGTACCCACCTGCACTTCCACCAGAATGTGCTGAATTTCCTCCCTGCGGATTAGTTCGGTTGCCGCCATAAACGGGTTTGGTATTAGGTTCATTTGGATATTGCGGCATTGAGCGATTCAATGGCGGATTGACCCTGCCCTGCTGATTGGGATACTGCCGGGCCGGGACCTTGCCAAAGCTCGGAGCCGGCGCGTTGCCATAAACCGGGGTGCTATTCCCGCGGTTGCCGGACCCACTCATCCTTCCACCGGAATTTGCTGAATTTCCTCCATTGGCGGTGGTGGGCCGCGGATTGGTGCTGTTTGCCGGACGGAAGCCGTTGTTCGAGGACTGCGGCCTCGTCCGGGACGGCGACGGGGCGACTGGTCGAGGAGCCGCAACCGCACTCCGCCCCGCATTTGCAGTCGGACGGCTGGGCGCGTTCTGTTGAGGTTCTGCGCGCCGTGCGGGCTGCGCGGCTAGAGCATTGGAAGTGGGCTTCTTCGTCTCGTTCCCTGGCCGTTGAGACCCAAACGTGGGGACTGTAAGAACAGCGAACGCGCTCAGCATCAAGATTCTGGCAATCGTCCGGCGTGATTTCATTTCGGGTCTCCTTGAAGAAAGTCAGGTTCGACTTGCAACTCCATCTGGCGCCTGAACGCAGGGCGCCTAGCGCAACTGTCTGTTACCGGGAATCTTGGCGGAAATTGCGAGTTCCACTGGCTGATGGGTACGACGGATGTCCAACGTGGCAACGGCATAATTTGCGGTTCCCGAACCCAATTGCACCTCATAGCGCCGCCCGCTCGGCACCGCACGAAAAGAGACCCGCAGGCTTTGCCTTGAGGTAGCCACGGCCATGCCCATGAGGGTGTCGCCCGAATCCCCACCTAAGGGCACGAGCTTGGCGGTGTTGACCCAGCCAATCCATCCATCCGGCCGGTCGAAATCAATCTTCAACAAGACTGGAACCGAGCCGGCGGCATTGCCGTTTTGCGATTGATTTTGAGAGATGCTCGAATCGTTGCCCTGTGGCTGACGCCGATAGGTCACCGTCTGGTTCAAGCCACGGTAGGAATATTCAAAAATCAGATCATTGCCGCTGATCAGTCCCGCGCCGCGCAACCGTGATTCGGAAAGATAAAGACGATTCCCGGCAATCCGATAGCTGCCATGCTCGCTCGACATCTGGTAGGTGCCGTCGACATTCAGAATCAGCGGCGGACTGGTGCATCTTCCTGCGGCGCCGCCAACATTTTGGCTGACGCATCGGTAGCTCCCGGCGATCTCCGAACTAGCAGCCAGGACAAAGGGAGCGGCACCAACGACCAGCGTAAGAGCCAGCGTAAAGGTAAGACTGCAGGCAAAGGAAAGACGGATCGGCGCACGCCCTCGTACACGGGTCATATCCCTCAAGCATCGGCTACACATCGACAAACTTGAGCTGGAATTTCCGCCCTGATCAACACGGCAATGTCTCTCAGACTGGGGTCCGCCACGTCGACGCGGATCGTCCGGCGCTCCACGCGTCTGCCTCGGGGAAAGTCGGCACTCAACCTCGAACACCTTGTTGAGTTAACGCTTTAGCAGGCTGCGGTAGAACTCTGATTTAGACTTTGTTTTGAAGGGCGCGGATTTGGGGGGACTACCCGATTTCGGGGGTTCGACGTGGTCCTCTCTACGCGGGCTTGCCGCCGGCAAGCGCCGGTTCGGCTGTTTGCAGGTGGAACAGCCGCCGCAACGCGCTGGTCATCTGTTCCTGCGCCACCTTCTCCGGAAATTCGCGGAGTTCACGGGCCAGCAACCCTGCAATCCTCTGCGTCATCCGCGACATGATCGCATTTAGCATTTCGTCCTGGTCCCGCGAGAAAGGTCCGTTCTCTTGCCGGAAGACCTCCAGTTCCTGCCGGCAAATTTCATCCAGCCGCAAGCGTAGCGCCACGATGGTCGGAACCACTCGCTCCGCCATCAGCTTGCGGCGGAAGCCTGGCACCTCGGCTTGCACAATCTTCTGCGCGTCAGCCGCGGCTGCCCGCCGTTCGTCCGCATGGTGGTCGTCCACGTTTTCCAGGTCGTCAAGGTCGTAAAAGAAAACACCCTTCACGTGGCGCACTTCGGGGTCAATGTCGCGCGGCATCGCGAGGTCCACGATCACCAGCGGATGGTCTTTCTCTCCGCGCCCGCCGTCATTCATCATGCGTTCCCGAATCAGGCTCTCGATTTCCTCGCGGCTCACAATCGTGTGCGAAGACGAGGTCGCACTAAAGATGATGTCGGCCTCCGCCATAGGCTGCCGGCGCTCCTCCAGCGGGAACGCAACCCCGCCCAGTTGCGCCGCCCGTTCCGCCGCGTGCTTGAGCGTCCGATTGATGACGCTCACGCGCATGGAGTTGACTTCCTGCTTGAGCAGCCCGCTGGCCAGAATTTCGCTGATCTTGCCCGCGCCCAGCAAGATCACTTTCTTGTTGTCGAGCGTGCCGAAATGCTGCCGTGCCAGTTCCACCGCAGCGTAAGGAATCGAAACCGCCGCGCCGCTGATTGCGGTCTCACTGTGCACGCGCTTGGAGACCGTGAGCGCCTTCTCCAACACCGCATCCAGGAATCGTCCGCTCGTCCCCACCTTCTGCGCCTGCGTCCACGCCTCTTGCACCTGGGAAACCACCTGAGGCTCGCCCACCACCATGGAATCAAGGCTGGACGCGACCCGGAAGATATGCGTCAGCGCGGCTTCATCCAGCAGGCGGTAAAAGTGCTTCCACTCACACAGCTTCAGTCCATATTCCGAGCTCAGCAGTCGCATCACCGAGTTCTCAGCCAGCGTGACCTCGTTGGCCCACAGCCAGAACTCGGTGCGGTTACAAGTCGCCATGACAATGGCTTCTTCGATGCCTTCGGCCCGCGATAGCTGCACCAGGGTTTCGTAGCGCCGGTTCTCGGCGATCCAAAAGTGTTCCCGCACTGCCATAGGGGCTGTCCGATAGTTCAGCCCAACGACCATGAGAGTGGGTTCCACGTCCTTTATCGCCTCCCCCGAAAGAGTCCTCAACCTGGGAAAAGCACCCGGCGTGCCAAAGACAGGTCCGCTATCGAACGGAAATCCCATTTGGTTTCAGTTAGTTAGCGATGTCGTAACCAGAAGGGAACAGGCCTGGGGAAGCTCAGGTTGCGGGATATCACGCTGGGCTGGTGTCTTTTAGCCCTTAAGAACCGTCGAGACGCAGAATCGGGTCATCTGACCATCAGGTCATCGGGCCATCGAAAATCAAAAGCGTTTGCACTACGCCGTGGTTAACGCGCAACTTCCGCCGGAGTAGCATCCTTCTCTTTCTTCAAGCCCTTCGCCTGCGGCTCGTAGACGCAGAACGGTTCCTCGTCGAGATAGTTCCCGGTGGCCGCAAATGCGCGCGCCCGACAACCCATGCAGACGTTGCGGAACTCGCAGCAGCCGCACTTTCCTTTCAGGTTGCCCACATCGCGCAGTTCGTTGAACACCACCGAGTTCTCCCAGATGTCGGCGAATGCCTGCTTTTTCAGATCCCCCGCCAAAGCGGGCAGGTATCCGCAGGGGTAGACCTCGCCCTGATGAGAGATGAAACACACGGCGGTTCCAGCCAAACACCCCTTGGTCATGGCGTTCATGTCGGTGGGATGACTACCAGGATGTCCCACGATTGGCCCGACTTTCGTCTGTCCCGCCCCATGCGGCTTCAACTCGATGCCGGTCGATCCGGGCATCGTCATCTCGGTGGGCCCGATCGCAGCTGAGCCCGGCGCCACTGCAGGTTGCGCCTGCGCAGCGTGAGCCGCCTCGGCCGCGGCTGCGGAGCGATGCTCTGCCGCACGCCGTTGCCGCACCACGCGGAAGTAGTGAGGCGCACAGGTCGCCTTCAGCTCAATGCCGCCCTCGAGCGAGCGATCGTAGAACCAGTTCAACATGCGTTCGTACTCTTCCGGCGGAACCATTTGTTGCTCGGCGATATCCACGCCGCACCCGACCGGCACTAATAGGAACGTGTGCAGCGCGTCCGCTCCCAGTTCCTTCGCCAGCTCCAGCACCTGCGGCAACTGATGGGCATTGTGGCGGGCGATGGTGGTGTTGATCTGCACCGACATGCCCAGATTTTTCAGATTCCGGAACCCGGCGATGGCGGCATCGAAGGCGCCGGGTATGCCGCGGAAAGTATCGTGAGTAAGAGCATCGGCGCCGTCCAGGCTGATGGCAACGCGCCGCACGCCGCTATCGACGATCATGCGCGCGACGTGCTTGGTCACCAGCGTGCCGTTCGTGGCCAGCGCCACGCGCAGTCCTTTGTCCGTGCCGTAACGCGCCAACTGAAAAATATCCGAACGAAACAGTGGCTCGCCGCCGCTCAGCACCAGGATGGGAGTGGACACCGCCGCAATCTGATCGATGATTTCGCGTGCCACCTGGGTCGAGAGGTCGGAGGGTGAACTCAACTCTGTAGCCGTGGCGCGGCAATGGATGCAACGCAGATTGCACCCTTTGGTCAGCTCCCAGAAAATCAATCGAGGCTTATTCTTGCCAGCCGCCATTGCATTGGCGGGCATTGAACCTGAATGGTGCGAGTCGCCGTTTGCCGAAGCCATTTAGAAAGTCCCTTCCCACGCGAACCGGGTCTTGTTCTCACCCCTGCGGCCACGATAGGAGAGAACGACCCGCCCAGCGGTGACAGTGATCACCAGAAATTGTGATCTCGGTCACGAGCCGCAAAACGTGTCGAATGTTGGGGATGGGCTGGACTCGACGCTTGCCAACGGGGTTGCAGGCACCCATGCAGCCGGAGCCGACCGGGTTCTTACTGAAGACTGATAACTGACAACTGTTTCTAGTTGTGGTTGGCGATGTCGCGCAGCGCCGCCGTGTTGCGAATCACCAGCGTCGAGCCATTCGAGCGCACGATCTGCCGCTTCTTCATCTCCGCGAACAGCCGCGTCACCGTCTCGCGTGACGTTCCAATCATCTGCGCGATTTCCTCGTGCGTGAGTCTCAGCTTCAACCGCGGCTCGGCCTTGGAGGATTCTCCATTCTTGAGACTCCATTCCAGAAGTAACTTCGCCAGTTTCTCGGCGGCGGAATGCGACAATCCCAGCGACCCCGCTTCCTTACACGCGTTGTGATATTTTTCGCTCAGCTGCTCGGCCACCTTGAAGCATGCCTCCACATCATCCTTGAGGAAGCGAAGAAAGTCATCGCGCTTGACGAAGTTGACCTGGCACGGATCGATGGTTTCCGCCGTCACCTGGTAAGGTTTGCCGGAAATCGTGGCGCTCATTCCCAGTACCTCTCCTGGTTCGACCAGCTTCACAATCACCGTTCTGCCGCTCGGGGAATTGATGGAGAGCTTGACTCGGCCTTTGCAGAGCACAAAAATTCCGCGTGGCAATTGCCCTTCGACAAACAGCACCGCCTTCTGCGGATACGCGGTTGCGTACTTGATGTTCTCAAAAGCCTGCAGCGCGGTCGGAGGCAGATCGCAGAAGCTGCGATCTTCGCGGAGCTTGCAGGTAAGGCAGCTTTCCACAATTTCCATTCCATAGGGTGAGATCATGAACCAACTCCTGTAACCTTGGGCCGGCTCGCGTGCGTGGGTCGCATCTTGCGCAGTCCACGAGCCCGTGGAGTCGGCCTCGTCACAGGTCAGTGTCCGTCGAGCGGGGAACGCTTGGCTGTGTTGTCGGGCACACGCCAGTGTGATCTTCCTCACATCGGGGTTTTTCCCCGTCGCTGAAGGCCAAATTTAAGAAGATCGAGATGCTCGCGGAAAGGTGTCCGAACGGCAGGTTACCCGTGACTTACTGCCACAAACAAGCAAAGTTAGAGGTAGCGCCGGCATCCTGCCGGTTGTCCCGAGGGCGTCTCGCCCTCGGCTCGGCAAAGCGAAAGCCTGGCCTAACTGAGGTCGAGGGGATGCCCGTCGGGCAGCCCCCGGGACGGCGGCGCTACCATCGAGATGTATGGATTACCAACATCAGCCCGCAAACGGCGATGAGCGTGCGGTCAAAATACTACTTTTGTTGAATAGATTCGATGTACTGGTTAAGGTTCACCACGCGTTGCTGCACCTCACTATGGTGTCCACTGCTCATACTCCAGAACAACTTTCCCCACACCGGCATTTCCTTGGACCCGTGCGCGGGAAGAGCGTCTTCGCCGCGAATGCTGGCCGCGACTTTCAGCGCGGGATACTTGCCTTCGTTGGTCTTACTCAACAAGGTAAGGTTGGTGGGAGCAGTCTTCAGCGCGCTGGCTGCGGGCCCGCCGCCTTTGCCGTCCGTTCCATGGCAAACGGCGCAATAGGACATGTACATTTCCTTGCCGGATGCGGGCGATACAGCTTTGACAGGGACATGCTTGATGACTTTCGCCGGTGGGGCCTGTGTTTTCTCCTGCGCGGCGACCGTACAGGTAAGTACGAACATGGCCGTAACCACCACAACTACGTTCCTAATAGACATCATAGACATTATGTTCTCTCCTTTTAGACCAAAGGTCGCTTTCCTGAACTCTAAACGCCCGTACTAACTCGACAACCCGTGCCGGGTCGAGCGTCCGCTTCGCCGCTGGTTATCGCGCCGGCAGCTTCCATTGCCGATCCTGACGCACCAGAGTCAACGTAGAAGTCGTCGCGTCCCCATGATAGAAGGCGGCTTGATACTTACTAATCAGGGTTTGCCGTTCCCAGAGATTGAAGCTTTTTACCTGCGGACCCGCAGCGTCAAACGCGTCGCCCAAGGAGTTGGGCACCCATTTCCAGTTGTACGTCACGGTTGCATGGTCGGCTTCCGTCATTTCCACGCCGGTGACGCCCAGGAATTGCCGGTCGGCCAGCGGAGCCTGACAGGAAAATCCGCCATCCTTGGGTTCCTTCTTGAAACCCGGAAGGCCGCTCAGCTGCCGCTCGCCTTCAGGCGTGAGCGAAACCGCCACGTCGCCCTTTTTCGCTTTCGCCAATTTCACAATTCCCGCTTTTTGTAACAGCCGGTAATTCGGTTCGTTCGGATTGTCATCGGCTTTCAACAGACCCACGCGGAAGTGGATGACGGCCGGCCCCAGCCCCTGGATCGCCGCGGCCACAATCGGGGTGGCTTGCTGCGCGCTCAAAGGTGTTTTTGACCGGACTTCGAACACCACGTAGCCCACCGTGCCCACGATCAGGGCTACGAGACACACCATCAGCACCAGCGGCGCAAACGATGAGCGTCGTTCCATCGCAACTTCTTCTTCAAACATGACAGCCCCCTTTCTTGAACGGCCGGAACTCAACCAACTCTTATTGTCGACCCACCACTTTCGCGATTGCTGTGACTAAAGGCATAAAGCACTGTGTCTGGTATCACGAGAAAACCTGGTGTGCGCGCCTTCACGAAGATCGGTGACGGCTGTCACAACAGGCCGCGCGCGGCCAAAGCATAATCGTTCTAGGTTTCGGGGAAGCTTCTACCACTTGAACCTGGAGTTTCCATGGCAAAAGGCCGTGTTTCCATCGTCGTCGAGCGCTGCAAAGCCTGCGGATTCTGTGTGGAGTTTTGTCCCACCAAGGTGCTCGCCTTGTCTTCCGCTTTCAATTCCAAGGGCTACCATCCCCCGCACGTCGTGCAACCGGACAAATGCAGTGGCTGCGACTTGTGCGGAATGTACTGTCCCGATTTCGCCATCTACGCAACCAAGGTTGCCGCCGGCGGAGGTGACAAATGAAGACTGGTCTGCAAAAAGCTGATCCGCGTGGTGTCCTCACCGGCGTGCACTTTATGGATGGCGACCACGCCTGCTGCGAAGGCGCTCTGGCCGCCGGTAGCCGCTTCGCCTCCGGATACCCCATCACTCCCTCCACCGAAGTGGTCGAGCGTTTCGCCGCTCGCGTCCCGACTGTCGGCGGAACGTTTATCCAGATGGAAGACGAACTGGCCGCCTCCATCACTCTGCAAGGCGCGGTCTGGGGCGGAGCCAAAGCCTTTACCGTGACCTCCGGCCCCGGTTTCTCCCTGATGATGGAACACATCGGCTACGCCGCCATGACCGAAACCCCCTGCGTGTTCGTCGATGTGCAGCGCGGCGGCCCCTCCACCGGCCTGCCCACCCTGCCCGCGCAAGCCGACATGCAGCAGGCGCGCTGGGGCTCGCATGGCGACTACGAGATCATCGCCCTCTGTCCCAATTCTCCGCAGGAGTGTTTCGACCTCACCATCAAAGCTTTCAACCTGGCCGAAGAATTCCGCGTTCCCGTGATGTTCATGATGGACGAATGCGTGGGCCACATGACCGAGAAGGTCGTGATTCCTCCCGCCGACCAGATCGATGTCGTACCGCGCCGTCATACTCGCAAATCGGTCGACGACTATCTCCCCTATGAAACCAACGGCGACCAGGTTCCGGAAATGGCGCACGCCGGCGAGGGCTACAAGTTTCACATCACCGGCTTGACCCACGACGAACGCGGCTATCCCAACATGACTCCTCCCATCCAGGACAAACTGGTGCGCCGCCTGCGGAACAAGGTTCTCGACGCCGCCGATCGCATTGCCATGTTCGAGGAGGAGCAACTGGAAGGCGCCGATGTCGTGGTCGTTTCGTACGGAATCACTTCGCGAGTGGCGCAACGCGCCATCGAGTCAGCTCGGAAGAAGGGTCTGCGCGTAGGCAAGTTACGTCTCATCAGCGCTTGGCCGTTCCCCGATAAAAAGATTCGCGAGCTCACAGCCAAGGTGAAAGCATTCGTCGTCCCCGAACTCAACCTGGGTCAGATGGTGCGGGAAGTGGAGCGTGCCGCCGCGGGCAAAGCTAAGACGTTCGCCGTGTCGCACGCCGGTGGCGGAGTGCACAACCCCGAAGACATCCTTAAGGTAATCGTGGAGGCAAGCCGATGCCAGAAAGCGTAATCACCGACCTGGTCAACCCAGCCGGTAACCCAGTCGAACAATTCCTGCGCAGCGATCGCATGCCTCATATCTGGTGTCCCGGATGCGGCATCGGCACCACTGTAAACTCGTTCGCCCGCGCCCTCATCGAATCGAAAATCGACTTGCAGTCCCTCGCCCTGGTCTCAGGCATCGGCTGTACCGGGCGCGTTGCCGGCTACGTCAAACTCGATTCTTTCCATACCACGCACGGCCGCGCCATTCCGTTCGCCACCGGACTCAAACTAGCGAACCCCAAGCTGACTGTGGTCGTATATTCCGGGGACGGCGATCTTTCCGCCATCGGCGGAAATCATCTGATCCACGCCGCCCGCCGCAACATCGACCTCAAGGTCATCTGCGTAAATAATCTGCTCTACGCCATGACCGGTGGCCAGACCGCGCCCACGACCCCCGGACACGCCACCACTTCCACCAATCCTTACGGCACCTTCGAGCCAGCGTTCAATTTGCCGCATCTGGTTGAAGCTGCCGGTGCGGTGTACGTGGCCCGCTGGACCACCTTCCACGTTCGCCAACTCGCTCGCTCCATGAGCGAGGCCTTCAAGAAAAAAGGCTTCTCGTTCATCGAAGTCATCTCGCCCTGCCCCACGCTCTATCAGCGCCGCAACAAGATGGGCGACGGTCTCGACGCCATGAAGTTCTATAAGGAGAAGAGCAAGGTCAAGAACGGCGCGCCCACCAGCGAAGTCGGTCTCACCTTGACCGGGGAGATCGCCGTGGGTAAGTTCGTCGACCGCGACCGCCCCGATTACCTCGACCTGATGAAAGCGCAATACACCGAATCGCTCGGTGCAAGATACGTAGAACAACCCCCCGTAGAACCGGAGATGGTATGCGACTGCAGCTAACCGAAATTCGTATCGCAGGTTTTGGCGGTCAGGGAGTTATTCTCTCGGCCATAGTCCTGGGCAAAGCCGCCTCGATTTTTCAAGGTGCCTACGCCACCATGACGCAGAACTTCGGCCCCGAAGCCCGGGGCGGCGCCTGCAGCGCGCAACTGATCGTTTCGGATACGCCGGTCCTGTACCCGTACGTAGCCCGCCCGGACATCATGGTAGTAATGTCGCAGGAAGCCTATGTCCGCTTCGCTCCCGAACTGAAAGACGGCGGCATCCTGATCGTCGAGCAGGACCTGGTGCGCGTTGGAGATCTCAACAAGGACATCCAGGTCTACAGCATTCCCGCGACCCGTATCGCCGAAGAACTCGGAAAGCGCATGGTGCTGAATTCGGTGATGGTAGGATTCTTCACCGCCGTCACGCATCTGCTCGAGCCCGATGCCGTCCGCAAAGCCGTCGCCGATTCGGTTCCGCCCAGCTTCGTAGAACTCAACGTAAAGGCCTTCGATCGAGGATTGGACTACGGGACCAAGGTGTTAACCGGCGCCCCGGAAGCCGCCGACGCAGATCTGCACGTGGAGTATTCGCGCGAGTAAGAGTACTCGGGCGTGTAAAGTACTCGCGCGTGTCATCCTATATTGAATTGTCTTCCTAGTTGTCCTCCTATATAGAGTTGTCATCCTGAGCGCAGCGAAGGACCTGCTTTCGCCCGAAGCCGCTGCAATGTGTTCCCGCTTAAGCGCCCCGGCCTTCGCTGTTGCGCTCTGCAACCTTAGCTGCTGCGAAATTCATCAGCACCATGCCTACCCGTAAGTCACCGATTACAAGCCGCAATTCTCGCAATCCGCCCAGAAACGCCCAAATACCAGCCCTTGCCTGTTGCGATTTCCATCAAAGAATTGTTGCCACCTTCATCGCACGAACCCGCGCCAAGAAATTAGCTTGCGCCTATCTGCCTTGTTTCAAGAGAGATAGGCGCCAGCAGCCGACCATCTTTCAACTCGCCTCGTCGTGGCACAGCGATTGCCTTTAGAAAAGCGTTGAGTGGCTCGCAAAACGGCCCCTCCGGCGAGGTGACTTATGACGGTCCTACTGGTTCTGTTCTTCTTCGCAACCTTCTTGCTGATTGACTACTTCCGCACCACCCGCCACGCGATTGTGAAACCAGCGTTGCAGCCCGCCGCGGACGTAGCGCCTCGCTTGCAGCCGCCCTTGGTCGGCGGCTTCGAGGTCCCAGCCAACCTGCGCTATCACCCCGGCCACACCTGGGCGCTGAGCGAGAGCCCCAGCCTGGTGCGGGTCGGCATGGATGACTTTGCCTCCAAGCTGGCCGGCAAGCTGGAACGCATCACGCTGCCCCAACGCGGCCAGTGGATTCGCCAGGGCCAGAAAATGTGCACCCTGCAGCGCGACGGCTATGAAGTCGACATGGTCTCGCCCATCGAAGGCACGGTGTCGAACCTCAACCAGGCGGTCGAGAGGGATCCGAAGCTGGCCCTCCGCGATCCCTACGGCGAAGGCTGGCTGCTGACCGTGCAGGCCCCCGACGCCAAGACCAGCTTCCGCAACCTGCTCGGTGGAGCGCTGGCCCGCTGGTGGACCGAAGAGTCTGCAACCCGCCTGCAACGCCGTATGCCGGCGATGGCGCTCGGTGCCCTGGCCCAGGATGGTGGAACCGCCCTCGAGGATCTCTCCACCAACATCCCCGACCAGGAGTGGCTGCCGCTGGCGAAAGAGTTCTTCCTGTCCTAAGTCAAGCTCGCGGCCAGCGAAGCGAACCAGCCTCGCGAGGACCGCAGAAACGCCGGCCGCCCGGACTTCCCAGGCGGCCGGTGGCGTTTATATTCAAAGAACAAGTTGAGTTGTGGCAGGAAGGAGTTGTAAAAGTTGTCATCCTGAGCGCGGAGTCGAAGGACCCCTACATCTTCGCGCAGCCGCGGCTCCCCATGCTAGTCCGTTCTGTCCGCAAGGGGTGAGATTTCAAGGTCGCGTGCAGCGTGAGATTCCAACCCAGAATGCTAATTAAGCGTTTTTGGCTGAGTGCGTCAATTCCTCCCTCTGCCTGCTTGAAATTTCTCGAAATTTCCTGAAATCTGTCGAATGGGCTGCCTCCGATCCGTCATACATGCGGGAGCACAAAGGCGCTCACAATTGTTCCCCAAGGAGAAAAGGAGATGCAATTCGCCCTGCTGATTTTTGAATCGCCAGAAGCTTTTGCGGCACGCAATAGCGACGAAAACGATCCTTACCTCGGTGCCTGGCGGGCGTACTATAAAGCGCTCGTCGAGGCCGGCATCTACGTCGGTGGCAATCCACTCGAAGCCCCGGAGACCGGGACCACGGTGCGAATGAAGGATGGAAAGCGGCGCGTACAGGATGGCCCCTTCGCCGATACCAAGGAGCAACTGGGGGGACTCACAATCCTGGAACTCCCCTCGCTTGACGCGGCGCTCGAATGGGCAGCGCGCTGCCCGGCCGCTGCGGTCGGTGCGGTGGAGGTCCGCCCCGTTTCATCTGAATACAAGCGCCGGGTTACGGGATGAGTGGAAGCGAACCAGAGAGCACTCACCGGACTATCGAACGGGTGGCTCGCGAGTCCTACGGCCGTCTGGTGGCATACCTTTCCTCGCACACGCGCGACGTGGCCAGCGCGGAGGACGCCCTCAGTAATGCGCTGGTCAAAGCACTCACGACTTGGCCGCAAGACGGCGTGCCACAAAATCCCGAGGCCTGGCTGCTGACAACGGCGCGCCATTCGCTGATCGACCATGTGCGTCATCAGCAAGTAGCTGAAGCGAGCCAGCCCACGCTCCTGCTCCTCCGAGAGGATTCCAAAGAGATGACCTTGTCGACGGAGTTTCCAGATGAAAGATTGAAGCTGCTCTTCGTGTGCGCCCACCCGGCAATCGATCCGGCGATGCACACGCCCCTCATGCTCCAGACGGTTCTAGGACTTGATGCGGCGCGCATTGCCGGCGCGTTCCTGGTCTCGCCGAAAACGATGGGGCAGCGCCTGGCGCGTGCCAAAACGAAGATCCGCGACGGCGGCATTCCCTTCGAAGTCCCGCAAGAGCGTGAACTGCCGCCGCGGCTCGACGCCGTGCTGGAAGCGATTTATGCCGCCTTCGGGATCGGCTGGGATGATATGGCGGGGGTTGACCAGCGCGGACGGGATCTGGCCGAGGAGGCGATCTGGCTCGCGCGCGTCCTTCTGCAGCTCATGCCGAAGGAAGCAGAGGTTCATGGTCTGCTGGCCCTCATGCTCCACTGCGAAGCCCGCAGAGCGGCGCGGCGAGGGCCGGACGGCCGCTTCGTTCCTCTTTCGGAGCAGGATTTCCAGCAGTGGTCTCGGCCATTAATCGAAGAGGCGGAACGCCATCTCGTCGAAGCGACGAGTCGCGGCCGCACCGGCCGCTTTCAACTCGAGGCCGCGATTCAGTCAGTACACGCGGAGCGGGCGCGCAGCGGCCGGACGGAGTGGGCTGCGATCATGCTGTTCTACGAACAGCTGATCCGGATATCGCCGACGCTCGGCACGCGAACGGGATACGCCGCCGCAGTAGCCGAGGCGAAGGGACCCGAACCGGGGCTGGCGGTACTGGACGCGATTGACCTCGACTCCGTCTCGGGCTATCAACCCTACTGGGCGGCTCGCGCTCACCTGTTGCAACGGCTAGGCAAAACATCGGAGGCCTCGGATGCTTTCGACCGCGCGATCGGTCTCGCCGAGGACCCGGCCGTCAGACAATTCCTGCTCCAAAAGCAGGCCCATTTGTAATGGTCTGTGGTTGCTCTGACCGACAAGAGTGACAAAGCCCGAGTCTAACGGACATGCACGGGATTTCAGGCAAGCGTTCTCAAATTCCGAATAGCCGACCAACCGGGCGTTGGCAGATTCTGTTAGCAGGGCGCGCTCCTTCGGCCAAGGTGGCCGTTGGTCGAAAAGGCCCGCTTAGAGGCCGCCCTTCGGGATGATTCGCTAAACCCTACCTGAAACTGCCGGTGGCGTTTGAACAGTGGAAGGCGCGGCAATTGGCTCGGCGGTGCGGACCAGTGCGTCTTCGAGTTCCTTTATCCGGTGTGACATCTTGCGCATGATTTTTAGCACGAATGAGGGGTCTTCCTGCATGCGGTCCAGGAACATGTTCTTCTCGATTGTGAGCACGCAGGCCTCGCCGATGGCGCGCGCGGTTGCGCTGCGTGTGTGATTGCGTTCCAGCAATCCGTCCTCACCCCAGGCATCCCCCTCCCCCAGCACCCGGACGCAGAACTCTCTGCTGCCCTCGCGGTGCATGAGTTCGACCTGCCCTTTCTCGACGACGTAGAGACAGTCGCCAAGTTCTCCCTGGCGGCAGATAATCTCTCCATCTTTGAACCAGTGGCCCAGCACTGCGGATTGCATAAGACCTCCTTCATGTGCCCTCACAGCGAGGTTGCCGACGGTGAGTTCGTACAAGAAACGGCCGACGAAAACAGGATTGAGAGTGCGTCGCAGAACGCTGGTATAAGGCGCGCTGCCGGTGAAGGTATCCCATAGCACCGTGCTCACACGCGGCGGCAACCCGGGGCCACGCTGCTCGTCGGAAACCATGCGCCACAACCCGCGCCGCAAGAAACGATATTTCTGGATGTGGCGAGTAACTGCGAACACGAGCTGGCCGACAGCATTATCGCGCGAGATCTTCCTGCACACCGACCAATAGTGGCGGCGAAAGCGGTCTTCCGAGAACCCATGGAACACAATGGTACGAGCCGCAGCTTTGGCTGTACGATATGCGCTTCCAATACCATCTTTGAACAGCCGGGTAGTGCCGCAATCGCCGACAAAGACAAGGCGGTCGGCAAACGGGCGCACTGCACCGGTGACTGCAATCTTGGGCGCACAGTGACAGAAGTCCGCAGGCGGCTCCCAATTGGGTGGGAGACACTGCCGCACCTCGCGAGAGTTGATGAACCGGGACACTAAATCCTTGTCAAGGTCGTGCCCCAGCAGGCACAGGGTGACGTAATCGCCTTTGGGGATGAGAGCCGCAAATTCCAACCGCGGAATGTTGAGTAGGAAAACGTGCATCGAGTAGCCGAGTTCCCGGCGGATCAGATCGCGGCCGAAACGGAACTCGCAGATGTAGGTCTTCGACACTACTGGTGACTTGTACCGTACGCCGGCGCCCTCGAATAGTTTCAGCGCTGAACTGTTCACTCCGACAGCGCCTACCAGCAGGTCGTACTCAGCTTCACGGTCGCCCGCCTTCAGCCACGGACGCCCGTCGCGAAAGGCAATTGCGTCCACCCGCTTGGGAATGCAGTTGGCGCCCTGCACTATCGCGAGCTTCAAAAGGTAAGCGTCAAGCCCGCCGCATTTCGTTTGTTTCACGCCGCGGGGTCCGCCGCCACGATGTACGGAGGCAATGCGCTTCTCCATCCGTGGTGGGGCGATGCGCACATCGCCCACATCCATGTGAAGAAAGTAAGAGTCAATGGCGCGCTCAATGACCTCGGGGCCAAGGTCAATCCCTTCCGCAGCCAATGCCTGCACGAGGGACTCGGAAACGACGCCGCCGCACATATTACAGCCAGTGGGCCCTGGCTGGGAGAAGTCACGCGGCTCGTAAATGTCGAGATGCACGTCGACATCTATATCTCGCGCCATTTCCAGAAGGAAGTAACTGAAAAATGATCCCGCCGGACCGCCACCCACCACTCCAATACGGCAGCCTTGCTGGAGCGTCAGGCGGTCACAGCTGTCACGCATCGGACACCTCGCTTCGCCCCAAACGACCCACACTGTCCTTCGCAAGCCGGGCACCAGACCCCGATCTGCACATTGCAGAGCAGGTTTACTGACGTGTCAGTGATGTAAGACACAAACTCCTGTGAGGCCTGCAATGTGCAGCATTATCTGCTGGTGGCGCAGAGCGGCGACAGAACAGGCGTTGACTTCGGTTGCGGCCGGGCCTACGATTTGCTACCAAAGGTGAGGGGAAGGGGCTTCTCCGTGGCTGGGCGGGCGCTGGATCACGTTAAGCTAGTGGGCCAGATGCTGGGCCACTACCGCATTGTCGAGGAGATCGGTGCGGGTGGCATGGGGGTGGTTTATCGCGCCCATGATGAACACCTCGACCGCGAGGTAGCCCTCAAAGTCCTTCCACCAGGCACCCTAAATGATGAGAGTGCCCGCAAGCTTTTTCGCAAAGAGGCGCGCTCCCTTTCCAAGCTGAACCATCCGAACATCGCCACAGTCCATGATTTTGACAGCCAAGGAGACGTCGACTACCTGGTGATGGAGTATGTCCCCGGGAAGACGCTGAGGGACAGAATCTCTGAGGGTCCGCTGCCAGAGGCCGAGACCGTGCGTCTTGCTACCCAGCTTGCCAAGGGGCTCATGGCAGCGCACGAGCGAGGACTCGTGCATCGCGATCTGAAGCCAGAAAACGTCCGTCTCACCCTGGACGGGCAGCCAAAAATCCTCGATTTTGGCCTAGCCAAATTGATCCGACCGTTCGCGGACTGCACAACTGAAAGCAATATCTCAGCAGTGGCAGGCACACTCCCGTACATGTCGCCGGAGCAGATGCTGGGCAGCATTGTGGACCAACGTGCTGACCTGTTCTCCTTCGGCGTAGTGTTGTACGAGATGGCGACGGGACAACGGCCCCTTGCTGAGGTGGAACCCTCGCAGTCCATTGCTGCCATTCTGCACATGCCGCCTGTGCCGCCCACGAGGCTGAATCCCAAGACATCTCCACAATTGGAGCGGATCATCTTAAAGTGTCTGGAGAAGCAACCAGAGAACCGTTACCAATCGGCGAAGGAACTAGCAATTGACTTGCGCCGGACGGCACTGGGGATTAGCACTATGCAAGGGGCGTGGGCTACCCGATTGCGCAAGGGTTGGGCAAGACAGAGAACGGCGGTGCTTCTCCTTTTGGGAGCGCTTCTGGTCATGGGGGGCTTGCTCTTCCGCTCGCGACGCGTACACGCCCTAACCCCCTCCGACACGATTGTGCTCGCGGACTTCGTCAACTCCACGAGTGATTCTGTTTTTGACGACGCGTTGAACCAGGCGCTCACCGTCGAGTTGGAGCAGTCACCCTTTCTCAAGATCCTTCCGCAGGCAAAAATACAAGACACGTTGCGTCTCATGGGGCGCTCCCCCGATGAATCCCTGACACCGGAAGTCGGCCGAGAAGTTTGCCAGCGCGCCGCTGCCAAAGCAGTGTTATGGGGTTCGATCGCCACGTTGGGCACCCAATATGTGATCGGACTAACGGCGGCGGAATGCAGCACCGGCGATCACTTGGCCAGCGAACAGATACAGTCGGCCAACAAAGAGGCTGTGCTCAAGGCGTTGAGCGACGCGACCTTCCGCCTACGAAGCAAGTTGGGTGAATCCCTGACTTCGGTGCAGAAATTCGACGCGCCGCTCGAACAGGCCACCACGCCCTCGCTTGAGGCCCTGAAGGCCTACTCGTTAGCGAGAAAGACGCAATATCAAAAAGGAAACTCCGCAGCCATTCCTCTTTTCCAGCGCGCCATTCAACTCGATCCAAGTTTTGCGGTCGCCTATGCTGCATTGGGAATCACCTACTCCAATCGCGGGGAAGCCGGCTTGGCGAACGATTACCTGCAACGTGCGTATGAGCTACGCAACCGTGTAAGCGAGCGAGAAAAACTCCGCATCTCTGCGTACTACTACAGCTACCTTGCGGGGGATTTGGTAAAAGGCAATGAGATTTACGAGCTCTGGGCCCAGGCGTATCCACGCGACGGAGTGCCTCCCGGTAATCTGGGCGCCAATTATTCCTTGATGGGCCAATACGAGAAAGCAGTGTCACAGACGCTGGAGCACCTCCGCATTGACCCGGATGATGCGTTGGGTTACGGCAATCTCGTTGTGCAGTACACTGCCCTGAATCGCTTCGACGAAGCAAAGGCCGCTTATCAGGAGGCGATGGCACGCAAGCTCGAAGACTCGGCCTTGCACGCCAATCTGTACGGGATTGCCTTTCTCCAAGAAGATGTCGCTGAGATGGAACGCCAGATTGCGTGGGCTGCCGGCAAACCGGGAGCGGAGGATTTGCTCCTTTCGCTAGCCTCTGACACCGAGGCCTTTTACGGGCGTCTCTCAAAGGCGAGGGCATTCTCGCGGCGCGCAGTAGATTCTGCCCGGCGCAGCGACCAAAAAGAAACCGCAGCAGGATGGCAGATGGACGCGGCGCTGCGCGAAGCGGAATTCGGAAATGCCTCACAGGCCCGTAAAGCGACCTCGTCTGCACTAGCACTGGCCTCTACGCGGGACGCACAGATTCTCGCGGCGCTGGCCTTGGCAAGAGCCGGAGCATTAGTCAAAGCGCAGGAAATGGCGGAAGATTTAGCGAAGCGCTTTCCGCGCGACACTCTGATTATCGGCTATTGGCTTCCCACCATTAACGCGGCCATCGAAATCAATCGCAGGAATCCTTCCAAAGCCATTGAGATCTTGCAGGCTACAGCTCCGTACGAATTGGGCGAGTCGTATCCCATGTTCCAAGTCGGCGGATCCCTGTATCCCGTCTATGTGCGCGCACAGTCTTACATACTTTTGCACCAGGGTGGTGAAGCCGCCACGGAATTTCAGAGGATTCTCGATCACCGCGGCATCGTCATGAATTGTCCGCTTGGGGCGCTTGCTCGCCTGGGCCTTGCCCGCGCCTATGCCTTGCAAGGCCAAACCGCCAAGTCCCGTTCCACCTATCAGGATTTCTTCACCCTTTGGAAAAACGCTGACTCGGACATCCCCATACTGACGCAAGCCAAGGCGGAATACGCCAAATTGCAGTAGCTGGCAACAGTGGAAAGCCAAGCCACTTTGGACGCAGATCCTGCCTGGCAGCGTCATCTAGAGCTTTGTGAGGAATCCCACTTGGCGGTTGACGGGCAACCCGGAGATTGAGAAGTATTTGAAGTCGAATCCGCTATACTGCTCTCTCCCCATCTTTCATCTGGAGAACCTGAGTGAAACAAATTGCCCTCGCCCTTATTCTGATTGTGTCCTCTCATCTGGCCGCGCAGAACCGTTCCACTCCAACTCCCTCTTCGAATCCGAAAGTCAGGGCAATTACTGCATTCGTCCGGCTCGACAGAGAAAAATACCAACAGCAAATTGCCGAAACTCTCGTAGTCTTGCGCAAGGCCAAGGCCGATTTTGAATCCGCTGGCTACGAAGTGGAAACGATACGCGTGACCACGCAACCCCTGGCAGAGCTAGTCGCGGGTATGCCAGAAGATCGGGCGCTGGCATTCCTCACGCAGTTTGACCAGCTCTCCGCCGCCGAGAATTTCCTTCCCAACGTTGGGCCAGGCATGATGCACGAGGGCGACGATCCTGCGACGATGCACCTGCTGGAGAGGGCCCTATCGACTCTGCCGAACATCGAGTCCAGCGCCGTCATCGCGGATGACACCGGCATTCATTGGAAGACGATTCGTCGCACCGCTGAACTTGTAAAATATGTCAGCGAACACAGTTTGCGCGGCCAGGGAACGTTCAACTTCACTGCCACCGCGATGCTGAAGCCGTTGTCACCCTTCTTCCCCGGCTCCTACCACACCGGCTCGGGCAGACAATTCGCCATTGGTTTCGAGGGCGCCAATGTGGTTCGCGACGTTTTCGTGCGCGACAAAGGAAACGCTGACGCTGCCGTCGCTGACCTGACCGCTGCGCTGACCAAACATGCATCAGTCGCAGACGCGGTCGGCAACAAGGTGGCGGCAGAGACAGGTTGGACCTACGCCGGACTCGACCCTACCCCCGCGCCTCTTGGGGACGTTTCCATCGCGGCCGCGATCGAAGCCTTTACCGGCGCCAAATTCGGCTCCAGCGGAACCCTCACTGCGGCTCGCATCATCACCACGGCGGTCAAGGCTGTGCCACTGAAACAAGTCGGCTACTCCGGACTCATGGTGCCGGTTATGGAGGACAAGCTCTTGGCACAACGCTGGGCCCAGTCCACCTACAATATCGACTCCCTACTCGCGTACTCGGCCGTTTGCGGTACCGGCCTGGACACGATCCCTCTCCCCGGCGAGATAAGCCTCGATCAAATGGAACGGATCTACGCTGACGTTGCTTCGCTCGCGACGAAGTGGAACAAACCACTCTCCGCACGTTTGCAGCCTGTTCCGAACGCCAAGCCGGGCGACCAGACGAACTTTCAGGATCCCTACTTGTTCAACACTACCGTGCACCCGCTGCCCTAGTTTGCTTGGTCCGCCCGGCGGCCAACTTTCAACTCTCCGCTATCCCCCGCTATTTTTTTCTTCCTCTTGTAGAAATCGCTCCTCCTTACCCGTCACCCCTATAGAGGCGGCTTAGCAATCACGCTTCGCCCCCTAGGAGGTGCACGATGTGTCCATTCTGCATGGCAACCATGGGATTAGTCGTTGCCGGCGCGGTTTCCACCGGCGGGCTGGCAGCATTGGCCGTGAAAGTATCTCGCAAGAACCGGACAGGAGAAGTCCTGCCGAACTCAGAGGAAAGGAAAAATCAAAATGTCGACCAGAACGATTGAGAACCCGAAACCCGCGATGAAGATCCCCCCGATCGTGTCGCAGCAGGAATGGGAGGCTGCGCGCCAGCAGCTCCTCGTGAAGGAGAAGGCCTTGACCCGCTCCCGTGACGCGCTAGCCGCCGAACGCCGGCGGATGCCGTGGATGGCAGTGGACAAGAAGTACGAGTTCGACGGACCCAAGGGCAAGGTTAGCCTGCTCGATTTGTTCGAGTGCCGCCGTCAGTTGATCGTCTATCGCGCCTTCTTCGAGCCCGGGGTGTTCGGCTGGCCCGAGCACGCCTGCCGCGGCTGCTCCCTGGGCGCCGATCAGGTCGCCCACCTGGCCCATCTGAACGCTCGCGACACCACCCTCGCCTACGCTTCACGCGCGCCTCAGGCCGACATCGCGCGCCTGAAGGCGCGGATGGGCTGGGAGATGCCCTGGTACACCATCACCGACACCTTCGACAAGGACTTCGGCGTCCATGAATGGCACGGCCACAACGTGTTCTTCCGCGATGGCGAGCAGGTCTTCCGCACCTACTTCATCAACAACCGCGGCGACGAAGCGATGGGGACCACCTGGAGCTACCTCGACCTCACGCCCTTCGGCCGTCAGGAGACTTGGGAAGACTCGCCCCAGGGTTACCCCCAGACCCCGCCCTACAAGTGGTGGAACTGGCACGACAACTACAACGCCGAAGCCTCGCCTGACCCGAAGTGGGTCAAGGTGTCCGACGCTGGAGAAGCCGCCTTCCGAAAGCGCGACGCAGAAGCGAAAGCAAGCTAAATAAGGGCAGCCGGGTGCCCCATCCTTGCGCGTTCTGTGCGCAAGGGTGGGATTTCAAGGTCGCATGCAGCGTGAGATTTCCATCGTCAACGCTGGGACGGCTCAGGACCGTCATGGGTCGCACACGGACTAAGTTATTGAGACGGCGATTCAGAAGATCCGCGCCGACGAGATCTGCGCCATCGGCGTGGCCACCGCCCGGCAGCCCGCGCACAGCGTGCTTTCCTTGAGGTCGATCCACTCCACGGCGTGCGATGGAGCCATGGCGCAGCGATAGTCATCGCAGTGCGTCAAACTCAGAGTGTGGCCCAGTTCGTGCACTGCTTCTTTGATCACGCGCTGGCGAAACAGATCCGGGTCGGGCGGAAGGCCGTAGAACTCCTGGTGCAAACGGTGCGCGGAGACCACGGCGCAAGGGCCGCCCATCTGCGCCTCGCCAAAAACAAAGGTGAGAATCGGAATGTAGAGATCCACCCCGGCGATGCCCAGCAAGCGCCACGAGTCGGCGGTAAGAAAACCTTGCATGCGCTGCAGCATTTCCGAGGAGTGGTACTGCTGCCGCTCGCCGTGGAACGCGAACTCCGGATCCAGTCGCCCGGGGAGCACTTCGCAGGGCACGCGAAAAGTCTCCTCCATGGCGGGACACAGAGCATTCAGCAGCCCGTCATCCAGATTCCCGATCGCCAATAGTTGCAGCAGCTTCATCGAGGCAGTTCTCAGTTCCCAGTTCTCAGTTCTCAGTGC
>JAIQFO010000047.1 GCA_020073215.1 Terriglobia bacterium | reverse complement strand
TCGGCATCCTTGAGTCCGGGGGCGAAGACGCTGTCGGCCGCCGCTTCGCGAAACGCAACCAAGCGCCGCAATGTTTCGGAATAGTCGGCGTCCGGATTGCCTCCGGGGAGCAGGTACACATCGGTGCGGGCGTTGATCCAGATTTGCGCCCGCATCTCGACGGCAGCCTGGCGCGCCGCCCGAACTTTTTCAATCGCTGACTGCAAGTCGATCATTGGCCGATCCGGATTGCCGCTACCGTCTTCCAGGTTCAACCCGACGGCTCCCGCCTGAATCAGTTCGCGCGTCGTCCTGGCGGCATCTTCGGGATTGGGACCATACCCCGCCTCGATGTCGGCGGTTACTGGCACCTGAACCGCGCGCGCGATGCGGCCAATGCGAGCGAGCATTTCTTCGCGTGGAATACGCTGGCCGTCAGGATAGCCCAGCGAAAAAGCAATGCCCGCGGAGGTGGTTGCGATCGCGGGGAACCCCGCATCTTCGAAGATGCGGGCGCTGGCCACATCCCACGCGTTCGGCAGGATGAGCACGCCCGGCCCGCGATGGAGTTGCCGGAACTGAAGCGCCTTGGCGGTGTGGTCATCCATTGGTCCCTCGTTCTTATTCATGTTCGGCATTGCGGCAGAGTCATCCGCCGCGAGCCTTTTCGCGCATGCGCTCGATGAAACTGGGAACGTGCACCACGGCGCGTCCCACCGTGCCGCTGCCAATCTCCTGCGTGCCGTCGTGGGCACGGACGCGCATGGTATAGAAGCGTCCGTCAAAGAATTCCAGTTCGCCCTCGGCGTGAATTCGCGTGCCAATGCCGCTGGCCGCGCGGTGTTCGACGTGGATCGAGATTCCCACCGTGATTTCCCCTTCCTCGCAAAACGGCTGCAGCGCATAAAAGCACGCCGTTTCCATCAGCCGAATCATGTCGGGAGTCGAATATACCGGCGGCAACTCGGGATGATGTGCGGAGAGCGTGTGCTTCCACTCAACGGTTTCAGCCGCTTCGCCGCGCACGCCAATGGGGATGGGCCGGGCCATGGAATTCAAGAGAGGAGCCTTTGATTCTAACGTATGGCGCGCAAGAGCCGCACTGGACACGCGAAAAGTGATGGCAGCGAATTACACCACTCAAATCGGTTTCGCCTGCTTCACATTCCGGTTCACGACGAAGATTCGTTCGTTGTTGTCGGTCGGGTCTGCCGGTTGCATGAAGAAACCCTGGTTCCTCGGGTTGTATGCCACCGAAGAACCGATCAGTTTCTCGCCATCGGAGAAAATGACCTCGACGCGTCTCCCCGGGAGTTGAGCAGTGCCAGCACCCTCCGTATGGGCCGCATTCCCGGCAAAATCTTTGACGAAGAACAAGGCCTTCAGTTCCGCGATCCGAACCGGCGTTCCGCGATCGCCTGGTTTGGATTCGACGCCGTCGGGAAACAGGAAGAACTGGTCGCGCACTGGAGAAAAATCGTTGGTGTAGCCCCTGAGCCTGCGGCCATCGAGGTAGGCGACAACCACTTTGGCGCGGTTCGGCATGGCTCTGCCCTCCAGTAGAGCTTGCTTGTTAGAATTATCGTACTGAGATCCCTCCGCCGGGCCGGAATAGTAGTAGCTTTAGTAACCATTTGGGAACCCATGAACTTTGCCGAACATTTCGATGTGGTGGTGGTAGGCGCCGGCCATGCCGGATGCGAAGCCGCGATGGCGGCCGCTCGTATGGGCCTGAAGACCGCTCTCTATACCTTGAACATCGATCTGATCGCGCAGATGTCCTGCAACCCCGCCATCGGCGGCATTGCGAAGGGGCACCTGGTACGCGAAGTGGATGCTCTCGGCGGCATCATGGGCGAAATCACCGACGCCGTCGGAATCCAATTCCGCCTGCTCAACACCTCGCGCGGACCCGCCGTCTGGTCGCCGCGCGCCCAGTGCTGCAAACAGGCCTACCGCCTGAAGATGCGTGAAGTGCTGGAGTCGCAGCCAAATCTGAAGATCAAGCAGGCGGAAGTCGCGGATGCGATCGTGGACCAGCGATCAGCTCTCAGTTCTCAGTTCTCAGCAACACCTGACACTACGGAGAACCAAACTGAGAACCGAGAACTGAGAACTGAGAACTGCATTCGCGGCATTCTGCTTCGCGATGGCCGCCGCGTCGCGGCCGATGCGGTCATCATTACCACGGGAACTTTTCTGAACGGGCTGATCCACTGCGGCGAGCAGCAGTATCCCGCCGGACGTTCCGGAGAACCCGCCGCTATCCTGCTGGGCGAAGCGCTCAAGAAGCTAGGCCTTCGCGGATGCCGCCTCAAGACCGGAACGCCTCCGCGCCTCGACGGCCGCACCATCGACTGGTCCCGCTTCGAGCGGCAGCCGGGCGATCTGGACCCGACTCCCTTCAGCTTTCGCACCCGGCGCGTTGCCCATCACGACTCCCAGGTGCCCTGCTACATCGCCTTCACCACCGAAGAGACGCATCGCATCATTCGCCAGAACGTGCACCGCTCGCCGATGTACAGCGGGCAGATTCATTCGACCGGGCCGCGCTACTGTCCGTCCATTGAAGACAAGATCGTGAAGTTCCCCGACAAACTGACGCACCAGCTTTTTTTGGAGCCCGAGGGTCTGAACACGCACGAGATTTACGTCAACGGCATGAGCACTTCGCTGCCGGTTGATGTGCAACTGGCAATCCTGAAATCCATTCCGGGACTCGAAACCGCCGAGATGATGCGCCCCGGCTACGCCATTGAGTACGATTCGATCGATCCCACCGAACTCCAGCGCACGCTCGAAACGAAGAAGATTGCCGGGCTGTTTCTAGCCGGCCAGATCAATGGGACATCAGGATACGAAGAAGCGGCCTGCCAGGGAATCATGGCCGGAATCAACGCGGCACTGAAACTGAAGAAGGAGTCTCCGCTGGTGCTCGATCGCACCGAGGGCTACACCGCCATTCTGATCGACGACTTGATTTCCAAGGGCACCAACGAGCCATACCGCATGTTTACCTCGCGGGCCGAGTTCCGTTTGCATCTGCGCATCGACAACGCCGACCGAAGATTGACCCCACACGGCCGCCGCGTAGGCCTGATCTCGGATGAAGCATGGGCGGAGTTCGAAGCGAAGCAGCGCCGTCTGGAGGAAGTAAAGCAATTGCTGGAGAAGACAAAGCTAACGCCGGCGATCGCGGAGCAACTGGAGCGCGACTCAGCCATGCAAGTGCGGGGACCGGTGCCCTCGCCCGTCCAAGTCGAGCGCAGCTCGACAACGTCCGTTGGCAGCGAGGCACGGCCGCCAGATCTCTCTTCCGCGATTGGGCAGTCGCTGGCGCAGCTGCTGAAGCGGCCTGAAATCGTCATTGAGCTGCTGGCTCCGGTTCTACGGAATCTCACACCAGGGTTTTTCAAAAGAGATTCCTCTGCGAACTCGGCGCCCTCTGCGGTTAATGTTTCAGAAGTTCATCTTTCGTCGGAAATCCGCAACGAGCTCAAGTCGGTCGAAACTGAAATCAAGTATGCGGGATACCTCGACCAGCAGCAGCGCGCCATCGACCGTCTGAAGAAGGCCGAGCAGCGCCGCATTCCCAACTGGTTCGATTACCGCGCGGTGAGCGGGTTGTCGCGCGAAATGCAGGAGAAACTCGGGAAAATCGTTCCGCAGACAATCGGTCAAGCCTCGCGCATTCCCGGCGTAACGCCAGCCGCGGTTTCGCTGATCAACGTCTATATCGAAATACAGGCGCGGCGGCGGGAACAGGCGGCGACGCTGTAGGAGCCGATAACTTCAAAAGGATTGAAAGTGGGATTGAAAGTCAGAAAAGCTTTCGGTCCTATGACTTCGTGAGCTTCGCCATCTTCTGCCCTTTCAGGATGACCTTGCAGAGATAGCCGACAATGTATTTCCGATCTTCCCTTTCGACGAGGTCTTTGTTTTCGACGAGATCGGCAATTCCTTTTTCGACCAGCGGCCATAGCTGGTCGGCTTCGTAATCCGTGTAAGGATGCCTGTATCTGGGATCCCCTGCTTTAGCTGCTTCCCTTTCATTACCGTACTCCCTTAGCAGGAGGTGTTGACGGCATACAGTATCTCCTTGCCGCTTTGAAATTGGCAGGACTTTCTGAAGTTTTCGATCTCTGTTCCGCTTACGGTGCCGGCATTGGCATCAAAGAACGGCCGAGCTGCGCTCGGCTTGGACCCTTCGACTCCGCTCAGGGCAGGCTCGCGAGACGCCCGTCCCCACACCAACTAGCGCGCAACCACTTTCTCTAACGCGGCCCGCAACTCGTCATACGGCATCGCTCCCGGATGATACATCGCTACCTGTCCTGCGCGATTCAGGACGACCAGAGTCGGCGTGGTACTCGCCCCATACGCATTGAAATTTTGTTGGCTGAGCGGCACGGGCATGTCCTGGAGGCTGGCGTAATAACGCTGGCGGACGGATTCGATATAAGCCTGTTCTTGCACCGGCGAAGCGTCCGCCCCCTGCGCCACATAGCCGTATAGTTGGGTTGGCCCGATGACGACCAGCCCCGCGGAACCGAACTCCTGCCGCAAGCGGGCGATGACGGGGACTTCGGCCTTGCAGTCCGGACACCAATGCGCCCAGAAGAACAGGAGAACTGGCGAGCCTTTCAAGGACGCCAGGGCCGGCGGCTTCGGTCCAAGATATTGAGTTGCTTGTAAAGGCGGCGCAGGTTGACCGACCAGAGCCAGCAGATTGAGATTCTTCTGCAGTCGCGCTCGGATGGATGTGTTTCCATAGCGCGCCAAAGCCGAGCGCAACGAGCTGACCGCTTTCGAGTGCTGCCCTTGTTCCGCCATCCCTTGCGCGAGAACTTCATAGGCCGCGCCGAGTGCGACAGGTAAATGTGGCTCGGCGTCGAGTTTGCGCTTGGACGTCGCTAGTTGCTGCTCTGAGAGCCGGCGCGTCTCGCTGGCGTAGGCAGTGGCCTGGCCCCACTGCTTTTCCGCGGCCGCTGCGCGCGCCATCCACGACAACGCCTCCAGGTACTCAGGCGTGATGCCATGCTCAGCCTTATATGTCCGAAGTTCCGATTCCGCCGCCGAAAATGAATTCCGCGCCAATAGGCCGTTAACATCGTCAATCAGGCCGCCTTGGGCGACGGCGGAAACACCGAGGAGAACTCCCACCGCAATCGAGCCCCACGCCCCCATTCGCATACCCATTCTCTGATGATGAATGAGCCTCGTGGAAGTTGCAAACCAGGGCCATAACTCGTCACCCATCTCATATAAATGGCTTCGGGAAGGAATGGCTTTGGGAAGGGCACGGCTTTCACAGCTTGCGGAAAAAGTCGGTGTTGTACTTGATTTTGGGTGGAGCAGCGGTTTACCGCTGCAATAAGTGCATTGTTTTGAATCCGGCTTTAGCCGCTGAGGGCACCGCCCTCGCTCACGGACGACTTTTTTCGCAAGCTGTTTCAGCCGTGCCGCTATCGGCCAACAAAAACGGGGGCTTTAGCCCCTGCGGGCCAGGCGCTTGCTCTGAATGTCCCAGCCCAACGATCAGGCCGCAAGCGACGCATATTGGCGATCGGAAGCGGCCAGGATGCTCATCATCCCATGGAAGGTCACAATCTCGAAGTTCAGGATCGACCGGTTGCCCACCAAGCCTTCCATTACCGATCTGGAGGGGCTGAACAGCTTGAATTGAATATCGTGTTGTCGTGCCCATCGAT
Source organism: Terriglobia bacterium (assembly GCA_020073215.1). Classification (GTDB taxonomy): domain Bacteria; phylum Acidobacteriota; class Terriglobia; order Terriglobales; family Acidobacteriaceae; genus Acidiflorens. The sequence goes on along the minus strand of JAIQFO010000047.1, from coordinate 31,383 downwards.
CGAGTAACGTCAACATGCCCAAGCCGCCGCCACCCATGGCTTCCACTTCGGAAAGGTCGACGGCGATGATGCGGGCGTCTGCTTGCGCCTGCACAACATCGCGCAGTTTGAAAACGGATTCGCTGCGGACGATCCTGCCTTTGCACTCTACCACTGCCAGGTCGCCCAGGTTCTCGACGTGTATGGCTAGCATGGAATGCCTCCAGAGCCCTTCCGTAATCCTCTTCCCGACCACGAAGAGCAATAACTCTGCCAAAGCGAAATAGGCATTATTTCTCAGCTAGATACAAAAGGACGGAGACGTGAAACCGGGAATTTTCGGGAGGGCTGCAGGCAAATATGTACCGGGGCGCGTTACGGCCGTAAGCACAGAATTTTCTAGCCATTTACCCCCAATTATGTACAATTTAGGTGCGTTTGATCTTTGCGGCTGTTCAGCAGTACCCCGCTCTAAAGCGTGACCTGCCTGCACTATGCGAGTTCCAGCGCATACCTCAACACAAAAGGAACACAGCAACATCATGGAAACAGGAACAGTAAAGTGGTTTAACGATGCCAAGGGCTATGGTTTCATCAGCCGCCAGAATGGCGAGGACGTATTCGTTCACTTCTCCGCGATTCAGGCAAACGGCTTTCGCAGCCTGCAGGAGGGTCAACAAGTTCAGTTTGACGTAGTTAAAGGCCCCAAAGGCTGGCAGGCAGAGAACGTCAAAGGCGTCTAAGCCACAACCAAAATTCGGGAAAAGAAGGGCGGCCGGGCAGGCCGCCTTTCTTTTTTCGGAAAAAGAGCAGCCGGCCAGACCGCTTCTCTTTTCTCGGGAGGATTGGGATTGCTCTTCAAGTCCCGGAGGGACGGCCAGGCTTAGCCCAGCGCTTCAGCCCTGGGAAAGATGCGAGAACCAACTAGAGTCCCGGAGGGACGACCGAAATCCAGCGCACGCCCTCAAGCCGTATGCTCGGCCTCGGTAACCGTTCCGTAGAAACGAAAAAAGCTTTCCACCCGCGTGACTTCGAGAGCCTGGTGGATGCGCTGATTCACGCCCACCAGTCCCAAACTGCGTCCATTTTTTTGTCGCGTGACATAAGCCCCAACCAACGCCCCAATCCCCGCCGAATCCGCGAGGGGCACGTTCGTGAAGTCGAGAATCAGCGCCTTCGAGGTGTCGGCGCGCACCTTCGATTGAAAGCCGAATACATTGGCAAGCGTCAGGGGTCCGGCCAGGCGCAGGATGCGGATTCCCTCCCGCGACCCAGGAAGTTCTTCAATGTGTAAAGCCTGCTCAGGCATGCGACAAATGTTAACGGCGAATGACACGGTGAATGTTAAAAGCAGGTTAATTCCTGAAGGTGAGGACTAGAGGTTAAATCGCGCTTCGCATCAGGGTATCGCTTTAGCGATACCGCAAATTTCCAGGAATCAACTGCCCCTTTAGGGGCTGGCATTCTCAATCTCAATTACAATTTTGATTGGATTGGAGAACGGTATGCCTCTGAAGGTCGGCGATCCGGCGCCGGATTTTGAACTTCCCGCGGTGGCGGGCGAACGCCAGATTACGATGCGCTCGCGCGACTATCTCGGCACCAGGAATCTGGTCGTCACCTTCCACCCCCTCGACTGGACCCCAACTTGAGCCATGCAAGTGCCCGAACTCGACGCCCATCGCCAAGAGTTCGAGGCGCTCAATGCCCAGGTTCTGGACATCAGCGTGGACTCCATCCCCAGCCACATTGCCTGGCGGCGGGAGGAAGTCGGCCCCGTCGAGGTTCCTCTCTGCTCCGATTTCTATCCCCATGCCGAAGTGACGAAAAAATTCGGCATCCTGCGCGAAGGCCCGCCGCTGGCCGGCATCAGCGAGCGCGCCGCCTTTGTTGTCGATAAGAATGGGAAGATCGCCTTTGCCAAGGTCTACCCGATTGACCAGTTGCCAAGTGTTGAGGAGTTGCTGAAGACATTGCGCGGACTAACCTGAAAGCCCGGGGTGCCCCACTCATCGCGTTCTTTGCGATGAGTGGGATTCGCTGCCCGCCAACCCTTACGCTGCAAGCGCACGATCTAGTTCCTAAGCCATGTCCTTTGTTCGAAGAAAGGCAAGCACAAACAGCACCCCGAACAGCAAATCGACGACCCCAAACGTCAAGTCGGACGCATGCAAGCGACGCTCCAAATACAGAACAATAAGGGCCGCTGCATAACTGAGTTTTTCGACTATGCCGGCGATCATGAGCGGGCGGAAGCGCGCAGGATTGGTGGCGATGATCAGAAATGCGATCTGCCAGGCGAGCCCGACTCCGACGAAGCCGTAGTAAAACGCGGGATGGGTGATCGGCGGCGGATCCTGCCGGCCAATCACATCGAACATGAAATACAGCGGGGTGAGCACCAGAACGCCCCAGATGCCCGCAGCCCAGAAAACAACCTTCGCGAATTTCATTTAAGTAAAAGTTTACCTCGGATAAGTACCGTTACTAACGGTTGTCGGTCGTCGAATCATCCCTCCTATAATATCCACATGATGCAGACGTCGGAGCTGCGCGAGGCCATCGAGAATCTGTACCATGTCTTCGAAAGCTATCGCCTCAATCCTGACACTGAACCGTGCCCATGCTGTCATTCGCCAGAAGACGATCAACGCCTTCGTTCCAAACCGTTGCGGAAACTCGGCCCGGAAGACCTGCGCAGCTATACCATGGACGCGTTGTACACATGGGGTAGTGAAAGCGACTTGAAGCACTTCATGCCGCGCATCTTTGAGTTGTTAGTGCTGGACTCCGCCGATTTTGCAGTAGATCCCCAATGCGTGTTTCGCAAGCTGATCTACGCATCATGCGGTGCAACTTCCTGGCATACATGGCCGGCTGCAGAACAAACCGCGATTTCAAGCTATGCCCGGGCCGTCTGGATTGCCATATTGGACTCTGACCCGAACGAACTGACAGACGGAGCATATGACTGGCTTTTGCTCTTTTGCGCAAGCGGAAAACGACTTGTCGCCTTACCTCGATCAGTGGCTGGCTGCATCGTCGTTCAATGCGCATCGCAATCTGGCCCAAATGATAGTTTTGGACAGTGTGCCCAATGCGACGGGCCCGGGTGGCGGTTATTGGGCGGATCGCAGGGAGCAGTGGCAGCAGATCGTCGATTGGCTGCGGCGGCCTGAAGTGAAACAGAAGTTGGCGAGTGGATTGGAGAAGTGGAGCAATTCGCCATTTGGCGGCGAATTGTTGGAGGCAGCCGTTCTGCTGCCGTGAGTTGAACAGACGCCTTCGCGGAGGCGATCCGCATCGCGATTTACTGCGGAGCTTCGCTCCGCCTGGACAGCCGGGGGCGGCTGTCCCCACGCGGGTCCTGTTACGTTCCGCCTACCGTCAGGCCGTCGATGCGGATAGTCGGCGACGCCACGCTGCCGCGGAATTCCAGGTCGCTGCCAATCTCGGAAATATTGCAGAAGATGTCCTTGAGATTGCCGGCCACCGTGATCTCTTCCACTGGATAGGCCAGTTCGCCGTTGACGATCCACATGCCCGACGCTCCGCGGGAGTAATCTCCGGTGACTAAGTTGGCGCCGTGACCGAGAAACTCGGTGACATAGAGGCCGTCTTTGATCTCCGCAATAATCTGCTTCGGGGTCTTCGGCCCCGGTTCCAGAAAGTAATTCCCCGGCCCGATTCCGGGCGTCCCGGCGAGTCCACGGGAGGCGTTGGCGGTAGTTTCCAGGCCCAACTTCTTCGCCGTGTAGGTATTCAGCAGATACGACTTCAGAATTCCGTTCTCGATCACTACCGTGCGCCGGGTGGGAATGCCTTCGTCATCAAACGGCGTGGTGCCGAAACCGCCGGACATGGTGCCGTCATCAATGACGGTGACGTTCGGTCCCGCAATTTTCTGCCCCAGTTTTCCCGCCAGGAACGAGGCGCCGCGATAGACCGAGTCGCCATTCACTCCTTCGAAAATATGTCCAAGCATGGAGCTTGCGACCATGGGATCGAGCACCACCGGCACATGTGCGGTCTTGACCTTGCGCGCGCCGAGGCGCCGCAGGGTGCGGCGTGCCGCTTCTTTTCCTACCTGCTCCGCCGACTCGAGCTTCGCCAGGCTGCGCGCCACCGAATACCAGTAATCGCGCTGCATCCCGCCGTTCTCTTCCTGCGCAATCGGCACCACAGCGACCGAACAGTACGACCGCCGGTATTCGCCGACAAAGCCGTGGGAATTTGCCAGCACCTTTCTGCCGGTGGCGGCGTCGAAGGAACCGCCCTCGGAGTTCTTGATGCGAGAATCGGCGTCGAGCGCGGCCTTTTCGGCGCGCCGCGCGTACTCGATGCGCTCGGGACCCGGCAGCGAGTACACATCTTCGTGGTAGAGATGGAGGTCGCCCGTGAGCGATCCGAGTTTGGCGGCGTCGGGAATTCCAGCGTGCGGATCTTCGGAAGTGATCTTGGCCAGTTCGAGCGCGGACTTCAACATGCGCTCGATACCAGCGGGGGAAAAATCGCTGGAATGGGTGCTGGCCGCGCGCTGTCCGAAGAAGACGCGCACGCCAATGGCGCGCGAGCCCGACTCTTTCAGAGTTTCGACCTGGCCCAACCGCACCACGGTAGAAAATTCGTCGCCCTCGCGGACGACACACTCCGCCGCCGTAGCTCCGCCATCGGTTGCACGGCGGACTACGTCAGTGGCGAGTTCCTGCAAATCGGTATCGAGCTTAGGTGCTTGATTTTCCAGAGTTGTTGTCATTTCGAGAACTATTTCTCCACAGAGACACAGAGAAAACCAATTTCTTTTCTTATTCTCCTGCGGAGCCACTGGATCAAAACTTATTCAGGTTGTTTTTCTCTGTGGCTCTGTGTCTCTGTGGTGAGAATCGCTGTTACTGCATGAATCCGCCGGTTTCCCGCTTCGCGGTTCCGCCGACGGTCAGGCGATCGATCTTTATCGTCGGGATACCCACGCCGACCGGCACGGCCTGTCCATCTTTGCCGCAGGTGCCAACACCTTCATCAAGTTTCAAATCGTTGCCCACCATCGAAACCCGCGTCAGCACGTCAGGTCCGTTGCCGATCAGGGTTGCGCCCTTGATCGGGGCGGTGATCTGTCCGTTTTCGATGAGATAGGCTTCCGACGCCGAGAAGACAAATTTGCCGTTCGTGATATCAACCTGTCCACCGCCAAAGTTCACCGCGTACACGCCATTCTTCACCGAGCGAATAATGTCCGCGGGATCGTCTTGCCCGGCCAGCATGTAGGTGTTGGTCATGCGCGGCATCGGAATGTGCTCGTAACTTTCGCGGCGTCCGTTGCCGGTATCGGCCAGGCCCATCAGCTTCGATGAAAGCTTGTCGCTGAGGTATCCCTTCAGAATTCCATTCTCGATCAGCACGGTTTCCTGCGTCGGCTGGCCTTCGTCGTCCACGTTCAATGACCCTCGCCGCCACGGCATGGTGCCGTTGTCAACCACCGTGCACTTTTCGCTGGCCACGCGTTTGCCGATCAGACCGGCGAATGCCGACGTCTTCTTGCGATTGAAATCGGCCTCCAACCCGTGGCCCACGGCCTCGTGCAGCAGGACGCCGGGCCATCCCGGACCGAGCACGACTTCCATATCTCCCGCCGGAGCTTCGCGCGCGTCGAGTTGCAGAATTGCCTGGCGCGCGGCCTCTTTAGCAAAGAACTCGGGAGTCTTGTTACCGAAAAAGAAGTCGAGCGCGACTCGTCCGCCGCCGCCCGATGTGCCGCGTCCCGAACTCGCGTCGGTCTTTGCGATGCAGGAAACATTCACGCGCGCCAGCGGCTGCGAGTCTTCCGCAAAAGTGCCGTCGGAGCCAACCACCAGGATGTTCCTCAGTTCGTCGGCATAGCTGGCGCGCACTTCCTTGATGCGCGGATCGTAGCTGCGAGCGGTGCGATCGGCGCGCATCAGCAGTTCGACCTTGGCGGTGATGTCGGCATCCACCGATGGCGACGCCACCGGGTACAGGCTGCGCGCCGGTTTCTGCTGGAATCCGGCGACCGTCGTCTTGGCGGGAGCGCTCGCAATCAGCGCCGCGGTACGGGCTGCATGAAGGATGCGCTGCGGAGAAAGATCGTCCGTGTAGGCGTACCCGGTGCGCTCTCCGGAAACTACGCGCACGCCGCAGCCCGCCGAAATTCCCTGCGAGGCGGACTTGACCAGCGACTCGTCGACCATCAGCGAGGTCGAGGTCAGGTATTCGAAATAGAGGTCGGCGTAGTCACCGCCCGCCGAAAGCGCGGCGGCCAGATAAGTCTCAAGGTCGTGATTCGTAAGGCCGTAGTGATCAAAGAAGAAGCGTTGCTGGTAGGCAGTCACCATATTTGGATGCGCTTAGCTTGGAAACGACTCGCAGCGGTTAACAGCATTATCCCACGAGCGGAACAGCGTTAGCCTCAGGTGCAAGACCATTGAATTGGGTTGGTTTCCAATGGCCAGAGAACCGACCGGAATCCGGACCCAGCCAATCCAAGTCGTGAGCGCCATCGCCTGTGGCTGTTAAGAAGGAGCCAGAGTAGTAATTTCAGCAATTTTCTGCGTCTATCGCGAACGAACGTTCAATAACTTACGAACAAGTTTCGGTGTCGAAATCCCAAGAAAAGAGTTTTTCAACAGCCACGCCTGACTTCGCCAACTATCGGCCCACGGTCAGTCTCTTCCGTAGGTTTGCTGACGCCCCGTTACGCGTCTAGAGTAAAATCTGATCGTGCGCGAGTTCGTCTTCATCATTGTTGGGATTGCCGTTGCCCTTGCTTGGATGGGAATTTGGGCCTATTGCCTTCATCTGTTTGGTTTTGCATTCTTTGCAGTCTTCAGGGGACAGCCCGAAGATCGCACCAGTAGACGAGAACGGATAAAGCAAATGGGCAAGCTGCGGTACATCCTGATGTTCGGGGTGTTTGGCTTTGGACTTGCGTTGGGATTGGGAATCACTACTGCCGATCTGTTAGCACAAGAGTCTCATCGCTGGGTCGCCGTGGTCGGGAAACTCGTGTTGTTATCCGTGCTAGCGGGCTGGTTCCAGGGTGCGAGGACTTGGAGCGAAAGCTTTCGCGATCCAGTTCCGTTCCCGCCCAATTACCCGCCACTGAAGTGAGAGCCGTTACTGTCCATAAATCCACATTTCACCAACAATTCTCAATTACTGAAATCGCCTTTGTTAACGACAGGTATCGGGTATCGGCGTTATTATTCACACGAAATGCTTCTATCTCGGCTGACGCTCGGTAGGGTTGCTCTCGCTTGGTTCCTTTTCCTCTGGGGCGCCGCGCTAATCCTGCCGAACCTCGATTCCTCACGCACAAGCCAACCCTGTCGTGAAGGCAATGCTGGCCGTCGGTTATGCAACGCTCCTTATTGGAACCCCAATCGCTTTGATCAACTACTTTAATCGGGCGTGGCGCGGGGTTGACACGGTCCCCAACACAACCGTCTACGTAGTTTGGCTCAGCCCAGAAAGCATTGCTGCCGTAGGTTTTCTCGGGTTGCTGGCGTACTCGGCCATCACTTTTGCTTTTGCCCGTCTACGATAGCTGACGAAAAATCCCCATAGACTCACAATCCCAGAATCGGCCGCTCGTTTGGCGAATTGCGGCAACTCGAAGAATGACGCATTACCAAAATTACACAAGCCAGACTGATATAAGCCGATCAAAACCAAACATTTTCGCGGTACAGCCATCACTGACTCACTCTCGGCGCGGCGAATAGCTTGGATCTGTGACCCCAGAATCCCTCAGCCAGATGCTCACAGACTTCCTCGACGGCGCACATGCCGCGGTGGTGGTGGAAGACGGCGCGATCGCCTTCGACTTGGCCGAGTCGAAATATTCGATTTCCGGTGAGTACAACAAATGCCTGCTGCACCTGTGGTCGAGCGAGCGCAATTTTGTGCGGCGGGTGTTGGATGCGGAGGTTAAGACCACAACGCTGCGGTTACAAGTGCAGCGCATGGGGCAGAATCGGCCGACCCGGCTCGACTTCTGCCGCGATCGCGATCGGCGTTCTCCCGCCGTGCGACGAGCGGCCCGCTCTGCCTATGAGCCTCGGTTGCGCCGTACGCTCGAAAGAAATCTTCCCGGCTGGACCGTGGTTCGGCTCACCACCAGCATCGATCTCGAGCACTCGTTCGGTCCCGCCTACCTGCGCGGCTGGCTGCGCCAGGGACAGCGCGCCCTAGCCGTACTTGGGGTGAACGATGAAGAGACGCAATCGACCGTCGACGGCGCGCTGACCTGCGGCATTCTTTGGCTCGAGGCGTGCCGACTGGCGCAGCAGGAACGCCGCGTGGTCGAAGGGCTGGCGATGGTTGTGCCGAAGGGCATGGCTACGCTGACCCAGCAGCGGATGGCGCATCTGCATCCAACGGCGGCGAAATGGCATTTGTACGAATTCGACCAACGCGACGATGAACTCGTACCACTAGATACCAGCGATCGCGGCAATCTGGCAACCCGGCTGGTGCATTCTGTCGATGAAGGGCTGGCACGCGATCGCTTTGCCGGATCGATCGCGCGTATTCGCGGAATCCTGCCGCAAGCGGAAGTGGTTGTGCTCTCGCCGGCGTTGGTTTCATTCCGGCGGCATGGCCTCGAATTTGCCCAGGCGCGGATTGCGCATGATCCGCGAAATTTTCAAAGCAGCGAGGAAATCGCGTTTGGCGTAGGGCTGGAGGAGCGCGTCCTCGACGCGGAGAACGAAACGCAATTTGCCGATCTGGTGCGGCTGGCGGCGGCCGTCCGGCAAAAAAATGGTCCCAAGAACCATGCGCTGTGGCGAATGCATCCAGAACGCTGGCTGGAATCGCTCGTCGTCCGGAACCTGGCGGCGCTCGACGGACGGCTGCGGCCAGAACCGGTTTATGCTCAGGTGCCCGCCTTCGCCGCAGCCGATCGAGCGATGATTGACATTCTGGCCGTAACCCACGACGCGCGATTGGCCGTCATCGAACTCAAGGCCGACGAAGACCTCCACCTTCCCCTGCAAGGCGTGGACTACTGGTCGCGCGTCGTCTGGCATCAGAGCCGAGGAGAGTTTACGCAATACGGTTATTTTCCAGAACGCGAACTCTCGCACCAGAAGCCTCTACTGATGTTGGTCGCGCCCGCTCTGCACGTGCATCCCACCACCGACACAATCCTCCGTTATCTGTCGCCGCAGATCGATTGGGAAGTGCTCGGAATCGACGAGCACTGGCGGGAAGAGATCAGGGTGGTGTTCCGGAAGAGGCCGGCGCGCGCGCCGGTTCAGGCAGCGTGAAGCCTTTCACCGGAGAACGCCAAAGCAGGATCTACCACCGAGACCCCGAGAAACCACACCTTTGGTCTGGGTTTTTCCGTGACTCCGTGTATCGGTGGTAAATCAATGCATGAATTCGCCCTAGGACTTCTCGGCGCCCTCGGCGTCTCTGCGGTGCATCGGATCGCTGACCTCCGGCGCTTCGCCTTTGTACACTCGTCCGATTCCCCGTACCAGGCGCCGCATCGGCAACTCTCCTTTGGCGTCAGCGAAGAACATTTCACCGGCTCGAGTCCCGCGATAGCACCAGCGCTTCAGGATCGCAAGATGCTCCACCCGCTCGATAGCGCTGCCCGGCTTGGCGGCCGGAAATGCGGTGAGTGCGGCCTGGATGCGGGCTTCCATGGATTGTGACTTGGTGTGTTCGTTCGCAGAGATCGGAAACTCGAGCGGCCCCGCGATGACACCGCCGTCGACGCGGAACAAAGCCACGCTGTCCGGCTGCCCCAACTTCTGCACGGACCTTTGCACGATCACGGCGTGCAGCTGGTCAATGCGGCGGACGAACTCCGGCAACTGTTGCAACACGGGAGCGAGTTTGTCGAGTTGTGCGTGAATCGCAGCGGCCGCCTCGAATTCCATTGTCGACGAGGCGTCGTCGCGCTCCGCCGCCATCTGCCGCTTCAGCGATTCGCCGCGCGAGTCGAGAAAATCTTCGACCCGCACCACTTCCGCGCGGTACTCGTCATCGGTACAGCCGCGAAAACAGGGCGCCAAACACATCTTCATTTCGGAATAGACGCAGCCCGGAAATTTCGGGTCGGGATGGAGGTCTTCGACGCAGCGCCGCATCTTGAAAAAGTCGAGCGCATCGTTCATGAATCTTTCCGCAGCCACCCGCGACGCAAACGGTCCGTAGTAAACATTTTTTCCCGAGATTCGCCCCAGCCGCGTCGTGATCGAGGCGCGAGGAAATTCGTTCTCCAGATGCAGCTTGACCAAGGGAGCAAACCGCAGCCGCAGGCGATTCGAGTAGGTCTTCGGAAAGGCGGCGCGCAGTGCTTGATAGAGGAGGAATCCCGATTCGAAGTCGGAGCCGGTCAGCGAGTATTCGATCCAGCGGACGCGCTCCCGCAGGTTGAGGCGCTTGGTTCGCTCTTCGGGGACAGAAAGCAGCCGTTGCAGCCGCCTCCGCAAATTGGCCGTTTTGCTGACGTAGGGCTCAGAGTTCGCGTCCTCGCCGCGCAGGAGGAACACGGCGGAGGCGGAGGCTACCGCGGAAAACACTTCAGCGTCAACTTCCGGCCGGAACTCGATGCGCTCGGTCAGCACTTGCCGATTCTAATTCGGATTGGGTCGCGTAGGGACGGCCGCCACCCGGTTCGAACAAGTCGAGCGAAGTTCGGCAGGCTGCCTGCAGCCATATTAAAACTAGGTTTGAAAGGGCGGTCTATACGAAGCGCGCCCTCTTAAACTTCTTCCGGTAGTCGAGCCCCTCCATTTTTACTATGCGGCACATCTCGTGCAGCCGGGAACGCATAGGTTCGCCGATGCGATCGCCCAGAGTGTATTTCACCTGGTCCGACGAGTCTTGGGCACTAGCTCTTGGAGGTGAATCGTCTTCATCGTCCGCGGCGGGTTTCCCGCCAGGCTTGCCAGGAGGTTTGTTCGGAAAGTTCGTCGTGATGATCGTGGTGCGGCCGTCGTTGTAGCGCGTATTCAGGATCAAGCGCACCGTGTCCCATCGCCAGTCAGTGGGCCTCACCGAACCCAGGTCATCGAGCACCAGCACTTCAGCCTCGAACACAGGCCGGAGCAAACCCAGTTCGGTGGTTTGTACAGAGGGGTTGTACGAGTCTTGGATTTGCTTCAGCAAGTCCGCATAATCGTAGAAAACGCACTCGATTCCCTTTTCTTGGATCAGCGCCTTCGCGATGCCGACCGCTAGGTGTGTCTTTCCCGATCCTGCGTTGCCGATCAGCAACAAGCCTGTCTTGTCCACTGGATACTCTTCCACGAATCGGTACGCTGCCATGCGCGCGTGCTCAAGATGTGAGAGCGGTCCTTCAAAATCGAAGTTCGACAGCTCGCAATGTTCATATCGTTTGGGAATTCGCGCCGCCGCGATCAGGGCGCCGCCGCGCGCCCGCAACAGGCAATCGCAGCGCTTGACCCCGCCGTCCGGCGTTCCCGGAACCGGCTTCCATCCTGTGCCCGCACACAGCGGGCAAACTTCGGCTGCTGTCTTCATAATTCTGTAGTCGGTGGTGTTGATTTAACTCTGCACCCGAAGGCGCCCGCGCCGCAAGGCGAAACCGGTTCCTAACTGTGCACATCCTGTGGAGAGCGGTGACGGGTTGTGGAGAATCGTGGAGAAGCGGCCGATAGCCGATTGCAAGCCGCGACCGCGGAGGCTGGGACGCACGCCCGTAGTCGGTCCGGGTTTTTCTGGGTACCGGCAACTGGGTACTGGGTACTGACTGAGTTTCAAAAGCAGCGACAGGCACGTGTTTCCCATTGACAATCCCATAACTTAGGAGAAAATAGCCATCGCCGGTGCTCGCGCCTGGAGCTTTCCCTCCCCGGCTGATGCGCGGGAACCGAAACGACTAGTGTCAGGAGAGAGCATGAATAAAGCTGATCTGGTTGACCGGATCGCCGGAGCCTGCAACATTTCCAAGGCGCAGGCCACGACCGCGATCGATACTACCGTGGACAGCGTCACCGCTGCCCTTCGAAAGGGGGACCGTGTAGCCTTGATCGGATTCGGCACGTTCTCCGTCTCCCAACGCAAGGCCCGCAATGGCCGGAACCCGCAGACGGGTGCCACCATCAAGATCGCAGCCCGTAGAGTCGCCAAATTCACTCCCGGGAACGAACTCAAGAAGGTAGTCAACAAAGGCAAGTAGGGGCCCAGAATTCTTGGATACAAGCAAGACGGCAGGGCAGCGGCCCTGCCGTTTTGTTGTTTAGGGCTCAGGTGTCAGCTCTCAGGTTCTTAGATGCAACGATTTTCCTGAGACCTGACACCTGGGTTGCTGAATCCTTCGCAACTCCTGTAGAATCAAATGTCTGAATCGAGGTTTCGGAACTGACATGAAAGCAGCCATCCATCCCAGCTACAGTGAGATCCGCGTGCATTGCGCCTGCGGTAACGCATTCGTCACCCGCTCCACGCACAAAGGCGACATCAGCGTAGAAATCTGCGCCGCCTGCCACCCATTCTTTACCGGCAAGCAGAAACTCATGGACACCGCCGGCCGCGTGGAGCGCTTCCGCCGCAAGTACGCCAAGAGCGACGCCGCCAAAGCTGAAGCCGCGAAGAAGTAATTCGCGCGCAGATTCGGCATTTCGAGCCTCCCCTGGTGGGAGGCTTTACTTTTGTAATGCCGGTGTGGCGACGGGCGTCTCGCCCGTCCAAGCTGAGCGCAGCTCGGCAGCCGCCGGTGTCGGCACCGGACTCATTTGTAGCGTCTCTTCGAAACGGACGTAAAATCGAACTGTGCAGAAGTTCTGGGACAAATCGGATAAAGCAGCGGCAACGACGGGCGAGTCGCCCGTCCCCACACAAGCTTTTCCTGCCTCCCTGAAAATAGGCACCGTTGCGATCTCGCCCGCCACCGTCCTCGCCCCGATGTCCGGGGTGACCGACACCGTCTTTCGGCGCTTCATCAAGCAACTTGGCGGATGCGGCCTGATCATGACCGAGTTCACCTCGGCCGACGGCGTATTGCGCGACCAGCGCGTCCAGGGACGCTACCTTCACTTTTACGAAGACGAGCACCCCATCTCGGCCCAGCTCTTCGGCAGTAGTCCCGCTGTGCTGGCCGATGCCGCGCGCCTGGTGGAAGACCTCGGCTTCGACCTCGTCGATCTGAACCTCGGCTGCCCGGCCAAGAAAGTCGTGAAGTGCAACGGCGGCTCCGGCCTGCTGCGCGATCTGCCCTTGATCCGCCAGATTTTCGAAGCCGTGCGCGCTGCGGTCAAGATTCCCTTCACGGTGAAATTCCGTGCCGGATGGAACGACGACGAAATCGTCTGCGTCGAACTGGCGCGCATGGCTGAAAGCTGCGGCCTGGGAGCGGTTGCCCTGCACGCCCGCACCCGCGAGCAAGGCTACAGCGGAAACGCGCGCTGGGAATGGATCGCCTCCGTCAAGCAGGCAGTCAAGATTCCGGTGATCGGCAACGGCGACATCCGCTCGCCCGAAGACGCCTGCGCGATCGTAGCCCAGACTGGCTGCGACGCCGTAATGATCGGGCGCATGGCCCCGGCAAACCCGTGGATCTTCCGACAGATCGAGCAGTATCGAGCGTGGATGGAGGGTGCCGGCGGTGAAACGGGAAGGAACCGGGAAGGGCACGACTTTAGTCGTGCCGAACATGGCGAACCCTTGACCGTGGCTTTAGCCGCTGAGGGTGCAATCCCCTCAGGGGCTAAAGCCCTCGATTTTCCGTTGAATGACGGCACGACTAAAGTCGTGCCCTTCCCGTCCCTGGCTATACCGGAAGCTTCACCTTTGCATAAACCCTACGACGAACCTACCGAAACCGATCGCTACCAGATGATCCGCACCTACTTCCAAATGCTGCTGGAAGAAGGAATGCCCGGAGCGGAAGGCAAGATGAAGCAATTCGCCTCGTGGTTCACCCACGGCGTTCCCGGAGGCGCGGCGCTCAGGAAGGCGATCTACGAAGCTAAGAGCGGTGCGGAGATACTCATGCGGGTAGAAGAGTTCTTCGAAACCAGGCTCACCGTATCACCCTTATAGACACGTGGCCCTGCGGCCCGCGTCTGGCCTGGAATGTCTGACCTGGACTGCAGTGTGCTTAAGCGCATCGTTCTTGCAGTTTACTGTGCTATTTTCCCGTGCGGTGGACGACCTCGAAATGCGTCACAGACTCATCGAAGTCAGTCAATGCCGCTTGCGCATCCGGTTCCACCACGGCCTTCTCCGGCTTTGGCCCGGCAAACTTACGCACCGCCTCCATTGAGTCCCAAAGAGTGAGAACCACAAATTCCACCGCGCCGTTGACCTCACGCCGGAGCAAATAAGCTCCGCGATGTCCTTCGATGGCTCTGAGCGCCGGGAAAACTTTTCTGGTTGCGTGCTCCACGTATTCGCCCGATTTCAGAGGCGTCGCGTGCGCCCTCCACATCCGCAAGATGAGGCCATGATCCTGGAACGACACATCGGCGCTCGCTGCGTCCGAAAGGCCGGCGTTCTTCGCGCTTGCCATGGCATTCGGCCTGACGGGCATTGCCGAGTCTTCCCCTGCAACCGTCGTCCATTCCCGAACATGCCAGCGCTTCACCGCGCCGCTCGTCACATAGGGATCAGCCCTGGCAAACCTCTCCGCAACCTCGGGCGAGTCGCCTTTAAACAGCAACACGGCACCGTCGATCGGGTTCGCCAGCGCACCACCTAACACCAGTTCGCCGCGCTCGCTTGCCTTCCAAGCCTTCTCCAGATGCGCATCTCGAAACTCTGCCCGCCTGGAAACGTAGTCCTCGCCAACCTCGTAGAACAGTAGGTAATGCATGGGAGTTTGTTCCTTATTCTAAAGGGGAGGTGCAACGGGGGCCAGCTTCAGCCTGCCTCGCTCGTCTGGCTCCACGTATCCCCATGGTGTCTGGTCGTCGTGTGTAAACACCGTCAGCCATCTCTCCGGGATTGCCTGTGCATAGTACTTCTTGCGGCTCTCGATGGTTTCGAGCGGATAGAGGTCGAATGCCATTCCCCAGGCAAGATTGATGTGCGCGCTGGTCGCAATCAGATCCGAGACGTAGCAGGCCGTCTTCTTTTCATTGCCCCCGCCGCCACTTCTGACGATTACGGCTTGCATGTGGGCGGTGTGTCCTGGGAAGGTTTTCACCGAAATGCCGGGTACGAGTTCCTCGCCTCCGCGGAGCAGCTTCATCTGGCCGCTTTCAACCAGCGGGTCGTAGTTCTCGGAGATGAAGCTGATGGCATCGCGTTCGCTGGGCTGGCGAGCGTATTGCCATTCGCCTTCGGGCGCGTAGTAGGTCGCGTTAGGAAACGTCGCTGCCACGTGATCGCCGACGCGCACCGTATTCCATCCGCAGTGATCGAAATGCAGGTGGGTATTGATGACGATGTCGACATCTTCGGGCGCGACGCCGGCGGCTTGCAGGTTCTCGAGCAGCTTGGCGGGCTGTTTGTAGATGTGCGCCATCTTGTCCGACAGTTTGTTGCCGATGCCCGTCTCGATCAGGATGTTCTTCTTGCCGGTGCGCACGAGCAAGGAATTGAGTCCCGCGTCGAGGCGGTTCTGCTCGTCCGGCGTGACCTTCTTCGACCACATCGTCTTGGGCACGACGCCGAAAAAAGCCCCGCCGTCGAGGAAGTAGGTTCCATCGGAGACGATGGTGAGTTCGAAATCGCCAAGAGTCGTGCGATGCATAAGGCAGCCGTTAGCACCTAGCACTTAGCATCTAGCTCTTTCAGCAGGTGCAGCTTTCGACATCTCGCCGGGAATGTCAACAAGACACAGGCTTGGCTAATTGCTAAATGCTAACTGCTAAGTGCTATTTCAATTCCTGATTCCAGAAATCTTCCATCATGTGAAACAACTGCGTTTTCGTCCCGGCGCCGGAAATCCCATGTGTCTTGTCGGGATACACCATCAGCCGGAACTGCTTTCCCGCCTTGATCAGCGCGTCGGTCATTTGGATCGTATTCTGGAAGTGCACATTGTCATCGCTCGTCCCATGTACCAGCAGCAACGACCCGTGCAGACTGCTGGCGGCATTGACGATGGAATCGTCGTAGGCCCTGGCATTGTCCTTCGGCAGACCCATGTAGCGCTCGGTGTAAATTGAATCGTAGTTGCGCCAGCTGGTCACCGGAGCCACCGCAATTCCCGCCTTGAAGCGGTCGGAATGCGTCAGCGCATAGAGCGTCATTGAGCCGCCATTCGACCATCCCCAGATTGCGATTCGCGTGCGGTCGAGTTGCGGAAACTGCGCATACACCTGATCGAGCGCCGCGAGCTGGTCTTTCAGTTCGAGCGGGCCTGACTGCAGGCGGGTCGCGGCCGAAAATTTCTTTCCACGATTCGGGGTTCCGCGATTGTCGACCGAGAAAATCGCGAAGCCGTCGTTCGCCAGCATCTGGTGGAAGAGCGCCGTGGTTCCGCCCCATGCGTCCTGCACGGTCTGCCCCGCCGGACCGCCATAGATGTACACAATGAGCGGAATCTTCTGGCTTGCATCCGCATGGCGCGGCAGAATCAAATAACCATACAACCCGGTGCCGTCGTCGGCTTTCAGTTCCAGGGGCAGGGGCGCAACCGGGTCGTAATCCGCCACGCTGCGCCCTTCCCAGATCTTCTGGCACGCCCCGCCCGGAGCGCACACTGAAATCCGCGGCGGCGCGAGCGTTGCAGAACGCGTCTCCACAAAATGCTTGCCGTCATCGGCGAAAATGGCGGCATGGTTGCCGCTCTCCGACGACAGGTTCTGCATCATCGAGCCATCCAGGTTTACGGAATAAAGCTTCTCCTGTCGCGGGTCGCCTTTGTTGGCGGCAAAGAAGACCGTCGACTTGTCGCGGGATGCGTCCTCCACGCCGCTGATTGCGAGCACCTCATAGTCTCCGCTTTCGAGTTGGCGTTCAAGTTTGGCATCGGCCGCCGCTGGGTCTTGCGCGTTGAAGCTGTACAGATAAATGTGGGTGTGGCCGTCGCGCCAACTGGTCCACAGAAAGCGGTCGCCAGATTTCAGTATGCGAAAGTCGTCGTTGACGTTCACCCAGGCATCGGGAGCCGACTCGGTCAGCACTTTGCGCGACCGGCCCGACTTCGTCTCAATAAAATAAAGATCCAGTCCATCCTGCTTGCGGTTCAGAACCTCGGCCCACGCCCAGCCTTCGCGAATCCAACCGAAACGCGGCACGTAGGTGTCATCATCGTCAGTGAGCCTGATCCAGTGCCCCTTGCCGCCATTACTGCCCACCACTCCCAGGCGCACCTTGGGATTCGGATCTCCCGCCTTGGGATATCTTTCCTGATCGACCCGGGGATGCGTCGGTAACCAGTCGGTGATGGGATAGGTCGGCACGTGCGTCTCATCCATCTGCAGAAAAATGATTTCTTTTCCCTCCGGCGACCAGAAGAAGTTGCTGCGTACATCTAGTTCTTCGGCGTACACCCAGTCCACTTCGCCGTTCAGGATGTCATCCTCTTTGCCTTGTTGTCCGTCCTTGCTTTTGTCTTTCTCTTTTTCGTCGCGCGTGAGCGGACGCTCGCCTTCCTCTCCCGATACCGGATGCACATAAAGATTGTGCTTGCGCACGTAGGCAAGGCGTTTGCCGTCGGGCGAAAACTTCGGGTCCTGGCTCGGGTCCGGAGACGAAGTAAGCTGTACCGCGGTTCCGGTGTCCAGGCTGTAGTACCAGAGCTGTCCCTGGGAATCGAAGAGCAGGTGCTTGGAATCGGGCGACCAGCTATACGCGGCGACGTGATAGCGCATCACCCGCTCTTTCTCGCGCTCGTCCTTGATGTGGCTGGCGGGCGGCGCAAGTTGCGAAAGCTTCACCTCGCTCACCAGGACTTTCTTCTCGCCCGTGGCGGTGTCCACATACCAGAGTTCGCCATGCTCGCCGGCTTCATCGCGCTGCACGAAAGTGACCTTGGTGCCGTCCGGACTCCATTTGATCGTCTCCGGAGCACGTCCCGTAATTCCGGCCTCGGCGAAAATCCGTTCAATCGTGAGTTGCTTCGGTGCGGCGGGCGATGCAACGGTCTGGGCGTGCCCTGCGGAAAGCAGGACGAGCAAGTTAAGAGTGAAGGCGAAGAGAAGTTTTTTCACGAACGCACTCCGATTCCACGGGATACAAATCCCACTTGTCATCCTGAGCGAAGCGAAGGACCTGCTGTCTTTGGCGTCGCTGACAGAACAGTAAGCAGCCAAGCTTCACGCAGAACACAAACCAGTTGTTACCGCGAAACCTCGCGGCACACAACGCGAGCAGTGAAAGTCAAAAGTGTACAACCTGGAGGGGTTTTGCGTCAGGCAGGCAAGGATTGGTTGGTCGACCGCCTGCGGACGGGCGGGTGCCCGTCGCTCCACATCGCGGGTCACCCGGCCAAAATCGTCTTCATCTCCACACGCACCGGATGCTTCGCTTCATACGCCACGATGTCCGCCTCATGCTGCAGGGTCAAACCAATATCATCCAATCCGTTCAGCAGGCAGTGCCGCGAGAATTCATCCATCGCGAACAGCCCCGCGAATCCCCGCCTGTCTTCCACGCGCAACGTCTCGAGATCAACCGTCAACTGGTAGTTTTCGATCTCTTTCGAACATCGTGTGATTCCCGCAACCTGTTCTTCGCTGAGCCGCACGGTCAGCAGTCCGTTCTTCAGGCTGTTGTTGGCAAAGATGTCGGCAAACGACGAAGCGATCACCACCCGGAATCCATAATCCGCCAGCGCCCACACGGCATGTTCGCGCGAGGACCCGCAGCCGAAGTTCTTCCCCGCAACAAGAATCGAAGCCTTGGCATAGCGCGGAGCGTGCAGCACAAAATCGGGAATCTTCTTCCCGTCGCCCGAAAAGCGCCAATCGTAAAACAGGAATTCCCCAAACCCCGTGCGTTCGATGCGCTTCAGAAACTGCTTGGGGATGATCTGATCGGTATCCACGTTCACCTTATCGAGCGGGGCCACGAGGCCGGTGTGCTTGCGAAATGGTTGCATCGGTTCTAATCCTTCTCCCAGACACGCTGGTGGAGTGCCGGGTTTCGGGGGTGCAAGCGGGACGGGCGAGACGCCTGTCGCTCCACCGCCAAGACTATTGAAATCGCCAATTCCGAATGTCGGTGAAATGGCCCACAATCGCCGCTGCCGCCGCCATCATCGGACTGACGAGATGCGTGCGCCCTCCGCGGCCTTGCCGTCCTTCGAAGTTACGGTTACTGGTTGATGCGCAACGTTCTCCCGGTTGCAGAATGTCGGGATTCATCCCCAGGCACATCGAGCATCCCGACTCGCGCCATTCAAACCCCGCATCCAGAAAAATGCGGTGCAATCCTTCCTGTTCCGCGGCGCGCTTGATCGCCTGCGACCCTGGCACCACCATCGCCCGAACCTTCGGATTCACGTGCTGCCCCTTCGCCACGCGCGCTGCCGCCCGCAGATCTTCGATGCGCGAGTTGGTGCATGATCCGATAAACACGCGGTCTACGGCTATGGCTTCGATCGGCGTTCCGGGATCGAGGCCCATGTAGGTGAGCGCTTGTTCCGCCGCGCGGCGGTCGGCCTCCTGCGCAAAGCTCTTCAACTCGGGGACGCGCGCAGTTACAGGTACGACCATCCCGGGATTCGTCCCCCAGGTCACGAAGGGCGCCAGTGCTGCCGCATCAATCTCAAGCACTCGGTCGAATCGCGCTCCGGGATCGCTGGCCAGAGTTCGCCAGTACGCAACCGCCGCTTCCCAATCTTTTCCTCCAGGCGCAAAGCGCCGTCCGCTGACATACGCGAAAGTCGTCTCGTCGGCCGCGATCATTCCCGCTCGCGCTCCCGCCTCGATGCTCATATTGCACAGCGTCATGCGGCCTTCCATCGACAACCCGCGCACCGCATCCCCGGCATACTCGATGACATGCCCGGTGGCGCCATCGGTGCCGATGCGTCCGATGATCCCGAGCGCCAGGTCTTTCGCCGTGACCCCCTCCGCCAGTTTCCCGCGCACCTGGATCTGCATCGTCTTCGGTTTTTTCTGCGGCAAGCATTGCGTGGCCAGCACGTGCTCAACTTCTGAAGTTCCAATGCCAAATGCCAGCGCGCCGAACGCGCCATGCGTAGAGGTGTGGCTGTCACCGCAGACAATCGTCGTCCCCGGCAACGTGAGGCCGAGTTCAGGCCCGATGACGTGCACAATGCCCTGCTCGGCCGAGTCCATATCAAAGAACGGAACCCCAAACTCGCGGCAGTTCTTCTGCAGCGCTGCAATCTGCTTGGCGGCGATCGGATCAGCAATAGGAAGCCCGCGCGGCGTGGTCGGGATGTTGTGGTCGACGGTGGCCACCGTGCGCAGAGGCTGCCGCAGCCGCCGTCCATTCGCGCGCAACCCGTCGAAAGCCTGCGGCGAAGTCACTTCGTGCACCAGGTGCAAATCGATGTAAAGCAGCGCCGACTGCCCCTCGGGAGCAGCGACCACGTGCGCGTCCCAGACTTTTTCAAACAGAGTACGAGGAAGCATATTTCCAATTTCTTCCAGAGTTCTCAAGTAGAGACGGGGATTGCCCCGTCTCTGGCAGTGGAATCTCTTCAATAGTCTACCAACGCACCCGCCTCAAAATCCTTGGGCTCGTCGCTTTTTCGCCCCGCACTCATGGCGATTCCCGAATCATTGTGACTACAGGCAACTGCCGAGCTGCGCTCGGCTTGGACAGGCGAGGCGCCCGCCCCCACCCTGCACGTTGCTCCAGCAGAATTGAGCGTTTCCGGTTATGATTCACTCAGTCCACCAAGGAAAATGCCGCATGATCAACGGCAAACGCATTGCCGTCGTGTTACCCGCTTACAACGCGGAAAAGACACTGGAAGCCACGGTTCGGGAATTGCCCGACCTCGTCGATATCCGCATTCTGGTCGACGACCACAGTTCCGATCGCACTCTCGAAGTCGCACACCAGCTCAACTTGCAGTGCTTCGTCCACGACCGCAACTACGGCTATGGACGCAATCAGCAAACCTGCTACCGCGAAGCCCTGGCCGCCGGCGCCGACGTCGTCATCATGGTCCATCCCGACTATCAGTACACGCCGCTGCTCGCGACCGCCATGGCGAGCATGATTGCTCACGGCGTCTATGATGTCGTTCTCGGTTCCCGCATCATCGGCGGCACCGCCCTGCGCGGAGGCATGCCATTTTACAAATACGTTTCCAACCGCTTGCTCACCGCTTTTGAGAACCTGTTCCTGGGGGTCAAGCTGTCGGAGTATCACACCGGATATCGCGCTTTCAGCCGCGAGGTGCTCACCCGCCTGCCCCTCCGCGAAAATAGCGACGATTTCGTTTTCGACAACCAGATGCTAGCCCAATGCGTGTACTTCGGCTTCCGTATCGGCGAGGTTTCCTGTCCCACGAAGTATTTCGAAGAAGCCTCCTCCATCAATTTCCGGCGCAGTGTGCAATACGGATTGGGAGTGCTCGGTACTACCCTGCAGTTCGCGCTTCAGCGCGCTGGAATCGGCAGCAACGCCATCTTCAGTGAAACCGGCCGAAAGCTCGATTCGGGCTGTCCCACTCACTACACTCCGAACCAAGGAGACGCCAGACAGGCATAGTGAGCGCCATCGCAAACATATAATTGTTCGCCGCACTAACCTGTGACAAATCGCCAGATCTTGCCATTACCGCGATACCGGCCCGTTGGAGCGCGTCCTAGGGGCAGAGTGCTGCCTCAACCCCACGTCCCGGTAGAGGCGCCCTAGCAGGCGAAGATAGTTCAGACCTTCCTTGATTCCGGCCTTGCTACTGCCCGCCTCGCGAGGGCCAAAGGCGAAGGGCACCTCAGTAACAGACTGGATGTTTCCCCTTACCAGGATTTCCAGCAGGATCTTGAATCCCTGTGTCTCCACGCGGAAATTTCGAATGCAGGCCCGCCGCACAAGAAAGAACCCAGACATCGGGTCCTGGACGCGGATCCCCGGTTGCTGGAGCGGCAAGGTCAGCCAAATCGCCAGCCGTGATAACCCATACCGCACCGGATGCCAGTTTCGCAGGCTGCCGTGCTCCGCATAGCGGCTGGCCAGAGCGACATCCACTCCCGACTCCATCGCTTGCCACAACTGCGGCAGCAACTCAGGAGGATGTTGGAGGTCCGCATCAATAACACCAACGATGTCCGCTTCGCTTCGCTCCCAGCCGTGGACAACTGCCCCTCCCAAACCGCGCGCATTTGTGCGCACTAGCAGCCGCACGCGAGGATCGGAGCCGCTGATTGTCTGCACAACTTCGGCGGTACCGTCCCGGCTTTCGTCGTCGACTACAATGATCTCGTAGGGGATTGCAAGGGGATCAAGACTGGTTCGAATGCGTTGCAGGATCCTCTCAATGTTCGCCACCTCGTGAAGGGTAGGCACAACCAAGGCGAGCTTCGCCGGTTCCCTCACCGCAGGGCGAGGAGCGCCTTCAACGTCACTGGCAGACGGGGATCGCTGTTCCATAATTTGCCGTGCTCACTCGACATCCAGATTCTATTAGGATCCAAGCATGAAAGACAGTTCCGCGGCCAAAACCCTGGCGATTCTTGTGGCGTTGACTCTGCTCGCTTTCCTGGTGCAGGGCTACCACCCGGGGGTGGAGGACGATGGTGTTTATCTGGCGGCGATCAACAAGGATCTGAATCCCATACTCTATCCCCACGATGCCGACTTTTTCAGAGTGCAGTTGCAGGCCACGATCTTCGACAAACTGATTGCCGGTTCGATTCGTCTCACGCATCTACCTGCCGGATGGATGATTCTGCTGTGGCAGTTCGCTTCCGTGGTTTTGATTCTGTGGGGATGCTTGCGAATCAGCCGCCGAGTCTTCGCAGAGTCCCATTCCCAGTGGGCAGCGGTCACAGTCATTAGTATCCTGCTTACACTTCCCGTAGCAGGTACCGCACTTTACCTCGATGACCAATATCTCCATCCCCGGGCCCTAGCCACGGCCGCCATCCTGGCTGCGATCGTGGCCATCTTGGATTGCCGGCGGATTCTGGCGGGATTCCTATTGGCTCTGGCCTTTGTGATTCATCCGCTGATGGCCACCTTCGGTATCTCTTTTTGCATTTTTCTTTATTGGCGGGCCTCCGCTCAGTCGTCTGCGCACACGGCGGCGGCGTTGCTTCCATTAGCATGGGTTTTCCAGTCCACCTCCCCGGCCTGGCAGCAAGCCGCCAACACCCGCGACTATTACTTCCTCTCGCGCTGGCATTGGTATGAATGGCTGGGGGTCATCGCTCCCTTGTGCCTGTTGTGGTGGTTTCACCGTCTCGCCAGGAAAGACGGTGCGGCGGTCCGAGCGCGCGTGACCTCAAGGCTTGCGTTTTTTGGCGTTTTCCAGCTCGCCGTTGCGGTTTCCATTATGCTTCCGTCCAGATTCGCCAGACTGAAGCCATTTCAACCGATGCGTTATCTTCACCTTCTCTACATCATCTTGTTCCTGCTGGTCGGGGGGCTGGTCGGGCAAAGAATCTTGCGCCGGTGCCCTTATCGCTGGCTGCTCTTGTTTGTTCCGCTCGGCGTGGGCATGTTCTGGTCCCAGCGCCTGACGTTTCCCGCCACGCCACATATCGAATGGCCGGGGGCCAAGCCTGGAAATGCCTGGGTTGAAGCGTTCCAGTGGGTCCGCGAAAACACTCCCTCCGACAGCCTGTTTGCTTTGGATCCCTTCTACATGAAACTGCCGGGCGAGGACTTCCACAGCTTTCGTGCCTTAGCCGAGCGCAGCGCGTTGGCGGATTACGTAAAGGATCCGTCGGTGGCGACGCAAGTGCCGAGCCTTTCGGCGCGATGGAAGGAAGAAGTGGATGCGCAAGACGGGTGGAAGAACTTCCGCGTCAAAGATTTTCAGCGTCTCAAGACGCGCTTTGGGGTCAATTGGGTTGTGCTGGTCTCTCCAGGCGTGCAGGGTATGGATTGTCCCTTCCAGAATCACGCCGTGCGAGTGTGCCGCATCCCCGAAGCGGATTAGTCTGAAGCCATCTCCGTCTTCCGATTGCGGTGCTGCAGCCACGCGGTCACGGCGTAGACGGCGAGAACAACAAAGAAGGGATCCGCCGGCCGCCGATAGAAATCCTCCCCATGCGTCAGGTAGTAGACAACCGGAAAGCAAAACAGCGCGATGGCGTACGGAACCACAGCAGCGCCGAACGTTCGCCATCCAGTCCACAAGCCCCAAAGCGCTAACAATGTCAGCGTGATGTTAAAAAAGATCGCCGGAATGTCATACGGCTCTTCTTTTAGGTAATCCGGACTCAAGCTCCAATAATTGGTCCACATGTAAATGGCCCGCCGCAACGACGTCCACAGGAACAGTCCTTTGTGGTTCGAGATGAACGCTATCGCTTGTTGCCGCTTAAGTTCCATGTAGCGCGATTCACCCATCTGGACATATTGCTGCCATTCTTCTTCGTTGTGTTCGGGGTGTAAGTACCGCGCGGTAAAATGCGAAGTGTCGCCGTTGTTGCCGATGTAGAGTTCAACCCCGAAGTTGCCGCGAAACGGGACGACTTTATGGAACGCGCGGTAGTTTCGTATGAACCAGGGCAAGACCACAACCACAAAAGCCATCGCGGCCCCCAGAGCGGGCCGGAGCCAGGCGTTCTTGCGCTGCCATGTGCGATAGCACATCCACAGTCCGATTGGCGGCAAGACGGTCATCACGACTGGGTCATTCATGGCTGCTACTCCGCTCAGCAGGCCGAACTTGATCCAGGTTCCAAGTTGCGTTGAGTCCTCCAGCTGCAAACCGGCGAGAAAGGCGACCGACAGCAGCAATGTGGTCAAGGTAGTCGGCCAGATGTGGGACGCCGCGAAAAAAATTGCATACGGGAAGAAGGCCCATGCCCAGGCGGCGCGCCAGGCGGTCTTCTCTCCGAAACTGCGGCGCGTCATGAAAAACACCGGCAGACAGGTGAGCGCCGAGAACAGGCTGTTCAGCGACAAAATGCAGATCGCTGCTCCCTTGGTGAAAACGCCGAAAATGCGAAACACAAGCGCCAGCAGACTAGGATAGATCGGCGTTTGCCAGGCGGTGGGTCCGGTGTCGGCGAACATCGGACTGCTGAACCCTTTTCCCTGAACCAGCGCGCGTGCGATATGTCCAGTTTCTCCGCCGAAATACCAGTGGTCGCGATCCGGATTCAGGTGCTCCGGATACAGAAAGCCCATGACAACCAACCGCAGCAGTAGGGCAACCAGCACCACACGCAGCAGACGGAGCGGCAGGGGTCGGGAACACGGTTCGAAGCCGACGACAACACACCTCCAAATCAATTTCGCTTATTCGCAACTGGAGCGGCGAGTACCGTGCGAGAATAACATAGTCGGAAAGCACGGTTTAACGGGCCGTAGCGCGCCCTCGCGGACGTGATGAACGAAAATTCGAACCAGAGCATGAAACCGACCGTGCAGTCATTGTCCCAGGCCCCGTCAGTTGCGGGAACGGTCTGCATTTAACACCGGAGATGAATACGATCCCTCTCAAGACAAGACGACCCAACCTGGCAGTGGGCGAGATCTTCGGGTTCGCATACGATACGTTCTCGAGCAACAAAGTGCGCTTTGCGCTGACTGCGCTCGGCATGATCATAGGCACCGCCTCGCTCATCCTGGTGGTCACCATCGGCATGACCGGACGCCAGTACGCGCTCAACCAGATTCAGGCCATCGGCACCAATGAGATCTGGGCCGAGTATCAGGGCGGCGCGCAACACATCAGCGGTTCCACCCCAGACCCGCTGACCATCGAAGACCTGGCGGCCGTGCAACAGGAGGTATCTGGCATCGTTGCGTGCTCGCCGATCGTCCGACTGTCGGACCGAATCCCCGCCGGCAACGGCAGGGAAAAAGATGTGACCATTCTCGGGGTCGCTCCCGAGTATCTGCAGGTGCGCAACTTGGTCATCCCCTCCGGCCGCTTCTTCGACAAAGATGATTCCCTGGCTCATAACAAAGTTACCCTGATCACGGAAAGGATGGCGATCCAAATCTACGGTTCTGCGGCAGGAGCGAGTGGCCAGGTTATCAAGCTAACCGGACTGCCATTCACCGTGATCGGAACCTTCAAGGAGCGCGTCGAAACTTTCGGCCAGACGGAAATTGTGGACAACACGATGTTGATCCCATACTCCGTCACCCGCTATTTCATGGAGACACCATCCGTCAGTCTTGCCTACTTCTCCATGGCAGATTCATCCATGGTGGTCGCGGCCACTCCACAGATCAAGCGCGTAATTCAATCCCGCCACCGCGCCGAATCCGTTTACAGCGTGCAGAATCTCACTGCGGTGCTCGCCATGATGGACCGCATCGCCACCGGTTTGACCATGGTTCTTCTCGGAGTCTCGCTGGTCGTGCTGCTGGTGAGCGGCATCGGCATCATGAACATCATGCTGGCCACGGTCAGCGCCCGCATTCGCGAGATCGGCATCCGCAAAGCGATGGGCGCCACCAACCGCGAGATCCGTTTCCAGTTCCTCTCCGAAGCCATTCTCATCTCTCTCGTCGGCGGCGTCATCGGCATCATCGTCGGACTCGCCATTCCCTTCTCCGTCCGCTTCTTCACCGAGTATCGGATTCCGATTTCCGGTCTTTCGGCGATCATCGCCATCGTGGTTTCGTCGTTGGTGGGAATCCTGTTTGGTACCCTCCCCGCCATTCGCGCCGCCCAACTCGATCCCGTCGAAAGCTTGCGCTACGAATAGGGGGCGAAGACCGTATTCACGATTGCTTTACGCCGCTCCAGAAATCACGCGGGCTCGGAGACTTTCTTGACGATCGTGGATTCGGGTCAACGCCGCGTCCCCACACGAAGGAAGCTCGGCACTCTCCACGCTGCCCTTGAAACGGTGTCAGCTGGCATAAAATTAGAGAGAAGCGATCGCGATGCTTTGCCAACCGGTCATGCCATCGCACCCAACCCGCAACCGGAGTCGCGCCGTAGTCCTGCTGAGCGGCGGCATGGATTCCTGCGTCTGTGCGGCACTGGCGGCGCGCGACCACCAGGCCGCTGCCGTCCATGTCAGCTACGGACAACGCACCGAGCAGCGCGAACGCCGTTCCTTCGAAAGCATCTGCGACTGGCTCGGAATTCGCGACCGGCTGCTGGTGCGCAATGAAGCTCTGCGTGCGATCGGCGGATCCGCCCTCACCGATCCGAACATTACCGTTCCCGAAGTGCACGGCGTCGGCGCCACCACGCCCGTCGGCATTCCCGTCACCTATGTCCCTTTCCGCAATGCGCATTTTCTCGCCGTCGCCGTCAGCTGGGCGGAAGTCCTGGGCGCCGAAAAGGTCTACATCGGAGCGGTCGAGCCCGACAGTTCTGGCTACCCCGATTGCCGGCCGGAGTATTATCGAGCGTTCAATGAAGTGGTAAAGGCGGGCACGAAAGAAGGATCGATCCGCGTGGTGACGCCGCTGATTGCCATGCGTAAACACGAGATTGTGACGCTGGGCCTTGAACTCAGTGCCCCGTTCGATTTAACGTGGTCATGCTACCAGCGTGAAGATCGTGCCTGCGGAGTGTGCGACAGTTGTGTCCTCCGCCTGCGCGCCTTTCACGAAGCGGGTGCGGCCGATCCCATTCCATATGCGGAAGCCGCCGCCGATTGAGGTAGAACTGTTTCATAAACGGTCTTAAAATTCAGATTCATTGCCGGGAGGCTAAATCATGAGGAAATATTTCATCCTTCCCCTGCTGCTCGTCCTCGCCGTGGGCATCTCCGCTCCGCTGGCGTTTGCGCAAACCACGGGCACGGTGAAGGGAGTTTGCAAAGACATGGACGGGAAGCCGATCGCCCAAGCCGAAGTGGACTGGACTGGGACCGAATCCGGCCACGTCTACAAGCTTAAAACCAACAACAAGGGCGAGTATTTCTCGCTTGGCATCGTTCCCGGCAAGTACAACGTCAAGCTCAGCAAAGAGGGCAAAGAGATCTATCACTTCACCAACGTCCCGGTGAGCCTGGACGAGGTGGTGCAGGACTTCGACATGAAGAAAGAACAGGCGGCCTTAGCCCAGGGCCAGGGGATGTCGACCGAGCAAGCGGCGAAGGCGAAGGAGGCGTTCGCCAAAGCCGAGGCCGAAAGGAAAACCGTCGGCACGCTCAACGAGAAACTCAACGCCGCCAAAGCGGCTTCCGACGCCGGCGACTTCGAGACTGCCATCACCACCCTGAACGAAGCCAACCAGATTGACAGCACCCGCGATCTGATCTGGTTCAAACTCGGAGATGCCTACCGCTTGTCGGCGCCCAAACAGACCGATCCCGCTGAAAAACAGAAGCGCTACGAGATGGCCGCCACCGATTACCAGAAGGCGATTGAGCTGCGCGGCGCCTCGGACGCGGCACAGAAAGACCCCGAGAACAACAAAAAAATGGCCGCCTACTACAACAACCTGGCCGAAGCCTACTCGAAGGCCAACAAGGTCGATGATTCCGTGGCCAACTATAACAAGGCGGCCGGACTGGATCCGTCGGGCGCCGGTACCTACCTGTTCAACGAAGGCGCGGTTCTTACCAACGCGGGCAGGGTGGATGATGCGATTGTTGCCTTCGACAAAGTCATCGCCGCCGATCCGACCAAGGCCGAGGCTTACTACTGGAAGGGCGTGAACCTGATCGGCAAAGCTACGCTCAAGGGCGATAAGATGGTCGCGCCCGAAGGTACGGCCGAGGCCTTCCAGAAATATCTTGAGCTCCAACCCCAGGGTAGGATGGCGCAGCCAGCCAAGGATATGCTGGCAAGCATCGGCGCAACCATCGAAACCGGCTTCGGAACCACGAAGAAGAAACCGGTAAAGAAGTAACCGAAACTCAGTACCCAGTTGCCAGTCGCCAGTTAAGACCGGCCATTCAACAGAGCAAGAGGCGCGACAGTTGGTCGCGCCTCTTGCTTTTTCTGATGGCACGTGGCTGAACTCCAGCAACCGGGCACTGACAACTGGCAACTCCTTCAGTTACCGAGGTCTATGACCTACTTGTCCTTCGCCGTTCCCCACATCCGGGTTACATTCAAGGTATAGGTTTCTCCAGCTTCGCGACGTTTCTCCCCCTGTGGCGTCCATGCTGATAACTGGGAGTGTGCGGAATGGCTGCTCCGGGGAATTCTCCGATTGCGATTGCCTTCGAGGGCGTCAGTGGAACGGGCTCGATCCCCACGCCGGTGCTGCTCGCCGGCATGTTGCGCGCATCCGACAAAGTCAGCGATCTGGTTTTTTCGCCGGGCCGGCCTCCCCAGGTCGAAATTCACGGGCAGCTTACCGCGGTCGAAATCTCCGGCAGCAGCACGCTTTCAGCCGATGACACCCGCCGCATCGCGGCCGATCTGATCGGCAACAATAAACAGGCCGTCAATACTCTTCGCGAGCAGGGCTCGTGCGACGTTTCTTACGGATTGCCGGGAATGGCCCGCTTCCGCGTCAACGTCTTCATCCAGCGCGGAAGTTGCGCCATTGTGATGCGCGTCATCCCCACCTCCATTCCCACTTTCAGTTCGCTTCATCTGCCCGCGCAATTAGAAGAGGCGGCCAAGGTTCGCAACGGAATCATCCTGGTGACAGGCGGGAGCGGATCGGGCAAGTCTTCGACGCTGGCCGCCTTGATTGACCGCATCAACAGCCAATATTGCTACCACGTTCTGACCGTCGAAGATCCGATCGAGTTTCTGCACAATCACAAGAAATCGACGGTCCACCAGCGCGAGTTGCACAGCGATGCGCCGAATTTCACCATGGCCCTGCGAGCAGCCTTGCGCCAGGCGCCGCGCGTAATCATGGTAGGCGAAATTCGCGACCGCGAGACGCTGGAGATTGTTCTTGAGGCCGCCGAAAACGGCCACATCGTTCTTTCCAGCATGAACACTGTCGATACCTCGAAGACGGTCGAGCGCATCGTGGGTACGTTTACTGCGACCGAACAGCAATTCGTGCGAGAGCGCTTCGCCAAAACCTTCCGCTACGTCATTGCGCAGCGGCTCATCCCGCGCACCGATGGCGGGGACCGCTTAGCCGTAGTCGAGATCCTGAAATCCAACTCCCGCACCCGCGATTGCGTGGAGCAGGGCGAGCGTCCGGGCCGCACCCTGCTGGACGCGATCAAAGCCAGCGAAAACGAGGGCATGCAGCACTTTGATGGCGAGATCGCGAAACTGGTCCGCTCCGGCCTGGTCGATCTGGAAACTGGCCTTTGCTTCGCCAGCAATGCAACCGTGCTGGGGCAGGAATTGGCGCGGTAGGACGGCTGTCAGCCATCAGTTGTCAGCTATCAGCCTTCAGTTCTCAGTTCTCCGAAAAGGCACTCGCTTTCTCTTCCTTTCGTCGCAAGTATTCGCTGGGTCGTTACTCTAAGCTGTCCCATGAAAGGGTTTGGGAAGGGCACGGCTTCAGCCGTGCCGCTCAGCGCCAATAAAGACGCGGGCTTTAGCCCCTGAGGGATCGGCGGCGTATTATTCGTGCATGTCTTCTTCTTCCCGTTCCTTTTCTGCTTCAGCACCCAAGGCTCGGGTGGTGAAGTTCGAAGAGGCTCGCCACCTGGTTGAGCAGCATGCGCTAGGCGTGTGTCCGGGAGAGCCAGAGACGGTGGATTTGCTGGCGGGCTTGGGGCGGGTGCTGGCGGAGGGGATTGTAGCCGACCGCGACTTTCCTCCTTTTGCGCGGGCGACTCGCGATGGATATGCGGTGCGGGCCGCGGACGTGGCGCAGCTTCCGGCACGGCTGGAACTGCTGGGCGAGCTGAAGGCGGGCGATTGGCCAGAGCCGGAAAGGTGCTCGGTCGGGCGGGGGCAAGCGGTCGGGATCATGACCGGGGCTCCGCTGCCGGCGGGTGCGGACGCGGTGGTGATGGTGGAATACACGGTTGCGGCCGGGACGACGGTCGAGATCCAACGCAGCGTGAAGCCCGGTGAGAACTTTGTCCCGTGTGGGGCGGAAGCGCGCGCGGGACAACGGTTGCTCGAGCGCGGACGCCGGCTGGACCACGTGGGCATTGCGATCGCCGCGTCAGCCGGCAAGAGCCGCGTGCAGGTTTTCCGCAGGCCGCGCGTGGCAGTGCTTTCGACCGGCGACGAAGTGGTGGAGATTGACGCGACACCGGGGCGGGCGCAGATACGGAATTCGAATTCGTTTTCGCTGGCGGCGCAAGTTCAGAATGCGGCCGGGGAGCCGGTGCGGATCGGGATCGCCCCGGATGAGCGAGGGCGGCTAAGGGCTTTGATCGAAGAAGGATTGGCTTGCGATCTGCTGTTGCTGACCGGCGGCGTCTCCATGGGAAAGTACGATCTGGTAGAGCAGGTTCTCGGGGAGTTGAAGGCGGAGTTCTACTTTACGGGAGCCGAGATTCAGCCCGGTCGTCCGGTGGTATTCGGTTCGTGTGGCGCGGGCGCCCGCGCCCGCGA
>JAIQFO010000008.1 GCA_020073215.1 Terriglobia bacterium | reverse complement strand
ACCTACACGGCCGAGCTAGGCTTTCACTTCTAACCCCGTGTTCAGGAGGGCTCGCATCCGTACGAAACAACGAGCCCTCCTGCTTCCAAACTTTGAAATTATGGAATATCGCCAAGGCCGCATTGTGCCGTTCAGGGTGGATTGTCGGCTACCCGGAAGTTACCGCCCAGAAACCAGCCTGAAGGGGCAACCTTTAGCCCGACCTGCTTAAGTTAGCGCTTGTGGGGCGGAGTCCCGCCACCACACACCGCCGGAAAGCACCCGGGGCTACTCACGCAAGAAATCCACGATGCAATGCCGGAATGAATCGCTGAACCGACTCGCCCATGGCCCGCAACACAATCTGGCCCAGGGCTTGGATGAATTTCGGGGAATCGTTCAGCCCCGCGCTCATTTCAAATTGCGCGATGCCCAGCCGGCGCACTTCTTCGCGGGCCGTGTGATCAATTTCGCCTAGCGTCTCCACGTGATCGGAGACGAACGCCACCGGCACGACGCAAACCTCGCGAGCCTGTTCCGCCGCTAGATCGTGCAACGTGCGGTGTAGCGAAGGCTGCAGCCACTTGCTTGCTCCCACCTTGCTCTGATAGCAGAGCCGGTGCCGGTTGCCCCATCCGCCGCGGTGCACCAGGAGGCGTACCGTGTCTTCAATCTGCCGCTGGTAAGGATCGCCCTTCTCAATCACCGAAACGGGCACGCTGTGCGCGCTGAACACAATCTCCACCCGCTCCGGCACGGCGAACCGCGCCAGCGCTTCGTCAACTTTTTCAATCACGGCGTCAAGATAGGCCTCGTGCCGGTAGAAATTCTCCACGCAGTACACGGGCATGTCGTCGTAAAAATGCTTGCGCCACTCATTCAAACTCGAGCCCGTCGTGGTCGACGAATACTGCGGATAGAGCGGCAGCAACACGACTTCGTCGCACCGCGCCGCTCGCAGTTGCTGAATCGCCTCGCTCGTAAACGGATGCCAGTAGCGCATGGCCACGAAGCAGCGGGCATCGATTCCCCGGCTCGAAAGCTCTGCCTCGAGAGCCCGGGCCTGCCGTTCGGTGAAGCGGCGGATGGGCGATCCTCCGCCAATGGCCGCGTAGTGGTGCTCGACCTTACGCGCTCGCGTCGTCGAAATCAATTTGGCCAGGGGCCTGCGCCCGATGCGAGCAAAGGGGAAGTCAATGATATCGGGATCGCAGAAAAGGTTATAAAGAAAAGGCTCGATATCTTCCAGGCGGTCGGGTCCGCCCAGCTGAAACAGAACTACACCCAGACGCCGTGATGTGCACGTCATCCCCCGGAATCCCCTAGTTCTAATAGACGCTCCGATAGCCGGGTTCGGCTCGAAGTGGATGTTCTCCAGCGGAACAGCAGAATCGTGAGCCCTGAAAAGAGCAGCACCGGGGGAATCAGCAAAACGATGATACCTCCCTGCAAAGCGTGAATGATGGACTTGCCGCCACCGGCGACACTCGTGTAGCACATGGCACAACTTTGGCCATAGAGCTGATTTCCCGCGCCCAATACCAGCAGCCATGAGCCGATCAGGTGAATGAGTACGCGTCGGATCGATGGTGTTTTGAGCTTTCCCGAGTCTGGCCGGCCGTCCATAATGCACGCTTTCTTTCGAGGCGCTACGCCGTTCAGCACAGCGGCGCTCGTTACTGCACCAGTGATCTACTGAACCAGGTTTACTGAACCAGCGATCGCATATGCGCCAGCCGCGAACTGTCGGCGAAGATAGCTGTCATCATGATCAGTATGAAGACCAGTGCCGGAATCAGCGTCACAAAGAGGCTTGCCTGCTCATACCGCAGGTGCATGAAGTAGGCAATAATCAATGCCGCTTTAATGACGGACAAGAACATCAAGACGGTGAGCATGGTCTGTAAGGGCAATTGACGATAGGCGAGAATCACTTCGAGTACGGTCAACCCGAGCAAGCCAAACCACACCGAGAAGACGATTTTTAATCCAGCAGTTTCCGCGTGCTCCATGTTTCGATCCTTTCCTATCCTAAGAGCCTGTTTCACAAATCAGGTTTGGGTAGGGCACGGCTTCAGCCGTGCCGCCACGAGCCACACAAACACTGGGCTTTAGCCGCTGAGGGCCACACTTTCCGTTCTGCAAAGCCCATTTATGAAACACACCCTAGGCCGTTTTCGCTGACAGCAAATAGACCAGCGGGAAGATGAACATCCATACCAAATCAACGAAGTGCCAGTAGAGGCCGCTCACCTCCACATCCGTGGCAGAGAACTTTCTCCGCCCAAAGCCGACGGCGACGACCAGCAGATATACAACACCAATGGTGACGTGAAGCATGTGAAGCCCCGTCATGGTGAAGAATGCAGCCCCGAACATCGGCGTGCCCCAGGGGTTGTGAAAAGGACGGACACCCTCGCCGATAAGGCCTAGCCACTCGCGAATATGCAGAATGTCAAAAACCACCCCGCCCAGGGCAGTCGCCACCAGCCACCCTACCGCGCCGCTGACTTTGCCCAAGCTCGAGGCTCTGACCGCCAGAACCATGGCAACGCTGCTGGAGAGCAACACGAAAGTCATCACGGTCGCGTTGCCGATACTCGCCGCCACGAACGGTCGCGGCCAATCCGCGGCTGCGAGCCGCAAATATCCATAAGCAAAAATTACGGCCGAGAACGTGATGGCATCAGAAACAATAAACAGCCACATTCCCAGTTTCTTCGAGGGTATGGCGTAAGGCGACGCTCCGCCACCCCAAACACCGATACCCTGACCACCATGAACTTCTGCTGCTGAAAGTGAAGAACCGTCTGAAGAAGACGCCATATTCTGGTTCGCCCCGTCCTGAATTTACTTTGTCACTCTACTGCGACAGGCTCAACTAACTGCTTGCCGGCTGCCCCGCGGGATCAGTCTGCATGACATAGTCTTTCCCGTTCTTTACATCTCCGTATTCATAAGCATCGTGAGAAACCACGGGATGCTTGCCTCCGAAATTATCAAACGGCGGTGGAGACGGCACGGTCCACTCCAGAGTCGTGGATTCCCAAGGGTTCTCAGTCGCCTTGGGTCCCTTGTACATGCTCCAGAAAAGATTGATAAAGAAGAGGAACTGGGTCGCACCCGTAATCAGCGCCGCGATGGTCATGAATTTGTGCACGGGCATGAGGGGTTGCATCACCTCGTTGACGAAACTCGAGTACCGGCGAGGCATGCCTTCCAGGCCAATGAAGTGCATCGGCATGAAGATGCAGTAGACGCCGACAAACGTGATCCAGAAATGCGTTTTGCCCAACCGTTCATTCATCATGCGGCCAAACATCTTCGGGAACCAGAAGTAGGTGCCGGCGAACATGCCGAAGATCGCCGCCACTCCCATGACCATGTGGAAATGTCCTACGACGAAGTAGGTTCCATGGAGAAAGATGTCGAGCGAGGGCTGCGCCAGGAACATGCCACCCAAGCCGCCGGTCACAAATACCGAGATGAAGCCCAAGGCAAACATCATGGAAGTGGTGAAACGCAGTCTCCCGCCGAAAACTGTACCCAACCAAAGCAAGGTGACGATGGTAGCGGGTATGGTGATAATCAATGTCGGGATCGAGAACAGGAAGCCGGAATAGGGGCTCATCCCGCTGACGAACATGTGATGTCCCCAGACGGTGAAGCTGAGGAACCCAATCCCTAGAAGGCAAGCGACAATTAATTTATAGCCGAGAACGGGTTTGCGGGAAAAAACCGAGAGCACATGCGAGATCAGCCCAAAACCGGGCACGATTGCGATGTACACCTCGGGATGCCCGAAGAACCAGAACAGATGTTGCCACAGCAAGGGTGAACCACCAGAGTGGTTTTGCAGCTGGCCGTTGACCAACGAGCCACCAGGGACGAAGAAACTCGTGCCGGCATTACGGTCAAGGATCAGCAGAACGCACGCCGCAAATAGAACCGCGAAGCTCAACAGGCTAAGGATTGCAGTGACGAGCCAGGCCCAACAGGTCACCGGCATGCGCGTGAGGGTCATGCCCTGGCATCGCAAGTCTATTGTCGTCGTAATGAAGTTTAAAGCGCCGAGCAAAGAGCCTATGCAAAAAAGCGCTATGGAAACGGCCCAGAGATCCTGCCCCAATCCCTGCCCCGGCCCTGCAACGCTACCCACGGCGCTGAGCGGCGGGTACGCCGTCCAGCCCGAAATCGGAGGACCGTCCTTGACGAACAGGGTGGCGACTAAGGAGCAAAGTGCCAAAAACGTGACCCAGAACGAAAGCATGTTCAAGGTGGGGAACGCCATATCTTCGGCGCCAATCTGAATGGGCAGAGCATAGTTGCCGAACCCGGCCTGGGGCGCCGTGGTCAGCACAAAGAACACCATCAGCGTGCCATGGAGCGTCAGCAGCGACAGGTAATACTCCGGTGTAATTACGCCCCCGGGCGCTCCAGCGGGCGAAAAGGAACCCAATCCCCAGATATGAACGCTTGGCCAAACCAGGTGAATCCGCACCAGCCACGAAAGCACCATTCCCAGGAACACCGATACGATCGCAAGGAAGTAGTACTGTTTGCCAATCACCTTGTGGTCGAGGCTGAAGATGTACTTGCGGATGAAACCGGTTGGCGCCGTGTGGTGGTGTTGTTGCGCGTCCATGGGCATGTTTGCCATCGTCGGTTACCTTCCCTGCGCCAGCGCGTCTTCGTCCTCGCCGCCGCTGTCGCCAGAAATCATTACTGCAAGCTGGCCTGTTCGACTATCCATTTCTGATAATCCTCCTCCGACATCACGTCGAGGAAAGCCCGCATCGTGTGGTGGCCGAGACCACAGAGCTGGTTGCAGGTGATGTCGTACTTGCCGATCTTGGTTGGGGTGAAGTGCAGCGGAATCTGCATCCCGGGAACAATGTCTTGCTGAATGCGCATTTCCGGCACATAGAACCCGTGACCCACGTCTTTGGAGTTCAGCAGCAGTTCCACCGGCTTGTTCACCGGAACCCCCAACTCCACGGTCACAATATCGTCCTTGGATTCGGGGTCGGATTGGTCAATGCCGAACATATTCCCTTTGGTTTCGTCAATCTTATCGGTGTGGATGGGGCCGAACTTGCCGTCGGGTCCGGGATAGCGAAAGGAGAAGGCAAACTGTCCGGCGAGTACTTGAACCTGGAGAGAATCAGCCGCCGCCGGAGTGAAGTACATAGCGGCCCAAACCTTCTGCCCCACAAACTCCAGCAAGATAATCTCCGACCCGACATAAACCAGGGCGAGTACGACCAGCCATTTCACGCCGCCAGGGAAGATGCGGACCTGACGGGTTTCGCCCTTCCGCTCTCCGAATTTCCAGGCAAAAGCGGCCAGACACAACTGGGCGAGGATGAATCCGATGGCGGCGCCGACGAAGGTCTCCACGAACTGGTGGTCCATCGCGCCACCATGAGCCGAGGCCACTGTGGGAAACCACCAATGTCGTGAGACAAGGATTGCGACAGTGACCGTGGTGATGATCGTCAGCACTACGGCGAACGCTTTGCCCATGGTTACATCCCCCGCGGAACAGACTTATCTGCTACCGGACAAACCACAAAAGAGCAAAAATGTAGACCCACAACAGAAACATGAAATGCCAATACCAGGCAGTCACGTCCACCACGATGCGCCGCTCTGCAACCGGCTTCTGGAGCAGGGAAACGGTTGCGGCATAGAGCAACACCAGCATGCCACCCAAAAGGTGGACAGCGTGAGTAGCGGTGAGCAAATACACGAACGCACTGCTGGCGCTGGTTGCCAGGTAAACCCCGCGCTCGGCCAGCAGATGCCATGCGAACCACTGCCCGGCCAGAAAGCCGCCACCCAGCACGACCGTAATTCCCAGCCAGGGAAAGCCTTTCCCCGGGCCGAGAGAAACGCCAGGAATGGAGCCAACTGAATCTAATGCGGCCTGCCGAGTGATCTGCCGGCGGGCTAATTCCGCTGCAATGCTGCTGAACAAGAGCAATCCGGTGTTTACCAGGAGCAGCGCGATCGGAAGGTTGACGGGAGTCCAATCACGAACATAGGTACCCGTCTTTTCGTCCAGTGTGGGCAGTCCCTTACGCACCATGTAGGCGCTGGTAAAGGAAACGAACAACATTACGATGGGAGCGATGGCCACGGCCAGGCCAAGGCGGGCGCGCCGCAGACGCGAGGCATAGTCAGGAGACCCGTCGCTACGCCCACCGTCCCCGCCACCACCAAAAACAGGGGGAAGAGAACTGCCTCCATCTCTACCTGTGTGGGGCACGTGCACCGTTACCGGAGGACTCAGAGTTGCCATGGCCTAAGCAGGAATTCCCTTGTTCTTTTTCTCCACTTCGCCGTAAAGGTGAAATCGGCGGTCGCTGGCTGGCCAGCAGCAGCCTTCACTTCTTGGGTTTGTTTACCGGAGGCTTCCCCACGCCCTCACAGTTTCGACTTCAACAATTGACCGATAACATACACCGACCTTCGCCAGTATGCAATGCTCTAGCGCCGCGACCACGTGATTTGTACCTTTTCACCAGAAAGTAGCGCCGCCGTCCCGGCGGCTGTCCGGCGGGCGTCTTCGCCCGCCGCGCCGAGGGCGAGACGCCCTCGGGACAGCCGGCAAGATGCCGGCGCTACTCGTATTCCACGCCGTAATCATCATGCGGTCACGGTACTAGCGAAGTTATTGAGTGCAGCACCCTTTTCGTTACGACGAACCAGGGCACACCAAATAAGGATTGCACTGCACTCGCCGCTCAGCCGCTAAAGGGGCA
Organism: Terriglobia bacterium; assembly: GCA_020073215.1. Taxonomy (GTDB): domain Bacteria; phylum Acidobacteriota; class Terriglobia; order Terriglobales; family Acidobacteriaceae; genus Acidiflorens. Next base: position 145,089 of record JAIQFO010000008.1, on the reverse strand, counting down.
TTTGATTGGAAGGACTTGCGGCATCGCTAGAGTGTCAAAGTTTGAACTCGACCTTGCGGACAAGGTTGGCAAGGCTCCACGTATCGGACACAGACCGGCATTCGATCGGGGATTTTGAGTGTAAACGCGATTTATCGCCACTTGACTTCCAGTTGCGTAGTTTGCGCTCGCCAAAAGCTAGAACTGCTGCGGTGAGTTACGTCTGCGGAACGATATTCGCGTGGCGGGCAATCTCTTGAAACCGACCCTGCTGCTTCATCCAAATCGCGGTAAATCGGAGTTGTTCAGTCTTTCCGGCATTCGGCATCTTTCCACCCCAGACCACCGTTTCGCTACCCGCCAGGATCACGGTATCGCCGTAAACGTGCGCGTATTCGATGCGGCGCCCGTATGAGGTGATTACGAGAAATCCTGACTGCACCATGCCGAGCACCTGCTGTTTCGTCACGAACTTGTTCAACGGATTGGTGACGACAAGGTCCTCAGACCAGAGCCGCGCCATGGTTTTCGCGTCATTGTGTAGAAACGCCTGGACTTCCTCGTCGCTAGCTTGGCGCACTTGTTGTTCCGCCCGGCTATCGGCGGACGTTGGGGAGATTTGTGCTCCTAGGACCAACGAGACCACCGTGAACATCAGCAACAGCATTTGCATAACCCCTCTCATATTGGCCACGTATTCTATCAAACTGTCGTAAATGTTGTAATCAGGCGTGGCTGTTGAAGAACTCTTACCCGCGAAATTCGCGAAAATAAAATTGCGTTAGGATGCGCTGTAAGCGATCTTTTCGGGTCGGGTAGACATTTTCTATCCCCAAAATTCTGGCTGTTTCGGATGAAAAGGGAGTTTTTCAACAGCCACAGGCGATCACACTCATTGCTGATCTTGAACGGCGAGAGGCACACCACAGCACAACTCACGACTGCGCGGGTCCTTTCTCATGTGAACGCCGTCTTTGTGCTTCGCCCCGCAGAAACAGCACTGCTCCCAAACTCGAACACACTCGAGAACTTGCCAGGGCCAAATCTTGCGGCGGGGCCACCGCTTGCGAAAGCACTTGACGCACATGCTGTGACGCCACTTGCCAGCACTCATATCGGTTCTCTTTGGTCATTCTAGACCGTACACCCAGCCAACTGTTGAAATCAATGTTTCAACAACTATCCAACAAAAGTTGGAACCGTTGCTAGAATCAGATTTAATGGACCTTCTAGAACTGGACGAACGAGTCATGAAGTTGATTGACTCCGAAAAATTCGACGTTGCGGAGAGCGAACTGCAAAAAGCCAAATCTCGCCTTTCGGCTGCAGCCGACAGGGACGCTCTCGATCACGTTCTTTCGCTTCTGGTCACCCTCAATCTAAGCAAAGAGCCTAGCAATCTGGCGAAAGCTGAATCGTATTGCGCGGAGCGAGAACAGAGTATCGGAACTGGCTACGCGAAGCTGCAATATGCCATGACGATTTATTGGTCTTTGGACGATCCAAGCCGCGCAGTCGCGAAGGCACGAGAAGCCGTGGCGAAGGGGCGTGAGGAAGGCGACGACAGGACTGTCTATCAATCGCTTGGACTTCTTGGTCTGGCGCTGCTGGACCTGCATGAAAACGATCAGGCGCGGAACGTTCTGGAAGACATCGGCAAAATGGTAGCAGCGCGCGTGAGGATAGTCGTAGGGGACGAGACTCTCTTCTTAGAGCGATTCCATGCTCTCACCGAAGACCAAAGGATCAAGGTGACAATTCAACAAATCGCGCAGCAGCTTGCGGCAGTATGCCGGGATGCTGAGTTCCGTGCTCGCCTCAAAACCTTGGCGGGGTGATGGTTTCCGAAATCAGGCGTTTACACAACTTTGCGCCGTTTGTTTGCCTTTCAGTCATTGCGGTCAAAAACCCTGTTACGGCCTGACAGTAGCGACCCATCCGACAGCGTGGAGTGCAAGGTCAAGTCTTGGCTATCACAGCTAAAGCGATGCCCTGATCCAAACCTGAGTTCTTCCGGAGCCGGTGAAGCCGTGCCTTTTCAAAGTAAATTCAAACTGACCCGCCACGAGATCGGGCAATCGATGGATGGGGGTTGACAACATCGGCTATACTCTTCGCAATTAAGTCTGCGCGTAAGTTTGGGGTCCAACACCAGGGGGCAAGTACAGATGGCAGACGACTCACCCCAGGGCGCCGGGCATGGCGTTCTCGGGCATCTTCCGCCTTTACCGAGAAGGGCGCTCAGCAACTCACTCATCGCGATGGAGCAGGCCTGCCGCAAGCGCGAAGGCCTGCCGCTACTCACCGATGCAGATATTGAAGCGTTGAAGGCTGGCCGGCCCATGTCGTGGGAGAGCGGCGATGCGGCCTCCGCGCCCGTCACGGCGGCTTCCCCACCCACTCCGGCGCCAACTCCTACCGCAGCGGCACCGGCAGCCCCAACTCCGGCTGCGGCTGCGGCGACGCCCGCGCCCAGTGCCGACATCAGCGAGGAAGTCGCAAAATGGGTTGCGGCCGGAAAGAAGTGGAGTAAATCCGCCATCGCAGCGGAACAGGCGCATCGCGGCCGCAAAGGTTTACCGGCACTCAACGATGCCGAAATCACTGCCCTGCTCGGCGAACCAGCCACTCCTGCGGCGACTGCTCCTCCGGCGAACGCTCCGGCTGCTCCGGTCGCTCCAGCGGCGGCAACCGCGGCCTCTGCTCCTCGACCCGCGGCGGCAACCCCAACTCCTGCTCCTCGACCGGCGGCAACCGTAACTGCTTCGGCGGCTGCATCCGTAGCACGCACCGGCGAATCGACCAAATATGTCGGTACACCGGCGGTGGGGACTTCCAAAGCGGCGGCTGGCGCCGGAGTAGCCTCTGTCGGTCCGGAAGACAATGAGGTCAATCGGCAACGCCGGGCATTGGTGTGGAGTACCGTAGCCGCCTTCCTCACTGCCTGGTTTATCGCGTTCTTCCGCTTTTTCCTTCCACGCACTCTATTCGAGCCCGCCACCAGCTTCAAGATTGGCTATCCCGAGGAATACGGTCTGGGAGTGGACACCAAGTGGCAACAGAAATATCGCATATGGGTGGACCGCACACCCGATCGCCTGTTCGTGATCTACGCACGCTGCACGCATCTGGGCTGTACCCCCGACTGGAAATCGAGCGAGAACAAATTCAAATGCCCTTGCCACGGCAGTGGCTACGACAGCGAAGGGGTCAACTTTGAGGGTCCCGCGCCGCGTCCCATGGACCGGGCCCACATCGAAAGATCTCCGGACGGTCAGATCCTGGTCGATGTGTCGAAACTCTACCAGTGGCCGAAAGGGCAGCCCAGCCAGTTCAATGACGATGGATCTTACTTGCCCTTGTAATCTGTCTGCTGCCAGAGCTCTCGCCGTGTAAGAGACGGGCTGATTACCAGACCGATCATTATCAGAAGGATCAGAGGAAACGATGCCTGAAGAGAATGGAAACGGAAAGAACGGCAAAGCGACTGGCCTGCTCGAACGATTGAAGTCCGCCCTGCAAGAGGACGTTCAATCCATGAAGACCGATCTGCCCGCCAAAGCCAAGGAGCAAGTCGAGGGGCTCAAAGACCCAACCAAGACCGAGGTCTACAAATCGATTTTCCGCCACAAGCACGACGACACGCCGCGCAATCGGGCTCTGGGCGTGCTTTCCAACGTCTTCCTGCATCTCCATCCGGCCAAGATCAATCGCGACGCCGTGCGCTACAGTTTCACATGGGGCATGGGTGGAATCACGTTTTATTTGTTCATCGTGCTCACCTTCACCGGCGTGCTGCTGATGTTCTACTACCATCCCACCAAACTGCAGGCGTTTCGCGACGTGCTCTATCTGGAGCATGATGTGCCCTTCGGCAAGATCCTGCGCAACATGCACCGCTGGGCCGCCCACCTCATGGTGATTACGGTCTGGTTGCACATGTTTCGCGTGTTCCTGACCGGCTCTTACAAACAGCCGCGTCAGTTCAATTGGAACATTGGCGTGCTGCTGCTGGTGCTCACGTTACTGCTTTCGTTCACCGGTTACCTGCTTCCGGACGATCAGCTTGGGTTCTGGGCGGTGACCGTCGGCACCAACATGGCTCGCGCCACGCCGCTGCTCGGACACGAAGGGCCGTTCGGCAAGATGTTGGGGATGACGCCGTACAACGACGTGCGCTTTGGCCTGCTTGGCGGCTCTATCGTAGATGCGAATGCCTTGCTGCGTTCCTACATCTGGCATTGCATCGGCATTCCGATCGTGGCCTCCATCCTGATGATCGTGCACTTCTGGCGGGTACGGAAGGATGGCGGTATCTCCGGCCCGGGGGCGGTGGTGCTCGCGTCGGAAGATAAACCGCGTCGTGGCGCGACGCAGGCCTGAGGTGGCTGCGGAAACAGTAAGGTTTCGTAAACAGTAAGGTTTCGTAAACAGTTGTTTCGTAAACAGTAAGGTTTCGTATCAGGGTATCGCTTTAGCGATACCGCAAGTCCTTCGCAATCAGACGCCCCTTTAGGGGCTGGGCAGCGAGAATTCACTTTTTCCGCAGCCTCTGAAGCGCCGGAAATGCGTATTTAGGGGTATCAAGCTGTACGCGTAAGTTCTGACCTTGAGCGAGGCCAGGGGAAACGATCAGGAGCACTTATGGATTGGCGACAACTTTGGGAGATCTGCTCCGCGCCCGACAACATACCCATTGTGGCTCTGATTCCGCTGCTGGCCTTTTATTGCTATCTGGCATGGAAGCAGGCGAAGGCCAACGACGACCTGATTGAGGAACTGGAAACCAATCCCGCGATGGCGAAGACTCACCATCGCAAGACTTGGCCGTTCGAGCCGGGGTGGCAGAAGGAAGTCCACGTGTGGCCGTTTCTGCTGCGCATTGAGTTCCTCGCTGCCATCATCGTCACCATCGTCCTGATGATCTGGTCGGTTACATTGAACGCACCGCTCGAGGAACCTTCGAATCCGAACCTGACCATGAATCCGGCCAAGGCGCCCTGGTACTTCCTCGGGTTGCAGGAAATGTTGGTGTACTTTGACCCCTGGATTGCCGGCGTAGTGATGCCAACGCTCGTTATCGTTGGCCTGATGGTAATTCCCTACATCGACACCAATCCCCTGGGTAACGGCTATTACACCTGGAAGCAGCGCAAGTTTGCGATCGGCTCGTTTCTCTTTGGCTTCATCGTTCTCTGGGTCGCGATGATCATTATCGGCACGTTTATACGCGGTCCGGGATGGCAGTGGTTCTGGCCGGGACAAACCTGGGACCACAGTCGGCTGATTTATGAGGTGAACCGCGATCTGCCTGATCTTTTCGGGATCACGTCCAACCTGGGCAAGGCGATTTTCGGAGCGATCGTGGTCGGAGGCTATTACGCGGCCGGCGGGTTCATCATCCATGCGCTGTTCCGGCGTAACAACCCGAAGGATTATCGACGCATGAGCCTGTTGCAGTACTCCATCATGGTCTTTTTCCTGCTCACCATGGTGGCACTGCCGCTCAAGATGATGTTGCGGCTCGCGTTCAACATCAAGTACGTGTGGATCACGCCTTGGTTCAACGTGTAATGGTTCAACGTGTAAAGGTTGTTAGTCGTTAGTCGTCAGCAGTCCGTGTTGAAAGTAAGATTCGTATCAGGGCATGCCTTCAGGCATGCCGCAAGTGCCGTGTTATGAATGCGCCTTTAGGCGCTGGCTTTGGGCACGTGAGTTTCACCACGGGCTCTTAGCCTGGAATCCCAGGTGTTGACGACTAACGACCAACGCCCAGCGACTAATGGGAGGCTGTAGTGCCCGAACAACCCGTCCGCAGGCCGGATCCGATTGTCAGCAAGTCCTTCGCGCTGTACTACGTCGTCTCCATGCTCATCCTCATGGCCACCCTCTTCTGGGCGCTGTGGGATGAAGACTACGGCCAACGTCCCTGGAAAGCCTTTCAACATGAGTGGAAGCAGCGCTACAGCGCCTTCCTGAAGACCGCCGAGTCAAAGTCCGTCCAGTCCGAAAAGAACGTCGAACAGAGCGCCGACTACCAGCAACTCGAGCAGGCTTACGAGCAAACTTATCAAGCGGCCAAGCCCCGCAGAGATGAGCTCCAGAAACAGATTTCCGATCTGAACGGAAAAATTCTGGCGGTTCAACACGTCTTCGTCGATAAACGCGCTTATGTGAATGCTCTCACCTACCAGATCGAGACCGACCCGAGTGCCTCGGGCAAGGAAAGCAAGCGGAAGAAACTCGAAGACTACAAAAGGGAAACCTGGTCGGTCGAATATCCTGACGGTCACCAGGAGAAATACGATTTCCCCCGACTGGTAGAAAAATACAACGAGCTTAGAGACGAACGCACCAAGGTAAGCGCGGAACTGGGCGAAGTGCTCAAGCCCGTGACCGAGGCCAGCACCAAGGTATCGGCATACATTAACCAGCAGATGGTCGACCTCACGCCAGCACAAATCGACGGTCTGAAGAAGAAGACTGCGGAGTGGAGTCCGAAGATCGTGCAGATCAACGTGGCGGAAGCCAACATCGTGGACCGCTGCGAATCCTGCCACATGGGAATCCGCGAGCCGCTCAAGCTGACTGCGGCTTCCATGGCTCCCCAGGGCAAGAAGCCCGACGAGTACGCGCGCGCTTTCACCAGCCACCCTGAACCCGGTTTACTGAAGACGCACGACCCGGACATATTCGGCTGTTCTCCCTGCCACCAGGGCAATGGCCGGGCCACCACCAGCCTTGAAAAGGCGCACGGGAATTACGAGCATTGGTTGTGGCCGCTCTTCCCCAAAGGAAACACTGAAGCTGGCTGTCAGACCTGCCATGCCGCGGACATGATGTTGGTAAGCAACGACGTGGGCTCGACCATCAGCGAGGGAAAGTTCTTGTTTCGCCAGCGGGGCTGCGTCGGCTGCCATCGCTATGAAGGCTACGACAAGGAACCGGAGGATCTGAACTCGGTCAGCCAGGAGATCAAGCAACTGGAGCAGGAGAAGATCCAGAACATCAAGCAGGCATCGTACTTGATGAGCCAAGCCGATGCCGCGGAAACGAACGAAGAAGCGGCACGGCTGAACCAAGAAGCCGTGGGACTGAAGGTTTCGAACAGCAAGGCCGACGGCCGCATCGCCCAACTGGACCGGCAGACGAAAAGCCTGCTGCAGGACATGAAGAAGGTGGGACCCAATCTGAAGGACATCCGGCTCAAGCTCAACAAGAACTGGATTCCTGTCTGGCTGAAGAAGCCGACCGACTTCCGGCCCACCACCCGGATGCCGAACTTCCGCCTCAATGACGACCAGATCAAAGCCATCTCAGCCTATCTGTGGCAGTCGGCGCTGACCGGCCCACAGCCGCCCAAGCACAAGCCGGGCAATGGCGCGCACGGCCAGGAACTGTTTGAGACGCGCGGCTGTCTGGCCTGCCATTCCATGGGCGAAGGCGATCAGATGGAGGGTGGAACGTTCGCCGCCAATCTTACCCGGGTAGGAGAGAAGGCCAACTATGACTATCTCGTGCGCTGGGTGCATAACGCGCGCGAGCGTACTCGTCCCTATTGTCCGTATGAAAAGAAAGACATTGGCCCCGAAGATTATGCGAAGAAGGGGCTGCCCTTTGTCTTCGACCTGCAACACAGCAAGTGCCCGAACGATGGCCACGAACTGCAGGTGCAAAACATGACGGTGATGCCAAGCCTGCGCCTCAGCCCCGAGGACGCACAAGACATCGCGACGTATCTGGTGGCGCAGAAGAAGCAGGAGCCCAGTTCTTACGCCGACGCTTCCTTCATGGACGACCCAAAGCTAAAGGATGAAGGCAAGAAGTGGATTCGTCACTTCGGCTGCTCGGGTTGCCACGAGATCGCCGGCTTCGAGGAAGAAGGGCGCATCGGAACCGAGTTGACGTTCGAAGGCAGCAAGCCGCTTGAGCGTCTCGACTTTGCCCTGTTCACCGATGCCGCCGAGCGTGGGGGCAAGAATTCAGAGCCGATTACCAACCCGGAAGACCTGGCACGAATGCCGAACGGCCCCGCGCAAGGTCCCTGGTACGACCACAAGGGCTTCTTCGAGCACAAATTGTCTGAGCCAAATGTCTACGATCAAGGCAAGATCAAGAGCGAAGAAGAAAAGCTGCGGATGCCCAACCTGCATTTGACCAAGGACCAGGTGCAAGCCCTCACCACCTTCCTGATGGGCAGCCAGGAGAGCGCTCTGCCCGCCAGTTATCAGTACCGCCCGCTCGATTATCGCCGCGATATCCAGGAAGGCTGGTGGGTCGTCCGGAAGTACAACTGCATGGGATGCCATCAGTTCATTCCCGGCCAGCCGACTGTGCTGATGGGGATGAAACGCTACCAGGATGCTCAGGAAATGCTGCCTCCCAAGCTTCTGACCGAAGGGGCCAGGGTCGATCCCCAGTGGCTGCTGCGCTTCCTCACCAACCCGGCGCTGAACGACAAGGACACCAATCGCAACGGCGTGCGCAACTACCTGCAAGTGCACATGCCCACTTTCTCCTTTTCTGAAAATGAATTGGGCAAGCTGGTGCGTTTCTTCCAGGCGCTCTCGCGGCAGCCGTTTCCGTACATACCGGAGCAGGTTCCGGTGCTGACGGCGAAGGAAACCGAAATGGCGCGTAGCTTGTTCAGCAGCACGGCAGCCCCCTGCCTGAAGTGTCATGCCACAGGGGATCTACAGCACGACAAGAACGCGGTCGCTCCCAATCTCCTCTTGGTGCGGGGGCGCCTGAAGCCGGATTGGGTGGAGCGCTGGATCATCGATCCGCAGGCCATTAGCCCGGGGACTTCGATGCCTTCAGACCTGTTCCGGCGTGAGAATGATCACTGGGTCTTCGCCGGTCCGGTTCCGCCATCGTTCCAAGGCTACAATAAGGACCACACCAAGCTGCTGGTGGATTACATGTTCCAACTCACGCCCGAGGAACAAAGGCGGGTAGCCGCAGCCGTGGGTCGCCCACAGGCTTCGACTCAGGCGCCGCACCGCGTCAAGCCAGGCGCCCCGGCCGCTTACAGATCGGCAGGTGGAGGCCACTAACAGGCTGTGGTAAAGAGCAGGTTCGTATCAGGACATCGCTTTAGCAATGCCGTAAGCAGGTTCGTATCAGGGCATCGCTTTAGCGATGCCGTAAGCAGGTTCGTATCAGGGCATCGCTTTAGCGATGCCGTAAGTATTGCGTTATGAAAGCGCCTTTAGGCGCTGCTTCTGGAGGCTGGAGTTTCACCACAGTCCGCTAATGAATACCAAACCCCGAGGAGGAGTACTCGAATGCGCACTCAGCAAATGCTGCTAGCTGTTTTCACGCTGTTCGTCGGTTCGTCTCTGATGTTCGCTGGAACGGTGAGCGGCAAGGTAACCTACACCGGCACGCCCGAAAGACAAAGACCCATCGATATGGGCAAAGAACCCTACTGCGTCAAGCAGCATGCCAAACCCGTGACTTACGAATCGGTTGTGACCGGGGCTAACAATGCATTGGAAAACGTGGTGGTGTACGTTTCGTCCGGGGCTCCCGATGAAGGTCAGGTTCCTTCCCAGGCGGTCACCTTCGAGCAGAAAGGCTGCCAATATCTGCCGCACGTTGTGGTCATGCACACCAACCAGGAACTCAAGGTCACCAACGACGACCAGGCTACCCACAACATTCACCCCCTGGCCAAAGCGAACCGCGAGTGGAATAAATCCCAGGCGCCCGGCGCCGCGCCCATTGTCGAGAAATTCGCCAGAGAGGAATTTATCTCGGTGAAATGTAACGTCCATCCCTGGATGCACGGTTACTTCGCGGTGCTCAAGACGTCGCACTACGACGTAAGCAAGGGCGGCGGGAACTTCAAGCTGCCCAACCTGCCTCCCGGCAAGTACACCCTCACTGCCTGGCATGAGGAGTACGGTACTCAGACCGCCGACGTCACCATTACCGGCAACGAAACCAAAAATGTCAACTTCACTTTCAAGGCGCACTGACGCACCGGTGGCGGAGATCAATCTCGCCGCCGCATGCGTCCTTAACAGGCTGCAGAAGAACTCTGATTCATGCAGCTCTTGGGAAGGGCACGACTTTTAGTCGTGCCGTAAGTCGTTGAAAATGTATCGCGCTTTAGCGCCTGAGGTGAGCTTTTCGCCGCCTTGCTGAGTTTTTCCGATGATGGCGATTTTCAAGCCCGACGATTAGCGCATATTTGACCGTAATTGGTAACAGGAGAGCATGGCAACCATTCACGGAACAATACAGCACAGCCCCACGGAGCGCTTCTCTTCCAAGCTAAGGGACTACTACACCCTGACCAAGCCGGAAGTGAACCTGCTGATTCTGATGACCACATCGGCGGGTTATTATCTCGCCTCGCGTGGGCCTTTCAGGATTGCCGGCCTGATCAACACCCTCGTCGGCACGCTCCTCGTCGCCAGCGGTACCGCAACCCTGAATCAGTGGATGGAACGGGTATGGGACGGTAAGATGCGCCGCACCGCCAGCCGTCCGCTGCCTTCAGGCAGGCTCCATGCCAGTGAGGCGTTCCTGTTCGGGATTCTGCTGAGCATAGCCGGAGGCCTGTATCTTGCGGTTACGGTAAACCGGCTGGCAGCCTTGCTTGCGATCTCCACGCTGCTGTCGTATCTGCTGATCTATACTCCGTTGAAGCGCAAGACGCCGCTATGCACGCTGCTCGGCGCTTTTCCGGGTGCCATGCCCGCTCTGATCGGTTGGGCGGGGGCCTCGGCAAATATCGAACCGCGCGCCTGGTTTCTCTTCGCCATCCTTTTTCTGTGGCAGTTTCCGCATTTCCTGGCAATTGCCCTGATGTACCGCGAGGACTACACCCGGGCCGGCTACAAGATGCTGCCCCGCTTTGATCTCGACTCCCGCTTCACGCGCGCCGAGATGATTGCTTTCACGGTGATCCTGGTAGTGACTACGATGCTTCCGCTGATCGCTCACGGGGGCCCCGTTTATCTGAGTGGTATGTTCCTGGCGGGAGTCTTCTTGCTCTATCACGTAATAAAGTTGGCGAGATCGAATTCGGTAGTCTTGGCCAGTCGCGTCTTGCATGCCTCCGTTATCTATCTGCCCATAGCTCTTGGGATGATTGTTGCCTGGAAGGCCTGAAGTTAACTGTCGAAACCAAGAGCTATCGCAACTTTGCGCCCTTTTATTCGCTAGACAGGCGAAGGGAAAGCGCAAACTTGTGCTAACGGGATGTTACGCCAACCATCCGCTCATTCAGTTCGGTTCGGAACTACCTTCCTGTTTTGGCGACCCTCATCGCCAGTCATGCGGGACATCAACGACGCTCCATTTCACGCCGCGATTGCCTGCATTGTCTCGCGCACCCACCCGAATCCAGTAGTGGCGTCCGTTCTTGTCCTTTCCCTCGCGTGAGGCACGAAGCGAGAGTGTAAACGAGTAATTACCCGCCGGATCCAACGTGATATGTCCTCTCGGCTGGATCAGCTGATACTCATCGGTCACGGCATATTCGACGCTGCTCGCCAGTACTCCAGATCCAATGTCGGTGACCGTGCCCGAAACCGTCACTGTGATCATCATTTGGTTAGGCGGCCACAGTATCCTGGTATCAGGACGAACTGTGACGATAGGCGGAGTCGTATCGGTTTTTTCGAGTACCAGCTGTCCGATCTTTCCAGCGGCATGCTCCACAAACCAGATGGATCCGTCGGGGCCAGTTGCCATGCCCGTCGGCTGGCTGTTTGGAGTTGGTATCGGGTACTGCGTGATTGCGCCGTTAGTCGTGATCCGACCGATGCTATTGCTCCCAAACAACGTGAACCAGAGAGCTCCGTCGGGCCCGACCTGGATCGCGCCGGTACCAGCGACGCAAGAGGGGCAACGGGGAAGATTAAACTCGGTCGCGTCTCCGTGCGTTGTAACGCGCAGGATCCTGTAGTCCCCATCGGTGACCCATAGAGCACCATCTGGACCCGTCACGATCCCATTAAAGCCCCACTGTGCAAAACCGGGCACGGGAGGAGGCAAAAGATACTCGGTGATAATCCCACTCGTCGTGATTCGGCCAATATAGCCGCCGCCACCGGATTCGTTTGTTTCCGTGAACCACAAGGCGCCGTCGGGACCGACGGTAATCCAAGGGGTACTCGCGGACCGAGGTAAGGGATATTCCGTGATGACTCCAGTCGCGGTGATTCGGCCGATATTGCCGCCCACCCACTCGCTGAACCACAAAGCCCCGTCGGGTCCGGCGGTGATGCCCCAGACCTCGCCGGATGGGTTCGGCAGGGGGAATTCGGTAACGATCCCATCTGTGGTCATTCGACCTATCGCGTTCGGAGGCGATTCCGTGAACCAGAGCGCGCCGTCCGGCCCTGCGGCAATTTTTGTTGGAATGCTGTTCTTGGGAAGCGGATAGGTCGTGATAGCCCCGCTTGCGGTGATGCGCCCGATATTTGTGTAATTCGTGAACCACATGGCACCGTCTGGCCCCACGGTGATATCGAACGGGAATCCTACGACGTATTCCTTAATCTGGATTGTGGGCTGCGCCGGTGACAGCGCGGCAAGGCACAGCAGCGATAGCGTTAGCAATATCGCCCTCGCTCCTGCTCGCAAGAGAATTCGCGGCCAGTCACTGACACAATTGCGTTTTGCTAAGTTGATTGACATCGTTACCTCCTTGCCAAACATCCCAGTGGCTCACGCGTAAGTCCACAACTCGATATGTGGTCAAAGAGCTGGGGGACTGTCTGGCGAAATGAGGGTCTCGACACCTCGACGTCAAGCTACAGCGGTTGGCCCAGCCGCGCAATGACAGCGGTCACGCCTCTCCGTGATTGAGTGGAGACGAGTTTCCGGTGGGGTGGGGCCCAGGGTGGGGCGCCCGAGTGGGGTGGTGTTGCTTGGAGAAATAAGCGCTGCGTGGAGAGGAATCCTTGATTGTTGACACAAACAGCGATTACACCAACCACTCCTACCGCCCCTGCCGGGGGCGGCGATTCTAGGTCTAAAACGCCGGAACTCGTGGCACAGGTGTCGGAACTCCGCAGCCACGGTGCGAGTTGGAATCAAGTCGGCCGCCAGTTGAGGATCCCCGTGGGGACGCTGCATGGGAAGTTTGGGGGGAAATGAGAATGCTACAATTTCGCAATGGCCGATGAGTTGAACATCGAAGAGCTAGAAAAGCAGAAATCTGGCACTACGGAAGACTTCATCGTGAGCTGGCCGCTTTACACCCCCTTTGACTTTTTCCAGTTCGAGGTCCCGCAACGTATTAACAGAGACTGTCCCCAATGCAAAAAGGAGACGACCTGGACTCTGTACAAGCAAGCCTCTCTCGTCCCGTCAGAGGAGCTGAAAGATGAAACTAAGTGGCTGCATTACTTATGCCATCGCTGCTCCGGGCAACACTTGATGGTCCTCTATCGGGAGATCGGTCAGACTCCCATCATACCTAAACGGCGAATTTCTTCGGGCCTATCGAATCACCCATCGACTCCCAATACCCCTGCACCGATCATGGTTTTGTCAAAAGTCCTGAAGGTCGGCCAGTTCCCGGAAGTGTCGATCGATATTCCAAAGGCGTTAGAGGGCAATCTTGGCCCGGAGGACGCTGCCGCCTATAAGAAGGCCCTCATCAGCCGGAATCACGGTTTTGGACTGGGCGCAGTCACATACATGCGGAGAGTGGTTGAAAACAAAACCGACGAACTGCTCGAAGTTGTGGCTCAGGTTGCAGAATCTCACGACATCGATCCAACGATTATTGAAAAGATTAGGGCGGTCAAAGTTGAACGCACCACATACGATCAAAAGCTGAAGCTCGCTGCCACGGTCCTCCCGTCATCACTGACTCCTAACGGGGCGAACCCGCTGGGCGAACTGTACAAGTTGGTTAGCGAGGGCATTCACGATATGAGCGAGAAGGACTGCATCGGCGTTGCCGATCACATCCGAAGTGCTTTTGAATTTACGTTTACGCATCTCCGGGAGGATGCAAAAGAGCGGCAAGACTTCGCGCTGAAGATTCAGAGACTCGCAGGTGGCGAGCGGCCTCTTCGATCTGAACCCGAACCTGAACGCTAATGGTCTCCGTGCTTTCAGTCTAAGGGCTTCGTCTGCGCCCGACTCAATTTGCGAAATCAGGCAATAGCGCAAGTGTGCCCCGTCCCGTTTATTCACCCCAACCAAGGGTTCGGCCTGACCATGGCAACTTCATCGGACATCACAGTGTCCAAGGCCAAGTCTTGGCTATCACGCTCTAGCTCGCCTTCGGCGGCACCGTCAGGCCAAACACCGAAATCTGCCCCTGCCCAGCTACATTTACCACGGATTCCCCGGGGTGCGGCAAATACAAAGTCTTGCAATGCTCGCAGCGATAGACCTCGGCATCCAGCCCCCAGGCCTGTTCCGCATCCCCGCAATCTTGCTCGATCAAATCGACGCTATAAAACCAGCGCTTCAAATGGCCGCCGCAAAACTTCCCCTTCTCGTTTTTCTCGTTGCAGGCACGCTGCCCCGCCTTCTTAATCTTGACCTTGTGATGGGGAAGCTGCGGAGCAGTCTCGATACCGGGAGCGGTGATTGTGCGATTCGCCAAAGGACTTGCTGCAGTCTTTGTCCCTGTCCTTGCTTTCAAACGCCCCCGCATATCCAGAAATGCATTCAGAAATAGAATGCCGGAAAGTGGCAGAAGAATCAGGCTCATGAAGAGGCCGTCGACAGTGCCGATATTTCCATGCAAGACGATCCATGCGACCCCGAGCAGAGGGACGATCCCAAGTACGACGGAAATCACCAGCATCATAGGCCTGCACGCTCCTCATGTAGCGCCGGTATCTTCCCGGCTGTCCCGATGGCTTCCTTCAGGATTACGTCTCCTTCGATTTCATGCTTGAGCTTAACAGCCTGTGGTGCAAGTACGATTTGTATCAGGGTATGCCTTTAGGCATACCGTAAGTGCTGTCTTATGACTGCGCCTTTAGGCGCTGGCTTTGGGCGCTGGAGTTCCACCACAGGCTGTTAACCAGGCTCTGCTTTTGCTGCCGCCGCGCGCTCCCGCTCGATGCGGCGGATGGTCGCGCGCAGCCAATTTCGTAAGGCATCCTCCAACTTCAGCTGGTGCTCCCGCAGCATGTCCACAGTCTCCCCCTCCGGAGTCAGGGGAATATGGTGACACGGCACGTTTTCACTTTGGGCGTCCTTGGGAACGAAGTCGGTAAGGAAGCATTCGCTGCACGGATGCGGCATCGTCGGATCGCTGAAATTGAGGCAGGTGAGAGAATCCTGAAAGCTCCGCGTCGGCGTCCGGGGAGTATGCACGGAACGTCCATAGCCTCCCTGTTCCAGGAACGCGAGTTCGAACTTAAGAGTTTCAAGAATGTCGCGCTGATCGCTTGACATGGTATGCCTCCGCCCGGCAGCCCCCCACCGGCAATGGCCGCCCCACCCCGTGCGTCCATTTTCGACACCCAATATATCAAAAACGACCAAGCCTTTGACCGCAAAGATACGGTATACTCACCGGCATGCCTGCTGAAGTGGACCCCGTGAAACCGGCCGGGATGGTGCCCGAAGAGTTCAAATTCGAGCCCAAGTCCAAGGGGATCTTAACTCCTCGAAAGAAGAAACCGAAGGAGTTGGCGGTGATTACCGAGTGTTGCACCGGCTGCGCGGGCTCGCCGGCCTGCGTGGAGTATTGTCCGGTGGAAGATTGCATGTTCTGGGTGCCGGACGAAGACAGCCCTCCGTTTGGCCGGATCCAGGTCGACCCCATCCTATGCATCGGCTGCAAGAAGTGCATCAGCAAGGGCCCGGACGGATGTTTTCTCGACGGCTGTCCGTGGGACGCCATCGTCATGGTGGACACAGTCGAAGTGGAAAAAGAAGTCGGCGTGATGCCGATTTGAAGGCAGCGATAGCCTTCTGTCATCCAACTGATTTTGGGTGGAGCAGCGCTTCAGCGCTGCATAACTGGCGCGTTTTCCTCAACGGCTTTAGCCGCTGAGGGTCGCCCTCTCAATGCCAACGGTCTCGCCGGTTCAGACTTAATCAGACCTTCCTTAGCTCAAGCCCGACTTTCGCGAAAAACCAGCCACGGACCGCTCAGCGCTAACCAACTCCTTATCTCACCCTCTGACGTATCGCAGTCTCGGTTTCGAGCGCCTGCTGCCGCACGTGATCCGGAATGTCGGGCAACTCGCGTTCATAAGGAAGGACCGCGGCAAGGTCACTGGGCTGGCCGACGAGGTAGAGTGCGCGCAACGCTTCCCAGACCTGCTCGGTGGACGGGTCAATCGTCGCGATGAGGTCTCCCGGCTTGACCTGCTGCCCAACCCGAGCCGAGAGTGTGCGCACACGGCCAGCGATTGGGGAACGCATTTCAATAGTGTGGCTCCCGCCTACTTGGAGCTTGGCGACGACTCCGCCCTGGTGGATGCTGGTGCCGATAACGCTGGCGTCCGTCATCTGTCCGGCATCGGGCGCGATCACCTTGGCCGGCTGCAGAAGTTCAACAATCTGGGGCCTTCCGGTTGCATCTCCGAAGCGCACCAGCGAAAGCGCGGCGTTTCCACGCACGCTGAGAGAAGAATCGCCCAGCATTCTCAGCAGGGCTTCATGGAACCCTGCCCCGGAAGTGTCCTGCCCCATCACCCAAGCATCGGTGTTGCGCACCTCTTCGACAGGATCCGCGGCCAGGCGGATCGCGTCCGGATACCAGCGAGTGACACCAGCGTCGTGGCGGCTCATGCGCTCGCCCATCTGCACCAACGCGTGCTGAATGTGCCGGGGATGCTTCTCGTCTTGCAGATACTCAGCCAGTTGTTTGTCGGAGAGATGGCGGCCAAACCAGGTGTTCCACCAGAACAGAAACGGCATGAGCACGATCAGCCACGCGGTCAGGAAGAAGAGCAGCCGGTTGCCCGTGGACATGCGACGACGGGCCTTGGGTGGAAGGCCGGGGGTCCCGCTTGCATCAGACGAAGATTGCGCACTTGCGTCGGGGAAAACAGGCATAGGATCACGGAAATATAGCAGAAAGCGGATTCCGGGTCTCTGGCCCGGGGAAAGTGCGGATTCGGCAGTTGGAATAAAAAAAGACTCGTCAGGGAGACAGCCGTAAACTAAACAAAATCAGATAGGGCTCGAAAGGAACTCAGCCATGAGAAAACTCAATGTGCTCGAATTTGTCTCCCTGGATGGTGTCATACAAGCCCCAGGCGGGCCCGAGGAAGATACCAGTGGCGGCTTCGCGTATGGCGGCTGGACAGGTCCACATTCCGACCCTGTTTCTTCAGCGGCCATAAAAAAGCAGATGAACATGCCGTTTGACTTGTTGATAGGGCGCAAAACCTTTGACATTTGGGCACGATTCTGGCCGCAACATAATGACACGTGGCCAGCCGTCAACCGAGCGACCAAGTACGTCGCCTCGAATACCATGACTTCTCACGAATGGCAGCCGTCCGTGTTTCTAAACGGAGATATTGCGCAAAAAATCACCAAAATTAAGCAACAGGAAGGGCCGGATTTGCACGTTTATGGAAGCGCAAATCTCGTGCAGACGCTCCTCCAGCATGATTTGGTCGATGCCTTCTGGCTGAAGATATTTCCGATAACCTTGGGCGGTGGAAAACGATTGTTTGCCGAGGGCACGATCCCGGCGGCATTCAAGGTAACGGAAAGCACAGTCACCTCGAAAGGCGTCATTATCGTGAATTACGAGCGTGCCGGCGCAGTCCCAACCGGAAGTCTATAAACATTCGGCCGGATGGCCTGGGCTTTTGATCTTGCGGGCATTACCAACACAGTGAGAATGGTGCACGCAAAGATCGTTAAGGGTGGGCTACCCGCCCGTTCATTTTTCAACAGGGGAAACGCTCAGCCCGTCGAAACAGTCAAGATACTTCGAAGCCTCAATGAACTCACCGACGGTTTTGACTTTAGCCTCTTTCGTGCGGCCTCGCGGTTTCGCTTCCAACGCGAGCATGTAACTCGGGCTGTTGGAGAATCCGCTCTTTTGGTAAAAGTACCTCAAACCGTCCTCCACAACCTTAGCGGGAAATACGTAAACCTGTGGGGCAGTCTTTGACACTGTTAGGTCAACACAACAGACAAACCGACGGGTCTGAGGGATTGAATCTCCCTCAGCATGGTGAGCATATTTCGCTTGGAGAATCCACCGTTGATGATGAGATGCTGTGGCCTTTACCTCTAGGAAGGCGACGTTGCTTTTCTTGTCAAAGACTAAGATATCGTAGCCAATCGTCTGTCCCCACTGTAGCGCGACCATATATCCCCGCTGCGTGAGTCGAGACGCGACCAAGAACTCTCCGGCTAATCGGCTAAGGTTTTTCTTTTCATTCGAAACCTTATCTTTCTTCATGGATGGATCACAACATAATACGCCTGGCGGGTGGCCCAGGCCTTTGATCTTGCGGGCATTACCGGAACGGCGGGTGCGCCGTTCCTTCGCGTTTTTTGCGAAGAGCCTGCCCTGGGCCTGCCGAAGGGGCGGAAACCGGAAACGCCGGCTGCCACAGCCAGCGCCTACGCGACCTTCCAAATATCTTTGGCGAAGCCGGCCATCCACTCTTGTCGCTCGTTGACGTCCGAGGTGTTCCAGTCGGCGTATTTCAACAACTGCTTCGTGAGCTCCAAATCGGATTTCTCGTACTCCGGCTTCTTGACCGGGAACTTCTCATTCTTGATTTTCTCGTTGAGCCTCTTCGCCAGGAGCGTCAAATTTCCGAGCCGATCAATCCACAGGTCGTGGTCCTTCCACTTGTCGGTGGCAGGAGGGGTCTGCGGATAGATATGCTCCACGTGAACACGGTCCGTCTCCTCGACGGCTAGTTCCTTCGTTTTTCGAATAGCGTGCTCAATCTCCCGCAAGACATATCGAGCACTGTTTCTTCGACCGACACGCGCTGTCTTGAACCTCGCAGTGAATTGGTCGTCGGTCGGCACAAAAGCTGCGAGCTTAGAGATGCTCGCCTCGAATGCTTTATCAGCCCGCAATTGTCGCGCGACCTCGAACGCGATGTTTTCGAGCTTCGACATCTCCAAGCTTCCGATCACGCTGTGACGAACAAAGGTGGCTACGAGCGCGTTTAGAAACCTCTTCCGGCCCTCGATGTCTTCGATCGAATACGCGCTCAGAATCGCCGGCAGTAGGGACGCGGCGCCCAGCATCTGAATCGCTGAAAGTGGGCGGCGCAGGTCCGGCTCAGCTTCGGTAGCCGTCACGATGTCGTGATAAAGAGCTGCAGCTTTCCCCAGTTCCCGAGAGAAGCTCAGCGATTCGACGTTCTTCGTCTCGATGTGTTGCTTGATCTCTCTGTACAGCGCGTGGGTCTTGATGTCGCCGTATTGCGACAGCCAGTAGTGTCGAAGGAAGCTCTGCACGCTGGCTTCGTCCTCGATCGCCAAGATGGTCTCCCACAGGTTGATGATCTCGTCGCGCTCCGCATCGGTGTTCGCGCGCCTCAGCAAGAGCGTCCGCAAGAGATCGGGAGTTGAAAGTCCGATGCCTCGATCGTTCAAGGTCTCGAACACCGATGAGGCGTTGTCTTCGTCCGTGGAACGAACGGCCACGAGGGAGACATGATTCGTGAGAACGTCTTGAATTCTGAGAGCCCATCGGTACGACGGCTCACCTCGCCCCAACTCGGTATATTCCGTTTCAAACGTCTTCTTGAAGAAGTCGCGTGCAGCACGAATCTCATGGTGAGAGGCCAGTTTCGGGACCGGCGCAGGCTCCACTGCGGGAAACTCTTGAATCTCCCGCTGAAAGAACTCCTTGTCATAGCGGTTCATCGTCAACTTATGATTCGTCGTGTTCGTTGCGTCATCGATGTCCGCAATGTATCGCTGTTGAATCCGGCCGGCTGCGTCGGCCTTGTACTCTTTCAGGAAGTCACGAATGACCGACAGGAGAATTGTCGCTGTGGCGAGCCGTTGTTGACCGTCGAGGAGCAGTTGCTTGCCGCCCGCATCCACGACGACGAGCGCTCCCAAGAAATATTCCTGGTCCGCAATGTTCTTATCTGGGTAACGATTCGAGAAATTCAGAAGGTCCTTCCAGAAGATTTCGACGCGGGGATTGTCCCAACTGTAGCTTCTCTGCCACTCAGGGACTTGAATCGAAGGGCTCGTCAGAGCTAACAGCGTGCCCACGGTGTTTCGATCGCTTGTGTATTTATCAGCCATATCGACAGCAACACATTAATTCAACCTTGGGCGATGGTCAAACTTCTGGAGGGGGCTGGCCCGGCCTAAATCAACTCGAGCCCGACTTCCGGCCGCCACTCGACAAATCAGTGACCCACAGATTCCTCTGACGACGCTAAAAAAAATGGAGTAGCTGTCGATTTTCGGCCTCCCGAACGACTATCTGATAACAGAACGATGAGCTACGGCTCTGAGTCACAGCAAACAAGGAGTCACAGGAAACAAGGAGGAATTGATGAAATACATCTGCTTGGGATACCTCGAGCCAGGAAAATTCGAAGGGATGACCGAGGATGAGCGAAACGCAACGTTCGACGATTGCTTTGGGCAAAAACTGGAAAAACTGGGGCAAAAACTGGGGACAGACGGGACGTTCCCCGATTTTTCCGAACCCGGATTCACCCTTGCACCCTTCGCAACGATGCGAACCTCTAACCTCCACCCTCCCTCCTCCATCCCCGACCGCCGTCCCTCCACCTCCACCCCATCCCGCGCAACACTCCCCAAGCTCCGGCCGCCGAATACCGCACCCGACACTCCCGTTCAATCAACTCTCCCACCCGCCGCACCGTCCATTTCCTGGACCGCATCACCTGCGGACCACGCTCCAACTGTCTATCCACCCGCTTCACTTGTTCCGCATGAAGCTTCGGTGGTCTCCCCAGCCGTCCCCCCTTCAGCGCCCATACCCCTCCCCGCCGAACCTTCTTCGCCCACTCATTCACCGACTGCCGGCGTACCCCCACTCGCCGTGCCACCTCCGCCTGCCTCACGCCCTCCCGCAGTAGCCGGGCCCCCTCCATCCGCCGTCGCTCCAGCCCAGAAAAGTTCCGCCGAATCACCCGCCTTCCGTTCATGGATTCACTCTCTCACAGTTTCCCGAATTTGTCAGTTATTTATTGATCAGATGCTCCAAGTCTTTGATGAATAAAGACTTTACAAGTAAGTCCTTATTCCTCAAAGACATGAGAAAAACCAATCGCTAAGTCTTTGATTCCAAAAGACCGTGGTCAGGGGGTATCAGCAGGAAACCGAAGCTGAACGAGAAAAGCTCTCAGCTGTCAAGTTTCCCTTTTCGAAGGGATGACCGAGGACGAGCGACACGCAACGTTCGGCGAATGCGGTAAACATACGTTACTCCACCACATCCGCATCGAGCACGCGGTCCTGCTCCAGATAGTGGGAGACGGCGTATTGCGCTAGAAGCGGTGTCTGGAGCCGGATCTCGGCGCCAATCCATTCCCCTTGGTTGTGGGCTTCGTTGAGCGGATGATTGCAACGCCCACCACTGCCGAACTGAGGACCGAAATCCGCACTCTGCATCTGGTCAAACGGCTTCAGTACGCGCCAGGCTTCATCGCCCACCGTGCCGGAAACGTCAATTCTTAATCTGACGATAGCCATAAATAGAAGATCGAAGACCGAAGATCGAAGACCGAAGGCCGATCTCCAGCCTCCTACCGCCAGGATCGAGTCAGATAGTCGGCCAACGAGAGCGATAGCAGAATCGCAAGAAAGAAGAAGCCGGAGACAACTACAGCCGCGGTCAGCTTTTCGCTCGCGCCTTTCACGTGCATAAAGAAGAGCACGACCAGCGTGGCTTTGATGGTAGCGATCAGCAGCGCAATGACGGGATTGAACGGACCGAGGTTCACAAAGGCTGCGCCCACCGTGGTCGCCGTCAGGACGAGCAGGCCCATGCCAATGGCTAAGTAAAATCCTTGCGGGCGACTAGTGTGTTCTTCTTGTTCCGACATAGCAATCCTCACGAGTGCCTGCTAATCAAATACAACAACGGGAATAGATAAATCCAAATGATATCGACCAGGTGCCAGTACAAGCCTGCGTTTTCTATGGGCGTGAAATAGCCAGGCGTGTAATGTCCCTTCCATGCCAAGACCGCCAGCACGCTAAAGAGGCCGCAGCCGATGATCATGTGCAGAGCATGCATGCCCGTCATTGCGAAATAGAGGGAGAAGAAGAGTTCAGCTTCCTTCGGGTTGACCGGGATTTGCTTACCGTTGTCGTCGAAGGTGTCCGTGAACTTGAACGTCTCGCCGGGTACATGGTGCTTCTCGAATTTTTCCTTGTATTCGAATCCTTTGATCACGAGGAAGGTCATTCCGAGCAGCACCGTAACCACGAGGTAGCCGACGAGCACTTTGCGCTTGCCCGCTTCCGCCGCTTTCACCGCCAACACTACCGTAAGCGAACTGATGATCAAGACGGCGGTATTCGTGGCTCCGAGCAAGATGCTGAGCTGCTGGCTTCCGGCGGCGAAAGCGTTGAAGTGGGCGAGGCGGTAGATGAGATAGGCGCAGAACATGCCGCCGAAGAACATGATTTCAGTCACCAGGAACAGCCACATGCCCAGCGAGGCAGCGTTCTTCTGTTGCTGGGCGTCGGCGAAGTGGTGAAGCAGCGCCGGATTGTGAGCTTCGTGCTCCATCGCCGTAACTTCGGTCGTCGCTTGGCTATTTTGCACCGGGATGCCTCCGTTCCCAGGCTGGAATCTCGTCGTAGTTGTAAGCTTCCCAGGTCACCACGGGCGTCTCGTCAAAATTAAAGGTGGGCGGCGGCGACGCGGTCTTCCACTCCAGACCAGCAGCGGCCCAGGGATTCGGATCGGTGACAATCGCCCCGTAGCGCAGCGACCAGACGAAGTAGATCATGGGCAGCAGATAGCCGGCGGCGAGGATGCTGGCGCCCGCGGTCGAGAGCACGTTCAGCGTCTGGAATTCCGGAGGATACTGCCAGTAGCGGCGCGGCATGCCGACGTAGCCGAGAATGAACTGCGGGAAAAACGTCAGGTTGAAGCCGACAAAGACGAGCAGCGCCGACAGCTTGGCCCAGGCTTCCGGATACATGCGGCCGGTCATCTTCGGCCACCAGAAATGCAGGCCTCCAAGATACCCCATGAGCACTCCGCCCACCATGACGTAGTGGAAGTGAGCGACGACGAAGTAAGTGTCGGTGACGTGAACATCGATGCCGATGGTCGCCAGCATGAGGCCGGTTAGTCCGCCCATGGTGAACAGTCCGATAAAGCCAAAGGCATAGAGCATCGGAGTCGCGTACGAAATCGAACCCTTGTAGAGGGTTGCCGTCCAGTTGAAGACTTTGACGGCGGAAGGCACGCCCACGGAGAAGCTCAGGAAGGAAAAGATCATCGCGGCATAAAGCGAAATGCCGGCAACGAACATGTGATGGGCCCACACCAGGAATCCGAAGACAGCGATGGCAACGCTGGACAGAGCAACAAACTTGTAGCCGAAGATGCGCTTGCGTGCCGAACAAGCAATGAGCTCGCTGACCACGCCCATCGACGGCAGGATCATGATGTAGACGGCGGGGTGCGAGTAGAACCAGAACAGGTGCTGGAACAAGAGCGGGTCTCCACCGAGCCGGGGATCGAAGATGCCGAGGTGGAAGAGGCGTTCGACGGCCACCAGCACGATGGTGATGGCGACGACCGGCGTGCCCAGAATCATGATCAGGCTGGTGGCGTAGTTGGCCCAGATGAACAGCGGCAGGCGGTCCCAGGTGAGGCCGGGCGCGCGCATGCGGTGAATGGTAACGATGAAATTGAGTCCGGTGAAGATGGACGAAAAACCTGCAATGAAGACCGCGAGCCCAGCCTCGACAATCTTGGTGTTGGTATAGTCCGTGCTGAATGGGGTGTAGAAAGTCCAGCCCGTGTCGACGCCGCCGGTCAACATGACGTGGGAAATCAGGATGCCGCCGAGAACGTAGAGATACCAGCTCAGCAGGTTGATGCGCGGGAACGCAAGATCCTTGGCGCCGATCATCAGCGGCACCAGAAAGTTACCCAGTACCGCAGGCACGACAGGGATCAGAAAGAAGAACACCATGATCATGCCATGCATGGTGAACACCTTGTTATAGGTGTCAGCCTGCATCAGGTCGCCCTGTGGCGTTAGTAACTCGAGCCGGATGAGCATGGCAAAGAAGCCGCCGAGGAAGAAGAAGAAAGTAACCGAGATCAGATAGAGGACTGCGATCCGCTTGTGGTCGGTGGTCAACAGCCATGACTTGAGAGTGTGCCCGTTGTTGAGATAGTTCAGCTTCGGCGTGGAAGCGGGAGCCTGATTCGCCGGGATTCCTATGCTCGCCATAACTATTGCACCTGCATATTCTGGGGTTGGCCCGAGGAAGCAGCGGGCGGATTCTGCAGCCCGGCGGTTCCTGTGGCTGGCCGGCTTAACGACTTAACATAGGCCACCAGCGCGTTCAATTGTTCGTCACTGACGATGCCTTGGAACGTGGGCATCACCGGCTTGAAGCCATTCACGATTTTTGCAGTGGGATTCAGGATGGACTCCCGCACGTAGTTCTCATCAGCGGTCACGGTGCGTCCGTCTTCCAGCAGAACCGGCTTGTTGTAGATGCCTTGCAGATTGGGGCCGCGCCCTTGCACGTCAAAACGATGGCAGGTGGAACATCCGAGCGAAGAGAATAATTGTTTGCCCGTGTCCTGCAATGGCGCCGACGGTCCGCCCGCCATCCACTGCGCGTAATCCTGCGGCTCCATGACTACGATGTCGCCGCCCATTCCCGAGTGCTGGGTTCCGCAATATTCGGCGCAGAACAAGTGATAGCGGCCCGGTTTAGTGGCTTTGAACCAGAGCGTGGTGTAGCGGCCGGGCAGTACGTCCTGCTTGATGCGGAATGCGGGAACGTAGAAGCTGTGAATCACGTCCTGCGAGGTCATAATAAGCTTGATGTTCTGGCCGGTGGGGACGTGCAGCTCGTTGATCTCGCGCTGGCCTTCCATGTGCTCAATCTTCCACATCCACTGCTTGGCGACGACGTAAACTTCGGTGGCGTCGGCGGGAGGAGTGCGCTCCTGAAAATAGATGACAGCGCCCCAGACGAAGAAGGTCATCATCACAAAGAGCGGGATGATCGACCAGGTAATTTCGAGGAGCGTGGAGCCTTCGATCGGCTCGGCAACGCAGCCTTTGGAGCGACGATACTTAATCGCCAATAACATGACGGCGAGAAAGATAAGCGCCGTCATGACCCCCGAGACCAGTAGCAGATAGATGTAGAGAGCGTCCACCTGGTGTGCCATGGTCGAGGCCTGATCGGGCCACAATGGTAAGAATTTCGACATAATTAGCTAACTCGTTATGTAACTCGCCTGAATTCGGCTCGAGCCGCGCGACGATCGCCACGGAACATGACAAACATAAATGTTCCCAGAATGAGCATGGTCCCGAGCGCCGCCAGCTTCAGAATGTTGCTGATGACAGCGCCGTATTTTCCGGTCCTCGGGTCGTAGTGATAGCAGTAGAGCAGCACCTGGTCGCCGATGTTGCCAATCTGATTTTGCGAGGCCTGCACCAGCCCAAGACGCAGATCTTTCGGAGAAAACTCGACTCCGTAAAAGTATCCCGAAACGTGGCGGTCGGGCGTGAGCATAACGATGGCGGCGGCGTGCGCGTACTGCTCCGTCTTCGGATCGAATTGAAACTGGAAGCCGACGGCTTTGGTGAGGGCTTCGATCTGGTCAGCCTTGCCGGTGAGGAAGTGCCAGCCTTGATCGGAGTTCGGGCGGCCATAGCGCTTCATCATGTCCCGCTTCTTTTCAGCGGCCATTTCGGTGGTTTCGCGCGGGTCGAAGCTTACGGTGAGGACGTCAAAATCCTTGCCGAGATCAAAGGTCAGCGTCTTCATCGAACCCACCAGGCCTTGCAGCAATTCGCTGCAGAGCATGGGGCATTGGTAGTAGCCAAGGTTCAGGATCACCGGGCGTCCGTGCCCGAAATAGTCGGCGAGTTTGACCGGGTTGCCGAGTTCGTCTTTGAATTGGAAATTGCCGGGAACTTCAGCGTTGAGATGTTGCTCGATGCCGACAAACTCGAGTCCGACGGGGCGCTGGTTAACCGGCGGACTCATGATGCCGCCCCCCGACATGGGACCGCGCCCGCCCTGCGCAAACAGCGAAGTCGCTGAAAGCAGGAGCAAGAGAGCTGCTACGCTGATCGAATTGGCGAAACTGCATTTGCTGCGCACTGCTTTTTCCTTTTCCAGCTATCCGGCTGGAGCGGTTCCCTGTAGAGACGGGGCTTGCCCCGTCTCCGCCCACGCAATCAAAGGCCCTTTCGGGTCTGGCTATCTACTGCTTCGAAGCAGCTGACTTTTTGGCAGGCGCATTACCTGGCTCGGTTTTGCCCGGGTTCGCGCTGCCTTGCGCATACACGGGCAACCCGCGCTGAATCGTCAACTCCATGGCGCGCTCGATCGGAATGTGCGCCACACCCGCCTTTTCGTCGACCCAGCCATAGCTGTTGAGTTGGTCTTCCTGATTCAACAGGAAGTCGCGAAACTGCCCGCGCTCGTTGGTCTCGAGCATGGGAGCGCCATTCTCCTTGAACCGCTGGTCCATGTAGTCCTGCGTAACCACACGCGACATCGCACCCTTGGAAGTAACCAGCGGACTGGCCGTTGCCATCTGCGATCGCTCGTACTTATCGAGAAACGAATACATGCTGCTGATGATGAAATAGATGACCACGCCGACCACCGCGAGTCCGATCATGAAGGCGAAGACGCCGCGCGAGCCCAAGTCTTCGCGTTCGAACCCGGCTTCGCCGCCGGAGTGGTCCGGATTCGAGTAACCATGCTTCATCTCTTCACTCATGCGACGGCTCCAGTAGTCTCAGCGTCTGCGGCGCGTTGACGGCCAGCAGCGGACGCGATCTAAGGTTGTGGAAGAAGTAGGCCATCCAAAGACCGCCGATGCCGGCGACAATCATGAAATGCAGCCAGCTGAGGTGAAATGCGGGATGCGACGCCGGTTCGACATGCCAAAAAATATCGACGATGCGCATGACCATGAGCCAGGAAGCAATCCGGACCAGCGTGCGCGTCTTGCGCTTCAGTCGCTGCGAGAGCAGGAGCGCGAACGGCACGGCGAAGTGGAACACCACGAGGAATAGGCCGACCGCTTCCCATCCGCCATTCATGCGGCGCACATACCACGGGATTTCTTCGGGCAGATTCCCGGCCCAGATGATGAGCCACTGTGAGAAATTGAAGTAAGCCCAAACCATGACGAAAGCGAGCATGAACTTGCCGTGGTCGTGGACTTCCGTATCGGTGAGATACTCGGACATCGGCTTGCGTTTGCCGAGAATGCTCTCGATCACCACAACAAAACAGAAGGCGGAGAGCGCTTCTCCCGCAATGAACAGCAGACCATAGATAGTCGAAATCCAGCGTGCTTGCAGCGACATCACCCAGTCGATCGCGGCGAAGGAAATCGTCAGCGAGTAAATGACGAGCCCAATCGAACTCATGACCCGGAAACGCAGCGTGCTTTGACCTGCAATCGTGTCCTGCTCGGTTGACCAGCGATTCAGGAAGTAGGCCATCCCGAACCAGATCGCGAAGTAGATGATGTAGCGCAACAGAATACCGTTGAAGTTGAGATAGCTTTGCCCGATTTCCGCCAGCTTCGTATCGGAAGCGAGTTGATCGGGCCGGGCCCACTTATAGAGCTTGGGCAGGTTCAGCAGAATTGGAATGAAAAGGACGAACATGAGTGGCAGGGTCATCATGCCCGATTCCAAGATGCGGCGAATCACCGTACCCCACGCGCCGCCGACCAGGTGGTAAAGCATCAGGATGGCCATGCATCCGAGCGATAGGCCAAGCCAGAATATGAAGCCGGTGAGGTAGGCGGAATAGAAACTGCCGGGCGCAAGATAAGCCCCGGCAATGGAGGCAATCGCTGCGATCGCGCCAATCACGAGCGACCGCTGCTGCATGGTCTGGGCCACGGGCGGGGCCATCAGGTCCGACTTAGTCATCTTCACTGTGGCCGCGGTCATTTAGGTTCCTCTTTTTTAGTTTCGGTTGGCGTCGCGACTTCGGGCAGCGTGGCTCCGTTGCCGATGTCGCGGAACTGCGGCGGAGGCGACGGGATCTTTTGTCCTGCGGGCACGTCGCTTGAAGATGCACTCTGGCTCAACTGCAACGCGCGGATGTACGCCGCGATGCACCAGCGATCGCGCGGCGCAATCTGCGAGGCGTAGTCGGGCATGACGCCGAAACCGTTGGTGTCGACGTCGTAGAAGTAGCCGATCGGAGCCTTGCGCAGACGGTCGATGTGAAACGATGGCGGCTTCCGGAATCCGCGCGTGGGAATGAAGCCATTACCATCGCCGACGCGTCCGTGGCAGGGCGTGCAGTATATGTTGAACCGCTCGCGTCCGCGGTCAAGAACCTCCTTGGTCACCGGGAACGGCATAAAATCACCGGGATTGTTCCCAATCTTCCCGGTATAGAAGTAAGTGTCTTCGCGCAGATCGCCGCGGGCCACGGTCCCCTCAATCGGCATGCGGGCCGAGCGATCATCAACGAAGAAATCGCTCTTCGCCATGGGCCGGTAATACGGCTGGATATGCATGTCAAGGCGGCATCCGGCGGTGAGGACAATCAACGCCAGCAGCGCGGGCAAAACTTTTCGGAGCTTGCGAGCGGAACCCATCACTAGCTCGGCACCTCCGCGATCATGCTTGGAGCGAGGCTCGCGAGAAACGAACGGGTGCGGGCGGCGTCATATTTCGGGTCGCTCGATTCCACCACCAGGAAGAACTTGTTTTCCGATGCCTTGGTGAACTCGGGCACGTTGAACACCGGGTGATAAGGCATAGGAAGACCGTTCAGGATAATCATGCCGATGGCGGAGGAGAGCCCGCCGAAGAGAATGGTCAATTCGAAGGTCACGATTATGAACGAGGGCCAGGAGTGAAACGGGCGCCCGCCAACATTGACCGGATAGGTAATCGCGGCCACCCAATACTGCAGCGCGTAAGCTGATATCCCGCCGATGAGTCCGCCGATGAGCACCACGAGGGGCACACTGTTCTTGTGAAAGCCGATGGCTTCGGCGAGGCCCTCGATGGGGAACGGACTGTAGGCGTCGATCTTCTGGTAGCCCGCTTCGTGCGTCTTGTAAGCGGCGGCCACGAGTTCCTGCGCCGAGTCGAATTCGGCCATCAGTCCGTAAATTGAAGAATGGGTCGCTGAATTCGTCATTGCTTCACCTCCGCCGCCTCGTGCACGTGCGCCTCCGGTAATAAGGTGCGCAATTCGAAGATGGAGATCATGGGCAGAATGCGGACGAACAGCCACATGGCAGTCAGGAACATGCCAATGGTGCCGGCGAAAGTCATCCAATCCCACTTCGTCGGGTAGTACTGGCCCCAGGAAGAATTCAGGAAGTCGCGGCTCAAACTAACCACGACAATGATGAAGCGCTCCAGCCACATGCCGACGAGCACAATGAATGAGATGACCCAGAGCCATCCGGTCGACACGCGGAACTTCTTCAGCCACAGAATCTGCGGGATGAAAATGTTGCAAGCAAGCAAGGCGGCATACGCCAGACGATACGGCCCGTGCAGGCGGTTCCAGAGCAGAAAGGAATCGTACTGGCTGCCGCTGTACCAGCCCATGAACGCCTCCATGCCATAGCCGTAGGCGACGATGAGGCCGGTGGCCAGCATCACCTTGGCCGAGTTCTCCAGATGCCGCATGGTAATGAAGTCTTGCAATCCGTAAATCGTGCGGATGGGAATCGCGAGACACAGAACCATGGCGAAACCGGAATAGATGGCGCCAGCGACGAAGTAGGGCGGGAAGATGGTGGTGTGCCAGCCGGGGACGATGCCGACTGCGAAATCGAAGCTGACAACCGTGTGCACCGAGAGCACCAACGGCGTCGCGAGCCCGGCGAGAAGTAAGTAGGCCGTTTCATAGCGATGCCAGTGCCGGGCGGAACCGCGCCAACCCATGGCGAGCAATCCGTAAATGCGCTGCACCAAAGTACTCTCGGCGCGATCACGCAAGCTGGCGAAGTCGGGAATTAGTCCGACGAACCAGAACACCAGCGAAATCGTGAAGTAAGTCGAAACCGCGAATACGTCCCACACCAGCGGACTACGGAAGTTCGGCCAGTACCGCATGGTATTCGGATAGGGAAACATCCAATACGCAAGCCACGGGCGTCCCATGTGAGCGAGCGGGAATGTCCCAGCGCAAGCCACCGCAAACAGCGTCATGGCCTCGGCAAAGCGGTTGATCGAGTTACGCCAGGTCTGGCGAAGCAAACACAGAATTGCCGAAATCAGCGTGCCCGCGTGGCCAATGCCGATCCACCACACGAAGTTGACGATGGCGAATCCCCAGCCGATGGGAATGTTGATGCCCCAGATCCCCGTACCTTTAATGAACAGATACCCCAGGGCCACCATCAGCATGTTCATGCCCGCGAAAACAATCAGGAAGCCGAAGATCCATCCCAGAGAGATGGGGCGGCTCAGCACGATGTTGCTGATCTTCTCGGTAATGGTGGAGAAGGTATGGCCCGGCGCGATCACCGGCACTCGCCTGTCTGCCACGGGGGTTTGTGTGTTGGTAGCCATGCCTTACGTGCGCTCCGCTTCTGCGATTGGCGTCGTCTTTAACTCTGCCTTTGACTCTTCTAACTCGGGGTTAGGATTGCGGACTTCCGCCAGATAGGTTGTGCGCGGCCGAGTATTCAATTCACCCAAGAGGGAGTAATTCCTCGACTGCGCTTTCCACTTATTGACCAGGCTGTTCGGGTCGTTGAGGTTGCCGAAGACGATCGCATTGGCCGGGCAGGACTGCTGGCAAGCCGTCTGCACATCGTTATCTTTAATCGTGGAGTCGGCGCGCTCGGCGTCAATACGGCGCTCGCTGATGCGCTGCACGCAGTAAGTGCATTTCTCCATGACGCCGCGGCTGCGAATGCTGACGTCCGGATTGCGCATGAGTTTAAACTGCGGCGTCTCCCAATCCTGGAACAGCAGGAAATTGAACCGCCGCACTTTGTAAGGGCAGTTATTGGAGCAATAACGCGTGCCGACGCAGCGGTTATAGACCATGTCGTTCAGGCCCTCACTGCTGTGCACGGTCGCCTGCACCGGACAAACCAGTTCGCAGGGCGCGTTCTCGCACTGCATGCAAGGAACGGGCTGGAAGAAACCTTTGGGATTGTCGCGCGGGCCGTTGTAGTAGGCATCCACCCGCAGCCAGTGCATGTGGCGGCCTTTGAGGGTCTGCTCTTTGCCGACCACGGCGATGTTGTTTTCCGATTGGCAGGCGACGATGCAGTTATTGCATCCGACACAAGAGTTCAGGTCGATCGCCATTCCCCAGGAGTAAGTCTCCTTCGAATAATCGAACCCGGGATAGAGAGTGAGCTCAGGTTTTGGCTCGCCTTCTTTCGCGAAGTTTGGCTCTTTCTTGTACTCCTCAAGACTGCGCTCCTGCACCAGCAGACGCTCGCTCTTGTCGGGCGTTTCCATCGTCTGGTAGCCCTGCGTGCTGGCGAGTTGGTAGGTATCGCCAGTGGGTCTGAGTTTTGCGCCGTCCGCAAACCAAGGAGCCTGACTGGTGCGCAACGGGTAAACGTCGAAGCCCGTGCCGGTGCCGACACGACCGGCGCGCGTGCGCCCGTAACCCAGAAATACAGTGATCGAGTTGTCGGGATGGCCAGCCTGAATCCAGACTGCGCCCTTGACTTTCTTTCCCTGAAATTCCAGTTCGGCAACGTCTTTGAAATTCAGCTTCAGCCGCTCGGCCATCGCCGGGCCGATCATGATGGGGTTGTCCCAAGTCAGCTTGGTCAACGGCTTCGGAAGTTCCTGCAGCCAGCCGTTGTTCGAGAAGCGACCGTCGTAGATAGAGGGATCGCGGCGGAAGTTGAGTTCGATGGCGTCGGGTTTCGCTGACCGTGGCGACTGGAGATCAAACCTCTTTAGGGTGTAATTCGTCGGGGGGTAGGCTGTACCCGCGACGAATCCGTCATGCAGTGCGCGCCGCCAGAAAACGTCGAAGTCGGCGCCATTGTGCTGCTTGTGCCAGTAAGATTGAACAAGATCGTGCCCACTCAATCCTGGCTGACCGGCAAGGATTGTAATGATCTCGTGCGCGCTCTTGCCACCATAGAGTGGCTCGATCAGCGGCTGAACAATGCTGACGGTTCCGTCATAGGCGCGCGCATCACTCCAGGATTCGAGATAGTGCGCTTCAGGCACATGCCAGTGGCAAAGCTCCGCGGTCTCGTTGCGATGCGTGCCAAGAAAAACTTTCAGACTGACGGCATTCGATTTCAAAGCCGAAGCGAATTCGAGTTCGGCGGGCGCGTCATAAGCAGGATTGCCGCCAAGAATCAGCAACAGATCAACTTTGCCCGAGCGCATATCATCGGTGAGCGCCTTAAGCGACTCGCCGCGATTCACGGGATTGGCGTCCACCGGGTCGCTGTAGAGAACCGTCTTGCCGACGTTGCCGAATGCCGCATTTATCGCGTGCACAGCAGCATGCACCCACGGCGGTTGATGATCTCCGGCAATCACCACGCATGAGCCACGGTGACTCTCAATTTCATCCTGAACGGCGACCATAAACCGCCACTGATCCTCGGTAAGCCCGGTATTACCGGCTCCCAACTCTTTCAATGGATGCCCGCCAGCAACAAGACGCTCCACCAACCCTTGAACATCAGCGGCCTTCACCGACAGCCGATGATCCGCCTTCATCCCCGTCGAACTCGGCGTTGACTCGACCACATACAGCCGGTTCATGTTCGCGTCGGGATTGCGGCGAGCGGCGAAATCGCGGGTGTAGCGCGTGGAGCCGGGGAATCCGGCGTAGAGGAAGTCGGCGTCGAGCGAAACGATAACGTCGGCCTTCGACAGGTCGTAGCGGGTCTCAACCGACTCGCCTAACGCCAGCTTCGCGCCTTCGTAGACATTGTCGCGGTTGATCGGTTCGTAAACGTGCCACTTCGCCATCGGGTTCGCCGCGAGATAACTGCGAA
The DNA here is from genome assembly GCA_020073215.1 of Terriglobia bacterium. Lineage (GTDB taxonomy): Bacteria > Acidobacteriota > Terriglobia > Terriglobales > Acidobacteriaceae > Acidiflorens. The sequence continues at coordinate 112,010 of JAIQFO010000008.1, read as the reverse complement.
TCTGCGCGGCCAGCGTCGGCGATGTGACGGTCTGTGTCAGGATGCGCACGCCGCCGCCCGCCAGGCTCTTCTGCACATTCATGGGGCCGCGGACGGCTTCCATGAAGGCATTCCACGAGCGAACATCGCCCAGGTAGGTGATGTTCTGCGCCCGGTCGGGATCGTAGAGATCGAGAATCGAGGCCTGCGCGTAAACGTCCGTACCGCCAAGGCTCGCCGCGTGCTGCGGATTCCCTTCAACTTTCGTCGGGCGGAAAAGATGGCTTTCAACCAGAATCGGCGAGGCGTAACCGCCCAACGTGAACGCGGTCGCGTAAAACATCGGCTGGCCGGGAACGACGTTTTCCGGCTGCTTCACATAAGGCACGATCTCGGTGTTCGGCATCCGCGTGCATCCGGTCAGGCCGGCCAGCGCCAGCGATGCGCCCATGGTCTTGAGGAAGCCGCGGCGCGAGAAGCCGTCAAGCCACTCCGAAGCACCCTTCGGGAACTCGCGGTGCAGCATTTCCTGAAACTCTTCGCTGCCCGCCAATTCTTCCAGGCTGCGCCAGTACTCGGGCCCGGTCGTCTCCTCGATCTGCGCCTTCACCGTCGCGAGGTCAAGCTGCTTTCGCTTGCTCGGGCAGACTTCGGATCCGCCAGTGGTTCCCGCCGGTTTCGTCTTGTGCTCGTCCATGCTCATCGTCGGTCTTCGGTTCTCAGTTCTCAGCTTTCCGTTCTTGCGATTGAAACTTGCCCTACCGGTGGCAGGTGTTGCAGCTCGTGATGTCTTTCACCGGGCGCACTTTGTACTGATCCTTCAGCGCGTTCCCCAGCGCTTCCTGATTGGAATATGCCGTTCCCCTCACAATCACGGGCTCGCCCGTGGAAGGCTGCTCATAGCGCATATTGAAAACCTGCTCGCGCGGGCGCAGATACTTTTCCGGAGCGCGGTGGCAGTCGAGACAGAATTCCATCTGCAGCGACGCGTACTGATATGTGAGCGGCATCTGATCCACGGGGCCGTGGCAGGTGTTGCAACCCACACCCTTGTTCACGTGGATGCTGTGATTGAAATAGACGTAGTTGGGCAACTGGTTGACCCGCGTCCATTCGAGCGAGCGGCCCGTGCGGAAACTTTCGCGGACGGGCTCCAGATAAGCGGCGTTGGTCCAGATTTGCGCATGGCAGTTCATGCAGGTCTTGGTGGGTGGAATTCCCGCGAAGCTCGATTGCTCGACCGAGGTGTGACAGTAGCGGCAATCGATGCCGAGTCCGGTCACGTGGTGCTGATGGCTGAACGGGACGGGCTGGGATTTCCTGACCCCCGCATACGTGATGTAGGGAGAACGTTCCAGTTGCACCATGACCCAAAATAGCCCGGCGGCGGCAACAACCGTCAGGACCATAGAGGCCCGGGCAATGGCATTGATGCTGCGTGGAAAGATCTGCATTGATTGTGAGTATTTGGTGCTGCGAAATTCGCTCTTGCCAGTCCGGCCAACCCCACTCGTGACTTACATCACCTAGTGCTGTGATGCGCGATACCGAAACAAACGAGTATATCAGCTAGCGGACTAAAAGGAACAGGGCGCGCAGCGTTTGTTTTGCGCCGTTCCCAAACCTCAATTCGAAACAGCTCCGTCAAAAATCGGAAGCGTTTCTTCTTCGCTTAGAGGAACGAAACACCATCCCGGATGCAGAAAAATTGGGCATTGCATCAGGACATCGGTTCAGCGCAAGTTCATGACCAGGAGTTTTGGTTCCGTCATCTCCTGAATCGCATCGCGTAAGCCTTCGCGACCGAGTCCCGAATCTTTAATGCCACCATAGGGCATGTGGTCGATGCGGAAGGTGGGAACGTCGCCGGCGATCAAGCCTCCCACTTCGAGTTCGTCATAGGCCTGAAAGATGAGGGTGGCGTCGCGGGTAAAAAGTCCGGCCTGCAATCCGTAAGGGGAACTGTTGACCTGTTTCAGCGCGGAAGCAAAATCGGTATAAGGCTCCACGGTCACGACCGGCGCAAAAATTTCCTGGCAATTCACTTTCATGTTGGGCTTGGTGCCGGTCAGCACGGTGGGTTCGAACAGGGAACCTTTGCGGTTACCGCCACAGAGCAGGCGCGCGCCGCCGCGAACCGCCTCCTGCACCCAATCGGCGGCGCGGATGGCGTCGCTTTCCCGGATAAGCGGGCCGACGTCGCTCAACTCAGCGAGCGGGTCGCCGACTTTTAGTTTGCTTACTCCCGCCAGCAGCAGCTCTGAGAATTTTCCATAGACGGAGTGCTCGACCAGAATGCGCTGCACCGAAATGCAGGACTGTCCCGCATACGCAAAGCCTCCGGTAACGCAGCGGTCGGCGGCATAAGCGAGGTCGGCATCGCTGTGGACGATGACGCCGGAATTGCCTCCCAGTTCGAGAACGACTTTTTTCTTTCCCGCGTTGTTCTTAATGGCCCAACCGACGGCGGCACTGCCGGTGAAGCTGATGAGCTTGATGCGTTCATCGGTAACCAGCAGGCCGGAATCTTCGTTGGAGAGCAGAACGGTGTTCAGTCCGCCATCCGGCCAGCCTGCTTGCTGGATCACCTCCGCCAGCAGCAGCGCGGTGAGCGGCGTCTCGGGCGCGGGCTTGAGCACCATGGAGCAGCCGGCGGCGATCGCCGGAGCGACTTTGTGGGCAACCAGGTTCAGAGGAAAATTGAAGGGCGTGATCCCAGCAACTGGGCCCAGCGGAAAACGCTTGACGATACCCCAGCGTCCGGCGGTCGACTGCTGCCAATCGAGCGGCAGGTATTCGCCGTAGCCGCGAACCGTCTCTTCGGCGGCGATGTTGAACGTAAAGATAGCACGATCCACTTCAGAGCGAGCATTCTTGATGGGCTTGCCGGCTTCGAGCGCAATCGTGTGGGCAAATTCTTCTTTGCGATCGCGAATGCCGGTCGCGATCTGGCGCAGCACTCGCTGGCGTTCGAAGGCGGGCAGACGTCGAGTCGTTCCGAACGCCTTGACGGCGGCGGCGATGGCGGCTTCGGCGTGTTCGCGGCGTCCCTGGTGGACCTGCGCGATGAGGGCTCCGTCGTAGGGCGCGCGCACATCGACGACGTCGCCCTCGTCCAGCCACTTCCCGTCCAAAAAAAAGCCCCGGGTCGCAACCGGAGTCAACGTCATCTGAGCCATGTTCAACCTCTCTCAAGCGCGAGTATTGAGCTGTGATTTGCCTTTGACGGTTCGATTCTTGATTTGCATCTGACGATTCGCCCTTTTGCCGGGCGACGGCCGGTCCGGCGATCAGGTTTTCATCCCCAACCCCACAAACAATTATAGAACTTTGCCGGAGTGCGTTATCAACAGGAAGAGGTCTCAGGTGTTAGGTCTTAGGTCTTAGAAAAACCAACGTCGGTGGAACTTCGTTCCTGAGACCTGAGACCTAACACCTGAGACCTGCTTCATTTGCCGGGTTGCGGTTTGAAGCGGTCGTCGACCTCCACCTGGTACCCGGCAACGAGGCGGTTAGTCTGGTTCGCCATTCCGACCACGGCCATCAACTCTTTGAACTGGGCGTCGGTCATGCCTTTGTTTTTGGCTGACGCCGTATGCGAGGCAATGCAATATTCGCATTGGTTCGTCACCGAGACAGCGACGTAAATCATTTCCTTGGTGAGGGGGTCGAGCGCCCCGGGAGCCATGATCTGCTTGATGTCTTCCCAAGTGCGCTTGAGCATCGCCGGATCGTGCGCGATCGCCTTCCAGAAGTTGTTGATCCAGTCGGTCTTGCGCGTGGTCATGATGTCGTCGTAGATGGCGCGGACTTCGGGGCTGGCGTCGGCGTATTCGATGAGGCCAAAGATGGACATGGGATTCCTCCAAAAGAAGGTCTTAGGTCTTAGGAAAAACCTGAGATGTCTTTGGACTTCCTAAGACCTGACACCTAAGACCTGCTCCTACGACACCCAGTCTAGTACTTTGTAGTACGCTCCCGCGAACGGCAGAAACCACGGTTTGCCGTTGTACAGGCCGAGCGGTGCGCCGGGGAATGGGATCTCCGTGAACGGGTTGTCGGTCTTCCCTTCCGCGATCCATTCGGCCATTTTCTGACCTTGATAGGTGGCCATGGCGACGCCGTGTCCCGCATACCCGACGGCGAAATAGACGCCATCGATCTGGCCTGCATGCGGCATGATGTCGAAGCAGAAATCGAGCGTGCCACCCCAAACGTATTCGACTTTGGTATCGCGGAGCTGCGGATAGACATCGATCATGCCGAGGCGAAGGATTTCGGCGCTTTTGCGGATGGTCTGGTCGGTTTCAGGAAAGAAGGCGGCGCGGCCGCCGAACAACATGCGATTGTCTGGGGTGAGGCGGTAGTAATAAAGGTAGTTCTTGGAATCGTAAATCTGGCGGTTGCGCGGGCTCAACTCGCGGGCCAGCGCTTCCGGAAGCACTTCGGTCGTAATAATAAACGACCCGATTGGGATGATTTTCTTGCGCAGGGCAGGAGTCGCTGTGCCCGTGTAGCCGCTGGTTCCGACGAGCACGTTGCGGGCCCAGAAGCTGCCGCGTGAGGTGGTGAGCTTGAAACCGGGCGCAGCGTCACGCGATTCGCGCTGCACATTTTGCAGCCGGGTATGTTCGCAGATCTGGGCGCCGGCGCGCATGGCCGCGATGCCGAGCCCGGCAACATAGCCGGCGGGATTGAGACCCACCGAGATTTCATCGACGATGCCGCCGTAGTAAATGTCGGAGCCGATTTCGCCGCGGAGTTGGTCGCGGGGCACGACGCGCCGCTGGTGGTTGAATTCGCGCGCGATTACTTCCACCTGGCGGGCGAAATCATCGAAATGCGATTGTTTGCAGGCGACCTCGAGGTGTCCGGTGCGAGCGAAATCGCAGCCGATGCCTTCCTCTTGCACGATCCGTTCGACCACGCCAATGGTCTCCACCGACGCCGCGTACATGCGGCTCGTCAGCTCGCGTCCATACATGGAGATGAGTTTGTTGACGCCGAGCTTGAGTCCGGGAAGCACCATGCCGCCGTTGCGGGAACTCGCGCCCCAACCAATGGTTTCCGATTCCAGCACAACCACCTTCGCGCCGCGCTTGGCGAGGGAGAGCGCGGCGGTGAGTCCGGTGAATCCGGCGCCTATGATGGCAACGTCAGCGCTTTCCGGCAATGGTTGCGCCGGCGCGGTGGGCATCTGAACGGTGGTGAGCCAGTAGTTGAGTTCCTTGGGCATAGGAGTTTTCGTGATGTGAACTCAGAATTCTAACGGAACTTTTCTTCCGCGCATACCGCGGATGAACACGCATTAGCGTTTGGTCGGGATGTTCTTCTCGGCGACTAGCCTGCGAAATTCCTCGCGAGACTCCTCGCTAAAGGCACGTTTCGGAAAAACGTATAACAGCTTGCCATCATGAAGCGCAAACGTCTTCGAAGTTTCGAACGTCAGCTTGAAGGCCGCCCAGTTTGCTTCAGTCCGCACATTTGGAGCTACTATGATGACCGCTGTTTCGTCGATTTGGACCGCGACCTCTTCGTTTGGGGCGCCCATTTTAAGATATAGCCTGAAGTTGAATCGAGTCACAGGAGACTGAATCCCGTGCCAAACAAACCATATCCCGACAGCCAAAACCCAGTACGCGGGAGATGGCTTCCCCGTGAACACTATACCGATTAATCCCAGCCCAACTACAACGCTAACGGCACGGCTCAGCCATGTCAGCAAGTCATACCGATATGCTTTACGTGCGGCATCGGTCGCTTCGTCAACTCTGAGAATGTATTTCGCTTCTATCATCACAGCACCGCCGTCTCATGAATCATTCGCCCCTCCGCGAAGCGCGAAAAGCTCAGCAAAGACGCGTCGATCAAGTCGGTCTTGCCGGTCAGAATCAGGTCGCTCAGGATCTTTCCGGTGGCGGGCGAGTGCATCACGCCGTGCCCGCTGAACCCGTTGGCGAAAAAGAAGCCGGGGACATCCGGAGATTCGCCGAGAATCGGGTGGTGATCGGGCGTCATTTCATAGAGGCCGGCCCAGGCTCTCTGGGGATTGACCGCGACGTTTTCGAATACAGGCACGCGATCCGCAGCGCGGGTCAGGATCTTTTCGATGAAGCTCGTATCGAAATCGGTTTTGTAGCCGGGCGTTTCTTCCGGATCGTTCCACGCCAGCAGGAATCCGCGGCTCTCGGGGCGAAAGTGAAAACCGTTGGACATGTCGACGATCATGGGCGCGGTGTGGGGAAATTGGTCAAACGGTTCGGTCGGAACCAGCATGCGCCGCAAAGGTTCAACCGGCAGATCGATGCCAACCATCCTGGCAATCGAGGCCGCCCATGCTCCGGCACAGTTCACGACCGTGCGTGTGGAGACTGTGTCGCGCGTGGTCAGGACTTCAAAGCCCCCGTCGTCGAGGTTGCGCGTGATTCCAGTTACGCTTGCGTTTTTCCAGAGCCGGGCGCCGTGGTCGCTGGCCCACGTCATATAGCCGATCATGGCGCTGTAGGGATCGACAAACCCGTCGGTGGAACAGAAGCTGCCGCCGACAATGTCGTCGCCACGGAGTTGCGGGAACTGGCTGCGGATCTCGTCGCCGGCGACGAGGCGTGCGTTCTGCAGTCCCAAGGCAACCTGCTTTTCGTAGTTGGCGCGCAGGTAGGCCATGTGCTTTTCGCTGGTCGCGCAAAAAAGATATCCTTGGGGACGATAGTCGCACGGATAGCCAAGCCGCTCCTCGAAGGTCGAATAAAACGGGATCGAGTAAAGCGACATCTGGATGTTGACTGGTGTCGAGAACTGGGCTCGCACGCCGCCCATGCTCTTGCCCGTGGACCCCTTACCCTGCGTGGTCTCGCGCTCAAGGACGACGACGTTCGAGCAGCCAGCCGCAGCCAGATGATAGGCGATGCTGGAACCGACAATCCCTCCACCGATTAGAACGACGTCTGCGGTGTGCATGGTGCGGAGCAATTGTAAATGCTCGCGGGGGGACGGGGCCTTGCCCCGCCGCCACACAAAGCCGAGCTACGACGCCGCCATCTCCGGCGTGGCCGCCAGCAGCTTGCGCGTGTAAGCGTGCTGCGGTTGGGTTGTGATCTGCTCCGTCGTTCCGACCTCGACGATCTTGCCCTGATACATCACCGCGATGCGGGTCGAGAGATAGCGCACCACTGGCATGGAGTGCGAGATGAACAAATAGGTCAGGCCGAAATCGCGTTGGAGTTGCTGCAGAAGATTCACGATCTGGGCGCCGACGCTGGCGTCGAGGGCGGAAACCGGTTCATCGGCAACGATGAATTTCGGCCGCAGGGCGAGGGCACGGGCGATGCCGATGCGCTGGCGCTGGCCCCCGGAAAACTCGTGCGGATAACGGGACATAGCCGATTCATCCATTCCCACCGCCCGCAAGAGTTCGCGCACGCGCTGGCGCCGGGCATCGCGTCCCGGACTTTCGACCTGGGTCTTCTGGCCGGCGATTGCCGGATGAAGCGTCTTCCGATGCAGGATGAGCGGTTCAGCGATCACGTCTTCAACGCGGAAGCGCGGGTCGAGCGAGCCGAACGGGTCCTGAAAGATGATCTGCATGTCGCGGCGAATACGGCGCAGTTCGGAGCCGTTCGCTCGCAGCAGATCGATGCCCTCGAAAAGTATAGAGCCCGACGTCGGCTCGATCAGGCGCAGGATAAGGCGTCCAAGCGTACTTTTGCCTGAGCCGGATTCGCCTACCAAGCCAAGCGTTTCGCCCTCGTGAATATCGAGCGAGACGTCATCCACGGCGCGGACTTGGCCCGCACCGCGCCCGCCGAACGGGGATTCGGCAAGGTCGAAAATCTTCGTGACATTCCGAACGGCAACCAGAGGCACAGATCACCTACGCTCAATGATCAGTTACAGAGCGTACAGCATCAACCCATTCCATATTCCGGAATATGGAACAACTCTTCCTTTTTCACCCCGCAATCATCGGAACCGCCGCCAGCGCCGCAACCATGCCGATGGTACGGGCGCGGCTGAAGTGCTCATGCAGAAAGATGCGAGCCAGCAAAACGGTAACCGCGGGATAGAGCGAACTGAGCACGACCGCGTCATCCAAGCGTCCAATTTGACTCGCGCGGATGAAGACGGCGGTGCCGGAGATGTCGAGAATTCCGGCAACCAAGGCAATGCTCAGTACCGGGGCGGCCACCGCGCGCAGGTGTTTTCCGAAAAGAACGACGGTTCCCGTCACTAGCAAGGAACCGAAGCGCGAGCAGGTCGCGATCCACATTGCTGAGCCGTTGCCCGCGCGGTGGATACAGAGATAAAAGCCCGCGAAGCCGATTCCGGCCAGCACCGCCATGCCTAAGCCTTCGGGACGACCAACGCCAGATTCGGTACGGGAGATGAGCCAGACACCAATTCCGGCGAGAATAAAACCGAACAGGTGGCGATAGCCCGGAAAGCCCTCGGCGAAGGCAGTCACGATGGTGGGAATTGCCGCGCCCAGAACGGCGGCCACAGGCGCGACCAGTCCCATGTTTCCGCTAGCCAGCGAAGCATAGAACAAGGCCAGGGCAATGCCCCCGACCGCCCCGGCGATCATCGACCACACCAAGCTGGCGTTTCCAGGAAATGGTGCACGGGTCGTCAGGGCGAGAGTGCCCACCAGGACCAGGCCGCTCAGGTGCACGATGGCCGTGAACAGAAACGCATTCGCGCGCCGTGCGCCCACTCCGCCCAGAAAATCACTTGCGCCCCAGACCCCTACCGCGGTCAGGCTAAAGGCGACGGGGATGTATTGGGGTGCGACGGACATCGGAACTTGAGATTAGCACGTGGAACGAAAAGCTCAGAAACAGCGCGCACCAAAAAAGAGAGCCGGGCGGCGCGGCCCGGCTCTCCAAAGTTGAGAATTAGGTTGGAGCTTAAATTTTGCTCCTCTTAGTCGCCTCCGTTCGGGCCGTTGTGGCAGTCGTAGCAGTTGAACTGATGTCCGGCGGGGAAGCTTTTGGTTCTTCCGTCATCGACGTTGAACGTGCGTGCTACTTTGGCAACCGACAGGGGTGTTCCACGGTAGTCGGCGCCATGGCAGTAGGCGCAGGCTGACAGATGACCCTGCGCATAGTCGTGGTGACCGCTAACCCACGTCTGCCCGATGGTGTGGACCCCGTGCGGCCCGCCGTTCGGAGTCACCGGCACGCTGGTGTGGCAGACGCTGCATTCGGTAATCTTCGCAACGTATCCCTGCAATTTCGTGGGATAGACGCTGTCATTCGCTTGCAGTGTCGGATACTCCGCGTGCGGCGAGCCGTGGCAAGCCGAGCAGAATACCGTACCGTGGCCGGAACTATACCGATACAAGTCCGCTCCCGCCATAGGTACGTTCTGGTTGGTGGCGAAAGTCTGGTCCGTGACCGTTCGCCAGCTTCCGCCAGTATCGAACGCCGTGGTGTAGCGCTGGCTATTCTGGTGACAGAGCTGACAGGAGGGTTCAATCAGCCAAGGGTTGCGCGCGGGGTTCCCGGCGTAGGTCAGCGTGCCGTGGCAGCCCGAGCACAATACCTTGTTCATGGCCCCGCGTTTGCACTGGGTCACGGGACCGGGATGGCACAGGTAGCACGACTTGTTGTCGTCAACCTTGCTGTTCTGGTCGAGGGTCTGTCCGTTCGACTGGAGAATCTGCGGACCGTGCAGGGTGTGCATGTCACTGGCTTCGGCGCCGATCCCAGCCAAGCCGGGCAGGCCCAGAGCATTGTCGCTATGGCACGCCGCGCACAACACCGGAGTCCCGCTCACCGCGGTTTGATACAGAGTGGACCGGTAGGTGTATCCGTTCGCCTTGAGTTGGCTGAGATAGCCCGAGATATTCCAGCGGTCATCGTGCTTCTTGAGGATGTTGAGCTTCGTATCCTTGGCCGGGTCCGCATTGTTGACCCATCCGCTGGCGGGCTGCGCTGCTGGGTCAGTGCCGGACTTGTGACACGTGTTGCAACTCATCTCATCGCTCACCGCGAGGACGATGCTCGCTGTCGCCAGCACGGTGCCGCTCGAATTCCTGGCAACGAGTTTGGCCATCGGGTAAGGATTGAAGTTGCCCTTATCGTCATAGCCAACGGTAGGAATACCCACCCCTTCCCAGTAGGCGGCCGTGGTGTTGTAAGCCATCTTCTGCGGGGTCGTGCTTTGGACTTTATAGCCCGCCAGTCCGGTGTTGGGAGGCGGATTGCCGTGGAACAGAGTTTGCACGTAGGTCCAGAAGTTGGTCTTGGTGGAGCTGGTCGTATTGATCGACTTGGTGGCGTCCGCCACTGCCTGATAAGTGATCGTAACCCCGCTGGTCACCGGCACTGGCGGTTCGCCCCTCTTCAGCAACTGGGCGTGAATGATGTTGTAGGGAGGCAACACGGAGAAGATTGAATAATCTTTTCCGTCGATGCAGTGCATGCCCAGTTCGCTCCAGGCGACCAGGGTATAGGCAGATGTCGTAGCCGCCGCAAGCTGCGTACCGCCGGTTGAAGCAGAAGAACTCGGGCGTGCTTGCAGGCGCGCCGGACCTCCGCCGTAGGAAAACAACAACGCAATAGACAACAGGCTCAAAAGCAAAATGCGTTTCATCGAGAATTCTCCTCGCGGTTGAACGGTTCTTGGTTAGAGTTGAATGTTTTTTCCCAACGAGGCGGCGTAACCCACGAAATGGAGCAAATCAGAAGTGGCGGTTTACAGCAGTTCCGGAGAATTTATCAGGCAGGCGCTCACCGATTCCGTGATCTCGGTCACGCGTAGATGTGATTCTAAATTTACTGTTGCGCAATTGCGCAATTGATGTACTTGGCGTGTACAGAAATAGATACAAAAAAAATAATTTGTACATTTTCCCAGGCTGCGGAGAAACCCGAGTCTTTGATTTTGGTTGACGTGGTGCCGGCGCATCAGGCCGGGTTGGCGTGATGGGGTGGAATGCTTCGGTGTTGGCGGGAGAACTTCGGTCGTCCCTCCGGGACTTGAGTTCTCATCCCGCGTTACCCAGCGCTGAAGCGCTGGGCTAAGTTAGGTCGCCCCTCCGGGGCTGCGATGTCCGAATTTTTTGACGACCGCTAGGCGGTGACGGCTTCCGGCTGCGGTTTCCCCGCCAGCAACTGGCGCAGCACGTACTGGAGGATGCCTCCGTTGGCGTAGTAGAGAGCTTCCTGCGGAGTATCGATGCGAACGATCGCCTGAAATTCGGCGGTCTTTCCACCCTTCACGCGCACCGTAATCTTACGTCCGGAAGAGAACTTTTCGACCACATCCCGAATCCCCGCGATCTCGAAGACTTCTTCGCCGGTTAACTTCAGCGTCTCGGCATTTTCTCTGGGTAGAAACTGCAGCGGCAGAATGCCCATACCGACCAGGTTGGAGCGGTGAATGCGTTCGTAGCTTTCCGCAATCACGGCGCGGACGCCGAGCAGACACGGTCCCTTGGCCGCCCAGTCGCGCGAAGATCCGGAACCGTACTCCTTGCCCGCGAGAATCACGAGCGGCACTTTTTCAGCGTGGTACTTTTCGGACGCGTCGAAGATGGACATTTCCGCGCCATCGGGCAGGTGGCGTGTGAATCCGCCTTCGGTATTGACCATTTTGTTGCGGAGGCGGACGTTGGCGAAGGTGCCGCGCACCATGACTTCGTGATTGCCGCGACGCGATCCATAAGAATTGAAATCCGCCGGCTGTACGCCATGAGCAATCAAGTACTTGCCGGCGGGGCCGTCTTTCTTGATGGAGCCCGCGGGCGAAATGTGGTCGGTAGTGACGCTGTCGCCGAGCACGGCCAGCGCGCGCGCGCCCTTGATGTCGGCGACGGCGGACGGTTTGAGCGTCATGTCATCGAAGTACGGCGCTTGCCGGATGTAGGTGGAATCTTTTCCCCACGCGTAAGTCTCACCCTTCGGGACCGGCAACCCGCGCCAGCGCTCGTCCCCCGAATACACCTCGGCATAGCTCTTGCGGAACATTTCCGATGTAATCGCGCTCGCCATCGACTGCTCGATTTCCTTCTGGGAAGGCCAGATATCAGCGAGGTAAACCGGCTTGCCGTCTTTACCTTTCCCCACGGGATCTTTGCGCAGGTCGACATCGATGCGACCGGCCAGAGCAAACGCCACCACCAGCGGCGGCGACATCAGGTAGTTGGCGCGGACTTCGGAACTGATCCGGCCTTCAAAGTTGCGATTGCCGGAGAGCACCGATGCGACGACGAGATTCTTCTCTTCAATTTCCTTCGACACTTCGGCCGGTAGGGGGCCCGAGTTTCCAATGCACGTCGTGCAGCCGTAGCCGACGAGGTGGAACTTCAGCTTCTCCAAATACGGCATCAAGCCGGCCTTCTGGAGATAGTCGAGGACAACTTTCGATCCGGGAGCGAGCGAAGTCTTCACCCATGCCGGAACTTCGAGGCCGCGCTCGACCGCTTTTTTGGCCAGCAGGCCGGCGGCGATCAGCACCGACGGGTTCGAGGTGTTGGTGCAACTGGTAATCGCGGCAATCACCACGCTGCCGTGATGCAGATGCCCATTGGTTGGAGCCTTCGGCTCGCCTTTGGTGGCCTTCATCAGTCCCGGCAAAGCCTTCTCGAACGATTCGCCTGCTTTCGACAGAACGACTCGATCCTGCGGGCGCTTCGGTCCGGCGAGGCTCGACTCAATGGTAGCCAGATCAAGACTCAGCAGTTCGGAGTATTCGGCTTCGGGCGTGTTGGCGTCGTGGAACAGTCCCTGCTCGCGGGCGTAGGCTTCGACCAGCGCGATCTGCTCGTCATTGCGCCCAGTGAGCTTCAGGTAGCGCAGGGTTTCTTTGTCGATCGGGAAGATGCCGCAAGTGGCGCCATATTCGGGAGACATGTTGGCAATCGTCGCGCGGTCGGCGAGCGGCAGATCTTCGAGGCCGGGACCGAAATATTCGACGAACTTGCCGACCACGCCGTGCTTGCGCAGCATCTCGGTGATGGTCAGCACGAGATCGGTAGCCGTGGCGCCTTCCGGCAGGCGTCCGGTGAGTTTCACGCCAACGACGAGCGGGATCAGCATGGAGACGGGCTGCCCGAGCATGGCGGCCTCGGCTTCAATGCCGCCCACGCCCCAGCCGAGCACGCCGAGTCCGTTGATCATGGTGGTGTGCGAGTCGGTGCCGACCAGCGTGTCAGGATAGGCGGTGCGCTTGCCGCCCTCTTCGTGCACAAACACCACGCGCGCCAGGTATTCAAGGTTCACCTGGTGCACGATGCCGGTGTCGGGTGGCACGATGGCGAGATTGCGGAAGCCGGTCTGCCCCCAGCGCAGAAACGCATAGCGCTCTTTGTTACGCTGAAATTCAAGCAGCGCGTTGACATCAAACGCTTTGGACGATCCGAACTCGTCGACCTGCACCGAGTGGTCAATCACCAGTTCCGCGGGCTGCAGCGGATTGATGAGCTTCGGGTCGCCGCCCAGGCGCTTCATGGCGTCGCGCATGGCAGCAAGGTCGACTACCGCGGGAACGCCGGTGAAATCCTGCAGCAGGACACGGCTGGGCGTGAAGGCAATTTCCTTTTCCGGCTTCGAGTTCTTGTTCCACGCTGCCAGCGCGCGAATTTCCTGCTTCGTCACACTTCGCCCATCTTCGGTGCGGAGCAGATTCTCCAGCAGAATGCGCAACGAGAAGGGCAAGTGGCGGGTGGAGATGCCCTGTTTGTCGAGAGCGTCGATGCGGTAAAGCTCGTATTCTTTGTTGCCGACTTTGAAAGTTCCACGGGCGCCAAAACTATTCGATGACATAATGACCTTCCTTCACAAACTCCGGCATAGAACCGGGAAATAATGCAGACTCGGAACTAATAGTGTAGTCGGTTTTGAAGGCTTGTGGAGGGACGTTCGCGCAGAGAGGCCGCTCTCGGCCGTGCGCCAGGTAGATTAGCGCCGAAGCATCTTGCGCGGCAGTAAATAAGTGAATCCAAAGAATTCTTCCCACCGCGTGGAGGTATTGGTTAAGCCGCGATTGAAGCCGCCGTCAAGCACAAGGTTCTTCCGCAGGTTGTAGTTCAGCGCCCACAGGTTGCCCACAGCGTTGCTGCGCAGAGAAGGCTGAGTGAAATGCCATATTTCTCCCGACACGCCGAACTTCTCCCCCAGTGGATGCGAGACCGAGAGCGTCTGCCCGAACTGTGCCCGGTGAATTCCCGCGTCGATCACTTCATTGAACAAGTAATTGGTGTCGTAGTGAAAGCCTTTTACGTCTGCGCTGGCCAGAAGGAGAACGGAATTTCTCGCGCTGCCAATATCGAGATCGGGCGCGTCTCCGCTGTAAATTCTGTGGAAATAGCTCAACGCAATTGTCGGCCGGGCCCCTTCTCCCTGATGAACAACTCCTTGCACACCCAGCAACACGTCGCCCACCCCATTTGCCGATTGACCGTCAGCCCGCGAATGCGCAAAGGGTCCGCTCGCGGCCAACAATTCGATCCGATGAGATACCGAAAACTTCATCACCTCGTTAAGGCTTGACTGGGAAGAAACCTCTGGAGAGTGCGTCGCCTGCAAGAATCCGGTTTCAAACTGAAGATAGCCAACCGGAGTGAGGGTGGCCGGCGTGGAGACCGTAGGTCGACCGGAATTGGCAACCGGTTCATCGGGTTCCTGCGCGGTCGCGGTCGCCAGCAGAGCGAAAAGAAATGCCGCGAGCGGCAAGTACGGCAGTCGGACCATAAAGGGGTGTCTATTTCGCCTTGAGGAGCAAAACCGGTACGTCGATACTATGCCGGACTCGTGTGGCAGTGGCGCCGAGGAAGACATCGGCGAGCAAGCGATGTCCGTGCGTGCTCATGGCCACCAAATCGCACCCCTTCTTCTGGACCCATTTAATAATCTGCTCCGCGGGTTCGCCGTACGCTAGCTCCGCCTGCACAGGAATGCCGATGGATTGGAACTCGGCGCGCACTTTTTCCAAATAGGCATTGTCATCGGTGATTTCCGGACTGACCGCGTCCGGGCCATAGGTGCGGGCTGCCCATCCGTCGGCCACATGAAGCAGCACCAGGCGGCTCTGCGCCAGCTTCGCGAGTTGCTTGACGTGCTCGATGATCGCCCGGTCAGTCGGCGTGCCGTCCAACGTCACCAGAATGGTGTCGTACATGTCGTTTCCGTTTCTATCGTCGGTTGCCGTTCCGACGTCATCCGCCGGTGATGACCTGCCACGCAACCTTGAGCGAGTCCGGCAGGCCATAGATATCCATCGCGGTGATCAGCATAGCACTGCCCCAACCCGCGATCAGCAGGAACCAACCGTTCTTCCAATTCCCCATGCGCTTGCGCGAACTGGTGAATTGCAGCAGCGGGAACATGGCGAAGGGAAGTTGCAGCGCCAGCACCACTTGACTAAGCGTAAGCAGATCGGTCACGCTGCTGTCGCCGCGCAAGCCGATGATGAAAACCGCCGGCAGGATGGCGAGCGCGCGGGTAATGAGACGCCGCAGCCACGGCTTGATCCGCCAATGCATGAAGCCTTCCATCACCACCTGCCCGGCGAGCGTGCCCGTGATGGTGCTGCTTTGGCCACTGGCCAGCAATGCCACGGCAAACAGCGTGCTTGCAGCAGTCGTCCCCAGCAACGGCGCCAGCGTCAAATAAGCGATCCGGATCCAATCGCTATCGGAACTGAAGGTGATCACGTGGCCGCCCGAGG
Source organism: Terriglobia bacterium (assembly GCA_020073215.1). GTDB lineage: Bacteria > Acidobacteriota > Terriglobia > Terriglobales > Acidobacteriaceae > Acidiflorens. Next base: position 96,362 of record JAIQFO010000008.1, on the reverse strand, counting down.
CCGTCACGCTCTGCTTCCCGAAAAAGACCATCGCCGCAAGCACTAGAATCGCCGCGTTGACGAAGAAGGCGATGGCCAGAGCCACGATGGAGTCGACCGTGTTGAAGCGGATGGCGCTTCGGATCGAAGGCTCGTCCTTCTGCAGCTTGCGGCTCTGCACCAGCGCCGAATGCAGATACAGGTTGTGGGGCATCACGGTCGCGCCGATGATGCCGATGGCGAGGTAAAGGATTCCGGCTTGTCGAAAGTGCGGCGAAACCAATGCCCGGCCCATTTCCATGAAACTGGGCTGGGTCTGCGGGAGAACGAAAATCTCGATAAAGTAGCACACGGCGATGGTCACGATCAACAACAGCACCACAGCCTCGATCGTGCGCATTCCGAACCGTTGCAAGGCCAGCAGCAGCAGAACGTCTAAACCAGTGATGATGACCGCCCATAACAGCGGTATATGGAAGAGCAGGTTCAGGGCCACGGCACTGCCGAGAACCTCCGCCAAGTCACAGGCACCGATGGCCGATTCGCTCATCAGCCAGTTGGGCCAACGGGTCCACTGGGGATACCAATCGCGGCAGCATTGCGCGAGGTCCTTTCCGGTCACAACCCCGAGCCGGGCGGAAATGACTTGCATGAAAATCGCCATCAGGCTGGCGAGTCCGACCACCCACAAGAGCCCGTACTTGTATTGAGCGCCGCCTTGCAGGTCCGTCCCCCAGTTGCCCGGATCCATGTAGCCGACGCTGACCAGAATCGCGGGACCCACGAAAGCCCGCCACTGTTCCCAGAAGCCGGCCTGATGATGCGGCACCGCGATGGAACTGTGCACGCCTTCCAAGGACACGTGGCCGGTGCTCGGAGCACCCGACGATGGCGAGCCGGAACAGTCCGGTACATTCGCGTCCTTTGGTCCTTCTGCCTTTCTCATCTTCCGTACTTCCGAGAGAACCTTGGGTCAACCAGAGTATACCCCAGGGTGTTAATTGTAGTTAATAGTAAATCATGAGGAGCGGTATCGCAGTGGAGAGACCCACACTCTGTCTGCAGCGGGCCGGCCCAGAACCACAGTGCGGGCGTTTGTCCGAATCGAAAGCGTCTTGTCGTAGTTGCTCTGGAGCAAGCTGAGCTTTGCCCTGGGCCGAATGCCCTGGGCTTCCAGAAATTCCAGCAGGCGCCGATCACGCTCATAGATCCCGTTTACGATGTAGTTCTTCCCGACTTCAGCCTCGGAGAGCAGCAGCAGGCCGCGTCGCCGACGGCTCGCGGGACTCTCGACTTCGGTCAGGTTGCCATGCGGGCACGCGACTCCACGCCCGAGCTTGGCGAGCAACCTGGCTTCGAAATCGGGCGAGACGGCGTGCTCCAGACGTTCCGCTTCGTCGTGCACTTTGTACCATTCCATCCCAAAAAGTTCGGCCAGCATGCGCTCGATCAGGTGATGGCGAACGGACAGCTTGCGGGCAATCTTTCGTCCGGCGGCGGTCAGGCGAATGCGTCCACCGGCATGCACGCGCACCAGGCCGTCTTTCTTCAGGCGGCGCACGGCCATGGTGATCGCCGGAGGTGAGACTTGGAGCCAGTGTGCGAGCGTCGCCGAAATGACCGTCTCCCCTTCGCTCTCGGCTTCGAGAATCGCTTTGAGGTAGTCTTCTTTGGAAACTGTAATCACGTGACCAGATTATACGGCGGGATTAAGCATAGTTAACCGAAAGATTGCAGGGCCGGAAGGTCAGAGGTCATAGGTTAGATTGCAGAGGTGAAACCTGAAACGGCGAGGGAGTGAACCTCTGCAATCTGACCTCTGCAATCTGTTCCCGTTTGACATCGTCTGCTTCCGCCCCTACCCTTGAATGTCTCGGTTATGAAGATCCTGGTCATCGGCAGCGGCGGACGCGAGCATGCCCTGGTATGGAAGCTCCGGCAATCGCCGCGGGTCACAAAAATCTACTGCGCGCCGGGGAACGGCGGCATCGCGGACGAGGCGGAATGCGTTGCCGCGGACGTCAAAAGCCTCGACTCCATGATCGCGCTCGCGAACCAGATCCAGCCCGACCTCACCATCGTGGGTCCGGAACTGCCGCTGATGCTCGGCGTGGTGGATGAGTTCACGCGGCGAGGCTGGCGCACTTTCGGCCCCACCCGGGCCGCCGCGCAGCTTGAAAGCAGCAAGAGCTTTGCCAAAGAATTTCTGCAACGCCACCACATTCCCACGGCGCATTATGCGATCTGCGATACTTCGCAACAGGTGCGCGATGCGCTGCCGCACTTCCACACGCCGATCGTGGTGAAGGCCGACGGACTGGCGGCCGGCAAGGGCGTGGTCATCGCCAAGAGCAAGGACGAGGCCTCGACCGTCGCTAATGAAATGCTGAGCGGCAGGATGCTGGGCGAGGCGGGATCGCGGGTGGTGCTGGAAGAATGCCTCGAAGGCGACGAACTCTCGTTTCTGGTGGTGAGCGACGGCGAGCGGGTGGCGCCGCTGGTCGCTGCGCAGGATCACAAGCGCGTGGGCGACGGCGACACCGGCCCTAACACTGGCGGCATGGGCGCCTACACGACACCGGCGATTGTGGATGAGAAGATGCGCGACTGGCTGCTCGCCCACATCGTGCGGCCCGTCGTCGCGGGTATGAAGGACGAAGGCGCCGAGTACAAGGGCGTCCTCTATTGCGGCCTGATGATGACCGCGCGCGGACCGATGGTGCTCGAATTCAACTGCCGCTTCGGCGATCCGGAGACGCAGCCGATTTTGATGCGCCTCGAAAGCGACCTGGTCGAAGCGATGGAGGCGTCGATCGACGGGCGCACCAGCGACGGCGATTTCAAATGGTCGAACGACGCGGCGGTCTGCGTGGCCATGGCTTCGGGCGGCTATCCGGGGACCTACCAGTCGGGCAAGAAGATCACTGGCCTGGAAGATGCGGCGAAACTGAAGGGCGTAAAAGTCTTCCATGCCGGCACGTCGAAGCGTGAGGGAGGTTTCTATACTTCCGGCGGACGCGTGCTCGGGGTGACGGCACGGGCCGCGGAACTGGAAACGGCCGTGCAGCGCGCCTATGAAGCGTGCGCGAAGATCGGCTTCGAGGGCGCGCACTATCGCAAGGATATTGCGGCGAGAGCGCTGAGGAAGAATTAGCGTCGCGCCTCAAGAATTCACGGCACTGAATTTGCACCGTCATTGGATTTGAATTGTCGTCTTGAGTATGAATTTGTCATCCTGAGCGAAGCGAAGGACCTGCTTTGTACTGACGCCGCGAAAAGCAGGTCCTTCGCTTCGCTCAGGATGACAAGCTAGATTCACGACCTCGCAGAAGATGGATGCACGACAATCATGGCCAAGCCACTCGTTTCGATCGTAATGGGCAGTGACTCCGATTTGGAGATCATGCGCGAAGCCGGGAAAGCTCTCGAGGAATTCGGGATTCCCTATGAGATGGATGTAACGTCGGCCCATCGTTCTCCCGATCGCACCGCCGACTACGCGAGAAAGGCCGCCGGACGAGGCATTCGCGTGATCATCGCGGGCGCGGGCGGAGCGGCGCACTTGGCGGGCGTCATCGCAGCCCACACCACCCTGCCGGTCATCGGCGTCCCCATCCCCTCAACTTCCCTGCAGGGTATGGATTCCCTGCTGGCGACCGTGCAGATGCCCGCGGGCATTCCGGTGGCAACCGTTGCCATCGGCAAGCCCGGCGCGACCAATGCTGGAATCCTGGTAGCACAGATCCTGGGGCTCGCGGATGCTGCGATCGCGAAGAAACTGGCAGCGCACAAAGAGAAACTCGCGCGCGGCGTGGAAGAGAAATCAAAAACAATGAACGCGAAGATGAAAGAGTAAGCGGAGCCGAGTGGACGAAGACATGTGAGTGCGAACGTCGCTCACAGCTTCAAGCTTTTCAAATAATCCCGGAACTCCCCGCCTAGATCTTTGCGCTTCAGCGCAAACTCAACCGTCGCTTTGAGGAAGCCGAGTTTGTCGCCCGCGTCGTGGCGACGGCCCTCGTAAACGCAGGCGTACACCTTTTCGCGTTGCAGCAACCCGCGCAGCCCGTCCGTAAGCTGCAACTCGCCGCCCGCGCCCGGCTTGATATCGGAAAGGGTCTCGAACACCGTCGGCGTCAGAATGTAGCGTCCGATCACGGCCAGATTCGAAGGCGCATCGGCCAGCTTCGGCTTCTCCACCAGATCGAGAACCTCGTAGAGCCTGCCCCCGGAGCCCGCAACTGGTTTCGCTTTGATTACGCCGTAAGAAGAAATCGCGGGCCCCTTGACCACCTGCGTCGCGATCACGGAACACTGTTTCTCGTCGTACACGTTCATCAACTGCTTGAGCACGGGTACTTCGGCATCGATGACATCGTCGGCGAGCAGGGTGGCAAACGGTTCGTCGCCGACGAGTTCGCGCGCGGTGAGCACGGCGTGTCCCAGACCCAGCGCTTCTTTCTGACGCACGTAGGCCACGTGGATCATGTCCGAAATCTGGCGCACGATCTTCAGTAGATCGTGCTTGCCTTTTTCTTCGAGCATCTTCTCCAGTTCGTAGCTGACGTCGAAATGATCTTCAATCGCGCTCTTGCCGCGTCCGGTGATGATGATGATCTGGTCGCATCCGGCTGCCAGCGCCTCTTCCACGCCATATTGAATGATCGGCTTATCGACCAGCGGCAACATCTCTTTCGGCTGGGCTTTGGTGGCTGGGAGGAAGCGGGTGCCCAATCCGGCGGCGGGGAAAATGGCTTTGCGGACGATCCGGTTCTTGCGGCGGTCGTCGTTCGTTCGTCGTTCGTGCGTCGGCTTCATTGCGGAACAATTGTAACTGCTAGGCTTTAGGTTTGGCCCACTGCGTCTTCGTGCGCTTCCAGTTCTTCCAGCAAATCGCGAAGCGTTTGCAATATTCCCTCGGCGCTGTCGATCTTGATCGAGAACTTCAGCGTCCCGTCCGGAGTAAACTGCGTACCCCGCTGCGACGCCACAAACCGCGCCAGCTTCCCCGGGTCGATCGAGGCCTTCGGGCTGAACTTGATGCTCATGAATTCGCGCTTGCGCTCAATGGCATTCGCGCCGACCCGCATGGCCTGCAGCTTCAGGGCTGCGTACGCAAGCAGGTTGCGAACCGCGCGAGGCGTCTCGCCGTAGCGGTCGATCAGCTCTGCGCGCACGTCGTGCAGTTGCGATTCGGTCTCGACGCCCGCCACACGCTTATACATCCGCAACCGCTGGTTCTCCTCTTTTATGTAGTCGGACGGAATGCGGATGTTAAGGCCAAGATTGAGCTGGATTTCCGTGACCTCAGCGCCCGCCTCGCCCTTCATCTCACGCACGGCGCGCTCCAGCATCTGCGTATAAAGTTCGAATCCCACCGCTTCGATGTGGCCGCTCTGCTCGCCGCCGAGGAGATTTCCCGCGCCCCGCAATTCGAGATCAAGGGCAGCGATCTTGAAGCCGGCGCCCAAGTCGGAAAATTCCTTGAGCGCGGCCAGGCGGCGGCGCGCTATGGGCGTCAACTCAAGTTCCGCAGGCAGAAGCAGGTAGGCGTAGGCGCGCCGGTTCGAGCGGCCCACGCGTCCGCGTAGCTGATAAAGCTCCGACAAGCCCAGCCGGTCGGCGCGATTGATGAGGATTGTGTTGCAGAGGGGGATATCGAGGCCGTTCTCGATAATCGTGGTTGAGACCAGGATGTCGGCTTCGTGATGCATGAATTTCAGCATCACTTTTTCGAGTTCCCCTTCGCCCATCTGCCCGTGGCCTACGGCAATGCGGGCATTCGGAGCCATGGCTTGAATCTTTGCGGCAATCTCCCAGATCGTCTCGATGCGATTGTGCACGAAATAAACCTGGCCGCCGCGGTCGAGTTCCTGTTCGATCGCCGACTGAATGAGCTTTTCGTCCCAGTTCGCAACCACCGTCTGAATGGCCATGCGATCTTTGGGAGGCGTTTCGATCACGCTCATGTCGCGCAGACCCACCAGCGACATATGCAGCGTGCGCGGAATCGGCGTCGCCGACATGGTGAGCACGTCGACTTCCGTGCGCATCTGCTTGATGCGTTCTTTGTGGCGGACACCAAAACGCTGTTCCTCGTCCACCACCAACAAGCCGAGATCGGCGAACTTCACATCTGTTGACAGCAGGCGATGCGTACCGATCAGGATGTCGACCTTGCCCGCTTCCACTCTCTGCAAGATTTCTTTGACCTGCTTCGGCGTCCGGAAGCGGCTGATCATTTCGACGGTAAGCGGAAACGGCGCGAATCGTTGCTTGAAGGTTTCGTAGTGCTGGAAGGCGAGCACGGTAGTGGGCGCGAGCACGGCGACTTGCTTGTTGTCGCCCAGGGCCTTGAAGGCAGCGCGCATTGCCACTTCGGTTTTGCCGTAACCGACATCGCCGCAGAGCAGACGATCCATGGGGAGTTGCGACTCCATGTCGCGCTTCACGTCGGCGATGGCTTGTGCCTGGTCTTCCGTCTCGTTGTATTCGAAGGCATCTTCGAACTCCTTCATCCACTCGGTGTCGGCTGGAAAGATGTGGCCCTGCGCGGACTGGCGTTGCGCATAGAGTTTGAGCAGTTCGTCGGTCATGTCCTTCATCGCCTTGCGCACGCGCGCTTTGGTCTTCACCCACGCCTGGGTGCCGAGGTGATTTAGGGCGGGCTTCGCGCCCTCCGCCGAACGATATTTCTGCACCAGATCGAGCCGAGTCAGCGGAACATATAGGCGGGCGGCTTCGGCGTACTCGAGCAGCATGAATTCCGAGGCACCGTCGCCCTGAATGATTTCTTTTAACCCTTGATACTGCCCGATGCCGTGCTCCACGTGGACCACGTAATCACCGACCTGTAAATCGCGGAAGTCGGAAAGGAAGGCCGAGACTTTTGATTTCTGCCGTTGCGGCCGCGCCGCCACCAGGTCCGACTCGTCGAAGAGATCGCGCGCCCCAAACATCGCGAGATGTGCTTCCGGCAAAATAAAACCGTCGGGAAGGTACGCCTTCAGCAGCGTGGTGGTGAAAACGTCGCCGGCAAAATATGAAGTTTCGTCGGCATAGCTTTCTCCGCCGCGGGTGCGGCTTCCCAGCCGATACGAAGCGTTGTACTCGGTGAACATGTCGGCGAGGCGCTCGACTTCTCCCGTGTTGGGGACAGCGAGGACCACCTGCGTGCCGCCGCCAACCAACTTCTGCACCTGCTCGATCATCGCCGGCACCGCGCCGTGGAAGCGGGGGGACGGCTGCGAGAGAAAAGCGGCTTCTGTTCTTTTCTCGTGGGCCTCAGCGGCTTCGCGCGCCACGGCCAGATATTCGAAGTCGGCTCCCGGGAGCGCCGCCGTTTTCTCACGCCAGCTTTCCGGCGTCAGATAAAGATCGGCGGGACGAACCAGGTTGCCCACTCCGCTGCGCTCGTGCGCTTCTTCAACGCGAGCCCAGACTTTATCGAGTTCCAGCGCCAGGGCTTCGGGCTCGTCGAGAATCACGCGCGCTTCCGGGAGCAGACCGAAAATGCTACGGTCCGCTCCCGCAACCGGAGCATAGAACTCCCAGCCGGGAAAGATTCCAGCGCCCGAGTCGCGCACAGCTTGCTCGACGACCTCCGGCGACCCCGTAATGCGTTTCCCTGAGAGCCGAGCGTTGATGGAACCGAGCAATTCCTCCGTGACCGGCGTCTCGGTCAGCGGCAGAAGTAACGCTTCGTCGACTGGGTTCGAAGACCGCTGACTGGCCGGGTCGAACTTGCGTATGGACTCGACTTCGTCCCCGAAAAACTCGACCCGCACCGGCCGATCCGCCTCCGGCGAGTACACATCCAGAATGCCGCCGCGAGCCGCATACTGCCCCGGCATTTCCACCACATCGGTTGCGCTGTAGCCGACCGTGTTCAGATGCTCAAGTAGTTTTTCAAGGTCGAAGGTCTCGCCGCGACGCAAAACCCGCGCCAGGTCGGCATAGTACTCGGGAGAGCGCAGAAGAATGGTGGTGGCGGTCACCGGTGAGATCACAATCGCGGCCCGGCCCGTGGCAATCTTCCACAACGCGGTCGCGCGTTCTTCCTGAATCTCGGGATGCGGCGACAGATTCTGAAAGGGAAGCACGTCGCGGGCGGGCAAACTCACGACTGAATCCGGATCCGCCGCCCCGGTCAGTTCGCAGAACGCGCGCAACACCGGTTGCAGCTCTTCGGCGGCGCGGTTATCGGCCACCACCAGCACGAACGGACGCTCGACCGTGCGCCGCAACAAAACAACGATCAGCGCCTTGGCTGCCGGGGACAGTCCAGTGACACTCATCCGTCCCGCGCCCTCCCGCAGATGGGAGGCGGCACGCGTGAAGGCAGGTAATCGTTCCACCTCCGCGAAGAGTTCGCGGACAAACGGCAAAAGCATTCTTTTTGATTCTACCAAGGCCTGCGAAAGGGGGCAGAGGGTGCAATGTGAACCACATAGGGACAGCCGCCCCCGGCTGTCCGGCGGGGCGAAGCCCCGCTACGCTTTTCGATTCGCGAGACAAGACTGGATACGAACAAACCGATAGAATCTGCTTGCATGGCGCGATGTGCTTATTGCGAGCAGGATCTGCCGGGGGACGAAAAGGTCTGCCGCGACTGCTTTGAAAAACTCAGTGCTGGATCCATGCGCAAGTGGCGGGTCGCCGAACTATGGCCGGGCCTTTTGGCGGTTGCGGTCATCTACGCAGGTATGACCTTTCTGCCGGCGGGGGTCATTCAAGCTTTGCATGGATTCTCCCGCTTCGTGTTGGAGATGTCGTTCGCGGTGCAGTTGGTGTTGTTGGCCGTGGCTACCGGATTTGCCATCTGGAACAGCTGGATATGGAAGAGCTGGCTGAGACTGTTTTTCTGGATGACAGGTATGTTTGCCATCATCGCGCTGCTGATGTGGATCAACGACGCCAATCGTGCCTGGCAGGTTTTCAGCCTGATCAGCATTTTTGCGTCCGCGTCGCTCAAGATCGTCAGTAAAGCAAGAGAGCTCTGGGAGGACTAGTTTGTCTCACACTGCTTTTGAGATCAGCGGGACATTAACGGAGCGGGGTTGCCAGATTCTTTATTGCCGATTATGGGTTAATTAATCAGCTTCAATCTGCGGTTGCCCGACTACATCCGCAGCAACGGCCGCGTCAGGCACGTCGGCCCTCCCGAGCCGTTGATACAGATCTCCGACCCGGGAAACGTGCGCACGTCAAAGCCGGCGTCCCGCATGATCTGATTCGTCTTTACGTTCTCTGCAATCGCGATCAGACGCTTCCGACCAAGCGAAAGCACGTTGCAGGCAAGCGTCGCGCGCTCGCTGTATTCAACCTCAATCAGGCGGAACCCGCGCCCCTTCAGCAGTTCGACCGTCTCGACCGCCAGCCAGGGCAGATCGACCAGGATGGTCCGCTCGTCGAGCATGCTCATCAGCGACATCAGGTGCAGACAGGCAGATGGTCCCGGTCCATAAGGCAACGGCGCGGACAGCACCTCAACATTTTTCTGAGCCTCTTCAGAAAGAAGCAGCGCCCGCATCTGCTCGATCCCCGCCCGGTTCGTCCGATAGCCGTGGCCGATGAGCAACGTCCGCGAATCGAGCCACACGATGTCGCCGGATTCGGAAGTCCCCGGCAGCCCGATCTCGCCATATACTGGAATGCCGAGTTGCCCGCAAAAGGAGGCGTGCGCCTTCGCCTCCGCCATGCGATTCTTCTTTCCCGGATTCATAAGGACGAGACCTTGGTCTGTGGCCAGCGACGCATCGTGCGCATAGACGGCATCGAGCGTGAGAGATTCCGCGGAAGGGAGACACACGACTTCCGCTCCGCTCTCGCTAAGGAGCCGGCACAGGATCTGGTGCTGACTGTGTGCCGCCGCAAAATCGGGAGCGTGCTGAAACCCAAGTTCCCGCCATACGGCGGCTTTCCCGGGAATGTTCCACCCCGCGTTGGCCGGCGGACACACCATTACCCGCCGCAATTCGCCCGTCATAGAGTGACCGTTGAAGTTCTCGGAATGCATAAGCGCAGGCACCAGGAACAGTTCTGGCGCGCCGGTAGTCTCGCGCCAAGAAATTTCAGACTAAAGAAAGGCCGTGGCAAACGCAACGCGAAGACTGCGGCAAAAACCGCGACAAAGACAACCGGCGGACTCAAGGTGACAACAAAAACAGTTTTCCGGCTGTCCGTCTCCCCCTGCTAATCTGCCGGAATCCACCTTATTGCTTGCCTAAATACCCTCTTCTGATGTACATATCAGCGGTAACTCTTCCTACAACGTGTTCGAAGATCAAGTGGCTAGCGACAACTCGCGCACTTTGATTCCGCCTTCCGCCAGGATGCGGCAGATCCCAGGAGCCCTATGAAAGCGTCATTTCGTCTGCTCTTTTTAGTGGTCATCTTCTTGCTTGTTCGTCAATCGGCATTTGCCCAGGCCGCCGCCACCGGCGACCTCCACGTCAGCGTGAAAGATCCAAAAGGCAACGCGGTGGTCAACGCCGCGGTCACCGCGCGCAACGCCGCCAAAGGCCTGGAGCGCACCGGCAGCAGTGACGGTTTGGGCGGCTACAGTGTGCGCCAACTGGCTCCCGGAACGTACACCGTTACCGTAGAAGCGCCGGGTTTCGCCAAGACCGAGGCCACCGGCGTCGACATCACCGTTGGCGGGATGGCCGAGTTGCCGGTCGCGCTCACCGTTGCGGGCGGCAAGGAAATCATCGAAGTCAACGCCGAGGCGGTGAACGTTGAAACTTCGCGCAGTTCTACCACCGATACCGTGGGCGAGCGCCGCATTGACAATCTGCCCATCAATGGCCGCAACTACATCCAGTTCACGCTAACCGACTCGCAGGTGCAGCGCGACAGCGCCCCACAAATCGGTGCAGCGCCGACCTCCGGCCTCACCATGGGCGGCCAGCGCGGCCGTTCCAACCTGGTCAACGTCGACGGCGCCGACGCTACTGACAATTCCACCAACGGCGTGCGCTCCACCGTTTCGCAGGAAGCCGTGCAGGAATTCCAAATCATCACCAACAACTACGCCGCCGAATACGGCCGCGCCGCAGGCGGCGTGGTCAACATCATCACCCGCTCCGGGTCGAATGATTTCCACGGCGACGTCTACGGATACCTGCGTAATCGCAATTTCCAGGCCGTCAATCCTTTCAGCACGACCTCCAATCCTGCCTACACCCGCGTCCAGGGAGGCCTCGCTTTCGGCGGACCCATCAAGAAAAACAAGACCTACTATTACTTTGCCTACGAAACGACGCGGCGGCACGAAACAGGATTCTCCAGCATTGCTCCAGCGACAAACTTCGGGTACTACGGTCTGCAGAGTTTCGATGCCACTGGAATCTTCAACCCTCTGGCGCCGCCAGGCACATTTATCATGCCGGCTACTGCTGACCAGGTTGCTTTCCTGACTCCATTCGCGCAAGCCGGCCCCGCACCTCAGCAAGTCCAAGCCTATACCTGGTTGGTGGGCGCCTCGTCTTGGGTCGCGTTAACCGGAAACCAACAGGCGTTTGCGGCGATCCCCTTCGCTCCATCCGGATCTGGAGCGCAACAGTTTCCGACCTCCTGCAATGTGTTCACACCGCCGTCAGGTGCTCTGATCTGCGCCGGTCTACCCGCGTCATTTCAGAATCTCGGTTCGCAAAGTGGCAATTTCCCTGTCTTTGAAGACACCAGTCTGTATTCGCTGCGCCTGGACCATAACTTCACCAGCAACAACCGCCTGACGTTGCGCGCCAATGTCAGCCCCAGCACGATGAACGGAATTGAAGTCAACGGCCAGGGCCAGCCCTTCGGTCAAAACGCGTACTCCCGCACCTCGGAGCAAACCTACCGCGACGTTGCCGGGGTTTTTCAAGACACCTGGACGATCGGCAGTAACAAGGTGAATGAGTTTCGTTTCCAGTATGCCCGCCGAGGTTTGTCATATTTCTACAACAAGGCCATCGATGCCGGAAATGACCCAGCCGCCAACATCATCGGTTATGCCTACATCGGACACGAGCCGTACTCGTTCATCCAGCGTGTCGAAAATCGCTACCAGTTCACCGACAATTTTTCCTGGTCCATCGGACGCCACAACACCAAGTTCGGAGGGGACTTCAACTATCTGCCACTCGAGGCTATCTTTACTGTGAACTATGGCGGCGTGTACAACTTTGCCCCCGAGAACCTGTTCCCGCTTCCTTTCCCCGCAGTGAACTCGGTGCAGGCGTATGGCGCAGGGATCCCCTCATATATCGTGCAAGGCATCGGCAGCCCGAAGGATTCCTTCTCCAATAAGCCCCTGGGAGTGTACTGGCAGGACTCCTGGCGCGTTCGGTCGAACCTTACGCTGAACTGGGGCGCTCGGTACGACATCGAGTTCCCCCCGACCTTCGCGCCGCCCGCTGGTCTCGGACTGGCGGGATACAACGCGCTGGGACTGCAAAAGGGCATTCAGACCGATAAGAACAACATTCAGCCACGCATCGGAATTGCCTGGGACCCGAAAGGCGACGGTAAGACGGTGGTCCGCGCCTCGTACGGCATTTTCTATGATCACCCGCTGCTGGGGCTGTACTTTCTGGGCGATGCCGCCGACGCTTCCAAGACCGGCCAGTTGCTGTTCTTCGGCGCCAATCCCTGCACTGGGGCGGCCGCAAACGCCAGTCCGCTCAACCTGAACGCCACCAACATGTTCCAGGGCATTCTCGGAGCAGCCAATTGCCTCCAGTCCGGACCCGGCCCCGGACTCGCCGACGCGCTCGGCTATCAGAACCCTTCCGCTCCGGGATCTGACTGTGGTGCCGTGCCCAACCCACAGCGCTTTGATCCTTGCTTTCCAAATTCGCCGTTTCTCAACCAGCAATACCTTACCGGGCCGGTGGCTTTCCCTCTCATCTCTCAGCCGTTCGGGTATCCCCAGGGAAAGAATTTCGTCTACGCCTATTCCCAGCAAATTAACTTCAGTATCGAAAAGGACCTGGGCAGCGGCTTCGCTCTGAATCTGGCGTACAACTTCAACGGCGGCCGCCACCTGAACCGACCTATCAATGCCAATGCTACCCGGGGAGATTTGCTGGTGAGGAACTTCTACGCGGCCGTTGTCGGCGCAGAAGCGGCTGGTATTCCACAAACGGATCCGAGTTTTCCCACCAATCCACTGTTTGTGAACATCTGCCCCAGCGCCCTGGGGCAGATCAATCCCCCGGCTGGCCTCTACGCGCCCGCGGCGATGCTAAGTTTCTTTCGCCGGTCGGGTCTGAATCCGTCTCTGGCGGGAGGCCCGTGCCTGGGAGATGCCGCGTCGCTCGCAAAACTGGATGGAATCGGTCTCGGCCCTAACGGCAGTGCCTGCGACCCTACCCTGTCGTTCGGCACACCCGGCGGCTGTGTTGCCATCCCTTTCAGCGACATGGATGCCAACGAATCCAACGGCAGTTCGGTCTATCACGGACTGACTGCCAATCTCCGCAAGCGCTTCAGCAATCACTACGAATTCCTGGCCTCGTACACCTGGTCGCACTCGATTGACGATTCCACCGACCTGCAGGCCACTCTTGCCCCGCAGGACAGCTACTTCCCAGGCGCCGATCGTTCGACGTCACTCTTTGACCAGCGCCAGCGCTTTGTCTTCAGCGGCGTTTACCAAACGGGTAAGCTCAGCGGCGGCGGCTTTGCCAGCAAACTCTTCAGCAATTGGACATTCGCCCCCCTGGTGGAATTCGGCTCCGGGCGGCCCTTCAACATCGTCACCGGCAGTGGCGACAACTTTCAGTTTTCTTCGACAACGGGTCGTCCCAATGTTGTGCCGGCCGGAACCCCCAACAACGCGTGTTCTTATCCCACCGTACCTTCAAAATTCTCGCCCACGGGATTCCTGCAAGAGCCGTGCTTTGCCGACGTCTCGTTTGCACAACTTCTGCAACCCAACGCTCTGCAGCTTTTCGACGGCAATTTGCGCCGCAACGCCGGCCTCACCCCGTGGACCGTCTTCAACGATCTGCGGGTCTCCAAGCGTGTCTACTTCGGCGAGCGCTTTAACATGGATTTCATCGCCGACATGTTCAACATCGCTAACGTGTACAACGTGGCCGCTGCCGACCCGCTCTTCAGCAAGGACGGACAGGCGACCGCGGCCTACGACCCGCGCCAGTTCCAGTTTGCGCTGAAACTGAACTGGTAAAAAAGAAACGCTTTTTCTAAGACTAACCAACAACGATTAGGCTGTAGCGCCGGCATCTTGCCGGCTGTCCCGAGGGCGTCTCGCCCTCGGCGCGGCGGGCGAGACGGCGGCGCTACCGTAGCCGCCTTTCTTTTGCGGCTTAAATCCCCCGCCGGGCCCGCTAGCTGTGGGTAAAAGAAAAGCCGCAGCAGGCCTGCGGCCGTCCTCGAGTTTCACCCTTGCTGCTCTTCCGCCGAATTACTGGTTAGTGCTTGTCTTTATAGATGCTCTTGCTGATCCGGTTCTGCTGGCGATTGATTCCCCTCTGCTCGCGCTTGGTGAGATGGCCGTTGTGCGCCGCCATATCTTTCTGTTCACGGTTCTGCACGCGGGCCTCGCGCTTCTCCAGGTTGGCCGTTTGCTTCGGGCTCAGTTTTCCGTTCTCGATGCCGTTGGCAATGCGCTGTTGCTGCCTTTCCTGACGGCGGTTCACTTGATTCACCCGCGGATGGCCAGGATCGACAACACCGGGACCCGCGCCCGGAGTGTTGGTTGAGGTTTGAGCAGCGGCGGAACCTGCTATCATCAGTCCCCCGACCGCCAGGGTTAGCAATGACTTGGTGATTAGGTTGTTCATGCCGGTAGAAACCCTCGGGCGAAAGATAAGTTGCGTAGGGTCTGGATGACGAGGTTACTTAAGTGAGAGCGACTAAGTTACCATCCGCATCGGTATCTTGAGCCTCCACATACTGGAAAAGGCCTCATCAATGTTCGGTGGCTGCGTCCTATGGCTACCAGGCGGAACAGTTGTTACGCGCATCGGCAATTAGATTGTTGCCAATAGGCACGGCTGTCGTGTGTCCGGCACCGCAGACAAAGACTCCCCCGGGAGTCCTTCCCGGGGGGGATGAAGCGCTTACTTCTCGAGGATTGTTGCCGTGGCCGCGTTGTTACCGGGGTCCACGCTGATCATGAAAACCCTGGAAGAGGATACAGGGTAGAAGATGGTTTTCGAGGCGGTGGGCTGGGTGTACATCACCGTCCCTCTACCGTCGTTGGACCTCGCCTGTGACCCGGTTACCGTATACGTGCCGGCAACCGCCTGATCGGCATTTTTCCCAGTGATGCTGCTGATGTCCACCACGCCTGCGAAAGCGGCAACGCCGTCCCAGGTCCATGAGCCATCGGTAGCGATGGCATTGCTGGTTGGCATTTCCGCCGTGCCTGCGATGAAGTCCCCACTGAAGGTGGCGTTCTTGAACCCTCCGCTGGGAACCACTTGTTTTTCAAACTTTCCGAAACTGATTTCTTCCAAGCTTCCAATGCCCAGTAAGAAACCAGTGTTCTGACTGATCATGTAGAAGGTATAGGGTCCGAAAGTGTTGGAATTGAACGATCCGCGTCCGTTCTGGTCAATGCTGTACGCGACATTCCAGTTTCCGAACTCCGCGATGAGGCCGCCCCAGTTGCGGGCATACTCACCATACTGATTCCCGACGCCGTCCGGCTCGATGTAGCCGACCAGAACGGATGGCACCAGTGGCACGCCCTCTGCGCCGGTCAGGTAGTAGACGCTCGGACCGCTCCAGGATGCAGCCGAGAATGGCAGCCCGGACTGGCGCAACGCCGTTCCGCTCAGCAAGGGCGCGTTCAGGTTCACCGCATCGGTCGTGAGCAGGAACACCTCGTCCGCGTCCACCATGTAGAAACTGGTGTGGATCAAGGGTGATCCCCCACCCATGTTGATCGTCATGGTGCCTCGCCCGTTGGTCGCCCCGTAGGTCGAATCCATGGCAAGCGTGCCCGAAAAGGCAACGTTCTGCATGGCGGTTTCGCCGGCGGTCTTACTGTCGAGTTTGCCGTTGGTGATGGCTCCCGCAGCGTCGCTATGGAACCTTCCCATGCCGACGTTGCGTTCGCCACCCACTGAACTTCCCACCATTCCGAAAGCAAAATCACCGGAGCTCAGGTGGAACTGGGCCTGGGTTTGCTTTTCGATCATTCCTGAACCCCGCTGGCCGGTATTGTCGAACTGAACGAAGTAGGCTTTCTCACCCGTGCCCTCCAAGGCCAGGCGGAACACCGGGAAGGGAGCAAGCGTGGTATTGACCTGTCCGCGGCCGTCGGACCCGATCGTGTAAGTTCCTGTGAACTGCGTCTTCACCGCGCTGGCCCCTGCGACGGTGTTGTAGTCCAGGAGGCCGTTCGTGATGTGCCCATTTCCGTCGGCCGTGAAGCTTCCCACTGCCATGACCTTCTTATCGGCGGCGTCAAAGCCCGCAAACTGCAGAGCGTAGTGTCCGTTCAACAGAATGTTGGTGTTGACCACGATTGTGACCGTCGCCGTCCCCGACTTCGTGATATCGAATGCGGAGGTGGCTTTCACGGTTACCGTGGGTGGATTGGGTGCATTCGACGGCGCCTGGTAGAGCCCGGTGGAGTTGATGGTGCCGCAGTCGCTGCCAGAACAACCCGTGCCGCTCACCGACCAGGTGACGGAGGGGTTCGAGGTGCCGGTCACGGTAGCGGTGAACTGCTGGGTTCCACCCACGACCACATTCGCCGTGGCAGGTGAGACGCCCACCGTAACCGGAATCAGCGTGACCGTGGCTGTGGCCGACCGGGTGGGATCTACGACGGAGGTTGCCTTCACCGTGGCTGTCGTCTGGTTCGTTACTACAGCCGGTGCCGTGTACAAGCCGCTGGCGCTCACCGACCCCAGTCCCGAGAGTGACCATGTGACCGCAGTGTTGGCGTGATGCGTGATCGTTGCGGTGAACTGCTGTGTTTGCCCGCCACCCAGCGTGGTCGTGGTAGGCGAGATGGAAATTAACAACGGCAGCAGCGTTACCGTGGCTGACGCCGACTTAGTCGGGTCCGCCACCGAAGTTGCGGTGACCGTGGCCGTTGTCTGGCTGGGATTGACCAGCGGCGCCGAGTACAGACCGGTATTGCTCACCAAGCCCGGACCCGATACCGACCAAGTGACTGCCAGGTTGCTGTGATGGGTCACCGTGGCAGCGAACTGCCTGCTCTGTCCGCCATCGAGGGAAGCCGTGGTAGGCGAGAGGCTGAGGGAAATCGGAACCAGGGTAACGGTGGAGGTGTCTGACTTCGTGGAATCGGCCACAGAGGTGGCCGTGATGGTTACCGTGGCCGGATTGGGCACCACGGCGGGCGCGGTATAGTGCCCGGTATTGCTGTCAAAAGTGCCGCACGCTGCCCCGGTGCAACCCGTGCCGCTCGTGCTCCAAGTCACAGCGGTGTTGGTGTGATGCGTGACTGTGGCCGCGACGGTTTCGGTCGTCCCCGCGTCCAGGCTGAAGGACTTGGGATTTATGCTTACGACCAGTGCGTTAAGGGTCACCGTCGAAGACATAGTGACGCCGGTGTTGGCCTGCGAAGTGGCCGATACTTTCACGGTGGCGTTGCTTGCGATCAGAGTTGGCGCCGTGTACAGCCCATTGGGGCTGACCGCGCCGCAAGCCGTACCACTGCAACCCGTCCCGGAAACGCTCCAGGTGACGGCCGTATTGGTTGAGCCGGTGACGGTTGCTGTGAATTGCTGCGTCTGGCCGCCGTCTAAGCTGACTTGAAAGGGATCGATCGACATCTGCACGTTCGGGAGATCGTTGTTATTGCCGCCTCCGCCGCCACAACCGATCAGCAGGCCGATGACGATGAAAGATAAAACTGCAGAAATCCTTCTCATGGTGTTCCTCCCCGTTGTCCACCGCTGCTGGTGCGTCGGTTAAGACCCGGTGGACGACGCTCTGGTGCTCCTGTTTCTGAGGGCGAAGAGGTGAACGGCCCTTCGGCAGGTAGCAAAAAGAAACGGCACCAGAGCGCAGGAGACCTTCTTGCTGCTGTGCCGGAGGGCCGCTCACATCCACCCTCCGCGAGGAAGTACCGCGGCCAACCTAGGCGCATCGGGATCGGCGGACAAGTGAAATGGGGTGACAAAGAGGTGGAGCGGCGATCTCACGGTTTTTCAAGCATTTACGGATGTGATTTTGAGGGAGTTTAACGGTTAAATGACGCGCGTCCGAGTCGGACTTGACCGGGGCGCACGGCTTGCAGCTCGAAAATCGGCCTCTTACCTTGCCAATCGTCCTCAAACGGGCTGGTAGACACGGCGGTCGGGTCCGTTCCGCCCGCGCACCCACCATACCCCCGGCTTCTAATCGTGAGCCCAGGAAGGACAACATCCCGCGTCCGCGCCGGTCCAAGGAAAGCTAAGGAAAGCTAAGACAGGGTAGGTGACCCCAGGTCCTGCTCACAGGTTTTCGAGGACCAACTTAAGGTAGTTCCAGAAGCTCTCCACGGACGATATCAGCACGCGCTCGTTCGGGCTGTGAGGGTCTACGATCGTCGGACCGAAAGACACCATCTGCATGCCCGGATATTTCTCGCCAATAACGCCACATTCGAGGCCCGCGTGCATCGCGATCAACTTTGCCGGCTCGCCGAACAGTTTCTGATGCAACTCCTGAAGCTTGCGCACGATGTCACTGTTGGGCTCGGGTTTCCAGCCTGGGTATTTGCCGCCGTGTTCCACCTCGAATCCCGCGAGGCCGCAGACCGTCGCCACCATGCGGGCGGCAGCCAGCATGCTACTCTCGATTGCGCTGCGCTGACTGGTAACAATCTCCACCACATCCGTCTTGGTATTGACCGTCGCCAGGTTCGTGGACGTCTGGACCAAGCCGGCAACGTCGGGGCTCATAGCCAGAACACCGTGATGCAGGCTGGCGAGCAGCGCCACGGTTTGTTTCGCGTCACTCGGGTCCAGCACTCGTGCCGGCCGTTCGGCTTTCTCGACGGTGATCCGCAGTCCGGAATCGAAGGCCCCAAAGTCAGCCTTGTATCCAGCTTCGGCTGTGGCGACAAGCGATCTGAGGTCACTCTCGCGAGAGGAATCCGTTAGCACCAAAGCCGCAGCTTCACGCGGAATCGCGTTCTGCGCACTTCCACCATTGACCTCGGCGACCTCGATCGGAAGGCGATCGAGCAACATCTGGAGGACACCACCCATGATTCGCAGGGCATTGCCGCGGCCTTGATGAATATCAACACCGGAGTGGCCACCCTTCAGGCCAAATACCTTGATGCGCAAGGCTGATCCCCGACCTGCAGGATGAAACCGGACCCTACGTCGAGCGGTCGTCTTCACGCCCCCTGAACAACCGATACAGAGGGTGCCTTTCTCTTCGTTGTCAAGGTTGAGAAAATACTTAGACTTCAGCAAGCCGCCCGGGAATGCCGAAGCGCCCGTGAGTCCGCTTTCCTCGTCAATCGTGAAAACGAACTCCAACGGACCATGGGCAATGTCAGTGCTCTCCATGACGGCCAGCGCGGCGGCCACGCCCACTCCGTTATCGGAGCCCAGGGTCGTACCCTCTGCCTTTAACCAGTCGCCATCCCTTACCACCTTGATCGGGTCGACATCGAAATCATGAACGGTACTCTCATTCTTCTCACACACCATGTCGAGGTGGCCCTGGAGGAGGGCCATGGGTGCTCCCTCGCGGCCCGGCCGCGCAGGTTTCCGGACCACGAGATTGCCGACATCGTCCTCTACGGATTCGAGGCCCAGCTTTGCTGCAAGAGCCGCTACGTACTCCCTCGCGGCCGCTTCCTTTGTGGAGGCGCGAGGAATCGCCGCCAATCGGTCAAAGTGCTTCCATAATGCTTCCGGTTGCAGGTTCACGAGTGCAGGTATCATGACACGCTCCGTGGGATCAAAGGCTATCAGCTATCGTACCGCGCGAACGCAATGCCGGGGGACCTGCCCAAATGCTCCTGTTTGTGGGCAGAGGGCAAACTCGTTGAATCTGGTGGCGGCGGTAGGACTCGAACCTACGACCTACGGATTATGAGACCGTCGCTCTAACCACCTGAGCTACACCGCCAATCCGGAAATACGCGGAAGGAACCAGGGACAGCCCGGAAATGGGCACAGAATCCCGCAGACGCGGGTGGGCGCGTCCCTGACTCATTCTAAAAGTGCATGGAATGAGTGTCAATCGAACGGGTGTCAATGGAATGGCGTGTCAAACCACGCGTCTCCATGCGAAACTGAGCGCATGAAAGTCATCGCTGTGATTCCGGCGCGGCTGGCTTCGACGCGCCTGCCCCGCAAGATGCTGCGCGAGATCGCCGGCGTCCCGTTGCTGGCGCTGACCTACCGGGCCGTGCGCAGTTGCCCCCAACTCGACGAAGTCGTGGTGGCTACCGACTCCGACGAAATTGTCCAGTTCTGCCAGCGAAGCGGATTTGGCGTGCGGATGACTTCTCCCGCTCATCGCTCAGGCACGGAGCGCACCCACGAAATCTCTACCGTCATTCCTGCTGATATCTATATCGATGTCCAGGGGGACGAGCCCCTGACTCGTCCGGAACACATCGCCGAACTGATCGAAATCATGCGGCCACTGGAGGTCGAAGTGGGCACACTGAAAACGCCGGCGGCTGATGTCGACATCAACAATCCCGGCGCCGTGAAGGTGGTGACCGACGCCGCTGGCCGCGCCCTCTACTTTTCTCGCGCCACGATTCCCTTCGACCGCGACGGCGCGCATCCCCGGTACTACAAGCACCTCGGAATCTACGGATTTCGCAAGGGCACGCTGGAGAAGTTCGTCGGCTGGCCGGAGTCGTCGCTCGAGCGCTGCGAGCGGCTGGAACAACTGCGCTTCCTCGAGAACGGCGTGCCGATCTACGTGGCCGAAACGCCCTTCGACACGGTGGGCGTGGATACGGAAGACGATGTGCGGCGGGTCGAGGAGATTCTGCGGCAGAAGTAACTTGGAAGAAGCGACATCCACCACCGGGTCACAGAGGCACAGAGAAGATTCTGTTCCTGGTTCTTCCTCTGTGACTCTGTGTCTCGGTGGTGGATTTGGGTCTTGCCGCGCGTCAGTGCGCCTTCGCCCAGGCTTCGGCGGCGGCGATTCGCTTTGCGATCGCAGGGTGGGAGTGGAGCAGCCACTCCACCCAACGGGACGGGGTCTTTTCCGCGAGATTCTGCTCGGCCAACTTATTCATCGACGAAATAAAGGGCTCGACGCTCGCCACCGAATGGAAACAATAGCGGTCGGCCTGCCGCTCGTTGAAGCGGGAGTAGGCGTTGAGCGCGGGCATGAGCAAAAACGAGAGCACGGTCGAGACCAGAATCAGCAGCGGCAGATTGGCAAAATCATGCATGGTCTCGAACATGTGGCGGCGCTCCACGGCGTAGGTGAGAACATCGTTGGCCAGCCAGAAGCCAAACAGTGTGATTCCCGCCTGCACGAAAATACTCTTGAGAATGTGCCGGTGCACGTGATGGCCTAGTTCGTGGGCGAGCACGGCTTCGATTTCGTCGTCAGAATAATTGTCTAACAGAGTGTCGGCTAGAATGATGCGCCGGGTGGCGCCGAGTCCCGTGAGCGCGGCGTTGGCCTTCTTGCTCTTCTCGGAAAGATGCCACTTATAGACGCCTCGCACGCGCGTGCCGGCGCGTTCGCCCAGAACGATCAAGCGGCGCTTGAGTTCCTCGTTTTCGAGCGGTTCGAATTTGTAGAAAATTGGAAACAGCACAACCGGCGCGAGTTGCGCGAGCAGCACAAAAAGTCCGAGGAAAACCGCCCACGCGATCACCCACCAGTGCTGCGGAGTTTGACGGATGAGCATGTAGAGCACTTCGACCACGATCGTCGCCATCACCAAGCCAATCAGCAACCCTTTGAATTCGTCCCAGAGCCAGGAGCGAAGGCGCTGGTTGGAAAGGTTGTAGCGGTGCTCGAGCCGGAAGCCGTAGTAGTCAAGGGGAGTTCCGAGCACTTTGCTGATCAGCGTCAGCATCAGGACGTAGAGAAAAACTGCGTAGGGATAATTCTGCGAGGCACCGCGCTCCGCCAGATCGCGGAGCGTCCCGCTCCAGCCCGTCGCCAACAGCACGACCAGCAGCCCGAAGCCGAGCGCGAAATCGGCAATGCCCAGCCACCGCTTGACGCGGTTGTAGCGGCGCGATTCCGGAGAATCGGCGAGGATCGGTGCGGTTTCCTTGGTCGCCATCATGCTGAGGGTTGTTATTATCCTATCGCGTTCCGCGGCTGGCTAGGCGCGAAATGACGGTTGGATGTGCTCAGTCCGTCGAGTTCCGGGCCGTGGATGGCAACTCTTCAGCTTCAGCCGTTCGCTCTCTCCGCTACGAGCATGGACTGCAGAATCTGATCCGAGACTTCTTTGACCGCCGCGGGCGAGTGAGCTAGAAATAGCGTGTTGGTCTTGTCGCTCTCGCCAATTGACTTCAGCGTATCGAAATACTGCGTGACCATCACCAACTGCATGACTTCTCTTGCGGACGCCCCCTCCACCACCTTCTGGAACTGTTCGATCGAGGCCTGCAGCCCTTCGATGATCGCCTTCCTTTGATTTGCGATTCCCTGTCCCTGGAGAGCTTTGCTTTCCGCTTCGGCCTCGGCCTTCTTCACCACCAGAATCTTCTCCGCCTCGCCCCTGGCGTTCGCGGCCACCTGTTCGCGCTGTGCCGCGTTGATGTCGTTCATAGCCGACTTTACCTTGGCGTCGGGAACAATGTCGGTCACCAGCACATTGACAATTTCGTATCCGAAGGTCGCCATGTCCGCGTCCAGTTCCTGCTTGACCGCCGCGGCGATACTGGATTGCGAGGCAAACACCTCGTCCAGCGTCATTCCCGGAACATGCCCCAGGATCACCTGCTCGACGTAGGATTTGATTTGCGCCACCGGATCGGACAACTTGTAGTAGGCATCGTAAACTTTTTCCGGACGAACGCGGTTCTGCACCGAAATCGGAATGGTGACGAATACGTTGTCTTTGGTCTTTGTCTCCATGGTCAAAGTGATCTGATTCACACGCAGACTTACGGTGCCCGCCACGGTATCGAAAAACGGGCGCTTCCAATTCAATCCGGGCTCGGCGACCCGAAGAAACTTGCCGAATCGCGTGATGACGGCGACTTCAGCCGTGCGCACGGTGAAAAAGCTTCCCAGAACCAGGTAAAGAACAATGAGGCCTGCGATCGCTAACGGAACCCAGTACAGTTGATCCATCTTGGTTTCCTCCGCTTGCTTCTTACTGGAAGCAAGCCAGATTATACCTTCCATTACTTGGTTGAAGTCCGTGTAAGTGGTTGTATAGCTGGGCAACGCCAATATGCAGTTAAAACTACTCGGGTCTAGCCCCGCCTGACGAATCTTTCGCCGCTCTCCAGAATTTCTTCCACCAGTTCGGGTGTGGCGGCTTCCACATAGCAGCGCAGCATGCGTTCAGTGCCGGAGGCGCGAAACAACACCCAGGCATCGGCGCCGTTCCCATACTTGGGAGCATCCAGGTAGAACTTCACGCCGTCGCGATTCTGCTTACGCAGGATCCGATAGGTGCCGAGCGCCGTAGTTTGCGCATCGCCGGCGCGCCGGATGGCGCCGTTCTTCATGTCATCGGAAATGTGGAGATCGCGCCGGCCATAGTAGTGTGCGCCGAATTCACGCTGCAGATCGCCGACCAACTGGCCGAGCGGCTTCCCTTCTTCCGCCATCACATTCGCCAGCAGCAGCGCGTTCAGAATGCCATCGCGTTCCGGGATAAAGCGGCTATATCCAATGCCGCCGGACTCTTCTCCGCCAATCAGAATTTCATGGTCCATCATCAGATCGGCAATGTACTTGAAGCCGATGGAGCACTCGTGCAGCCGGCGTCCGTACTTCGCGGCGATGCGGTCCATCATGCCCGTGGTGTTGAAGGCCCGCACCACGTCGCCTGGCCACTTCTTGCGCACCAGCAACCAATGCAGCAGCACCGACATGCACTTGTGGGAATCGACGAAGCTGCCGTCTTCGGCCACGGCGCCGATGCGGTCGGCGTCGCCGTCGGTAACCAAGCCGGCGTGGCATTTTTCTTTCACCACGGTTTCCTGCAGCAGCGCGACGTGCGGCAGGATCGGTTCGGGATTGATGCCGGGAAATAACGGGTTCACCTCCTGGCGGATCGCGACGTGCCGAATTCCATTCTTGTCGAAGATGCCCGGCAAAACTCCGCGCCCCGAGCCGTACATCGAGTCGATGGCAAACTTGAAGTTCGCGTTGCGGATCAGTTTGAGGTCGGCAAACTGGCAGATCGCCTCCACATAGGCGGGCTTCAGATCCGCCTCTTCGATTTTCGCTGGTGCCTGTTCTAGTGTGGGGACGGGCGCCCCCGCCCGTCCAGGCCGAGCGAAGCTCGGCAGTTGCCCGTGGCCACGATTCTGCGTCTGCTCCAGTTCATCTTCGATCAACTTCATGATCGCGGGCGTGGCCGAGCCTCCAAACTTGGCTTTGAACTTCACGCCATTCCAGTTCCAAGGATTGTGGCTCGAGGTGACCATAACGCCGCCCGCTGCGCGCCGCTTCTTAACGCTGTAGGAAACCGCGGGCGTGGGCACGTAGTCGTTAGCCAGCAGCACGGGAATCCCACTGTCAGCAATCACATGCGCAACGGCACGAGCGGCATGATCGGACAAGAAGCGCGTGTCGTAACCGATAACGACGCCGCGCTGGGAATCTTCGTGCTTGAGAACGTAGCCGGCAATCGCTCCGGCCACGCGGCGCACGTTGTCGAAAGTGAAATCGTCGGCAATCAGGCCGCGCCAGCCGTCGGTACCAAACTTGATTTGCGTCATGAGCGTACTGTCACACCAACTTCTTCAGTTTCTTCTCATCCAGATGCTTCACCACTTTGCCAACATCCTGGGACTGGTCGAGGGTGGTGACGAGCAGGGCGTCTCCGGTCTCGACAATTACCAGGTTGCTTACTCCGACCAGGGCGACAAACTTGCCGGGCGCGTGAACGTAATTGTTCTTCGCATTTAGGGCAAAGCTTCCGGACGCTGAGACCAGGCTTCCATCGGCGGGTTTCGCCTTCGCCACGTGGTGCTCATGCAGCGTGGTCCAGGAGCCGAGGTCGCTCCATCCGAAATCGGAGGGGAGACAGAAGATGCGCGACTGGGCCTCTCCCTTGGCGGAACGCGGCTCGAGGATGGCATAGTCGACGCTGATGTTTTCGCACTTCGGGTAGAGCTTACGAAACGTGTCGGCGAACCTGCGCGTGCCACGCGTGGCAGCAATCTTTTCGAGAAGCGAAGCCGTGTTGGGAAGATACTCGCGCAGCGCGTTCGCCAGCGTGTCGGCACGCCAGAGAAACATGCCGCTGTTCCAGAAGTAGTTGCCTGCGTCGAGAAACTGCTTGGCAGTGGCGAGATCCGGCTTTTCAGTAAATCGGCGCACACGCAGCGAACTGTCATGATCTGGAGCGCCCGCCTCAATATAGCCGTAGCCAGTTTCGGGCCGAGTCGGTCGGATGCCGAGCACGACGATGTTTTCTCCCGCGGCGGCAATCTCGATTCCTCGACCGAGAGTCGCACGGAATTCGGCGGAGTCGGCAATGACATGGTCCGAGGGAAACAGACCGAGCACCGCTTCGGGGTCGTGACGAAGTAAAAGAAATGCGGCCAGTCCTATGGCGGGAGCCGTGTTACGTCCCGCAGGCTCGGCGATGGTCTGCTTCGCAGGAAGCTCCGGAAGTTGACGCAAGATGGCGGGGCGCAGGTCGTCGTTGGTGATGACCCAGAAACGCCCCGGCGCGGCCAGGGGTGCGAGGCGCGCTACCGTCTGCTGGATCATGGTCTGCTTGCCGTCGAGCGCCAGCAGTTGCTTGGCGCGGCGCTTGCGGCTCAGCGGCCAGAAGCGCGTGCCTCGGCCGCCAGCAAGAATTACGGGATAGAAGTGCGGGTTGGTCTTCACTGTCGTTGCAAGCCTAACATTTACGCGGCACGAGGCGAAAGGCTTGACCACAGGAGGAACAGGGGATCGCACGGAAACCCTTAACCCACAAAAACCCTGTCATCCTGAGCGGAGCAGAAACTTCGCGAAGCGAAGTTTCTGCGGAGTCGAAGGACCCCTACCTCTTCTCGCGCAGCAAGGACGCATCAGGGCATTTCTCCTTGAAGTATTGCGCTTGGGAGACAACGCGGCTTTAGCCTTTGAGGACCGCCGCGGCAAAAATGTGACTTTCCCGCAGCCTCTATACGCGTGTCGCGGGCTCAGGTACCGCCGTACCGGGCACATAGGCCTTCAGGAGTTCGACCGCCCACTGCGGACGAACCTCAAACTTGCCCAGATTGGCAGGAATCACCACGGCATCACCTTTTGCCAAGGTCACCGGGTCACGGCCATCCGCTTCGACAACCCCGCAGCCTTCGACCGCGACCAGTATCTGCGCCGATGTTTTCCCGGACGCAGCTTTCTCGGACTCGATGGTGGAAAAATTGTGCGGGCTTTTCAGCTCGAACAAGTCCACGGTGAAGTAGGGTGCTGCAATCATCAAAGATTGCCGGTTCTTGCCGCCATCGATCGCAACCGGCGCGGGGCGAATTACTTTACCGGACGCAACGCGCTCCTTAACCGAGGCGAGGCCGCGCTCCAGATGCAGCGGGCGCGGCCGCCCGTAGTCGTAGAGACGATACGTGGTGTCGGATTGCTGCTGCGTCTCCACCATGACGGCCCCGGGTCCCAGCGTATGCACTGTGCCGCCCGCCACATAAATCATTTCGCCCTGATAGACGTTGATCCAGTTCAGCAGCGCCTCCGCGCGCTTTTCATGGATGGCCTGCTTGAATTGAGCCGCCGTAACGCCGGGCTTCAGACCGAGCGCGATTTGCGCTCCGGGCCTGGCATGGGCCACGTACCAGCACTCGGTTTTGCCCCAAGGCTCGCCGAAACCCTGCGCGGCGGCATCGTCGGGGTGCACCTGCACGGAAAGCTTATCCTCGGGAAACAGAAACTTCACCAGTAGTGGAAAGCGCTCTGGGTCGCGTGCGGCTGTTCCGACCAGTTCGGGGCCGAATTCCTTGCTCAGATCGGCGAGCGATCGCTTCGCCAGCGGGCCGTTCGCGACCACGCAGTCGTCACCGGTAAGCCAGGCTTCTCCGATCCGTTCGTTGAATTTGTGATTGGGATAGATCGCGGAAAGATCGAGCGTACCCCAGGGACGCGGGTCGAACGCGGGCGACATCAAGAGCGGGTAGAGTTCGGTCATGGACGCAAGTTGGGGAACCAGAAAGTTCCTCGAGCAACTCTTATTGTCATCCCGAGCGTAGCGAAGGACCTGTGCATTTACCCGCACCGGCAGAATGCAGAGGTCCTTCGCTTCGCTCAGGATGACAATTCCAAATTTTCGCGGTTCGGACCTTTGGACGCGCCGCTACAGCCCGCCAAAGAACTTCCGCATGCGCTCCAGCCCACGGTCGAGTTCGGCCTTCGATGTGGCGTAGGAAACGCGGATGTGTTCCCTGGTGCCGAAGCCTTCTCCGGGAACGGTGGCGACGTGGTTCTCGCGCAGCAGTTTACCCGCGATCTCGGAGGCCGAGTTCACGCCGCCACGCCCGAAAAATGCCGAAACATTGGGGTAAGCATAGAACGCGCCTTCCGGCAGAGTGCATTGCACGCCGGGTACGGAGCGCAGGCCCTTCACCACGTGATCACGCAGCTTGATGTACTCCGCGCGCATGTCCTCCACGCATTGTTGCGAGCCCTTGAGCGCCGCGACTGCGGCTTTCTGCACGATCGAGGTGGGGTTCGAGGTCGACTGGCTCTGCAGCTTCTGCACGGCCGTGATGATCGGCGCCGGGCCAAGCGTGAAGCCCAGACGCCAGCCCGTCATGGCATAGGTCTTCGAAAGCGAGCCGACGACCATAAAGCGGTCGCGGAACTCACGCAGTGACCCTACCGAGAAACGCTTGCCCGTGTAGTTCAGATAGACATAGCATTCATCAGAAATGACCCAGATGCCGCGCTGGTGCGCCAACCGGACGACTTCCGTCATATCTTCCGCGCTCATCACCGCTCCCGAAGGATTCGACGGTGAATTCAGAATGATGAGCTTGGTCTTCGGCGTCACCAGTTTCGCGACCATATCGGCGGTAACGCGAAAGCCCTGCGCTTCGTCACTCTGAAGAAGCACGCAGGTACCGCCGGCATAGCGCACCATGTCTTTGAACGAAACCCAGTAGGGGACGGGAAGAATGACCTCATCGCCATGATCGACGAGCACGGAAATGACATTGAACAGCGCGTGCTTGCCGCCCACCGAAGCCGCCGCCTCTTCCCGTCGGTAATCGGAGTCGAAGTCTACGGCATGGCGGTGCACGATCGCGTCCTTCAGTTCGGTGGTGCCGCCAACAGCGGTATACTTCGAAAAATTCGCCTGGATCGCCGCGATGGCGGCATCCTTGATGTGCTCCGGCGTGGAGAAATGGGGCTCGCCGGCGCCGAAATCCACAACATCAATACCCTGCTGGCGCAGCTTGTCGGCCTCGGCTACCACCGCCATGGTCGCGGAGGGCTCAATGCGGTTGATGCGTTCCGTTAGGCGGACGGGGTGAGTGACGGGAGTCATTACTGGGCTCATGTTTACTGTGCTCAAGCTTTCTTTTTTCTGGGTTTGCTCGTGGCTTCGGAAGGATCTCCCTTCTCGAACTTGTGAGCCACGTCTATTTTCTCACGAAGCTTTCGCTCGACGAGGTCTGGCACCAGGCACTCAATCGATCCACCGAGTTGGGCGACTTC
The DNA here is from genome assembly GCA_020073215.1 of Terriglobia bacterium. Classification (GTDB taxonomy): domain Bacteria; phylum Acidobacteriota; class Terriglobia; order Terriglobales; family Acidobacteriaceae; genus Acidiflorens. The sequence continues at coordinate 67,598 of JAIQFO010000008.1, read as the reverse complement.
GCGCACCAGGCGCGAACTCAGGTACGAATACTTTTCCGCGGGCATCATGAACACGGTCTCGAGGCCCGGCTGAAGTTTGCGATTCATCAGCGCCATCTGGAGTTCGTACTCGTAGTCGCTGATGGCGCGAATGCCGCGCAAGATGGCCCGGGCCTCAACCCGCAGCGCGTAGTCCACGGTGAGTCCCTCAAAGGTATCCACCGAAACATTCTCAATCTCCGCGGTCATCGCCTCCAGCATTTTGCGCCGGTCAGCCACACTGAACAGCGGGTCCTTCTCGGGATTGCGAAGAATGGCGACGACCAGTTCGTCAAAAATTTTGCTGCCGCGTTCAATCAGGTCAAGATGTCCGTTGGTTGGAGGATCGAACGATCCGGGATAGACGGCTTTGATACGCTTCACAGGGCCCTCGTTCTAAGAAAGGTCGAAGAAACAAGGATTGTATGCGGGGGCAAGGGGGATAGCAATCGGAGGGGATTTGGTGGGAGACGGAGAGCCGGGCGTCCCCGCCCGGCAGACCCTTCGGCTTCGCTCAGGGCAGGCTCGCGAGACGCCCGTCCCTCCACCGATTAAACAAACTGCGTTCGCAACAGCTACCGTCTTGCTGCCGGCACTTTTGTAGCTTCCGGGACCGCGCTCGGCATCGTCGTGACACGTCCCTGTGTGCCGGTGGCCTGCGCCGGGACCGCAGCCGGCGTCGCCGCGGAGGGCGCCAGTCCTAGAGCCTTGCGCACCTCGGCATCGAGTTTCGCCATGGTGTCTTTGTTCTCTTTCAGAAACGTGCGGGCGTTCTCGCGTCCCTGCCCGATGCGCTCGCCTTTGTAGCTGAACCACGAACCCGACTTCTCCAGAATATTCAGGGCCACCGCCTGATCGATCAGGTCGCCTTCGCGCGAGATGCCTTCCCCATAAAGAATGTCGAACTCCGATTCGCGGAAGGGGGCCGCCACTTTGTTCTTCACAATCTTGACCCGTGTGCGCGAGCCGGTGACTATGTCTCCTTCTTTAATGGCCGCGATGCGGCGGATGTCAATGCGCACCGACGAATAGAACTTCAGCGCGCGCCCGCCCGTCGTGGTTTCTGGATTGCCGAACATCACGCCAATTTTTTCGCGAATCTGGTTGATGAAAATCAGACAAGTACGCGACTTGGCTACCGTCCCGGTCAACTTGCGCAGCGCCTGCGACATCAGGCGCGCCTGCAGGCCCATGTGGCTGTCGCCCATTTCGCCATCGAGTTCGGCCTTCGGGACCAGCGCCGCCACCGAATCTACCACCAGCACGTCGATGGAGTTCGAGCGCACCAGCGCCTCCGTGATTTCGAGAGCCTGCTCGCCGTAGTCGGGCTGCGAGACCAGCAGGTTATCGACGTCCACGCCCAGCTTCTTGGCATATCCCGGATCGAGCGCATGCTCGGCATCGACGAACGCCGCCATGCCTCCCGTCTTTTGTGCCTCGGCAATCACCTGCAAGGCGATGGTTGTCTTGCCGGACGATTCCGGACCGAAAATCTCAACTACGCGGCCTCGCGGAAATCCACCCACACCCAGCGCCGCATCGAACGAGATCGCTCCCGTGGAAATCACCGCGATGGGGACGATGGCTTCCTTCGACCCCAGCCGCATAATGGACCCTTTGCCAAACTGCTTTTCAATCTGTGCGAATGCAAGTTCAATTGCCTTGTTGCGCTCGTCTGTTCGGCTGCGTTCTTCGGCCATAATGGCTGCTCCTGTTTATGAATCTGGATTCCCGGGTACGAATCCCCCGTAGCCTACACCCGCGGGCTGGGGCGTGAAGTGTTGGCTGTCACATCAGTTTTGGTCAGTTTAGCATGAAGCGAAGAAAAGGCGAAGCGAGAAGTTGATGGACGTGGTTCGGCCCCGGCGATAAGAACCTACCACGGAGGCACGGAGACACGGAGAACAACAAAGAATTTCATTCTGTGGCTTCCTCCGTGCCTCCGCGTCTCCGTGGTGAAGAGGTTTTCTTGCTAGACTCGCTTCATGCTCGAAGAGAAGCGGAATGGCGACAGCGCCGAACGAGGTACAACGATCGCAGGCCCGTCCCTCTATCTTGTGGCCACGCCCATAGGCAACCTCGAAGACATCACCCTGCGCGCCCTGCGCGTGCTCAAAGAAGTCGACTTGATCGCCTGCGAGGATACGCGCCAGACCCTGAAACTGCTCAGCCATTACGGCATCAAGACGCGCACGGTCAGCTATCACGAGCACAACGAGATGACCAAAGCCGCCGAACTGGTCGTCGATCTCGAAGGCGGAGCCCGGATCGCTCTCGTCACCGACGCTGGCATGCCCGGCATCTCCGACCCCGGCTTTCGCCTGATCGCGCTGGCCATCCGGCATCACGTACCGGTCGTCCCAATTCCCGGTGCGTCGGCGTTCCTGGCGGCGCTGGTCGCCAGCGGCCTGCCTACCGATTCTTTCCATTTCAGCGGTTTCCTCCCGGCCAAGGCAGGGCAACGCCGCAAGCTGCTGGAGAGCGTGAAGGACTCTCCGCGAACGCAGGTATTCTACGAAGCCCCCCACCGGCTGCTGGAGACGCTCGCCGATGTGGTCGAAGTTCTGGGAAACGGCCGCCACGTCGTCGTCGCCCGCGAGGTGACGAAGATTCACGAAGAATTCCTCCGCGGGCGGGCCAAAGAAATTCTGGACCAACTGAAAGCGCGAGGAGAAGTCAAAGGCGAAATCACGCTGCTGATCGCGAAGCCTGAGACCCAGGACCTGAGACCCGAGATCTCCACCGTAAGCGTCGCCAAGCGAGTGCGCGAAATCATGGCCGAAGAGAAAGCAGACGAAAAAGCCGCACTAAAGAAAGTAGCCAAAGAGCGCGGGATTGGGAAGAGCGAAGCTTATCGGGAGTGGCAGAGGGACAAGTAGAAGCAGGAACCAACGAAGCCCCCATTCCAGCCGCGCGCCCGGCTCCTTAAATGAATGCGGCGGTGTCTAATTATCAGAAGGAGTCTCCTTTGAAAAATGAAATAGGAACCAGTCGTAAGCAAACTGGAGTTTTCCTACTTGCACTTGCACTCGTTCTCTCCCCCGCTTTTTGCCAGAGTTCTGCTGCTGAAACTAAACTCGCCGACAAGCAAGACATCTACGCAGCTGTTATCAGGCACCAAATGGAGGAGTGGGTCAAGGGGGGCGAAAAGAGCGTAGCTGAAGCAAAGGACGAGGACGAAAGATCTATTGCGAAGCGCCTTAATTTCGAGATCTTTTTCGTTTCGGTTGAGGGCAAGGACCCTAGCGATGATTTCATCAACCGCTTCCGTGACATTCCGAGAACAATCAAGAAGGCATCGAGTGAAGAACCTGGTAAAGGCCCACATACGCCTGTCGATAAATCAACTCATCGCACAGGCATTGTCTTCAGCGCAGATACGATTCGATGGCTCAGCGAGAATTCAGCAGAAGTGAAAGGCGGGTACTACTGCGGCGGACTCTGTGCTGCTGGAATAACTTTCAAGGTGAGACGAGAAAACGGCAAGTGGATTATCAAGAATTCTCACATGAACTGGATTTCGTGACCTGTCGCTGTAGAGCTTCGTTCGACGGGGTGAACGAGGGCCTACTTCCCCGCCAGCTCCTTCTTCACCGCCTCGCTAACCACCTTCCCGTCCACCCGCATCCCCGCCGCAGCGAAGCGCGCCATGGCGGCTTTCATCACCGCCCCCATGTCTTTCATGGCAGGAGGCGGCATCATCTCGGCAATCGCCGCGCGGACTCCGGCTACGATTTCTTCTTCGCCGGCAGCCTTGGGCAGATAAGTCTCGATCAGCTTGATTTCGGCGGCTTCTTTGTCGGCCATCTCCTGGCGTCCGCCCTTGGTGAACTGCTCGATGGAATCCTTGCGCTGCTTGATCAGCGTGGAGAGCACCTGTTGCGATTCCTTGTCGTCGAGCGGCGCCATCTTGTCGACTTCTTTGTTCTTGAGCGCGGTCTTGACCATGCGCAGGGTGGAGAGGCGCTGCTCTTCGCGCGCCTTCATGGCCGCCACAATGTCTTTCTGGATCTGGTCGATGAGGGGCATGGGAGAATTATAGAGGTCAGAGGTTAGATTGCAGAGGTGAAAACCATATGTAGCGAAGGCTCTTACTTCGGCAATCTGACCTCTGCCCTCTGACCTTTTCTCCCCCGAACCACAGGCTTTCGAATATTCTGGTTCCCATGATCAGGAAGAACAGACTCTTCACTCCCGGTCCCACTCCCCTTCTTCCAGCCGCTCAGACGGCGATGGCTTCCTATGGCGCGCACCACCGCACCGCTGATTTCCGCGCCCTGTTCACGCGCGTGCTCGCCGACGTTAAGGAATTCATTGGCACCCAGTATGACGTGCTCGTGCTGAGTTCTTCCGGCACAGGGTTCATGGAGGCCTCGATCTCGAACCTGACTTCTCCCGGCGACCGTGTGCTGGTGCTCACCGCCGGCAAGTTCGGGGAGCGCTGGGCCTCGTTGGCCAAGGCATTTGGCTGTACCGTGGAGACGGTGACCGCTCCTTACGGCCAAACCGTTTCGCGGGAGGAAGTGCGCCGCAAGCTGACGCCCGACGTCCGCTGCGTTTACATGCAGGCGACCGAGAGCTCCACCGGCGTGCGCCATGACGTTCAACAGATCGCGAAGCTGGTGCGAGATTTGCCGGATACTTTGCTCGTCGTTGACGCCATCACCGGCCTGGGCACAACGTGTCTCGACGTCGACAAATGGGGAATCGACGTCATCATCGGCGGCTCGCAAAAGGCGCTGATGATCCCGCCCGGATTGGCCTACGGCGCCATCAGCGAACGCGCTTGGCAGCGTATGGAGACGGCAAAGTCTCCGCGTTATTACTTCGATCTGCGAAAGGAACGTAAATCGGCTGCCAAGGCGGAAACGGCTTACACGCCCGCGACGTCTCTGTTCGCCGGACTAGCCGCGGCGCTCGATTATGTGCGTCAAATGGGAGGCGGGAGCTTGGCGGCGGGTCGCGACGCGCTGGTTGCGAACGCGGAGTTGTGCGCGGCCATGACACGCGCCGGCGTCGAATCGCTGGGACTGAAGTTATTCGCGCCAACTTCGCCCGCGGCCGCGCTGACTGCGGTCGCCGCCCCGGCCGGCGTCGATTCCACGACCATTTGCAAACGCTTCCGCGACCAGTTTGGCGCGGTCGTGGCCAACGGACAGGCGGAGATGAAAGGACAACTTTTCCGTATCGCGCACATTGGTTACTACGATTATCTGGACACGGTAGGAGTGTTGGCCGCACTCGAACATGTGATTGCCGAAGCGACGGGGAAGGCGATCGAGTTTGGATGCGCGGTGCGCGCCGCGCAGGAAGTGTATGCGAAGATGAGGTAAGAGGTCAGATTGCAGAGGTTAGAACCCAAGTGCGCACGCCGTGTCGTCGACCCTGGGATTTCAACCTCTGCAATCTGACCTCTTACCTCTGACCTTCCTAGGCGTCCAGCGCTTCCCGGCGCAATTTGCGGCTTTCAGCTAGCAGCGACATGGAGTGCATAAGATTCTGCAGAGTGACAATTCCGACCAGATGCTGATCGTCGACAACCGGAATGATGCTGAGATTGCGGGCGGAGAGCTTACGAAAGGCGGAGGCCAGCGACTCCTGCTTGGCGGCAACTTCGAAAATGCGGTTCATCACCGCCTGCACGTAGCCGTTGCCTTCGGCGCGCAGCGCTTCAAGAATTTTTTGCCGGGACACGACGCCCACCATGTCGCTGCCGCGTACCACCGGAAAATCGTCCTGCAACGTGTGCACCGCTTTTTCGAGTGCGTCTTCCAGCGTGTCGGCGGGCGAGAGCGTGGCGAAGTCGGTGAGCATGACTTCCTCCAGACGTACACTTTGCAGCACCGACTGAAATACCGCCGAGCGTTCTTCGAGTTGCGCGCCGGCAAAGAGAAAGAAGCCGATCATCATCAGCCAATAGCCGTCCCATCGCGTCTCAGCGCGACTGCTGATCAGCATTCCAACCATGATCATCAGGATGGAAAAGACATGGCCGATGCGGACGGCGCGCTGGGTGGCTTGAACCATGTCAGCGCGGCGCGAGAAGAAAGCGCGCAAAACGCGCCCTCCATCCATGGGATAAGCCGGCAACAGGTTGAACAAGCCGAGGTAGAGGTTCGCCCAGACGATGCTCCGCAACAGGGCGCTCGGGTCGACAAGCGGCCTCACGGTAAGCGAGAAACCGGGTGTGGCCGCGAGCAAAACGAGGGCGGATAAACCGGCGATGAAGAGATTCACCAGCGGTCCGGCAACTGCGATGCGGATGTCACGCTTCCAGGCGTTGATCGGGTCGGGAATGGCGTGCGCTTCGTCCAGGATGGTGATTCCGCCGATCGGCAGCAAAATGATGCCCTTCGCCGGAATGCCCGATCCGCGGGCCACCAGCGCATGCCCTAACTCATGCAGCACCACGCTGCCGAAAATGATGGCGACCAAGCCGAGTACGCGCAAGGCAGCGGTGGCATCCTGAGTAGCGGCTTGGGTGAAAAACAAGAAAAACAGCAGAAACACGAACGTCAGATGAATGCGAATTTCGATTCCGAAAAGCCGTCCGACCGGGATAGACCAACTGCGCATCGTCATGCCTACCAGTATTCTATCTGTTTAGACACCGGTCGACGCCGTACGGATGCGAAAAGGGGAATCGGAAGGGCTCGCCCGGAAGGGCAATTTCCTTGGCAGAGAGATGCAGCTTGCCGCGCTTCCAGCGGCGGAGGAGACGAGGCAAGCGCCGTCCTACAGAAGAATTATGAGAGTGATTGCTGGGCAGTACCGGCGGCGGACATTGCGCTCGTTGCCTGGACGCGAAATCCGTCCGACCGCGGACCGGTTGCGCGAGACCCTGTTCAACGTGTTGTCGGCGGGCGATCCGGCTGCGCTGGCGGAGTCGGTGTGGCTCGATTTGTATGCAGGAACGGGCGCCGTGGGCATTGAGGCGCTGAGCCGCGGCGCGCGGATGGTGTATTTTGTCGAGTCGTCCAAAGCAGCGGCCGACTTGATTGCGGAGAACCTGCGTACGCTGGGTATCAGGAGCGGGTTCAGGATCGTCAAGTCGGAGACCGCGAAAGCCCTGCGGCAGTTAGAAGGTGCCGATGTGGCCGCTAACTTCGTGTTCCTCGATCCGCCTTACCGGCTGCGCGACGAGTATGCGCGGACATTGGAGGCGCTGGCCGGGTCGAAGATGCTGCATGCGGCCAGCGTGGTGATTGCGGAACACGAGAAGCGGTTCGATCCAGAAGAAGCGTTTGGGCAATTGCAGCGATATCGGAAGCTCGGACAGGGCGACGCGGCGCTGAGTTTTTATCGGCGGAGCATAATTAGACCGCAGTCGCCAGGACGATCTAACCCGGAATCGAGGTACCTGTGAACTACCTAAGAGGCATGCTGAGCGCGGTTGCGGGAACGCTGTTCGCCTTGATTGGCCCAACCTTGGTTGTCATATTCCGCGGCATAACTGCAGAGAAAGCAACTGGCTTCGCTATGGTTTTCGGCGGATTCAGCGAAGCATTTCGGTCTCGTAGGTTATGGATTCTCGCCTTCCTGTTTTTTCTACTGTTGTGGGCAGCTAGCCGACTGAACAATAAGCTGCTGAGAGCGTTTCTGTTCTGGGCACCGACTATTTTGATCTTCTCAATCACCCTCGCCTTTGTGGCCTTGTTTGTGTACGTGCGTTTCCGATCCGGTTGACAACTTGTTGAACCCGATAGTTGTGCCTAATGGCTGAGATGCGGCTCGTTGGGTACGGATCGTTATAATCAGAACGCATGGCTCTCTTTCCACCGGTCGAAGAACAACTGGCTTACCTCAAGAAGGGCGCGGCGGAGATCGTCAAGGAATCCGAACTGCGCTCGAAGCTCGAACGTTCACGCGCTTCCGGCAAGCCGCTCAAGGTGAAGGCGGGCTTCGATCCGACCGCGCCCGATCTGCACCTGGGGCACACGGTCCTGCTGCGCAAACTGAAGCATTTTCAGGATCTCGGTCACACCGTCATCTTTCTGATCGGCGATTTCACCGGGATGATCGGCGATCCGACGGGACGCTCGGCGACGCGGCCTCCGCTGACCCGGGAACAGATTGCGGAGAACGCCGAAACTTACAAGGCGCAGGTTTTCAGAATTCTCAGCAAGGAAAAAACGGTGGTCGACTTCAACAGCCGCTGGTTCTCGAAGTTCTCAGCCGAAGACTTCATCCGTTTGACGGCGAAGTACACAGTCTCGCAGATGCTCGAGCGCGAGGACTTCCACAAGCGTTTCCACGACGAGAAGCCGATTGCCATGCATGAACTGCTCTATCCGCTGGCGCAGGGATATGACTCGGTCGCGCTCGAAGCCGACGTGGAGCTGGGCGGCACCGATCAGAAGTTCAATCTGCTGGTGGGGCGCGAGTTGCAGCGAGCCTACGGCCAGGAGTCGCAGGTGGTGCTGACCACGCCGATCCTCGAAGGGCTCGACGGCGTGAACAAGATGTCGAAGTCGTTGGGAAACGCGATTGGCATTCACGAACCTCCGCTCGAGATGTACGGCAAGGTGATGTCGATTTCCGACCAGATGATGTGGCGCTATTACGAGCTGCTGACGGATGTGCGGGTGGACGCCATCGCGCAAATGAAGGCCGATGCTGACAGCGGGAAGGCACATCCGATGGCGCTGAAGAAAGAGCTTGCGCGGGGGATTGTGGCGGATTTTCACTCGGCGGAGGTTGCGGGGAAAGCGGCCGAGGATTGGGCAAAACAGTTCCAGAAAGATCAGGTGCCGGAAGAAATCGAAATAGCGCTCGTTCCTTTCGCCGAAGTCGCGAATCGCGAAGGCGATGGCGCGCGGCTAGCGAAAGTTCTCGTCAAGATCGGCTTTGCAGCGTCGACCAGCGAAGCGGATCGGAAGATCAAGGAAAGCGCGGTCAGCGTGGACGGTGTGAAGACAACTACGCCGATGGCCAGGGCTTCAGCGGGCGCAACACTAACGGTGCGGTTGGGAAGAAGAATCAAGAAGGTCGTGCTGACGAGCTCCTGAACTCTCTCAAATTTTGTCATCCTGAGCGGAGCACGATGTGCGCAACGCGCATCGTCGTGCGGAGTCGAAGGACCCCTACTCCTATGTGGTTCGAAGTGGCCCGGGCATCCTCTTGTGCCATTCCGTCGCCTGCTCGTAGGCATGCGCAGCCTGCAGCACCACGTCCTCCCGCCAGGGAGCGGAGGCCAGTTGCAGGCCGATCGGCAGGCCATCGTTTGTGAATCCGCATGGAACGGAAATCGTAGGAATGCCCCAGACATTGAACGGCCGCGTGTTGCGCAGCATGATCAGTTCCTGCGGACGCAGGTCGTCGGGACGTTCGCGCAGGTCGGCGATCACCGGCGGCGGAATCGGAACCGTGGGCGTCAGCAGCACGTCCACTTCATCGAATATCTTTCCGATGGTGTGACGGCTCGCTTCGAGTTCCTGGCGGGCCCGCCGAGCATCGTCCGTGGAGATGTTGGCTCCCGATCGGATGCGATCAAGCGTAGCAGGCTGGTAAAGCTCTGGGGATTGGGCTACGAATGCCTCGTGATAGGCGTAGGCTTCAGCGCTGGCAAGCGTGCGGTCGGTGGAGACCTCGAGCCTGATCTCTCGGATTTCAGCATGGAGTTCGCGGAAACACTCAATTGCTTTTTCGATGGCGGCGGTAACTTCGGGATGGAGATCGTCGAAGAAGAATGGACGCGGAATTCCGATGCGCAGGCTCGTCGGCAGCTGATCGAACCGGGCGACCAGACTAGGCTGAGCGCAGGGGTCCCCGGCCTTGAAGTCGGACATAACTTGCAGCATCAGAGCCGCGTCATAGACCGAATTCGTGATGGGGCCGACGTGGTCGTACGACGGCGACAATGGAATGACCCCACGGGCGCTCACACGGCCATAAGTCGGCTTAAGCCCGACGACCCCGCAGTAAGCGGCAGGCAGACGGATGGAACCGGCCGTGTCGGTGCCAACCGCGGCGAATCCAAGAGCGGCGGCAACGCTGGCGGCGGAGCCTCCGGAAGAGCCTCCAGTAACGCGCGCCGCATCCCACGGGTTGTGGACCTCGCCAAAGAAGCTGATCATCGAACTGCCGCCATAGGCGAATTCGTGCAGATTCTGCTTGCCTAGAATGATCGCGCCACCGCAGCGCAGGCGGCGCACAACCTCGGCGTCTTCGGTGGGAATGCGATCTTTGAACAGTGCGCTGGCTGCGGTAGTGCGGAGTCCGGCGGTATCGATAATATCTTTGAGTCCGATAGGGATGCCGTGCAGCGGGCCGCGATAGTCTCCCCGAAAGATTTCGCGCTCGGCGACCCGCGCTCGTTCCAGAGCGCGGTCGGCGGTGACCGTGATGAAGGCGTTGAGCGCCGGGTTGAGCTTTTCGATCAGTACGAGGCAGTGCTGGGTGAGCTCCACGGGAGAGATAGAGCGGTCGCGAATCTGCCGGCTTAATTCGCAGATGGTAAAAAGCACATGACCCTCGCACGTCGAATGAATCACGCAGGCCGGGCGTCTGAGGCCTTCTGCGCGGCGCGCTTGCCAAACCATTTCACCACAAAATATACGACCAAGCCGGCGGCAAGGAGGCACGGGCCGAAGAGCTTCGCGATCTTAGGGCTATTCCACAAGGCGACGCAGGTCATCGCCATCGGCAAGGCGATCACATAGAGCAGTCCGAGGTTGCCGCCGGGAATGCGGAAAGGTCGTGGCAAATCGGGCTGTTTGCGGCGCAGTCCCCAGGCGGAGAGGACGGTCAGCCCGGTAGTCGCGCCCCGCAGCCAGCCATAGATGCTGATCAAGTCGCCGAGCGAGTGCAGCGCCAGGGATGCGTAGATGGCGGCGGAGATCAGGATCGCGATCCAGGGCGTGCCATAACGCGGATGACGGCGCGCGAGGAATGGCGGCAGGTATCCGTCTTCGGCGAGCGCGAAGGGCATGGGGGTGGCGGTGAGCATGGTGGCGTTGAGCAGCGCGACGGCGCCGGCCATGGCGGCGATCGCCATCAGATGGCCGAGCCAGGGGCCCCCGATCAGCAACGCCGCGGTGGAAAAGTATCCGTCGTTCCATTCTTGCCAGTTTCCGAGCGCGGCCGTTCCGGCCAGCACCGGCAGAAAATACGTCGCGATGGAAAGCGGAATGACCACGGCAAGCGCTCTCGGATAAGTGCGCTGCGGGTTCTCAACCTCCCCGGCCACGCTTGAGACTTGCTCGTATCCGGCGTAACCCCAAATGGCCAGGGCCAAGCCGACTCCGAATGCTTTGAAAAAAGGCTGATGCGGCGGGACCAACGGCGCAAACGGGTTGTGATGCCACTTGGCAAATCCAATGACGACCATGGCGATCACGGGAATGAACATAAACAATTCGAGAACCGTGGCCGCTTTGCCCACCATCTGGATGCCACGGACATTGAGCCAGGTGATGACGACGATCAGCGCGAAAGAAACGAGCCAATGCTTCCAGCCGCTGATCCCGGGAAAATAGTAAGTCAGATAGTCGGTGAACATCACGGCATAGGAGCTGCCGAGGATGAATGAGGCGGACCAGTTCCACCAACCGGCGAGAAATCCCCAGAAATCTCCGAAGGCGGCGCGGGTCCAGCGATAGAATCCGCCTTCGACGGGCATGGCGGTGGTGAGTTCGGCGGCGACGAACGACACCGGAATGCTCAACAGGAACGGGATGACCAGCAAAAAGATCAGGCCCATGCCGGGGCCGCTGGTGCTTACCATGCCTTCGAGTCCGAAGGGGCCGCCAGTGGTGTAGGAAAACATCACGAAGACGAAATAGAAGAGGCTGGCCTTGCGGACGGTCGATGTCGTGGATGAGCCCGGGGCGTTCACAATGAAGATGCCGGCTAGTGTACAGGAATTACGCGGAAAATCGGGCTCACGCACCGATTCCCAGCGGAAGACGCGGACTAACGTTCGCTTGCTCAAGGTCGAGCAATTTGCGCTTGACGTCTAGCCCGCCACCATATCCGCACAGCGAGCCGCTCGATGCGATCACCCGGTGGCAGGGAACGACGATAGCGACTGGGTTCCGGTTGTTCGACATGCCGACGGCACGGTAGGCGTGCGGGTGGCCAATCGCTTTCGCAATGTCACGGTAGCTGCGGGTCTCGCCGTAAGGGATTTCAAGCAGTGCGCGCCAGCACGCGAGTTGGAACTCGGTTCCGCGAAGATCAAGCGGGAAGGAGAACTCGCGGCGTTCGCCCGCAAAGTATTCATCGAGCTCGCGCAGATAGGGCGCGAGGGCTGGCTTGGACTCCTGCAGCTGAGTCGTATGGGGATTTATCTTCATCGCGCGATCTTCGAATTCCAGCCGCACCAAGCCCTTCGTGGACGCGGCAAGGAAGAGAGGGCCGACCGGCGAAGATGTGCGGACGTAGGACAGAGTTTCCATGACGCGTTGCAGGATACCACGATGCCGGAGGCAAGTGTGGGGCTCTGCTCCGTAACGCTTACTTAAGTTGTGACTCGTTCCGTATGGCCGACCAACGGCCAGCGACGAGCCGATTCCGGCATTGTGAGTGCTATGGCGATTTCTCAACAGTTACGATTTTCCCGTGTTGATTGTCGTGATTGGCAAGCAGGTGGTTACCTCAATATTCGACGGAAGATCGGCCGAAACTCGTGTCCGAACGTAATAACGCTTATCCGGCTCCTGTGAGCCAGTCAAAGGACAATCGGCATCGAGCTGAAACCGTATTGTAATTTTCAGAGTTGTGGCCGTCGAAATCGGCTGGAATGACCACTGTTTCAGCGCGGTCTCGACTGGTTGACGGAACATCGGATGTGCAGAAACAAATTCCACGGAATCCGGCGTCCCATCAGGCTTGATTATGACCTCGGTGACGACGGTTCCCTGAACGCGTGCTAGCCATGCGGCGACCGGATACGCAGGCGCTACAAAATGCCGCACCACCACTGAGAAGCCAGCGTCTGTGGTCTGAGCGCATGCGGCAACACCTAAAAGGGCGAGCAACGTGGTGGCGATCACAGACTTGTACTTCATATTCCCTCCACTTCTCTGGCAGCCGGCGTGTTTTCAATTGGATTGTAGACCTCGCACTAAAACAGGTGTTGTTACCAGGTCATAGCGCTCCCGACCGAGAGTAACCGCGTTCAGCAGCGCCGCCTCCACACCAATAAAAAAGCCTCCCATTTTCATGGGAGGCACTCAGGGGGGAGGGTACTGCTTCTTTACTTCTGCTGTGGTTGATCCGCAGTCGTGCTGGTGGAAGCAAGCTGCTCCAGGTCGTTCTTCAGGAGGCTGACTTCGACGCGGCCGCCCGTGATGCGCTTGGGTTTCGCTTCGCCCTCGGTGGACGTCGCCGGCACCGGTGCATTGCCCATGCCGACCAGGTAAATCCGGTAGATCGGAATGTCGTGGTTCAGTGCCAGGTAGCGCACTACCGACTCCGCCATCTTCTGCGAGTTGGCAATCGCGACCTGCCCGTGACCGGACGCAAAGCCCTGGACTTCGACGACGTAGCCGCGCTGGTTCTTCAGCGGGGTGGCCATTTCATCGAGAGCAGTCTTCGCGGCCTGGCTCAGCACCGTCTGTCCAGGTTTGAAGCGGATTTCGGTTTGGGCGGAGGGCTGGTACTGATCGATGTTCGTGACTACCTTCTCGACCGTGTTCAGACGGGTGTGAGCCTGTGTCGCGGTCTGCTGCGCGGCTTGCGCCCGGTTACCGGCGTCGATGGCGTGCTGATCGGCTTCGTTAGCCTTGGCCGAAGCGAGTTGGATTCCCTGCTGCGCGCGCGCATCGGTATCCTTGATCGCCCGGGTGTTGGAGGCGGTCAACTCATCGAGTTCGTTGACGCGGTCGCGGATCGGCTGGGTCTGGCGCGCAACATACTTCTTGCGCGCAAACGGGTTCATCTTGCCCCAGAAGCCTTGGCGAGTCTCGGGTTGCAGCGGATCTTTCCCCGTGGCCGTATCGGCTTTAGTAGCCGGCTGGGCTGCGGTCTGACCCGTCGCAGGCTGAGTTTGGGTGGCGGAATTGTCCTGCGCGAATACTGGCACTGCCAGGATTACAGCCAGCAGCAGAGCGAAGATAGTGCGGTTTTTCATTTTACTGTTCCTCCAAGGGAGAGTGGAGAACCACTCCGGGCGCCTTGCGGCGCGATTTTTGATTGCGTCGTTTCACTAACTGACTTCGTAAACTTTCGCAAGGCAACCGCCGACGCTTGGTTCCTCAAAACGCTTGCCTTAAAAAGCTGCCCATACCACGGGTGCGCATTTCTATAAACAGTTTGCGTGCCAAATGCCCGGGGGCTGGGCGTGGAATGCAAGTGCTTTATTTTCAAGGATATTGTATACCACCGTTCCTCGCCCCCGCACCGCGCCTAACGGTAATTTTGGCGGGAACTGATATAAAAACTGCGTGCAGAGGCCCTTCTTTTCGGAGGATCGTCGCAAACCGCAAGGAATCGGATCATTGAAAAAAATGAACGCTGCCGACTGCGGAGTCATCCATTAATGGATTATGGGTCGCCCAGACATGCGCCGAATATGGCTTGCGCTACTTTCCTCGCTCGTCGCAGTCCTGGCTCACACCGGTTCTGCGCACGCTGAGAAGACTCGTTTCGATCTTGCGCGACTGAAAACGCCGCCAGGTTTTCATATCTCAGTTTTCGCCGAAGACGTGGATGGCGCCCGCATGATGATCTTCAGCCCCGGCGGCACGCTGCTCGTCAGCGAGTCGGGCGAGGGCAAGGTGGTCGCGCTACCCGACCCGAAACACGCGGGCAAGGCCGAGCGGACGGTAACTGTCCTCGACAGGCTGAATGAGCCGCACGGGCTCGCGTTTTACGAAGGCAAGCTGTACGTCGCGGAGAACGACAAGGTTCGCCGCTATGACTGGGACGAAGCAAACCTGCGGGCTTCCAATCCGAAACGACTGGCCGATCTGCCCCCCGGCGGCGGGCACTCCACGCGCACTCTCCTGTTTCATGGCGGCAAGATGTACGTCTCGGCCGGATCGAGTTGCAACGTCTGCATCGAAAAAGATTCGCGGCGAGCGGCCGTGATGGAATTCACTCCGGATGGCAGCGGCCAGAAGATCTTCGCGAAAGGCCTGCGCAATGCGGTGGGGCTGGCGGTGAATCCGAAAACGGATACGGTGTGGGCCACCGTCAACGGACGCGACTGGCTGGGCGACGATCTGCCGCCGGAAGTGATCGTCGATCTCGGCAAAGACGGCGGCGATTTTGGCTGGCCCTATTGCTATGGCGACCGCGTACCCGATCCAAACTTCACGAAGCCTGGGGACGATCGTTGCCAGAATGTGGCCCGGCCGAAGGTCCAGATGCCAGCGCACTCCGCTCCGTTGGGGCTCGCGTTCTACGAAGGTGCGGAGTTTCCCGCCGAGTACCGAAACAATCTGTTCGTCGCATTTCATGGGTCGTGGAATCGCAGCGTTCCGACGGGATACAAAGTCGTGCGCGTGAAACTCGACGGCCAGGGCCAGCCGCAAGGCGGCGCGGAAGACTTCATTACCGGATGGCTCGCGCCCGGCGAAACGAAGAAAGGCCGGTGGATGGGGCGTCCGGTGGGAATTGTGTTTGGCGGCGATGGAACGATGTATGTGAGCGATGACGCCGGGGGCGTGATCTACCGGGTGACGTACGCAAAGTAAATTGCCTCCTTTAAAGAATTGTCATCCTGAGCGAAGCGAAGGACCTGCTGTCCTTTGCGCTGATAAGAAAGCAGGTCCTTCGCTTCGCTCAGGATGACAAAATCAAAATTAGGAGGTAGAACGCCGAGACATTTCGCCACCGGCTGCTATTCCCCGCAATACTTCTCGTACTGCTGGTAGATAAACGGGTCAGTCATCCCCGCGATGTAGTCGCAGATGACGCGCGGTAGGGGCTCCTGGGCGGCTTTTTCGCGGTAGGTGCGGGGCAGATCGTCGGGCTCCTCCATCCAGTGGGCGAAGAGCTCGACGGTGATGCGCTCGGCATCTTCCTTCTCCGCCGCCAGCGCCGGGCTGTAGTAAAGATTTTCGTAGAGAAACTCTTTCAGCCGGCGTCGCTGCTCTTCGACGGGCGGACTGAACGCCGCAAGCCGCTCGCCGTGGCGGCGGACATCCTCCAGAGAATGCACGCCCGCCGCATGCACACGTTGCGCCGTATTCTTGATCAGGTCTCCGACAAGTCCATCGAAAATACTTTTCAGCGCCTCGTTAAAAACCATCTTTTCAGGGGCATTCGCGTACAGGCTTTTTGCGTCGCGGTAGTGGCGCGCGAAAAGGTCCACGCTGTCCGCGACCTGCTCGACCACGAGCAAACGGGCTTCGTAGCCGTCGTCGAGGTCCGCCGTGTTGTAGGCAATCTCGTCGGTCAGGTCGATGAGCTGCGCTTCAAGGGGCGGGCGCTGATCGAGCAGATACTCGGCGAGTTCGGGATGGTCTTCGGCGTTGTAATCGTGCGAATGCTTGATGATGCCCTCGCGCACTTCGAAGGTAAGATTCAGGCCGCGGAACGAGGCGTAGCGGAGTTCGAAGTCTTCCACAATTCGGAGCGCATGCAGGTTGTGATCGAACGAAAGCCCGTGCTGCCGCATGACGGTATCGAGCGCCTTTTCTCCGGAGTGCCCGAACGGAGGGTGGCCAAGGTCGTGCACCAGGGCAAGCGCCTCCACCAGGTCGCAATTCAGCCCAAGTTGCGCGGCGATGGTGCGCGAGATCTGCGCCACCTCAATGGTGTGCGTCAGCCGGTTGCGGAAGTGGTCGGAGTAACGGCGGGTGAAAACCTGCGTCTTTGCTTCCAGCCGCCGAAAGGCTCGAGAGTGGACAACACGATCGCGGTCGCGCTGAAAATCGTTGCGGTAAGGATGCGCCGGCTCGGGATGGCGGCGTCCTCGGGACTCTTCAACCCGCACCGCGTAGTCGGCAAGCATGAGAAGAGTCTAGCAGCATGGTCACCGCCCGAGACGCCGAGGTCGCGGAGAAAAACCTTTTACGGTTCCAGTGATCTCCACAGGATGGAATCGAAAAAGATCTTCTCGCCGTTCTCAGCGTCTCGGCGGTGAAAAATCCCGACTCCTACTTCGCGCCCTCTTCTTTGGCCAGCTTCATCCTGGCCGAATCGAGCTTCTTTTGCACCCGCGCCGGATCCGCCGGATCGACTTCCGCGGCAACGGTACGGTTCCACTCCGTCAGCGCGCGCTCCCAGTGGGTCGCCGCCAACTTGAGCCGCCCGGTCTTCTGGTAGAGATCGCCCAGGTGGTCTTGCACCGTGGGGTCGGTGTTGATTTTCTGCGAAGCCTTCAGCAGGTTGTCTTCCGCCAATTCAAATTTTCCCAGCCGGAAGTAAGCCCAACCGAGAGAATCGAGATAGGCGCCGTTGGCCGGATCCAGGTCCACCGCGCGCTTGATGTATCCGAGCGCCTCCTCGAGCTTCATGTTCTGGTCGGCCAGCATGTAGCCCAGATAATTCAGCGCCGAGGCATGTTCCGGATCGCTGGCCAGCACTTTCTTGAACTCTACTTCCGCTTCCGCGTAGCGCTTCTCACGCTCGAAATTGGAGCCGCGGAGAAACCAGACATATTCCTTGTCATCCGTCTTGGTCGATAGCTGCTCGGCCTTGTCGAGCGCCTGTGCGGCATCGCTGAACCGGCGCAGCCGCGCGTTCATCTGTGCCAAGGTGATGTAGACTTCGCGGTCTTCGGAATTTGAGTTGGAACTGGAGTCGGGACCGCCCTTCAACATCGCGCGGACGTCGGCAAGCGCCTTGTCGGCATCGCCCATATCGACCTGCTGCAAGGCCAGCGCCATCTTCAGTTGGGGGCTGGGCAGCTTCTGCACCGCTTCTTTTGCGGTATCGAGAGCTTTCTGCCATTCCTTGGCCTCGCGCCAGGTATCGATGATCTGCTGATACCCGCGCTCGATGTTGTCATCGCCGCCGAGCGCAATGATCTCGCGGAACGTTTCGTTGGCCGCCGCATTGTTCCCCTGGTCGCGGTAGATCGACCCCAGCCTCTCCAGAAACACCGCCCGGTTGCTCTTCTCCCCGTTCGAGTACTTGCCGTCGGGTTTCTCCGATTTCTTCAGCAGGTCGCGCATGATCGGAATGGCTTCGTCGAAACGGCCCTGGGCCTGGTAGATGGCGGCAATGTTATAGGGAACTTCGACCGAGTCCTGCACCATGGACTCGGCTTTTTTCAGATGGTCAAGCGCCAGATCGAACTTACCCTGCTTGCGGTAAATTTCCGCGATGCGCACGTAGGTTTGCGCGTCTTCCGGATTCGCGTCCGCGATCACTTTGTATTGTTCCAGAGCGGCATCGGTCTGCCCATCGTTCAGCAGGTTCTGCGCCAGGCCGCGAATGGCGTCCAGGTTGTCGCGGTCCAGTTCAATCGCGTGCCGATACGCCTCGACCGCGCTCTTGTATTGCTTTTGCTGCTCGTAGGTGTACCCCAGGGCGGAATAGAGCTTCGCCGAGCGCGCGGTATTCGGCACCGAGCTGAGCACTTGCGCGGCGCGTGCCGTGTCGCCCAGTTCGTTATAGAGATACGCCAGGGTAGTGACCGCTTCTTCGGAGTCCGGCTGCAACTTCACGGCAGTCTTGAATTCACTCTCGGCCTTTTGCAGATCGTTGTTCAGGCGATAGAGCCGCCCCAGAAGCAGGTGGTCATCCATGCTGTCGGGTTGCAGGCGGACGATCTGCTCATATTGCTCGATCGCCAGTTTCAGTACGCTTGCCGAACCGCCGCCGGCCTGCATGTCGCCGAGCGAGCGCAGATAGATCCTCCCCAGCAGGCGGCGGGCTTCGAGATTGTTGGGATTGCGCTTGATGAGGTCCTGGGCCTCGACCACGGCGTCGCGGATGCGGCCGATCTTGTTATAGAGCTCGGCCAGGCCGGAAGTCAGGTACGCGGAGGTCGGGTCCGCATCAATGGCGGCGCGGTATTCCTCGATGGCCTTGTTCGCCAACTCGCTGCGGCCATTGGCCACTTGTTCCTCGTACATATGCGCGAGGGTGAAATGGTAGTAGGCGGCGGCACGGTCGGGCGTCTTGCTATTGGTGGCGGACTGGGAACCCACGGCAGCCGAGGAATCCGCGGCCCGAGCTTGAGCCAGTAAACCCTGGGCCAGCAGGCCCTGCGCTAGCAAGAAAGACCCCCAAGTAACAACACTCACAATCCGCAGCCGTTTTTTCATGAAAAATCCTGCCACCCGCAAAATTGCAGCCCACACCCTATTTGGATGCTAACGATTTGGATGCTGATCCGCAGTCATCCGTATTTTTCTATTCTACCCTCCGCCGGGCCTTTATCCGCGAGAAAGCGCTGGGTGGGAGGAAAGCCGGAGGTACAGGGGCTTTGGGCGCTCTAATGTCGAAAACTGCGCCCGTTTTTCGCAAACGACTCTGGAAAGGTTTAGGAAGGGCACGGCTTCACAGGCTGCGGAAAAACATGAGGACTCGCGCTTCGTATCAGGGTATGCCTTCAGGCATACCGCAAGTCGCTGAAAATGGTTCCGGCTTTAGCCGCTGCTGGCAGCGGAGAGATCTTGATTCGAGTGGGCCTTGGGTAGGGCACGGCTTCAGCCGTGGCGTTAAAAGCCACCGAGAATGCAGGCTTTGAGCCCAAGGGGCCAGACCTCACGTCTTGACTGGGACCCGTTCTAATGTCTGAAGTGCCGCACCCCGGTAAACATCATAGCCAACCCAAGCCGGTCCGCGGCCTCAATGACCTCCTGGTCGCGCACCGAGCCTCCGTGCTGAATGATCGCGGTCGCCCCAGCTTTGGCGATTTCCTCGACGCCGTCGGGAAAGGGGAAGAAGGCGTCGGAGGCGGCCACTGTGCCCTGCAGCGGCAACTGCGCCTTCATGGCGCCGAGCTTGCAGGAATCGACTCGGCTCATCTGTCCAGCGCCGACGCCCACCGTTTGCCCATCGCGAGCATCTTGACGGGCATAGACAATGGCGTTCGACTTCACGTGCTTGCAAACCTTCCACGCAAAAAGCAGCGCCCGTTTTTCTTCCGCAGTCGGCGGCCGCTTGCTGACAACTTTCAGATCGGCCTCGACCAGCCGGTGAAGGTCGGAATCCTGCACCAGCAAGCCTCCAGAAATATTTTTCAGAACCCAGTTGTGCTGTCCGGCGGGAACCTCCACCAGCCGCAGATTCTTCTTCGAGGCGAACACCGCTTTCGCCTCTTCCTCGAATGCGGGAGCGGCAATGACTTCGAGGAAGAGTTTGGCCATTGCGTTAGCGGCCTCCGTGTCCACCGTACGGTTCACTCCAATCACGCCGCCAAACGCCGAGATGGGGTCGCATTCGAGCGCCCGCACGTAAGCCTCCGCCAGCGTCTTGCCGGTCGCGGCGCCGCAGGGATTCGTGTGTTTAATAATGGCGCAGACCGGCTCGTCGAACTCCTGGGCCAGATCCCACGCGGCTTGCAGGTCGACCATATTGTTGTAGGAAAGCTCCTTGCCCTGCACCTGGCGCGCATTGGCCACGCCCGTGCCCGAACCGTCCGCATACATCGCAGCCTTCTGGTGCGGATTCTCACCATAGCGCAGGTCGGCCACTTTTTGAAAAGACAGCTTTAGAGTCTGGGGGAAACCCAGCGTTGGTTTTAGCTCGGCGGATTTTGACTCGACTGGCCGCAACTCGAAGTCGCCGCCCACGCGCTGGAGGGTCGAGGCAATCGCAGAATCATAGGCCGCGGTCGTCGCAAACGCTTTCTGCGCCAGCCGCCATTTCGTTTCCTGGGACAACGCGCCGCCCGAGCACTTCATCTCCTCGGCGATCGCGCTGTAATCGGAGGGCGAGGTCACCACCGCGACGTCCTGAAAATTCTTCGCCGCCGAACGGATCATCGAAGGCCCGCCAATGTCGATATTTTCAATCAATTCCTCAAAGCGCACGCCCGGCTTGGCCGCGGTCTTCTCAAAGGCATACAGGTTGACCACCACCATGTCGATCGCCGGGATGTCGTGCTCGGCAACCGCCGCATGATGTCCGCTGTCTGCGCGGCGATACAGGATGCCGCCATGCACCTTCGGATGCAGCGTCTTGACGCGCCCGTCGAGCATTTCAGGAAACCCGGTCAGCTCGGAAATATCTTTCACGGCAATGCCGGAGTCGCGCAGCAACTTGGCCGTGCCACCGGTTGAAACCATTTCGACGTTCAGCTCAGCAAGTTTGCGAGCGAAATCAACCAGTCCGGATTTGTCGGTGACGCTAAGAATGGCGCGCTGGATTTTAGACATAAGGCCCTCGAGAGCAGATGAGAATTAGAGAAGAGAGATTCTAGCAGTTCGAGGCAGTACCCAGCCCCGGTAGAGTGCTCGTGAGAACTCGTTTTCGGGCAACCGATATGGAGTGAAATGCTCGAGAATCCAGCCCCGGAGGGGCGACCGAGCTTAGCCCAGCGCTTCAGCGCTGGGAAAAGTGCGGAATAATGACTTAAGTCCCGGAGGGACGACCGAGCTTCCGCGCACTCGGGTGATCCTAGCCGTCATTTTTGCGCAATGCGCGGAGTCGTCGATTCGTTCTGCGGAGCCTTACGCAGAGACTGGACGATACGATTAATCTCAGGCTGCGTGACACCGGCGGAGTTCTTGTAGTCCTTCTGTAAGAACATCATCTCGACGCTGCCCTCGTCCGAATAGAGGTGAACGACAATTCCATACGGCCGGGCTTGAGGATTGCCTTGTTGAAATCCCTTGGAGCTCTGGTTTTGCAGGTTAAATATCCCAGATGCAGCCGAACCTGATAGCACAACGGACTTGATCGTAAGCCAGAATGTCTCGCGCGTGTGAACGCCCGGCGACAGCGCCCAGTAGTGCATCCTGTCCGGTGTCAACTCATACAAACCTCTCACAAAAGTATAGTCCGACCTTATCGCCGCCTCTGCCCTCTGCGAAGGGACTTTGAATTCCGTGACGAGTATGTTGGCCCATTCACGAGGAGGGACAGCGGTAACCAACAGACGCAATCCCGAACGGAAGTGGAGATCGACTTTACATTTTTCGGGCTTGTCCTTGGGATACAGCCTGGTCTGAGTCTCGTCGAGGTCGCTCCACGGAACCTCGAATTCGTAGCCGATGTACGACAGCTTCGTTCCCAAGGCCGCAGACACGGACTTGTCCTGCAAGTCTGTCGGAACGATCCTGGCGAAAGGGGCTTTCCTCGCCATATAAAAAGAAGAAGCCACACCGACCCCGTATACGCCCACGAAAACCACGGCGATTGCTACCACTACCGTGATGAGAACACGTCTTAGCACTCTCACGACTGGACTCCCGGGTACCGGCAACTGGGCACTCGCTCCTAGACTTTCGCCTTTGCCTTGAGCTTCACATGTCCACCCTGCATCTCGACCGAATACACCACCGCATCGCAGCCGTGCTGCTTGCGAATCTCGCCGGTCTTTTTCTTGACAAACGCCGCGAACGAATCAAGGTTGCCGGAAACCTTTTCTCCCGACTTGTGCTTAGCTTCGGTCAGCGCCTTGTAAAGAGATTCAACTTGCGCCCGCTCGGCCGCCGCACCCGAGCACTGTACCGAGAAAGACTGATCGGCTCCTGGATCGGCCGTCGGAGTTTGTCCGCCCTCGGCTTGCTTCTTGCGGTGAAGGCCATACACCGGACGATGTTTCGCTTCCCGCTCTTCGCCGGCGCGCACGCCCTGCACCGCGAGCAGCGCATCCTGCGGCCGGCGGTAGCCCTCTTCGCGAATCCGCATCTTCTTGCGCCACAGGTCAGCTTGAATCGCGTAGCGCTGCGCCATCTCGTTGTACTTAAAACGCTGCGAAAAACTCAGCCGCGAGCTATCGCTGAACTTGCGAATCAACGAGAGAACCTTCCATTCCACGTCGGTGGGAGGCCGTTTGCTCGGATTGTTGAAGAAAATCTCATACTCGATCTTCAGCCGGCGCAACTGCTGATCGAGGAGACTCAGTTCTTCATCAGTGGTCACTAAGGATTCCCCACCCCCTACCTTAGCGTTCCAGGCATGGGTTGGCGAGGTTCCTGTTGGACAAGACCCTAAGGTACGAAAGTACCCAGGTTCGCTCGTGTAGGGACGGGCGCCCTCGCCCGTCCATGCCGAGCGAAGCTCGGCAGTCTGAAGAGCCGCCCAATGTTTGCCATGCACTTTCAGGGGATTCGAGGGAAGATGAGAGGAAGTCCTGGCTACCAGCTATTTCGCGCTCGAAGCCATCTTCTTCACCATCGCCAGCACCAACTTCCGGTCACTGTCGTTCAGATTGGCCGAATACCGGCGCATCTGGCTCAGGAAGCGGACTTCATCGTCGGAGAGTTGCGGCAACCCCTTGTGGCCATTGCTGTGGCCTTCGGCAAAAAATTGCGACAGCGCCAAATCCATGGCTCCCGCGATCTTGGCTAGCGTATCCAGCGATGGGATGGTGTGGCCGTTTTCAACCCGCGACAGGTAGCAGCGCAACAGGCCAGTGCGCTTTTCGATGTCGCCCTGTGACATGCTTCGTTGGAGCCGGAAATTGCGGATGGTCTCGCCGATATTCATAGAAGCGCAACTAACTCAATGCCAAGACTCAGTGGCAATATGGCAATATAAAGATGCGTGCATAGTAACCAGAGTAGTACCGTCTGGCAAGTGGAAATTCCTTGCATTCCAACCCGAAGTAATTTGCTGAATATTCCTGGAAAGGGCGTGACTTAAGCGGTGCCATAGAAGAGCAGATGGAATGCGGGCTTTAGCCCATGTGAACAGCCCTCCAGAATCCACAACGATTTGCGTAAGTAACTTTTTCACTCGCCAGCAATTCGATCGGCCGCTTCACTTTTTCAGCGTCGCGGCCAGAAAATCGATGGTGCGCCGCCACGCATCGGCGGCGTCTTCTGGCCGGTATCCTTGCTTATTGTTCGGATTTTCAAACGCGTGTCCCGCATCCGGATAGATCTTTACCTCAATCCTCTTTCCTAGCTGTTCCATGGATTGTTGAAAGTTTTTGACATCGTCCGGGGTGATGCCGCGATCCTGCCCGCCAAAAAGCCCCAGAATCGGAGCGTTGATCTTTTTCAGTTCCGAGAGATCGGTGGCCAGACGTCCATAGTGAATGACCGTGGCCGCCAATTGCGGCTCGGCGAGCGCTGTATCGAGTGAATAGCCCCCGCCCATGCACCAGCCGATCGAGCCGATCCGATCTTTCTTCACGTTTGCTTGCGACGCCAAGAAGTCGAAAGCCGCCCGTAAATCACGGATAGCCCGATCTTCGGGCAAGCCGCGCATCAGTTCGTGGGCCAGGTCGGGACTGTCGGCCACCTTGCCGCGATACAGATCGACCGCCAGCGCGACATAACCCTGGTCCGCGAGTTTCCCGGCCTGCTGCTTCACCCAATCGTTCAGTCCCCAATACTCGTGAACCACGATGAGCGCCGGAAACGGCCCTTTTCCAGCGGGAGTGTAGAGAATTCCATTGACGGTGTCGTCGCCCGACTTGTAGGAAACGGTCTTGCCGTCAACCGCGAGGGCCGAAAGGGGTAAGCAGACAGATAAAATCAGCGACAAGAAAAGGCTTCTCATGGGATCCCTCCGAACATTTGCTTGGCTCTTGCGATTCCGGCGCGCGGGCAGCCGCCCAGCCCAAAAGAACTAGTTGTGCCGGATGAATTTGCCGTTCTTTTGTCCCGTCAGCGAGTTGTAAAGGGTTTCCAGAAACGCATCTTCGCTGATGAAATCTCCGGCGTACTTCTTCCAGGGATCGAGAATCTTCTTCTCCTTCATCTGCTCCAGCGTCATTTTTTTCTCGAGCGCACCCTGCACCACCGCCCGGGTTTCTTTCAGCATCTTGACGTACGCGCGTACGTCATCGAGGTTCGAAACCTGGCCGTGGCCGGGGATAATCTTCACGTCGGGCGGAAGCTGGGCTATAGCGCCCTCCACGCCGCTGATCATGCCGTCGATGCTGCCGCCGCTATCCACGTCAATAAAGGGAAATCCATAGGTCACGAAATCGTCGCCCATGTGCACCACGTTGGATTTCGGGAAATAGATGACCGAGTCGCCGTCGGTGTGTCCGGCCGGGAAGTGCAGCGCACGGATGTCTTCCCCGTTCAAGTGCACAGTGATGTCGTGATCGAACGTGATAATCGGCAGCGCGTCCTTCGGCTGCGCCTTGGCTTCGAAATGCACCGACGCGCCGTTGCCCGCCTGGCCACCTTCCTCCAGACGCTTGCGAACGTTGTCATGCGCGATGATAGACGCCTGCTTCTGGAAGAATTCGTTCCCGCCCACATGGTCTTCGTGGTAATGCGTGTTGATGATGAAGCGCACCGGCTTGTCGGTAACGCCTTTGAGTGCCTGCTGAATTTTTTCCGCCAGCGGAGCGTACTGATCATCAACGATCACGATGCCATCCTCGCCAACCGACGCGCCAATGTTGCCCCCGGCCCCGGTGAGCATATAAACACTGCCGGCAACTTTCGAAACCTTGATTTGCACTTTGCTGAAGTCCTGATCTTGAGCCAAGCACAGCCCCGTCGAGAGGCAAGAGAGTAAGCCGGCGAGCAACAGGATTCGAAACGCAGTACGCATAGGTCTCACCTCAGAGAGGGAGACATTGTATATGGAATGAGCCGATCGGGTCATCGCGTCATCGGGTGATCTAAAGGTTCCGTCTCTGAATTTCGATGACCCGATGGCCCGATCGCCCGATGACCCGATTGAATTACGGAGTTCCCTCAAACAGCGCCCAAAGTCCGTCGGCGGTGACGCGATAGATCGCATAGGTGCTGCCACCGTCAAACGTGCGCCGGAACAACAATTCGCCGCGGCCATCGCCGTCGGCGTCGACCGCGTCGATCAGTTCCATGCGCGGGGCGACGTCGAGATGCCGCGAATCCGTCTGCGCGAAAAACAGTTTTTGTACTTCGCCTTCCAGGTTGGTGCGGGCGATCAGCGTGATCTCTTTCGGTTCTTCAATGCTTTCGGTTACTCCCGCGGCAGGCGGCCGGGTTTTCGCGGAGAGCACCAGCACCGGCTCGTTCGAATTGGAAAGATCGAAGATGCGCAAGGTCACATCGTCGAAGTCAGGCACGGAGAGGGCAGACGACTTGCGAGCGGATTTCCGAGAAGACGATTTCTTGTGTGTGGGCGCAGTCTCTTTCTCCACTGATCCCGCCTCGGCCCGAAGCTGCGCCGCGGCCAGAGCCAACATCTTGTTGCGGTAAATCGCTTCTTCCGCAGGCTTCACATCGTAGTTGTAGGGACGCGGATCGGGCCCTCCGGCGTCGGAAATTGCCGGGATGGTGACGATCTGCGGCAAGGCTTCGGGACTTCTTGCCGCCTTCGCATTGGCCTTCCCTGCACCTGTCGAAGATGTGCCCGGCGCTGTATCCGTCAAAGCATCGAAGGTTGTAAACGGTTCGCGGCGCGCGTTTGAGTTCGGCTTTCCGCGCCGCAACCGGGGCCGATTCGGGTCCTCGATCGGCTCGTTTGACGCCGATGTCTTCGCGGTCTCCGGTGGCACGGGGGTTTTGGCAGTTTCCGGCGCAGGCGGATTGGCGGAGGGCGGCGCCGAGGGCTTTTGCTGGTCTTTATCCTTGTCCTTATCCTTGTCCTTGCTGTCAGTGCCGCCATCCGCCGTCTTTTCGCTGCGGCGGTGAAGCACCGGAGGCGCGTCCTTGTCTTCGATCACAGGCTCCGAATATTTCTTGCTTGTCTCCGGAGCCTTCGCTCCCGCAGGGAGCCACGTGCCTTCCGCGATCCAGGCATGATTCAGTTGTCCAGGTTGCGTAATCGTGAAAACCCCCTGCGACACACCGGTGCGAAAACCCTCGTAGACGATGTCGAAGTCAAGCGCCATGGGAACCGGCGTAGCTTTGTACGAACCCGCGTCGTAAAATTTTCCGTCCATCATAATCGCGATCGGAATGATGCGGCCCTTGTTGCCCTTGGGGGAAAGCTGGATCAGTCCCAGGGCGCGAGGTCCCTTGTCGGCCTTGGGCTTGCGGCCGTACTGAGTGATCGGGCCTTGGGCAGCAAGCTGGGCCACCAGCGCGGCCAGCAAGATCGACGCGATCATCGACGGGATCAAGGTGACGGCGGATAGCCGGTTGCGATATAACTTGCGAGATAATAACGACCGGCGAGGAGAGAATTTCATATGGAAGTCAATGATAAATCCCCAGACTTCAGTACGACGGACGAGAACGGCAAAGAGGTTGCCCTGAGAGATTTTCGTGGCAAAACCGTAGTGCTGTTTTTCTATCCGAAAGCCGATACTCCCGGTTGAACGAAAGAAGCGTGCGGGTTCCGCGACGCATACAAACTGATTCAAAAGACGGGGGCGGTCGTGCTGGGCATCTCGGGCGACTCTTCGGACAAGCAGAAGAAATTTCAAGACAAATACCACCTGCCCTACACGCTGCTGGCGGACGACAGCCGGAAGGTCTGTGAGGCCTTCGGCGTAATCAAAGAGAAAAACATGTATGGCAGGAAAGTGAAAGGCATTGCGCGGACGACCTTCGTCATTGGCCCCGACGGCAAGATCAAGCACATCTTCAATAACGTGAAGGCGGAAGGGCATGCGGAAGAAGTACTGGCGTACCTGAAGAGCGCGGTCTGAGGAGATTTGCTCGTGTGGGGACGGGCGACCTCGCCCGTCCAAGCCGAGCGCAGCTCGGCAGGTGCCCGCGACAACCGCAACTCTCGATTCGTTATAGCCTGATACCATGACGTCGCTCGGTCGCGTGACTTTACTAAAAGCTAAGTTCTTCATTCGCGATCCGCGACGGGTTGCGCGGGCGCTGCTGGGAAAGTTGCTGCTGCGGAAAACGCCGCGCGGTATTGTCGCCGGACGAATCGTAGAAACTGAAGCGTATCTCGGCAAGGGCGACGCGGCGGCGCACGCCGCCGCAGGCAAAACAGCCCGGAATGCCGTTCTGTTCGGCCCTCCCGGCCACGCCTACGTGTATTTCATCTATGGCAATCACTACTGTCTGAATGTCTCCTGCTTGCCCGACGGAGTTCCCGGATGCGTGCTGCTTCGTGCCCTGGAACCGGTGGCTGGCATCGAGCATATGGCCGAGGCGCGAGGGATCAAACTAGCGAAAGAGACCGATCGCAAGAAGATCTCTTTTCTCAAGAAGCTTTCTTCCGGTCCGGGACGCATGTCCGAAGCCCTGGAAATCACGCGCGCGCGGGACAACGGGAAGAACCTGGCAAGCCCGCGCTCCGACCTCCGTATTGTCGATGACGGCTATCGCGTGCGCCGCGCCACCATCACGCCGCGCATCGGGATCGTGAAATCAGCCGAGCAGCCGTTGCGTTACTTCATCGCTGGAAATTTCTTCGTCTCCGGGAAGAGGATCCAGCGTGTGCGTGAGAACTAGCACGCTTCAGTTCGCGGTTCCAGCACAACATTGTCGATCAGGCGCGTCGCTCCGACGTAGGCGGCAACCGCAACCAGTGTTTTTTGCGACACTTGTTCGACGGGGTCGAGCGTCTCCGGATCGACGATCTCAAAATAGTCGAGCTTGACTTGCGGCTCGCGGCGGAAGGCTTCTTTGGCGGCGGAGATCAGCTTGGCCGCACTTCTTTCTCCGGCTTGAAATTCCTGCTGCGCGCGCTGCAACGAGTGTTGCAGTACGAGCGCGCGGCTGCGCTCTTCTTGATCCAGGTACGCGTTACGAGAACTCATCGCTAGGCCATCGGGCTCGCGCACGATGGGGCAGCCGACAATCTCCACCGCGAAATTCAGATCACGCACCATGCGACGGATCACCGCCAGCTGCGCTGCGTCCTTTTGTCCAAAGAACGCAGCCTCGGGCTCAACAATGTGGAACAGCTTGGAAACGATGGTGGTCACGCCGCGGAAATGGCCCGGGCGAGATCGCCCGTCGAGCTTTTCGCTGAGGCCTTCAACCAAGACCCATGTGATTTGGTTATTGGAATTGGAATTGGAATACATCTCTTCCGCCGGTGGCGCAAACAGAATCCCGACCCCTTCTTTTTCCAGCAACTGGCAGTCGCGATCGAACGGACGCGGATATTTCGCCAAATCTTCTTTCGGGCCGAATTGGGTTGGGTTCACGAAGATGGAAACGGCAACCGCGTCGCACTGGGCCTTGGCCGCGCGGACCAACGACAGATGGCCCTCATGCAGAGCGCCCATGGTCGGCACCAGGCCAAGGCGTTGGCCGCCGGCCCGGGCGGCGTGACAGGCGGCGCGAGCTTCCGCAATGGTCGAGCATATCTTCATGGAGAGAGCGATCTGCACTTCAGATCACCCGATGACCCGAGCACCAGATCACCCGATGACCATCCTCACGGCGCCTCGCGGTATTGAATGTCCAATTCCTTAAGAGTTCCCAGGAGCAGAGCGCGGTTCTTGCGCACGTCTGCTTTCGTCTGCTCGGTTGGATCTTTGGGAATGCCTTCGGCGACCATCACGACCCGGCCGTAAGGCCATGCGCTCGACGGCAGCGAGCCCAACTTGC
Organism: Terriglobia bacterium; assembly: GCA_020073215.1. Lineage (GTDB taxonomy): Bacteria > Acidobacteriota > Terriglobia > Terriglobales > Acidobacteriaceae > Acidiflorens. The sequence continues at coordinate 38,142 of JAIQFO010000008.1, read as the reverse complement.
CCGGGATTTGTTCCGGCTTCAGCATGTGGATCTCGGAATTGGCGAGATCGACCAAGCCGATCCCATCCCCGCGAACCAGCAAATACGGATTCTGCCAATGAGCCATATCGCGGACGACCGGGTACTTGGAGGGATCCGGCGCGGGGATGGATTCGAAGTTGGCGGGCTTCGACGCCTCCGTGGACCCAGGCTGTGGAGATCCGGAGCAGGCCGCCAGAGCCCCCATCAGAACGAAGGCGACAAGCGTTCGTACAACGTCTCGCGCGCTGGTTTGCACTGCCGCCCGCGCGACCGTTCGCACACCAATCCGCACCACGTTTTCTCCGCCCGCCATTATCGCAGCATGGCCTGCTTGCGGTGGAGCACGGTTTCAAGCGCGGCCTGCGTTTCTTTCGGCAAGTGGTAGCTCTCGGCGTCGTTCGGGAACTGGTGCGAAACGATGTCGGCCTTGAACTCCAGCACAGCTTCGGTGATCAGCGCGGCGGCGTCTCCATAGCGGCGAACGAATTTTGCGGGACGTCCGAACGTCAGGTTGACGAGGTCGTGGAAGACAAGCACCTGGCCATCGCAGTCCGGCCCGGCGCCGATGCCGATGGTGGGCGCTTCCACCTCGGCCGTGATCATGGCCGCGACTTCGCGCGGAATGCCTTCCAGGTAGATGCAAGCCACCCCCGCGCGGTCGAGCGCGACCGCATCGCGCATGAGTTGCTCGATCGCGCTCAGAGTCTTGCCCTGAACTTTGTAGCCGCCCATCATGTTGATCGATTGCGGCGTCAGTCCGATGTGCCCGGCGACGGGAATCTCGGCGTCGATCACGCGCCGGATCATCTCCACGCGCTTCTCGCCGCCTTCCATCTTGACCGCCTCGGCGCCACCTTCTTTCACGAAGCGGGCAGCGTTCCGAATCGCGTCTTCGGAGTCAACCTGATACGAACCGTAAGGCATGTCGGCGATCAGCAGCGCATCTTTCACGCCCCGGTGCACGGCCTTGACGTGGTGCAACATCTCCTCCACCGTGACCGAGAGCGTGTTTTCGTAGCCAAGCATGGTCATGGCCAGCGAATCGCCGACCAGGACAATGTCGATGCCGGCCTCGTCGACCAGGCGCGCCGTGGCGTAGTCGTAAGCGGTCAGGCAGGTAATGGGCTCGCGTTGAAACTTCTTTTCGCGGATGGTAGCAGTGGTGATTTTGTGGCGGGGTTCGCCAATCGGGGTGAGACTCACGATGTCCTCCAGTGCCCCTCCGCAAACTGGGCGGATAGAGCCTGTACGCGTCTTTGGATGACGCTGGGGGTATTGTAGCTGCAAAAAGGGCGTTGGTCGATAGGCGGCGGTCGGGGACCAAGGAGTCGTAGTAAGACTCTGGGCTATTGTCTTACTTGGTGGTAAGATTAAGTTCATGCGCAGCTATAGAACTGTCATCAGTTCCAAGGGGCAGGTGGTGATTCCAGCGGAGTTGCGGGAGGAGTACGGGCTGGATCGAGGTACCCGTGCAGTCTGGACGGAAGAGAAGGGGAGACTGGTGCTGACTCCGATAACCGAGCGGCGACTGGACGAGATCATGGGCTTCCTTAAGCCAGGTCCGGGCGAGCCATCGGCATTCGAGGGACTCTTTGAAGAACGCGAACGTGAGCGCAAACGAGAGGATCAATGACGGCTGTCGTTTCTCGTGGCAGTGCGCGGAGATATGTGCTTGACGCCAACGCGCTGATCGCTTTTTTTGAGATTCGTCGGGGCGCTGCGGAAAAGGTTCGGCACCTGCTGGGCGAGGCGGCGCGCCAAGATTCGCCACTCTTGATGTCAGCCATAAATTGGGGCGAGGTCTTCTACACGGAATGGCGCTATCGCGGCGAAGCTAAAGCTCGCGCAGCCGAGGCGAGTTTACTGGAGATGCCCATCGCGGTCATCGCGGTCGACCGAGAGCGCGCCACCCGGGCAGGCGCCTTGAAGCAAAAGCACGGCCTTGGTTACGCCGACGCATTTGCCGCCGAACTGGCTATTGAGCGCGGCGCTTGGCTGGTCACGGCTGACCCCGAGTTTCAGAAAGTCGGGAAGATGCTATCCATCTATTCGCTGCCTCGGCATGAGATGTAAATCACGGCGAAACTCGGCAGGCGGATCTCCTCCAACATCCCGACGATTGACCAACAACCGCTACGCGCTGGCTGCTTCCTGCCCACCCAGCGGAAGGAAGTACTGCGTGCCCTTGATCGGCGCGGACACTTTTTTCAGCAGTTCCTGCAGGTCCTCGTTGCGGTCGACGAAGTCGATCTCGGAGGTGTTCACGATCAGCAGGTCGGACTGCGTGTAGTGAAAGAAAAAGTGTTCGTAGGCCTTCACCACTTCCATCAGGTAATCCTCGCTGATGGCCTTCTCGCCGGCCACGTTCTTCTTCTTCAGCCGCTTCTTCAGCACCTCCGGCGTGGCCTGCAAGTAAATGACGAGGTCGGGCGTGGGCAGCTGTTCCCGAAAATAGTTGAAGTAGCGATTGTAGGTATCGAGTTCCTGATCGTTGAGATTGAGGCAGGCGAAGAGCTTGTCTTTTTCAAAGATGTAATCGGTAACCACTGTCTTATTTGACCGCGGCCCCAGATCGAGCGCCCGCAGCTGCTCGAAGCGCCGGATCAGGAATGCCAACTGTGCCTGGAACGCAGCGCCCCGCTCTCCTTCGTAGAACGCCTTGAGAAATGGATTGTCTTCCGGTTCGATCACGCGCTGGGCGGCCAGCCGCTCTCCCAGAACCCGCGCCAGCGTGCTTTTCCCAACTCGTATGGGACCTTCAACCGCGATGTAACGGGGAAGCTCGAAAAGCTTGGCCATGGATAGTCGTGAGCAGAATATATGGCTTCGGGCGTCTGCGCAATTGTGGATTGTGGGGAGGTCAGAGGTTAGAGGTCAGATTGCAGAGGTGAAAATCTTTCGTGACAAGCGGCAATGCTGAATCGTTGAGCTTTTACTTCTGCAATCTGACCTCTGACCTCGGACCTGCATTTACAATTCGGTCATGCTTCCAGCTCTCATCGGAGTCGCGGCCGCTGCGGCTGCTTCGGCTGCCGGGTATCAGTCCATGGCGCCGACCGGGCAGTGGTACGGGCCGACGTTTACCGGCGGGATGCGGGGCATCAAAAAAATTGCCCTGACGTACGACGACGGCCCCAACGATCCGCACACGATGAAGTTGCTCGACGTGCTGGCAAAGCACGGCGTGCGGGCGACGTTCTTCATGATTGGCCGCTACGTACAGCAGCGCCCCGATATTGCGCGCGCGGTGGCGCAGGCAGGACATGTCGTCGGCAATCACACCTTCACCCATCCGCTGCTCATCTTCAAATCAGAAGCGCAAACCCGCAAGGAGTTGGTTGATTGTCGTCAGGCGCTGCACGACGCAATCGGCGAGCATTCGAAGTTGTTTCGCCCGCCGTTTGGAGGAAGACGCCCGGCAACGATCAGGATCGCGCGCGAACTCGGAATGCAGACGGTAATGTGGAACGTGACCGGCTACGACTGGACTGCTCCCCCCGCCGCGGTGATCGAAAAGAAGGTCGAGAGGCAGATGCGAGGAGGCGACGTGATCCTGCTGCACGATGGCGGACATCGCGCCATAGGCGCTGACCGCGCGCAGACGGTGATTGCGACCGACAATCTGATTCAGCGGTATCGCGATTGGGGTTATGAGTTTGTGACGGTGGAAGAGATGAGGGCTGTCAGCCATCAGCCTCAGGCAGTCGGATAGGGTTGTCAGCTTCCGCTCCGCTATTTGTGCGCCGCCCTCAGACGCCTGAGCATTGTCCTTGCCTCATCACGGCCAAGCTCGCTCACATCGCGGGGATTACCTTGGAACACCGCTTTGAGATGCTTGATTGCCTTTGCCTTGTTCTCGCGGTCATAAAGCCAAATCTTCGCAAGTGCGAGGTGGGATTCATTATCTCCTGACTCTACAGCAAGCTCGAACCACCGGTACGCCTCGTCCACATCTCCCTGCTTTCGATAGTGGATCGCCAAATTCGAAGCACCGGTACTGCGCCCTTGCTTATAAGCCTGCTTGTACCAGTAGACACCGCGCTTCCGGTCAATCGGAATGCCCTTTCGGCCATCGGAAAGATAGTTCCCGAGAAGGATCTGGCAGCTCGTATCGCCAGCCTTAGCTCCCTTCAGCAGCAAGGGTAGGGCTTCGGCGAATCGCCCGCGCTCATCAAGTAAATCTGCCTCCATGTACAGGAGATCGCCAGAGGACAATGCCTTTTGCTCTTTGAGCAAGCGTGCTGTTTCCAGACGCGCCGGTTCTGTGAGCTTGTCTTTCGAGTCAACTGCAAGCTTTAGATAGCGGAGACCCGCGGCCCGGTCACCTCCATAGCGAAGGTGGATCTTAGCGATCTCGATCAGTCCATCGTCATCGCCAGCTTGTATGGCGCGCTCGAACCACTTCAAGGCCTTTGCCCACTGTTTCGCATCGCGAAAGAACATCCCAAGATTGAATGCAGCAGCCCAGGAGCCCTGTCTGTAGGCGCGCTTCCACCAGCGAAGGGCCTCATCCACGCTTGCCTTGCGGGAGATCCCATAGGCATAGCCATAGCCGACTGCTACCTGGGCCTCTTCGTCGCCCAGCTTGGCGGCACTCAGAAACGATAGGAATGCCCTGTAGCTAGCTCCCCCAATTGACTGGCTCTGTCCCAGTCTGCGGAGGCGTTCAGCTTCACTAATTTGAGCACTAGACTTTTTCACGAGCTAACACCGCACTTCCTACGCCGTCACCATCGCGAACGCCTGCTTCGCGGCCGTGATGGTTTGTTGAACATCTTTTTCAGTATGCGCCGCTCCCAGGAACGCTGCTTCGAACTGCGACGGCGGCAGGTAGATTCCGTTTTCCAGCATCGCCCGGAAGAAGCGCCCGAAAACCTCAGTGTCGCACTTCGCGGCGGAATCCCAGTCGGTAACTGGGCCCTTCGCGAAAAACCAGGTGAACATCGAGCCCACCCGGTTGTGGCACATGGTCACACCCGCATCTTTCGCTGCGGCGGCGACTCCGGCGACGACTTCACTAGCAAGCTTTTCGAGCTTCGAGTAAACGTCCTTTTGCTCGCGCAGGTAGCTTAACGTGGCATAACCTGCAGCCATCGCCAGGGGATTACCGGAGAGCGTTCCGGCTTGGTAGACGGGCCCGAGCGGAGCAACTAGGTCCATGATTTCGCTGGGTCCGCCGTAGGCGCCCACCGGCAACCCTCCGCCGATAATCTTGCCCATCGTGGTGAGATCGGGCTGGATCCCGTAGAGTTCCTGCGCGCCGCCATAGGCCAGACGGAACCCGGTCATGACTTCATCGAAGATGAGCACCGCTTTATCGCGCGCGGTTATGGCGCGCAGAGCCTCGAGGTATCCGCGAGCCGGAGGCACGCATCCCATGTTGCCGACGACTGGCTCGACAATAACGCAAGATATCTGATGCTTGAACTTTTCGAATGTCTGCTCGAGCGCGCCGGTGTCGTTGTAGGGGAGCGCCAACGTGAACTGCGTGAATTCTTCCGGAACGCCCGCCGAGCCCGGAATGCCGAGCGTAGCAACTCCGGAGCCGGCTTTCACCAGCAACGCGTCGGAGTGCCCGTGATAGCAACCCTCGAACTTCACAATATATTTGCGCTTCGTATAGCCGCGCGCCAGCCGGATGGCCGACATGGTCGCTTCGGTGCCCGAACTGACAAAGCGGACTTTTTGCATGTGCGGAAACGCGGAAATCACCAGCTCGGCAAGATCCGCTTCGGCGGGAGTAGAGGCCCCGAAGCTCGTGCCCTTGCGCGCCGCGGCAATCACAGCCTCGATGACGGTGGGCGCGGCGTGCCCGAGGATAAGCGGGCCCCAGGAGCCAATGTAGTCCACATACTCGTTGCCGTCGGCATCCCAGATATGCGAACCCTGCCCGCGTACGATGTACGGTGGGTCGCCTCCCACGCTGCCGAAAGCGCGCACAGGAGAGTTCACGCCTCCAGGAATCAACTGCTCGGCGCGTTTTTGCAGCTTGCGGGACTGCTCGGTCGTGCGGGCCATCATTCCTCCACCGCGGTCGGTTTAATCGGAGCCTACGATGCTCCGATCAATATAGCAGCCGCGCATCGGCGGCAGACAGCGCAGGATCGCACGGACTCGCGATCCCGGGTACCGCGAAAGCCATCTGAAACCTGGAGCGAATTCACCGGACTTTCACACGATTGCAATATTCCTGCAATCTCGCACCGCTATCGTGATGCCAGTTGCCCTTCTAACCGGGAGGGTTTATGAGGACGGCCTTGGGGGGCTCCAGGCTGTCCTTTTTTACTTTTCGACACGCCTCCTGCGTCATCTCCCGACTCAGCGCAAACTGATAGATTGGACTTTTGGGGCGAGATGTCGAAGCGAAATGGCAAATCGGCACACTGGACGGTGCGGGCGTTGCTGGCCGTGTTGTGGCTGATGAGCGCGACGGCCTGCATAAAACCGGCCTACGCGCAGCAACCCGGTGCACCCTCGCGCGCGGGCGATGCTCCACCTGCGGATGGGGACGATTCACCCAGCCCGCCGAGCGATGCCCTTGCTGATCCCGAAACGATGCTCACGCATTTCAGAAACACGCGCTTCTGGCTCTCCGGGCAGATGAACTTCATCTTCCAGGCCCATCCCGGCTTTCACGCCGACTACAGCGGCCCGAACAGTCTCAGCCCGCATTATGAGAAGGCCACCTCGCGCGTGCTGACGCTCTACACGGGGGTTCGACTTAACAATTCCACCGAGCTTTTAGTTGACATCGAAGAAGCAGGTGGCGCGGCTCTCAGCACTGGCCTCGGCCTGGCTGGAGACACCAATCTGGACATCGTGCGCAATCCGTCTTTGAGCAAAGCGCCGTACCTGGGGCGCGGCATGATCCACAAGGTGTTCGCCCTGAGCAAGGATAAGATTGAAAACCAGCGCAGCTATCTCTCGCTGTTCGATGAGCTGCCGCGACGCCGCCTGGAAATTCGCTTCGGCAAGTTCAGCATGCCGGATTTCCTGGACGTGAACTCAGTCGGCTCCGACACGCATTTTCAATTCAGCAACTGGTCGGTCGACAACAACGGAGCCTGGGATTATGCCGCCGATACGCGGGGCTACACCGTGGGCGTAGTGGCGGACTACGAAGACCGCAATTGGGGTTTCCGCTTCGCCGAGGCGCTCATGCCAAAGGTTGCAAACGGAATCGATCTGGTGTGGCGGCCGTGGCAGGTTCATGCCGAGAATTGGGAATATGAACTGCGTCGTGGCCTCCTCCCGAAGAAACCCGGTGTCATCCGCCTGCTCGCCTACACAAACTACGCCAATATGGGCGTCTATCGCGAGGCGGTTGCTCAGTTCAAAGAAGGCCTCGTCCCCGCCCCTGATATCACTCACCACCCCTGGCACGTCACCCGCAAATATGGCTTTGGCATAAACCTGGAACAGAATCTCAGCCGGAATTTCACGGCCTACGCCCGCTGGGGATGGGACGATGGAAGAACCGAGTCCTTTGCCTACACCGAGATTGATTCGACGTTCAATCAGGGCGTTGGCGTGAACGGCGCATTATGGCATCGCAAGCAAGACCGTGCCGGCGTTGCCTTCGTATCGAACGGGATCAAGAAGGATCACCAGATCTGTCTCGCGGACGGCGGGTCCGGCTTCCTGCTTGGCGATGGCAAACTAAACTACGGGCGAGAAAACATTCTCGAATCGTATTACACGGCCCACGTTTGGCGAGGAATCTATATCGCTCCCGGAGTGCAGCACGTCAACAATCCTGGTTACAACCGCGACCGCGGGCCGGTCGTGGTGCCGACCTTTCGGTTGCATCTGGAGTTGTAAACTTTGGGCTTTCCTTGTCGTATTCTATTGCCCGTTTCTGCTAAACAGCCCTAGCGACCAGAAATGCGTCAGCACCGCCGCGAACGCCAGACCTACAACAAACAGCGCCCACCGGTAGCGCAGCCACGAATCGCGCAGGCTCGACATTTGCGCGAAAACATCGGGCACGTAGGCTGCACAATATGCGACGTTCGCAAGCACGGCTAGGGCGAACAAGAGCAGCAGAGTGTTGAGTTGCAAAACGGTCCGCGAAAATGGCAGGCCCGTTACAAAATGGACGGCCACGATGACCGCGAGCAGCACGTTGTACAAGATTCGCCGCGGCTCCCAATAACGAATCGCATTGCCGAGGTAATCACGCCATTGGACGGTTTCCACGGGGCCTCCCTATGCTTCTTACTGCCGTTATCCAGAGCGTTCAGTGCCGGCTTCCAGCTTCTCCGTCGTCTGGACTGCCCAGGCCATGCGCGGAGTATTGTGGGCAATTCCGAAGCGGCCCTGAGCGTCCAGTAGAATGATTCCGCCGTGGCCGTTGAGGCGCTGCTTTAGATAGTTCATGGCCTCCTTGGCAACCCACTCGGGCCGACTGCCGGATTCGACGCGGTCCGCCGCCCACTTCGCGAGCACCAGCTTCATGATCGGTTCTCCCCATCCGGTGGTGGAAGCGGCCGCGCTGGCGTTATCGGCGTAGCAGCCGCAGCCAATCAGGGAAGAGTCCCCGAGGCGGCCGGGAGCCTTGTTGAGCGTGCCCCCGGTCGAAGTGGATGCGGCGATATTGCCGTTGCGGTCAAGGGCTACGGCTCCCACCGTGTCGTGCGAGATTTCGGGCGCGAACAGATCGTTGCCGTGGTTTCGGTCCTGCGCCTGGTATTCCCGCAAGCGCTCGACTTCGCGAGGGACGACTAGATCTTCGTTGCGGCAAAGAGCGATGCCTTGCTCGGCGGCAAAGCGTTCGGCGCCTTCGGCGACAAAATAGACGTGCGGGCTGTCGCTAAGAATCTTCCGGGCGGCGCGGACCGGGTTGCGCAAACGTTCGACGCAACCCACCCCGCCGCCACGGAGGGTCGAGCCGTCCATGATGAAGGCGTCGAGCTGCACTTTGCCGTCACGGTTCAGGAAGCTGCCGCGGCCGGCGTCAAAGGTTTCGTCATCCTCGAGCACGACCACGGCTTCTTCGACCGCGTCGAGAGCGGAGGCGCCGCGTTCGAGCGCGCGCCATCCGGCCGCGGCAGCGTTGCGCACTCCGTTGAGGTGCGCCTCGACCATGTCGTCGGGTATGGCCCAGGCGCCGCCGTGTACGACCAGAATAGGATTGGTTGGCACTTTCAGTCCTTTTGGGGAAAGTTGAGGTATTAGTGTAATGTCCCGCAGAGTGATGGTACTAGTCCACACTACCGCGACCGCGTGATAGTTACTGCTGCTCCATCGTGGGACTGACCACGCGGCCCCGGCACTTCTTCTACAATGGAATGCGACTTCGTTTGAATCCTCGCAACAGGAGATTGGAATGCAACGCAAAGCGAGTGCAGTGTGGAAGGGCGGTCTTAAAGACGGGAAGGGGACAGTTTCGTCCACCAGCGGCGTGCTTTCGAATACGCCCTATTCGTTTACCACGCGGTTTGAAAACACTCCGGGAACGAATCCGGAAGAACTGATTGCGGCGGCGCATGCCGCGTGCTTTTCGATGGCGCTGTCGGCGCAACTGGGAACCGCGAATCTCACGCCAGAGAGCATCAGTACGGCGGCCACGCTCACCATGGAAAAACTCGATGCCGGCTGGACCATCACGGCGGTGCATCTGGATGTGGTCGCCAAGGTGCCGGGCGCGAGCGCGGAAGCCTTCAGCACGGCGGCGCAAAACGCAAAAGCGGGCTGCCCGGTCTCGAAAGTGCTGAACGCGAAGATTACGATGGAGGCGAAGCTGGGCTAGGGTTCTGAGAGCGCCTGATGTCCCCCGGAAGAACTGGACTAGTGCCGTAACCGCGTGACTGTACCGTTTTACCACTGAGAGTTGCGCCGCCGTCCCGGAGGCTGTCCGGCTGGCGCGATTCCTTCCCACGACGCCATCATCAGGCGTCCCGGTACTAGCTTTGCGAGCGCAAGAGTTGGCGCAGTTTCTGATTGATTTTTACCGCTTCCTTCGAGGCCTGGTCGATCATTTCGACCCAGCGGCGCAGGTTCTCGGGTGGATCTGCCTGCGAAATCAGGTAGGTGGCTTGCACGATGGTTTCGAGCGCGTTGCTGAGATCGTGCGCCAAGGTTCGGAGTTCCTTCGCCAGTTCCGCCGGGATTTTATCGGAGGTATTTCGCATAATCATGGCGCGTCCTGGAGCACTTGCCCACGACGGAACACACGGAAGGTTGCGCCGTTGCGCTCGTTGACAGCCAAGCCTCAGCCAGTAGATATTAGTGTAGTCCCCCTAAAAAAGGGCCTGCCGATTTTTTCTTCGTGGTATGCGGATATGGCGGAACTGGCAGACGCGCTAGGTTCAGGTCCTAGTGATCGCAAGGTCGTGGAGGTTCGAGTCCTCTTATCCGCACCAAAAACAGCATTTAGCCTTTAGCCTTTATCTCGAAGCCCGTCGCGTCTGGCCTTCACGCGCCGGCAGATAAGCGATGGGTGCTGCGGCTTTGTGCGATTCCGTACTGGCGGATTTTATAGAGCAACGCTTTGTAGCTGATCTTCAGCAGCGCGGCGGCTTGTTTCCGATTCCAGTTGGTCTCTTCGAGAGCGCGGGCGATGGCTTCGGCCTCCGCTTCATCCTTGGCGTTGCGCGACAGCGACTTCAAGCCGCCGGCGGAATCGGCGCCCGCGAATGCGGCTCTGTCAGCGATCTCGGCGTGCATTCCTCCACCGCCATCGGGCCGGGGCTGCAACTCGGATGCAGCCAGCGTTTCGTCCCCTAGAACCAGATAGCGCTTGATGAAGTTGCTCAGTTCCCTCAGGTTGCCCGGCCAGGAATGCCGCAGGCACGCCTCCATCAACGCAGGCGAAAGGGGCAAGGGCGGACGCGCGTACGACTCCGACATCCGCGACATGAAATGCTTCAGCAGAATCGGAATTTCTTCCTTGCGTTCACGCAGGGGCGGCAGCGACATGGTGAACGCGTTCAGACGGTAATAGAGATCTTCGCGCAGACGTTTGGTCGCGAGCGCTTCGGGAATATTGATATTGGTCGCGGCCAGGATGCGAACGTCGACTTTGACCAGGGTGCGGCTTCCGAGGCGGGAGAACTGCTGGTCCTGCAGGACGTGAAGCAGTTTGGCCTGCAGCCCCGGCGGCATTTCGCCAATTTCGTCAAGCAGGATCGTGCCTTTGTTGCAAATTTCGAACTTGCCCGGCTTGGGATGCGTAGCCCCGGTAAAGGCTCCCGCTTCGTACCCAAACAGTTCGCTCTCGAGCAGATCGGCGGGCACCGCCGCGCAGTTCACTTTCAGGAAAGTGCGGTGGGCGCGCGGGGAGAGTTTGTGGATCAGCCGCGCCAACACTTCCTTGCCGGTACCGCTTTCACCGAGCAGCAGGACCGGAATTTCAACGTTGGCGACGAGCGCCGCCTGCGAGCGAATCTTCTTCATCGCCGGACTGGCCGCGACAAAGAATACGTCGTCGCAAAGTTCTTCGACCTCGCCCGCGTAGCTCTCCCCTTTCGGCGTGCCGACACACTGTCCAATGACCGCATCAAGCTCGGCTTTCTGGAAGGGCTTGGTCAGATAATCGATCGCGCCCAGGCGCATCGCCTGTACGACCTTGCGCGTGTCATTCACGCAGGAGAGCATCACCACTTTCAATCCCGGCTTGAGGTGGCGAAGTTGCTCGAGGGTCTGTAACCCGTCGATGCCCGGCATCAGGAGATCGAGCAGCACCAGGTCGGGCTGCAGTCCCTTTTCCACGCACGCGACGGCTTCTTCCCCGGTGCTGGCGGTTTGCACTTTGTGCTCATCCACTTCCAGCAGGGTGCGGATGTAGCGCAGCATTCCCGGTTCGTCGTCCACCAGCAGGATATTGGCGCCTTCGCTCATTTCGTTCCTCGCGGCGGAGTGATCGGCGTTGGGTTCAGGGGAATCAGAAAAGAAAACTTTGCGCCTGCACCCGGTTCGCTCTCCACCCAGATCTTGCCGCCCATAGCCTGAAGCAGCCGGCGGGAAATGGCAAGTCCCAAACCCATGCCCTCGACCGATTCGCTGCCCGGCAGGCGAAAGAAATCATCAAAAATTTCCAGGTGAAACTCCGGCCGAATTCCGGGGCCGGTGTCGGAAACGCTCACTCTGACCGCGTTCGGCACGTTCGTCGATTGACGGCGCCGGTCCCCATGGGCCGCGGATTGGCTTACACTGCGACGCTCCCACATGTAGGGTTCGGCGTGCAGCCAGACGGTGCCGCCCTCGGGCGTGTACTTGCTGGCGTTCTCCAGCAGATTGGAGATCACGCGCTGGATCTTAGGCGAATCGAAGGGAAAGGGCGTCAGCTTGTCGTTTGCCAGGAAATATAGTGCCAGGCCGCGCTCCTGAAACCGGCCGGACCAGAGCCGGCATACTTCGGAGAGGCAGGCGTTCATGTCCCCTTCCACGAACTGCATGCGCAGTTCGCCGGTTTCGAGCACGCTGAAGGTCAGAAAGTCCTGAATAAAGCGCTGCAATCGCTGTCCACTCAGAAACATGTCGCCAATGACTTCGCGCTGGCGATCGTTGAGCGGTCCGAGTTTCTGACTCTGCAGCAGTTCGATGTAGCCGTTCATGATCGCCAAGGGCGTCTTCAGGTCATGGGCGGCGGAGGCCAAAGCGGTCGCGGTCTTGCGCACACGATCACGCAATTGTTCCAGATCGGGTCCGTTATCATCGGCCGAACCGGGCGCGGAAGCCCGAGCTGCGGCATTGGACGGCCAGCCATCGTTCCGGCTAGTACCTGCCAGGGCAGCCGTCGGGCTCTTGTCTAACGTCGAAGACATGGAGAACCAACTATGCTCATGCCATTTGTCGGGGAGGAACTCCTACTACCTTTAGAACTTGGGGGGTAAATCGATCCTATGTCAGGTGTCTCCGACTGTCAATTGGAAAAGGCCCCCAACGCGGCACGGAAGCGAAAAACGTTGCACCCTTTTGATGTGACCATAAGTCATTCTAGTATCTTATGGCTGCGCAATTACTTGGGTAATCCCCGTGACGGTGGCGAGGTTTCGGCCGATTCCAAACCGCCTTGGTGCCCCTGCGAGGTTTGGCCACTGAGATGCGGTTGCCGGGGGGTTGTTACCTCTCAAGGCGGTCAAGATACGTGCGTCGCATCTCGCCGAAAAAGGAAGAGCGCAAATGGGCAAGGTTGCAGCTCGCCATTCCGGTGTTTGTCCGCACTCGTGACCGAAACGACAAGGATTCCCTGGAGTTTGCCACGGCCATCAACATCTCTGCCGGGGGTGCTTTGGTGGTCGTTCGGCGTTCTTTGCCCAAATCGAGTCTGGTTTCCCTGGAGATTCCGAGCGCTCCCATCGGGCCTGCCAGCAGCTTGAAGACCTCCTCGCGGATCATGCAAGCGAAGGCGGTGTGGGTTGCGCACCTCGATGATTACCACCTGCTTGGCCTGAAGTTCGCTCGCCCCCTCAGTACCGACGCAGCGGCTTTTTCCGGTAAGCAACTGAGAAGAGCGGGTTCTGTGGTGTGAACTATTTTTCCCTTCCTACCTCTCTCTCTCCATGGCACTTTGGTGCCATGCCCGAGGTTACTCGTTCTCGGTTATCATCCCTTCAAGCCATTCATAAGTTGAGTATTTAGCGGGAATCTTTCCAGGCATCCCGTTCTCTTCCCCGGTTTGGTGCTTGGGTTGCACTTTTAGTGCACGCGGGTGACACCGACCGCAAGGGGCATTCAGCCTTATGACGACACTTTCGGTAAGTCCTCTGGCGCAAGCGCTGGGCGAAGTTCCCCCTGACGACATCATCTTTGGCCACTCTGAAGTCATGCAGGCGGTTCGTTCGCGGCTCTCCAAAGTGGCCGCCGCTAACGTTCCCGTCCTGATTACCGGCGAGAGCGGTACGGGAAAAGACATTATTGCCCGGCTCATCCATGGGTTGTCGCCTTGGAAGACTGGACCTTATGTAAAGGTCAACTGCCCGGCGATTCCTGGAACGCTGCTCGAAAGCGAGCTGTTCGGCTATGAAAAAGGAGCCTTTACGGGCGCCTTCGGTTCCAAGCCGGGACGGGTGGAACTGGCCCACCGCGGCACCTTGTTTCTCGATGAAATTTCCGAGCTTGACCCATCCTTGCAATCGAAGCTCTTGCAGCTCTTGCAGGATGGCCAGTTCTGCCGCATCGGCGCCCAGGAAGACAAGAAGGTTGAAGTGCGCGTGGTTTGCGCGACCAACCGCCACCTGGAATCGGAAATCGAAGCCGGAACCTTCCGCCAGGATCTTTACTACCGCATCAACGTAGTGAACCTGCGCATGCCGGCGCTGCGCGAACGCCGCGGCGACATTGAAGATTTGTGCGCCTACTTCCTCGAATACTACAACCAGAAGTTCAACTGCCGGGCACGGCCTCTGTCGAACGAAGCGCTGGCGGTGCTGCAGAAATATCACTGGCCGGGAAACATTCGGGAACTGGAAAACCTGGTCAAACGCTACGTGATTTTGGGTCACGAAGAAGTCATCACCAACGACCTGGTGGCACGCGAGCCAGACTTTTTCAATCCCGACATCTCATTCGACGGGCCGATTTCTCTGAAGAAACTGACGCGCCAGTGCGTCCACGAACTGGAGCGCAAAGTCATCCTGAAGGTGCTGCAACAGCACCACTGGAACCGCAAGCAGGCAGCCCGCACGCTGGGCATCAGCTATCGCGCCTTGCTGTACAAGATCCGAGATGCCGGCCTGCCCTCGAACCGCGCCCTGCGCCTGCGGCAAGCGGAGAAGGCTGACGACAGCGGCAGCGCCATCAGTCACCCCTCAACCAGCGAAGCCGCAGCCGACTGAAACGGCTTGAACAGGCTGCGGAAGAACTCCGATTTTGACTTTGTCTTGAAGGGTCGCGCTCCCGCCGCGCCGTCGATCCGCGAAATCAAAACCGGCTGAGCCGCTGCGGGACGCCGAGGCGTGCATCACGAGTTTCCCCAAGTCCTTCAGGCCTTGAGCCTCCCCTCTAATTCGCGGAGCGCCACACCCCACTCGTTAAGCCCCTCCGCCTCGAGCCACAAGTCTTTAAGTTCAGAGTTCGTTCGCACCCTGTCCACCGCGCGGCCCGCGACGTCGACCAAACCGGGCGAAACGCCCTCCTTGTTGTTCTTACTGATCCAATCCAGGATTTCCCGCGGTGCCGCGGGTGACGGCGTCCCACTTTTCGCAACGGCAACCAGCGCGGCAACCACTTCGGCGGCCGCCACTGCGATGCTGCTCTCTGGCGCTTCGAGATAGTCTTCCTGATCGGAGGCGCGGGCCAATATCTTCCTGAGATCGTCGATTCCTAGCGCTTTCAGCTGGCCCAGAAATTTCTGTGCGTCCTCGTTTTCGAAACTGCCCGTTCCCCAACCTGGCATGGACCCTCCCCGCCGAATTATAGAATGTGCGGCGCGACCTCCTTCGTGGAGCGCTTCCAATTAGCCGACTACCCAGGAGTTTCTCTCCTAACTATCCGCGGATAGTCGTGTACACACAGCAATGATTCCCGGTTCGGCGCAACCGTCAGAGCCGTCATTCGTTGACTGGCCGATGCCGCGTTCGTAAGATGAATCAACCCGGGGCGGGGCATCTCCTAGTGATCGGCCAAACCATCTCGCACTACCGCATCGTCGAGAAACTCGGCGGTGGCGGGATGGGAATCGTCTACAAGGCCGAGGACGTCAAACTCGATCGCTTTGTAGCCCTCAAGTTCCTGCCGGACGACGTGGCCAACGATGAGCAAGCTCTCAGCCGTTTCCAGCGGGAGGCTAAAGCCGCTTCTGCGCTGAATCATCCGAACATCTGCACCATCTACGAAATTGACGACCAGCATGGACAAAGCTTTATTGCTATGGAGTTTCTGGACGGAATGACGCTGAAGCACCGCGTCGCGGGACAACCGCTGGAGATGGAGATGGCGCTGTCACTTGCCATCGAGATCGCGGATGCACTCGATGCTGCGCATGAGGGGGGAATCGTCCACCGCGACATCAAGCCCGCAAACCTTTTCGTGACCAAGCGCGGTCACACTAAGATCTTGGACTTCGGATTGGCTAAGGTGACCCTGCGTAGCAGCCGAATTGACGAGGGCGCGACCGCAACCATTCAAGAAAGTTTGCTGCGCGAAGAGCACCTGACCAGTCCGGGCGCGATGCTCGGCACGGTGGCTTATATGTCGCCGGAACAAGTTCGCGGCAAGAAGTTGGACACGCGCACGGACCTGTTTTCATTTGGGGCCGTGCTTTATGAGATGGTGACGGGCGCGATGCCGTTTCGTGGCGAAAGTTCAGGCGACATCCTGGACGCGATCCTGCACCAAGCCCCGACCGCTCCGGTGCGACTCAATCCCGAAGTGCCGGTTGATTTCGAGCGGATCATTCACAAGGCGCTGGAGAAGGATCGCGATTTGCGTTATCAACATGCGTCCGAGATGCGGGCTGACCTGAAGCGGCTGAAGCGGGAGACGGAATCGGGCCGTGCAATCACCGAGACTACATCCGCGGGTTCTGCCGGTATGGCTGAGGCCGGGGTTCCCGCTTCCACACCTAAAGGCGCCGCGGCTTCTTCTGCGGGCTTGTCGTCCAGTTCCGTGCTCGTCGGCGAAGCCCGGCGGCACTTGTGGACGCTAATCGGAGTTGCAGCCCTGGTTTTGGCGCTGGCGGTCGCGGCCGGGTTCGGGGCATACAAACTGTTGAGCAAGGGTCATCCTGCCATCGATACGCGCAAGATCGACGTGCGGCCGCTGACGGAGCACGGACAGGCAGCAGGCTTTGCCAGCATTTCGCCCGACGGCAGATTAGTGGCGTATGGGAGGCGGGAAGGAGAACGCAGCTTGCGGGTAAAGCAGGTTGCCACGGGTAGTGAAGTCACAGTCGTGCCGCCGCAGACCGGACTCTTTGGCACTGGCGCCACTTTCACGCCCGACGGGAATTATCTGTACTACACGCATGCCGACCCTGCCAACCCTAACAATATCAACCTGTATAGCGTGCCGTCCCTGGGCGGGGCCTCACGTCAGATCGTGACCGACGTGGCCAGCACGGCGGCATTCTCGCCTGAGGGCAAACGCATCGCGTACCGCCGAACAGTTGTGGACAAAGGCGAAGATCAGATTCTGATTGCGAATGCCGACGGCAGCGGGGAGCAAGTAATCTTTCGCCGCAATTTTGCCGACGGGGGTTTGCTCTCCGATCCCTCCTGGTCGGCTGCGGGTGATCTAATCGCAGTGGGCGCTTTCGACACGGGGAAAAACAAGATCACTTCCATTCTTGTGCTCACGCCGGAAGGCAAGTTGGTCAAGAGCTTTCCCCTCTCAACCCTGGTCACGGGAGTTAGGTGGCTACCCGATGCCTCCGGGCTGCTCTTTGTGGCGGGCGAAAAGTCCACGGGCCTGCGGTGGCAGATCTGGTTCCAACCTTATGCCGGCGGCGATCCTTTCAAGATTAGCAACGACCTGAGTCTGTACCGCTCGCTTAGCGTTACCGCTGACGGTAATTCCTTTGTGACCACCCAGGAGCGCCGGGTGGCAACCATATATGTCGGCAACCCTCCGTCTGTCCTGAATGACAAGATTGATTGGAAGCTGACTCCCATCTCGACCGAACAGGCGACTGGCTACGATCTTTCGTGGACCGCCTCCGGTAAGCTTCTACAGCGCGATGCGGCCTTCCATCTCTACGCGACTGCCGCCGATGGCAGCAACCGGGTTCATCTGCTGGAAAGTGATGATTTGGTTTTTGAGACCAACGCTTGCGGTGAGGGGGATATGGTTGTAGTCGGCAGAGTCTTGGAAGACAATGCGCCCAACCTCTGGCGACTGAATGTGGCGACGGGTGAGTTGAAGCAACTCACTTTTGGGAGGGACGTGGAAAAGGGTTCATGCACGCCCGATGGTAAGTGGGTGGTGTACAACGACAACCAAGGGAAGGATGGAATAGGCCGAGTTTTAAAGGTTTCCGTCGATGGCGGTACGCCTGAGGAACTGGCTCATGGAACCCAGTTCTCTCCGCCAGTTTCTCCAGACGGTAAGTTGATCGCTTATGGCAAGACCGTAGGACAGGGAGGCAGTGCAAGGTCGAAGATCGTGCTGCAAAGGTTGGAAGACTGCGCCATTGTGAAGGAGATCCAGCTACCTGCGGCTTATGACTGGGAACAACTGGGGTGGACGCCGGATGGTCATGCACTCACTTACGTGCACAACACCACTGGGAGCGTGCAGAACGTGTACATGTTGCCGCTGGGCGGAGGCACACCGGTGCAGTTGACCCACTTCGACTCTGAGCCCGGTCTTGTGCCCGCTTATGCATGGTCACGGGATGGCAAGAAGTTCGCCATAACCCGCGCGCGCTACAACGACACTGACGTGGTCATGTTCAGCGGCTTCAAATAGACCACGCCCCGGAGGTTGCATAGCCGTCCGCGGAAAGACCTGGCGACTCCGTGACCTCGGCATGACACGGCCTCACCGTCGCGGTCAATCCTCGCGGTTGCACCTGGATGACGGGCTACTCCGAGGGACTGTCGGCGCTGATGGCGCCTCTCTCCAACGCATTCCCTCACGCCCAGTACGTACGGTCCAGCGTTCTGTACTGAATTGCCTCGGCGATGTGCTTTGGTTCGAGCTGCGGAATGCCGTCCAGGTCGGCAATCGTGCGCGCCACTTTCAGGATGCGGTCATGAGCGCGGGCGCTGAGTCCCTGCTGAGCCATGGCGCGTTCCAGCAACCGCTCGCAGTCGGCCGAGAGTTCGCAGAATTTGCGAATCAGCTGCGTCGGCATTTGGGCGTTGCAATAGACCTTTTCGCGTCCAGAGGAAAAGCGCTGCAACTGGACATCCCGGGCGCGGATCACGCGCTCCAGGATACTCGCCGAACTTTCCGACTCCTTCGTACTGCGCAATTCTTTGTAGTTCACCGCCGGGACGTCAATGTGGATATCGATGCGGTCGAGCAGCGGCCCCGAGATTTTAGAAATGTAGCGCTGAATCATCGGAGGTGTGCAGTGGCATTCGCGGGTGCGGTCGTTGTGAAATCCGCAAGGACACGGGTTCATAGCGGCGGCCAGCATGAAGCGCGCCGGAAAAGTCAGCGACATGGACGCCCGTGCGATACAGACCGTACCGTCTTCGAGCGGCTGGCGCATAACGTCTAAGACGTTGCGCGGGAATTCAGGAAATTCGTCGAGGAACAGCACTCCGTTATGAGCCAGCGAAACTTCACCCGGCCGGGGAATCGCGCCGCCACCGATCAAACCCGCGTCGGAAATGGTGTGGTGCGGCGCGCGGAACGGCCGCACGCCGACCAATCCAGCATGCGCATCGAGCACGCCGGCGACACTGTGAATCTTGGTAGTCTCGAGCGCTTCTTCGAAGGTAAAGGGCGGCAGGATGGTCGGCATACGTTTTGCCAGCATGGTTTTTCCCGAACCTGGAGGCCCGATCATCAGAATATTGTGGCCGCCGGCACAGGCAACTTCCAGCGCGCGTTTGGCGGTTTGCTGGCCGCGCACGTCTTTGAAGTCCACATGGAATTGCTGCGCCTGGCTGAGCAACTGCCCAGTGTCCACTTGGAGCCGGGATATGCCGTTTCCGGAATTGATGTAATGAATCACGTCGAGCAGCGATTTGACGGGGTAGACCTCGACTCCCTCGACCATGGCCGCTTCGCGGGCGTTGACTTCGGGCACAACCAGCCGTTTCACGTTGGTGCGACGCGCCTCAATCGCGATCGGCAAAGCGCCGCGCACTGCGCGCACTCTTCCGTCGAGGGAGAGCTCGCCGACAAACAGCGCGTCGGGGACCTCCTTCTTATTCAAACCGCCGTAGGCGCCGAGGATGCCCAGCGCCATAGGCAGGTCGAAGCCCGACCCTTCTTTGCGAATGTCGGCCGGCGCCAGATTGATGGTGATCTGGGTGGGAGGAATATCGTAGCCGCAGTTCTTCAGCGCCGAGCGCACCCGGTCGCGGCTTTCGCGGACGGCGGCATCGGGCAAGCCGACCGTATGAAAGTGGTCTTCCTGCATCTTGATGCCGGAGACATCCACTTCCACTTCGATAATGTTGGCGTCAATGCCGTACACGGCGGCACTCAGGGTCTTATAGAGCATAGGGAACACCAGTGGGCACACGAAGGGGACAGCGAGAATGGGAGATTCCTGTTGGCATCATAGCCGGTGCGATGCTGAAGGCGCTGTGATGGTCATCACCTCGTTACCGTGATGGAACGTAATCGAACCTTCTCGTCTGAACGCTGCTTTCGGTGCTACGCTAGGGGCAATCTGGCGGAAACCACCGGCCGTTAGTGACAAATCATTTTCCGCCAGCGGAGTTGCCCCCAATGCCCGACCAAGGTCCCGCTTCCAACCGCCCCGATCCGGCGTCGAACGTGCTGGAACGCGAAGAGAACCAGTTATGGCGATGGGCGCTTGGCCTGCTCGTTTTGTTGGCGACGGCGGTGGCGGCGCTGTCCTGGGAACAACTCAAAGACCTTCCTTACCGGCTGTGGACCATTCCCGTTGCACTCTTTTTGCTTGCCATCTTGTTTGCCACCTATGCCTTCGGCCGCAAACGCGAGGTTTCGGAGCTCAAGCAGATTCTGAAGGGCTTTCAGAATCAGGCGGGAGTCACACCTTCGGAAGAGCAACTCGATCAGTTAAGCCAACTGATCATGCGCTCGCAGCGCAACTTCAAGGAACTGATTGATTCTCTGGACGATGTGGCCCTCGCGATCTCGCTCGATGGAACCCTGCGCACCGTAAACCGCCGAACCGCAGAAATCCTCGGCGCCCCTTATCCCCAGCTGGTGGGTCGCAAACTTGAGGAATTGCTGGGCGCGCCGCTCCATGCCGAGGCGTCCGCGACCCTGGCACGGTTTCTCGAAAAGCGCAGTTGGTCGGGCGTGGTCGAGGTCCAGCTGAAGAACGACTCCCGCCGCCTGTACTACGACTGCGTGGTCAACGCCATCGTCAAGGGAGACGAAGTGACCGGCGCCAGCGTGTTGGCGCGAGACATCACCGGGCATCGAGAAAAAGAACAGCGTTTCACCCAGTTGTTCGAATCTCTGCAGGAAGGCGTGTACATCAGCAATGCCGAGGGCAAGCTGCTCGAGGTCAACCCGGCTCTGGTCACGATCCTGGGATACGACAGCAAAGAAGATTTATTGAACCTGCCGCCCGAGCAACTCAACGTCGATGCCAGCCGAGAGCCGGTGCTGGGCCGCATGGGAAGCCAGAGCGGCCGCACTCGCACGCGCGAGATTCGGCTGAAACGAAAAGATGGCGGAGTCGCGGTCTGCGTGGATACATCGACCGGCGTCATGGAAGCGGGGCGGCTTGTCCGCTACCAGGGCACACTGGTGGACGTCACCGAAAAGCGCGCCATGGAGCGGCAGTTGCGCCGCCAGGAAGAATTCCGGCGGCATCTGCTCGAAAGCTTTCCCGATCTGATTCTGGTGCTCGATCTGAAGGGACAGTACACGTTCGTGAGCGCGCGCATAGGCGAGCTCCTCGGGTACGGGCCGGAATACCTCATGGGCAAGAACGTCGAGGATACTGAGAGGACGTCACCGGAACTGGCCAAACTCTACCATACCGTCGCCACGGGCCAAAGCGCGCTGACCTCTTGCGAATATGGCTCCCAGCACCGCGACGGCAGTTGGCGCACCATGCTGGGGATGGCGAGTCCGCTCCTCGATGCTGAAGGCAAACCTGCGGGCGTGATCGTCTCCGTCCGCGACGTGACCACCGAGAAGCGGCTGGAGCAGCAGATTATTCAGAGCGAACGTCTCGCGGCCATGGGGCAGATGATCGGAGGCTTCGCCCACGAACTCAACAATCCGTTGACCAGCATTCTGGGCATGGCGGAACTGCTGCAGGAAGGCGGTGTAACCGAAGCCGGGCGCAAGCAGGTTACGATTCTGCACCAGCAGGCGCGGCGTGCCGCTGAAATCGTGCAAAACTTGCAATACTTCGCCCGGCCGCCCGCTCCCGGACACAGCCAGGTCAATCTGAATGAACTGGTGCAGCGTACCGTGCAGATGCAGGCGTATCCACTGCGCAAGAGCAACATCACCGTAGACTTTCTGCCCGAACCATCGATCCCCGCCATCGTCGCCGATCCCAATCAGTTGATGCAGGTGTTCTTAAACCTTCTGCTGAATGCGGAGCAGGCCATCCGCGAAACCCGTGAAAAAGGCACGATTCGTGTGCGTCTCGGACGCAATTCCGACTCGGTATGGCTCGTCTTCCAGGATGATGGCCCAGGAATCTCGCCCGAAAACCTGGCGCACATCTTCGACCCGTTCTTCACTACCAAGCGCCCCGGCCGCGGCACCGGCTTGGGCCTGAGCATCTGTAAGACGGTACTGCGCGAACACGGCGGCAACATCGAAGCCGCTACGGCTCCAGACGGAGGCGCGGTGTTCACGATCACGCTGCCGCTGGGGGTACCCGACCCGGGCGTAGCTGCGAAGTAAGTGTGTCGCTCCGGCGCGGTTCAGAAGCGTACTTGCTATCGCGTCACTGATCTTCGGGTCACTCTGGAAACCGATTCTGAGGCAGACGGCTCCTCGTCGAGGACATGATGTCGACTATCACGAGCGGAAGCCGGTTACCTATGCAACCTGATGAGCCGGAAAAAGTCTGGATCACGCTCGTGTTGCTGCTGGCTGGCGTAGCCGCCTACCTGTATCTCAATCTTTTTATTCTGCCAGGCACTCCCGTGTTGCTTAGTGGGGACCAGCTTTTCTTTTGGATGAACGGGCAACGGATGTTGCATGCCGAACTTCCGTACCTCGACTTTTTTCAGTTCACCCCTCCGGGGACAGACCTGGTCTACTTCGCCGTCTTCAAAACTCTCGGGCCTCGCATCTGGGCGACTGATACCGTCGTACTGCTGCTCGGGGTGGCGTTGTGTTGGGTCTGCTTCGAGATTGCCGTAAAGCTGATGCACAGGAGTCTTGCCGTCCTTGCGACACTGCTGTTTCTTACCTTGATCTATTCTCGCCTGTTGAACGCCACCCACCATTGGTTCAGCGTGCTCGCAATCATGACGGCGGTTGCTGTCTTGATGCGAGGAACTGACGCTCATAGGCTCGGTTGGGCAGGAGCCTTGCTCGGCCTCGCCTCCTTCTTTACACAGACCCATGCGATCGCTGCCCTGTTCGCAATTTCTTTGTTTCTAAGGGACAGTAACGTGCCTTCCCGATCCGGGCAAAGCTTCTGGAGAATGGAGCGGACGTTGTTAGCCGGATTTTTCATCGCTCTGCTCTCCCTGAATGCCTATTTCATTGCCCGAGTTGGCATAGGGCGGTTGCTCTATTGTCAGGTCTATTACGTGCTGAGAGTGATGGTTCATAGGCCGGAGACGGCGCTGCTAGGAATGCCCGAACCCCAGACCTGGCGCACCGTACCTGTGATATCGCTGGTGTACGAATACGGACAGTATGCCTTCGTGTATGCCATGTTGCCGATCGGCTACGCACTGGCACTCGCTCGAAGCTGGCGGAGGCGTGGTAGCGCTACCTCTGGGCATTCGGAGGTCGCGCTCCTTGCGATCGTGGGTTCTTGTCTCTTGCTCGAACTGGTCTTCAGTCTGAACTGGTTGCGCCTGTACGCGGTGTCGATGCCGGGCGTTATTTTGTTTGTATGGTGGCTTGCGCAAAACCTCAAAGTACGGCGGTATGCACTCGCCGTAGTATGGATTGGCGTCGGTTGTTTGGCTGTGCAGCGAGTGTGCTCAACCCAGCGGCACGACTACGTCAGGGCCCAACTGCCGGGCGGACAGTGCGCTACGAGCGTGGCGGAGTACGAAAGGCTAACGTGGCTCTCCCAGCACTCCGTTCCAGGAGACTTTTTGTTTGAAGCTGGATGGCCCGGTGTGTACATCCCGCTGGATTTACGCAATCCGGTCTTTCTCGATACTGCAGCTACCATGCTCAATCCGGAGTGGGCCAAACGGGTCGTTCAGCAACTGGATGCAAGGGAAGTGCGCTACGTGCTCTGGACTGCACGATTCAATTATCCGATTGATCCTCGTCGCCCTTGGACAGAACACATTGCGCCACTGCGCAGCTACCTTCACGCAAACTATCAACTCGTCCACACTTTTCCGGATGGCGAAGAAGCCTGGGAACGTAGGTAGTTTGGGGCAAGAGCAACGCATTACGCTTGCAACCCGGTTCAGAATCTTCCTACCGCTCGACCGCCATGGCCACTGCGTTCCCCCCGCCCAAACAAAGCGCCGCAATTCCGCGATGCACGTCGCGCCGAACCATTTCATAAATCAAGGTAACGAGCACACGCGCTCCGCTGGCGCCGATGGGATGGCCGAGAGCCACCGCGCCTCCGTTCACGTTCACGCGGTTCATATCGAGCCCCAGTTCGCGGCAGACTCCAAGCGCCTGCACCGAAAACGCTTCGTTCAGTTCGTAGAGATCGACATCGTCTTTCTTCCAGCCCGTCTTCTCCCAGATTTTCCGCACCGCGCCGACCGGAGCCATCATCACCCACTTTGGCTCGACTCCGCTGGTCGCCTGCGCCACAATGCGGACCATCGCCGTCGCCCCCAGTTCTTTCGCCCGCGCCGCGCTGGTCACAACCACCGCCGCCGCTCCATCGTTGACCCCGGGAGCGTTGCCGGCCGTAACCGTGCCATCTTTCTTGAAAGCGGGCTTGAGTGCGCGCAGGGCTTCGATGGTAGTGTCTTCGCGCGGACCTTCGTCCTTATCAAAGATCACCGGCGGCTGGCCTTTCTTCCTGGCTGGAATCTCAACCGGCACAATCTGCGCTTTGAAGCGGCATTCTTTCTGGGCGGCGATGGCCTTGCGGTGCGAGTTGACGGCGAACTCGTCCTGCTCTTCGCGGGTAATGCCGTATTTCTCGGCAACGTTCTCGCCCGTCAGTCCCATGTGATAGTCGTTGTAAATGTCCCACAGTCCATCGTGCACCATGGAGTCGACCAGTTGTCCGTTGCCCAGGCGGTATCCCTTGCGCGCGTTCGGGAGAAGATACGGTGCGTTGGTCATGGACTCCATGCCGCCGGCAACGACGATCGAACTGTTGCCGGTCTCGATGGCCTGCGCCGCCAGTGCAACCGCTTTCAGTCCCGAGCCGCACACCTTGTTAATGGTCATGGCACCTACTTCGGGTGCGAGGCCTCCGAATAATGCCGCCTGCCGCGCCGGATTTTGCCCGAGTCCGGCGGAGACAACGTTACCCATAATGCACTCATCGACCTGCTGCGGCTGGAGATTCGCTCGCTTGACCGCTTCGCGCACCACGACTGCTCCGATTTGCGAAGCAGTCATATCGCTCAGACTTCCCTGAAATTTTCCGATCGGCGTGCGGCATCCCGCGATGATCACAACTTCATTCGAACCAGCCATAATTGCGCTCCTTCCAATACATCCGTCGCTTCAAAATCGCTTTTCATTATAGACCGCCGAAGGATCGATCGCAGGAACCGTCGCAACGGTTTGCCACTCCAGCATGCCGGCATCCCCGCGATGGGTGGTCTTGGAAACTTCGCCTGGCGGATCACGCGCTGGCCGAACACGGAGAGTTCTTCACGACCGTCACGCAAACTTTTTCTTCCCGCGCGACATCGCGCTGTGACTTTGGTGCGTCGTTCGATGCGTCCGTTTCGATCATTTTTCTCTTGACTTCGTTCTGCGTTGACTCTATACATTCAAACAGTTGCAACAAAACACCGTTGCGAAATTCCATGAAGAATGGAAAGGGAGAATAGATCCATGGCAACCAAAAAGAAAGCAAAGAAGAAAGCAAAGAAGCACTAGGCACCCGCAACAGGCAACGACCAAGGGGACGCGATGAGCGTCCCCTAAGTTTTTTGCGGCACTCTGGCGGCACTCTGGCGGCACTTTTGCAGCACATTTTCCGCCCAATTATGAATTGTCATCCCGAGCGAAGCGAAGGACCCGCTGTCTCGCAGTTCGGGCAAAAAGCAGGTCCTTCGCTTCGCTCAGGATGACAAGGTCGAATGATGACAAGGTTCGAATCTAGTCGGCGAGCTTGTGCGACCGTTCCTAGTTCACGCGAGACGCCGATTTCTTCTGCGGAGCCGCAACGACCTTCTCTGTTGCCGGACAGAGATTGCGATAGGGACAAAATGCGCAATGATACTTGGGATTCGGCGGAAACTCTCCCCGCGCGATTCCCTCCGCCACTTTTTGCACGCGCAGCTTCGCGGCTTCCAGTTCGGCATCGGTCCGCCTGGTGCAAACGGGCGTATTGTTTTCGAGGTTATGGAAGATCAAGCGGTCGGCGCGCTTCCCCAGCGCGTCCCTGGCGGCGAGCGCATACAGGGAGAGTTGCAGGCTCTTGTCCGCGTCCTCTTGTGACTTGGGCTTGCCCGTCTTGTAGTCGACAATCGCGACGGCGTCAGGGCTGAGGCGATCCATGCGGTCAATGCGTCCGGCAAGTTTTACGCTGCCCATTTGCAGTTCAAATTTGCTTTCGGTCTCAAGCACCTCGGGCCGCGGAGCATTGCGCGCGGAATCGAAGAATTGCCGCAACTGCTCCCTCCCCTGCCGTAGATACAACTCATACTGATAACGGTCGGCGATGCCCGCCGAAGCCAACTGGGCCCGGAACTGTTCGAGCAACTCGTCGTCGCTGATTTCGCGTTGATAGCGTTGCGCGTCGTAGAAGCTTCGCAGCACCCCGTGCATGGCCGCTCCGTAGTGCAGTGCGGCGGAGACGTCGCGCGGCAGGTTCCACTCCCGTTCGAGTTTGAAGCGCAGCGGACACTCTTCGTAGATTTCAACGGCCGACGCGCTCAGGCCGGTAACAAAATTCACCGACGGCTCCATGAGCAACCACCCGGCCACGTTCGATTGCTGCAAGGCGATTCTCTGTTCTTCTTCGGCGAACAAAGTGTCCTGCACAGCCGCCGCGGAGTGGGTGGACCAGAATTTCTTGTAAGCCGGGTGAATCATGAACTCGCGCAGGAACTTTGTCGGTTTGGGATCCTTTTTGCCCTGACCCTGGTGCGCGTAGATCGCCAACGTGTCCTTGGCGCGGGTCATCGCGACGTAGAAAAGGCGACGCTCTTCCTCTTCGTGCAGTGTTTTGTCGTCGGTCGCGGACTGGTCCGCCGACGATGCGTTCGACCGGCGCAGGTCTGGCGGAAACGCAACCAGCGGCTCCCGGTAGGCCATCGGGAACCAAGTCGAAGATCCGCGAAGGATGGCCACGTGCCGGAACTCAAGTCCCTTGGCGGCGTGGGCGGTCAAAAGCTGCACCGCATCGTCCGCACTGCGCGGCAGCGGAATCGTGCCTTTTGCCTGCACAAAATAGTCGAGGTACTCGAGAAATTCAGAAGGGCTACCCGTTTCCGCGATGGCTTTGTTGTGCCACGCTTCCACAAACTTCAGAAAAGCGCCGGTCAACTGCGACCGCCGGAGCGCAAAGTGACGGATGACAAGGTCGACCGCGTCGTCCGCGCGAACTCCGTCCTTCCCCATTTCCCGGTGCACGTTCTCGACACTCTCCAGCAGCGCCGCGCCGTTCGGTAACCGTCCCAACACTGTCCGAAGATCGAGCGCCTCGTGCCGCAGCGCCCTCATCGCCGCCCTCAATTCCATTGGGTCGATGCCGAACTGGGGCAGCGCCGCCACCCGGAAGAGGCTGGCCGCATCGTTCGGAGACACAGCCGCGGTCAGGCACGCCACCACGTCGCGAACCTCGGCCGTGTCGAGCACATCCAGTCCTTCGATGGAGAAGGGAATGCCGCGTTCGGCGAGTTCATGAACCAGTTCATCGCGATGGTTATGCTGGCGATAAAGCACGGCAAAATCGCTCCACGCGCAGCGCTGGTCTTTATCCTTGTCCTTGTCCTTGCGCTTTTTCTGGATGCGGCGAGCCAGGTCAGCGGCCTCCACTTCTTTATCTCTCCAGGTCACAATCTCGACCAGCCGCGCGGTGGTGGTCTCACCTCGCTGCTTCGCCTCCTCGTCGCGCAGCGATTCCAGAGGGGCTCGCTGGTAGGAGATTGAAATCCCCGGTTGCGAGCGTGCTCGTGCGGGCGCTGATCCGAATACCGGCGGGTTCTCATTCACGATTCCAAAAGCAGAACGCAGAATCGGCGAGAGCGAACGCCGATTCTTTCCCAGTACAACGACCCGCGCCGCCGGAAAATTCCTTACGAAGAGCGTGAAGGCTTCACTCGAAGCGCCGCGGAACTGGTAGATCGCCTGATCCGGATCGCCCACCGCAAAAACGTTCGCCGCCGTTCCCGCAAGCAACGAGAGAATTTCGACCTGGGCAAAATTCGCGTCCTGAAATTCATCCACCAGCACGAAGCGGGTACGAAGCCGTTCTTCTTCGAGCAACTTAGGATCGTCTTTCAGCACCTGATAGGCCTTGGTGATCATGTGGCCAAACGTACCCAGGTTCTTCTCTCGAAGGATATTTTCCACGGTGGCGAAGACGCGGGCGATTTCCTGGCAGCGTTCGAGTATCTCGCCTTTCTCCAGATCCGCCTGATTTTTCGACTTGGCCACGCGAGGTAAAGGGATTTCGCCGCGCTCGAGACGCTCGACATAACGCGCATATTCTTCAGGACCGACCAGTTCGTCCTGACAACGACGCATGAAATCGAGCAGGCTATCGAGGAACTGACCGACGTTGGCGGCGCGCACAAAGTGCTTCAGGCGCAGATCGCGGATTCGCCGGCGCAAGAACACCCAGAGATCCTTATCGTCAAGCACCCCAAAACCGGCGCCGCGACGCTGCAGCAATCCGAAACACCAGGCGTGGAACGTGCAGGCCTGCAACCCGTCGATGCCCGTACCCTTCAGTTCTCGTTGCACGCGCGCCAGCATTTCCGCGGCCGAATTTTCGGTATAGGTGAGCGCAAGAATTTCGTCAGGGCGGGCGTGGCCTTCGCGGATGAGGCTGGCCACCCGCTGCGTGAGCACGGTGGTCTTCCCGGTGCCAGCGCCGGCGATCACCAGTATCGGGCCATCGACGTGTTCGATGGCTTGCCGCTGGTGCTCATCGGGAACAATCTTCGTCGCAAGTGGGAAAGTTGCAGCCACTAGCCGGAGAATATCAGAGGTCGTTGTGGAAGGCTGTGCGCAAGCTGGCCTCTTGTGTGGGGACGGGCGCCCTCGCCCGTCCAAGCCGAGCGTACCGGGGCCCCTTCAAGCCCGGTGTTGGCTTGACGGGGTGGAGTAGCTCGGCAGCTGTCTATGCCCACAGCAGGCTCTGGGTTCGCTGTAGGGAATCAGCGCAGCGCTTCAAGAACAATGGCAGTGGCGACAATCGCCGCGGTTTCGGCTCGCAGAATTGTATTGCCGAGCGAGGCCGTTACCCATCCCGACTCATGAAACCACCCGAGTTCCCCGTCGGCCCATCCCCCTTCGGGGCCAATGGCAAGGACTACCTCGTTTGGTCGGGATTGCAAAACGGCTCCCAGCCGAGTCTCTTCTTCGGCTTCAGCAAGAACGACGCGGGTCCGCAGGTCGAACGGCAGAACGCCGTCAAGCTCTTTCAATTTAACCGGAGCCGCAATCTCCGGCGGGGCCGTCCGTCGCGACTGTTCGGACGCCTGACGAGCGATGCGCTGCCAGCGTTCATGGCGCTTCACTGCGGCGGTGGCCAGATGAGTATCCGTCCGGCGAGCGATTACCGGAACGATGCGAGCGACGCCGATCTCTGTGCACTTCTCGATCGCCCATTCCATGCGGTCAAACTTGAAAATGGCAAGCGCCAGCGTGATCTTCGGCGTGGGCTTCAGCGCCTGCTGCTGGCCAAGTGTAAATTCAACGCGCTTGTCGGAAATCGAAGTAATGGTTCCCACCCGAACCTCGGCCCCGGTTGCAACGTCAAACTCCTGCCCGACTTCCGCGCGCAGCACGCGAGCCAAATGAACCGCGTGCTCGCCCACCAAAGCGGCGGTGTTTCCGCGAACCTCGTCGGCAATCCAGCGGCGGCGTGTCATGAGGCAGTTCTCGGTTGTCAGTTCTCAGTTCTCAGTAAAGACATACACAAGGACGTTATGGTTGGCTATTTCGACCGATCGAAAGCACGTTCAAAGAAAGAGCTTTAACTGAGAACTGAGAACTGCTTCACGCGAACATATCCTTCACGCGTCCCAACAGCGACCGGTTCTGCGGTTTATTTTCCACCGGAAATATTTCCCCCAGTTCGGTCAGCAATTCGCGCTGGCGCTTGGTCAGCTTTGCGGGCGTCTGGATTCGCACCTCGACGTAAAGATCGCCCTTGCCACGCCCATTGAGTACGGGCACGCCTTTGTTCCGGATGCGAAACGACGTCCCCGATTGGGTGCCTTCGGGAACTTTCAGCCTGTGTTCTCCCTCCAGCGTGGGGACCACGATCTCAGTGCCCAAAGCGGCCTGGGGGAATGAGATCGGCACGACGCAGTGCAGGTCGTTACCCTCGCGCTCGAAGAAGGCATGCTCTTTGACGTGCAGCACGACATACAGATCGCCCGCAGGCCCGCCGAACGCGCCCGCTTCGCCGAGACCGCTGAAACGAATTCGCGTGCCGTCCTCCACTCCCGCGGGCACCTTGGCTTCCACCACGCGCTCGCGCAGCAAGCGGCCTTCGCCCTTGCACTTCGGGCACGGATCGGTGATTACGCTGCCTGCGCCCTGGCAGGTGGGGCAGGTGCGAGCGATGCTGAAGAACCCTTGCTGATACCGGACCTGGCCTCGGCCATCGCACGACCGGCAGGTGACCGGAGCCTTACCGGGCGCGGCGCCGTTGCCGCGACACGAGTCGCAGGTCTCATGGCGGCGCACACTGACTTGCTTCTCGGCGCCGAACACGGCTTCATCAAATTCAAGATGCAAGTCTTCGCGCAGATCGGCTCCGCGCTGGGCGCGGCTGCGACGGCGTCCGCCCTGTCCGAACAGGTCGCTGAAACCGAACATGTCTCCAAAAATGTCGCCGAAATCCTGGAAGATGGTGGGATCGAATCCCGCCGGACCTCCGGCATTACCGCCCACGCCGGCGTGTCCGAAGCGGTCGTAGAGCGACCGCTTCTCGCTGTCGGCAAGAATGGCGTAGGCTTCGGTGAGCTCCTTGAACTTTTCTTCGGCGTCGGGATTATTCGGGTTGCGGTCCGGATGGTACGTCATCGCGAGCTTGCGGTAAGCGCTCTTGATCTCGACATCGGT
The DNA here is from genome assembly GCA_020073215.1 of Terriglobia bacterium. Classification (GTDB taxonomy): domain Bacteria; phylum Acidobacteriota; class Terriglobia; order Terriglobales; family Acidobacteriaceae; genus Acidiflorens. The sequence continues at coordinate 6,999 of JAIQFO010000008.1, read as the reverse complement.
GGCCGCACGGGTAACACCGAGTACTTCGTAATAATCGCGTTTCGTATTGGCAGCCAGAAGCTCCCCCCCACTTTCATCCCACAAATCAGCTGAAATTGTAAATCGTATTATCCGCGGGTATTGCGGGCGACCCGCACCATCGCGGGACGCAACAGGCGATCCTTATACTTGTAGCCGCGCTGCAGTTCGTCGAAGACCTGGTGATCAGCAACCTCGGTCGTATCGACCATTTCGACCGCTTCGTGAACCCGCGGATCGAACGCCTGCCCCATCGCCGGAATCGGCTGCACTCCCATTTTCTGGAGCGCATCCTGAAACTGCCGGTAGATGAGCTCAACGCCGTTGCGGAAGTCGTTGGAGTTCGAACTGGATTTGGAATTGGAGTTGCCGCCGGCGGCCATCAGCGCGCGCTCGAAGCTGTCGAGAATCGGCAGAAAGTTCCTGATGACGTCGGCGGCAGCGAATTCGCGGAATTCCTGCTGTTCACGCACCGCGCGCTTGCGGGCATTGTCGAATTCCGCCTGCAGGCGGGCCAGTCGGTCCAGAAGCGCATCGCGCTCGGCCTTAAGCTGTTCGGTTTCCGATCCCGCACCGACCTCGGCCGGTTTGGCCACGGCTTCGGCAGGCGCAGCTTCTTCTCCACCTTCCGCGGCCGGAAGTTCGTGCTCGAGATCAAGCCCAGCATCGGTCTTTCCGTTTCCCTTACCCATACTTCTCGATTACTCCGATTCGTTCAAAAGTTTGTCAAACAGCCGCGCAATGTACGACACGGCCGACATGGTATGTTGATAATCGAGCCGCGTAGGTCCAATCACGGCCAGCGACCCCATCACCTCGCCGCCCACGCGCGCGGGCGCGCCAATGAGGACAAAATTCTGCATCGACGGCAGCGCCTGGTCGAGCCCAATCACCACGCGCACCGCCTCCTGCCGCGTGTCCAGATAAGCGCTGAGCAGCTTTACAACCTTTTCTTTTTCTTCAAGCGTCCGCAACATGTCCTGCAAGCGCTGCCGATCTTCCTCGCCGGTCACCTGATTCGCAATCAGGTTCGCAGCTCCTTCCACGAACACCGCTTGCGTGTCGTCGGTCGAAGCCAGCGCGCCTTGCTTGTAGAGTTGCTCAATCGACTTCATCAACCGGTCGTACTCACTGCGTTCTTGTTCCAGCCGCCGAGCCAGTTCAGCCCGCATGTCATCCATCGTCCAGCCGCGAAAATTTTCATTGATGTAGCGCGCGGCCAAATCGAGATCGGACTGCGGAATATCCAGCCGCAGCACGCGGTCCCGCACCACTCCCGAGCGCGTCACCACCACCGCCAGCACCTTCTGATCGCCCAAGCGTGAAAAATAAACATGCTCCAGCGCATTCCGCGACCCGCTGGTAGCGACGGTCACGCCAACGCTGTGCGAGATCAGGGAGAGCACATGCGAAGTCCGCTCCATGAACTCGGCTACATCGGTGACGCCGGTCAAAGTGTCCTGAATAATGCTCTGGTTCTCGTGCGAGAGATGAACCTCGCCACTCAGTTGCTCGACGTAATAGCGATAAGCCTCCGCCGTAGGGACGCGCCCCGCCGAAGCGTGCGGTTGCTCGAGATACCCGGCGTCGGCCAGATCCGCCATCACATTCCGGATCGTAGCCGCACTCAACCCCTCGCGACTGGACCGCGCCAGCGTGCGCGACCCCACCGGCTCTCCGCTGGCGATGAATGTCTCGACAATGGCGGTCAGGATTTCGCGTTCCCGTCCGCCCGCTGGCCCTGCTGGCATATCAACCTGAGTCTGGGAGCCGAACCGCCCCTCTAAATTCTTTAGATGCAGTGGCTTAGATTAAGATTCCACCACGCCTAATTGGAATTCTAGGGAGTGGTGGCGGGGGTGTCAAGGATGAGCGGGGAGGAGGGAAAAGGGACCCTCTTAGAGCGCCCCCTCTGTGCGTGCTCAGGTGTGTGAATAGATATGGCCGGAACCTGCGATGAAGCTAGTCGGCCCGCTTGCTGCTCGCTCGCCGGGACTTCGACCGGGGCTTCGGCTTGCTCTTGCCCTTGAGATTGAGCGCCACGGCAGCGCGGATAAGATCCTTCAAGGCCGTCTCATCGACCTTGTCGCCTTCGTGGATGTCGATGGCGCGCCGGACATTCCCGTCGAGGCTGGAGTTGAATAGACCGGAAGGGTCCTGCAACCGAGCTCCCTTGGCAAATGTCATCTTGACGACGTTCTTGTACGTCTCTCCCGTACAGACGATGCCGCTGTGGGAGAAGACGGGAGTCCCCGGCGAGGTCGGCCTGACCCACTTCCGCTCTTCGACGATCTCAGGGTCTGCCGCGTGTATGATTTCGCGCACTTTCGCGAGCGTCTTTCCGCGCCAGTCCCCAAGTTCGTTGATCTTCTCGTCGATGAATGCCGAGGCAGATTCCACCGGGGCCCCCACGAAGCCCGGCGTTGGCTTCGTGGGGTGGCTGACTGCGACCGACCTTTTCATGTGCAACTCCAACTCTCGCACCTAATTTAGCTGCGCTCAGCGTAACCTGCAACCTCCGCAAGTGGAAGGGCCGGCGGCCCACATCTCCGGCGGGCCGGTACGAGAGCGGGTGGTCCCTAAAATATTGACAGCGGCAAAACTGGGGTGCCCCGCTTTTCGCGCTTTCTCGACAAGTGGGCCGCTGCCCACCTCTTCATGTCCGGCTGGAAGTCAGCCTTTCTTTCTCCACGCGTTCGCAGTAGAAGAGTTTTTCATCTAGGTGTAATCTACATCTACGAGGCGTCATGGGCTTTGGCCCGTAGTGCCGACGAGGAAAGAAGGAGCGTAGTCATGAAATCCTGGGTCTCGTTACTGATAGGAGCAAGCCTCGCATTCACATTCGCAACCACGGCCGCCTTCGCTCAAGGTCGAGGATACGGCACAGGAACGTCCATGTATGACCCAAAGACCGAAGTAACGGTTAAGGGAACAATCGAAGATGTTCAACAACAAACAGGCAGAAGAGGCTGGAGCGGCACGCACCTGGTCCTGAAAACCGACGCCGCAACGTTCGACGTCCACGTCGGTCCCTCAGCTTACATCGCCCAGCAGAAGTTCACGTTTGCCAAGGGGGACACGATTGAGGTCGTAGGGTCCAAAGTTACGATCGCCGGCAAGGAAGCCCTGCTCGCGCGGGAGATCACAAAGGACGGAAAGACCCTGGTCTTGCGAAATGCTCAGGGCATCCCGCAATGGTCCCGCGGACCACGCCGTGGAAACTGATGCCTGCGTGACGTGGGTAGCCCCATTCCCGGCGGGTAAGCATAGAGCCCGCCGCTAAATATTGGTCAGAGAATCAATGGGGGGTACTTCTCGTGCTTTTCGAGAAGTTGGCCGCCGGGAAAGTCTGCGAGCCACGCGCTACTGAATCTGAATCACACTTTCCGAACTGCCGGCTTTGATCTCCTCGACCCGCGCCGCCACGTTGCGGGCGAATGCGAACAGCGACTTCGCATGGGGTGAGTCCTCCCCCTGAAGCACGGAAGGAACGCCGCCGTCGCCTGATTTGCGAATCTCCGGATCGAGTTCTACGCCGCCCAGGTAGGCAATGTCGAATTGTTTCGCCGTCCGCTCCGCGCCGCCGCGCGAGAAAATGTCGATTTCGTGCTGGCAGTGCGGACACACGAAGTAGCTCATGTTTTCGACCATGCCGACGATGTCCACTTTCATCTGGCGGAACATCTCGATGGCCTTGCGCGCATCCTGCAGCGCCACGTCCGAGGGCGTGGAGACCACGATGGCTCCCGTCAGCGGCACCGTCTGAATCAGCGAGAGGGCCACGTCGCCGGTTCCGGGAGGAAGATCGATAACGAGATAGTCGAGCAGACCCCACTGCACCGACCCCAGGAACTGCTTCATGATCGAGTGCAACATCGGACCGCGCCAGATCAGCGGCTTGTCTCCGGGATTGAGGAAGCCGACCGAGATGACCTTCAGGCCGTACGAATTGATGGGCGCGATCTGGCCTTCGCCTATCACTTTGGGCTGCTCGCTGGTGCCGAGCATCAGCGGGACGTTCGGACCATAGACGTCCCCGTCGAGCAATCCTACTTTGTGGCCCATCTTGCTGAGGGCGATTGCGAGATTGACCGAAAGCGTGGTCTTGCCGACGCCTCCCTTGCCGGAACCGACGGCGATGATGGCATTGACGCCAGGAAGAGGTTGAGGAGTGGGCTGTTGCTGGCCGGGAAGATGGGAATGCGAGCTCATCCCCTGATTATACGGGACCGAAAGGACTAGCGATGACACTAGCGCGATGTCGAGGGATTGCAGAGATCAGAACAACAATTGCAGAGGTCAGAAGTCAGATTGCGGAAGTAAGAGCTCAAGGGCTCACGGTACTGTTTGCGTCGGAGCGGTTCACTTCTGCAATCTGACCTCTGACCTCTGCAATCCCTAGTAGTGTCCTTCTCCCAATTGCACTTTGCCGCGAAACATGCGGTATACAAACGAAAAATACGCTACCGCTAGCACCGCGCCCAACGTCCACCAAACCAAGCCGACGCTCAATCCATGACTGCCGGCGGCGGTGTTGTAGATGGTGAGGTCGTATCGGTGGTCGCGGGCCGGCAATACAACCGGATAGAGCGCAAACGCCGCCCCCACCAGCATAAAGGTGACATACAGGCTGGAGGCAACGAAAGCTAGTTTCCCTTTGCCCTTGGGGTTGGCCCAGAGCATCACGGCCAGGCTGGCGGCCACAACGATCGGAACCAGGATCCCGATCTTGTGTTTTTCGTAGTTCGCCATGATTTCCGGACGAATGAAATAAGTTGCAACCAGAGCACTAAAGGTCAGAAAGAACTGCACCGGCCAGCAGAGCAGGGCGAATCCCCGGGCGCGGCGGCCAAGGTCTTCGTCGGTTTTGAGGGCGATGTAGTAAGAACCGTGGGCGGTCAGAGTTACTAACGCCATGACGCCGATAAGTACCGTATACCAATCCAGGATTCCCGTCTGCGGTCCGAGCTTGAAGGTGGTCCAGAGCGGCTCAAAGAAATAACCGGTTGCATCCAGCGGAACTCCGCGCACCACGTTGCCCAGGGCCGCGCCGAAAAACACCGCCAGCAAAATGCTGGAAACGCTGAAGGTCGTGTCGAAGAAGTCCTGCCAGACCGCGCTTTCAATGTGAGCGCGGAATTCAATGCCGATGGCGCGCAGGATCAGCAGCCATAAGACAATAGTCAGCGGGAGATAGAATCCGCTAAAGCTCGAAGCATAGAGTTGAGGGAAGGCAAAGTACAGAACGCCCCCGGCAGCGAGCAACCAGACTTCGTTCCCATCCCAGACCGGGCCGATCGAGCGCAGCACGCGGCGCCGTTCGTCGTTGGTCTTGGCCGCAATCAGATAAATCGCCCCGGCGCCAAGATCGAATCCGTCGAGCACGACATAGGTCGCAACCATTAGTGCGACAATGCAGAACCAGAGGCTCGCCATATCTACTTTACCTCCGTCGCCGGTGCGGCCACCGGGCCATGTTCAATCTCCCGCCGGAGCAGGAACAGACCCAAGATGCCCAGCACCATGTAAATGCCCATGAACCCCAGAAGAGTAAACATGCCATTACCCGCCGAGACAACCTTGGAGTAACCGGCTTCGGTGCGCATCAGCCCATAGATCAGCCAGGGCTGGCGGCCGAGTTCCGCGGTCATCCATCCGGCGGTATTGGCGATATAAGGAAAAGGCGCCGCCAGCATCAGGATCCAGAGCATCCAGCGCGCGTGAAAGAGTCTGCCGCGCCAGAGCAGGAGCAATGCGACGATCATGACGGCGATAAAGAACGTCCCCAGGCCAACCATGATGTGATAACTGTAATAAAGCAAGGGGATGTTACCCGGCCAGTCTTGCCTGGGAAAAGCGTCGAGTCCGCGGACATTGGCATTCCAGCGCCTGTAAGTCAGCATGCTCAACATTCCGGGCACTTCGAGCGGGTTATCGATTTTGCCTTGCTGTTCATTAGGCTGACCTACGATCAGCAAGGGCGCGGCGGTCTTGCCCTGAAACAATCCCTCCATCGCCGCCAAAGTCACGGGTTGCGAGTCGGCGACCATTTTGCCTTGCTGGTCACCGGTCGGAAAAATCTGCAGAATGCTGAACACGCAGCCGGCAATGACGCCGGTCTGGACGAAGATGCGGGCGTACTCGGTCCACTTGCCGGAGAGCAGATAGAACGCGCCCACCGCCGTCATGATGAACGCGCCGGTAATCGCCGCTCCGCTCATGTTGTGCGCGTATTGCCATCCCGCCCATGGGTTCAGTACGAAATGCCAGAAGCTCTCCAGTTGCAAACTCCCGTCCGCGGCCTTGAAATACCCCACGGGATGCTGCATAAAAGCGTCGGTGGCGATGATGAAATAGCCCGACAACCACGACCCCACAAAGACGGCGACGGCCGACAGCCAGTGGGCTTTCGGGCTCAGCCGTTTCTCTCCGTAAAGAAATAGCCCGAGAAACGCCGATTCGAGGAAGAAGGCAAACATGCCTTCCATGGCCAGGGTCTGTCCGATGACGCCTCCTGCGAATCGCGAAAAGATCGACCAGTTGGTGCCGAACTGGAATTCCATCGGAATGCCGGTGACTACACCCAGCACGAAATTGATGCCAAAAATCTTTCCCCAGAAGCGAGCCGCCTCGTGATACACGGGATCGTTGCGCCGCAATGCAATCGTCTTGAGGACGACGATCAGCAGGGCGAGGCCCATGGTGAGCTGTGGAAAGAGATAGTGAAACGTAGCGGTAAAGGCGAAGTGCAAGCGGTGAATGAAGAGTGCGCTGTCCATAAGTAAGGTCTCAGTTATCAGGTCGGGTTGTCAGTTGTCAGTTGCCAGCTATCAGTTGTCGGTTGCCAGCTATCAGTCGTCAGTTATTAGTTCTCATGCATCTAGTCGCTCATGTTGCCAACAAACTTGCTTCGTATCAAGGCATCGATCAAGCGATACCAGATTCGTATCAGGGTATCGCTTTAGCGATACCGCAAGTTCT
>JAIQFO010000046.1 GCA_020073215.1 Terriglobia bacterium | reverse complement strand
AAGGTATCGGCCACCAGTCCATCCAGGGCTTTCGAATCGTGATGCAACTGTGCCTGGTTCCAGCCATTCTCCAGCGCAATCAATAGACTCTCGGTCGCCTGAGGGGACGCGGCGGAATTCTGAGCGTTAGCCAGAGAACCCACGAGCCACAGCAGGCACACTAGAACCGTTGCCTTCTTCATGCGAACAGGCCTCGCTTGTGGAGAATCCACGCCTCTATAATACTGGAGCGATACCAGAGCCGGGTGGAACGAAGGCTCAATACAGTTACATCCGTTAGAATCCCCCGTGTCTGTTCACCTGCAGATTGAAGCCACCCGCGGCCCGGCCCGCACCGGCAAGCTCATCACTCCTCACGGAGAGGTTGAGACGCCCGTGTTCATGCCGGTCGGAACACTCGGTTCGGTCAAGGGCGTTTCGCAGGATGTGCTCGAAGAACTCGGAGTCCAGATTCTGCTCGGCAATACCTACCATCTTTATTTACGTCCCGGTATGGAAACCGTTCGGCAGATGGGCGGGCTGCACCGGTTCATGGCGTGGGATCGCGCCATCCTCACCGACTCGGGCGGGTTTCAGGTGTTCAGCCTGAACGATCTGCGCCGGGTCAGCGAAGAGGGCGTGGCGTTCCGCTCGCACCTGGACGGCTCACCCCATTTTCTAAGCCCTGAAAAAGCGATCGAGGTGCAGATTGGGCTGGGGGCCGACATCATTATGGCGTTTGATGAGTGCACGGAATATCCAGCGGAGCCGCAGCGGGTGCGCGACTCGATGGAGCTGACGCTGCGCTGGGCTGGGCGGTGCAATTGGTATTTTGAAGAGCACAAGGGCGAAGTGCCGTGGGGAAGCCGTCAGCCGTCAGCCATCAGCCGTCAGGAAAAGCAGGTCCTTCGCTCCGCTCAGGATGACAAGTCTAAAGGTCATTGGAATGGACAGACCCAGTCGTTGTTCGGCATCGTGCAGGGCGGGATGGACCGCGACCTGCGCCGCGAATCGGCCGAGCGGACTATTGAGATGGGTTTTCACGGATATGCCATCGGCGGGCTTAGCGTGGGCGAGCCGCGAGAGCTTACTCGCGACATTGTCGAATCCACGCTGGAGCATCTTCCCCGCAATCAACCGCGTTATTTAATGGGGGTTGGAACTCCCGAAGAGATCGCGCAGTATGCGCAAGCGGGCGTGGACATGATGGATTGCGTGCTGCCTACGCGCGCCGCGCGGCATGGATTGCTGTTTACGTCCGAAGGCAAAGTGTCGATCAAGCAGGCGCGGTACGCGCAGGACGAAAGTGCGCTGGATCCTGCCTGCGACTGCCGCGTCTGCCAGCGCTATTCGCGGGCCTACCTGCGCCATCTGTATGCATCGAACGAACTGCTGGCGCAGGTTTTAAATACGGTCCACAACCTGCACTATTATCTGGCGACCATGCGGACGGTGCGCGCCTGGATCCGAGCGGGCGGCGGTACTACTCCGCAGGCTTCCTAGAAGCCATCTCCCTCAGGGCTAAAGCCCGCGTCTTGATTGGCTGTGGGCGCTGCGGCATCTCACTCATCGCACAGAACGCGATGAGCGGGGCACCCAGCGGGGTTCCCCGGTTGTAAATTCGGCGTGGTGTCCTTGACACCTTAGGCGGCCGTCCGGCATTCTATTTAACTTGGGGATCAGGTGCATTTCCTTCTGTGCCGTTCCGATTGAAACCGGGGCGCGGCATTGCCGGTTCTAGCCTGCAAGCTACAGGATCTCCGGCCATAGGAGCGAAGAATTCCCGCATTTAAACGGCGAAAGCAGCAAACATGTGCCGAGTTTCGCTCGGCCAGGCTTGAAGGAAGTTTCCGGCGATCGCGCTTCGAATAAGGTATTTCGTTACAGAGGATCAATTTGGCGGTGGAAATCATATTCTCCGGTATTCCCAGCGTTTTGGCGTTTTGGCTGCAACTGCCCGGGGGCACGAGTCTGCTCGGGCTGGCGCCCCTGGTGTTCATTTTTGCCATTTTTTACTTTCTGCTGATTTTGCCGCAGCAGCGCAAGCAGAAAAAGTGGCAGGCCATGCTTAGCGAATTGAAAAACGGCGACAGGATCGTAACCAGCGGCGGTTTGCGGGGGACGATCATGAGCATTAAGGACGATGCGCTGGTGTTGCGCGTGCCGCCCGATAATCTGAAGCTCGAAATCAGCCGCGCATCGGTGGTCTCGGTGACGACGGCGGAAGAAGGAACGAAAGCTTAGCTGCCGAGAGGGCGGCCGTCGCTACGTGTTCAAGTCATGAATAAGAACCTGAGTTGGAAGTTGACGGTAATCATCGGAACGCTACTGGTTTTCCTGTTCGGCGTCTTTGGTGTTCCGAAGGAGTGGTCGGGCAAGGGGATGCTGGCGGCGATTACCGACCGCATTCATTTGGGCCTCGATCTGCGCGGTGGAACGCACCTGATCCTGCAGGTGCAGGTCAATGACGCGGTCAACGTGGACTCCGACAACGCGATTGCGCGCCTCAAGGAAGACCTGCGGACGCACAAGATCAATTACGCCGACATCACCAAGCCCGATCCGGTGAATCATCCGGAAATGATCGTGGTGAAGGGTGTGCCTCCGGATCAGACCAGCGATTTCAAGAGCCTTATTTCCGACCGGCTACCGGAGTACGACGCGGCCTCGGGCGCGGAAAATTCCTGGACCGTTTCCATGAAATCGCAGAACCTCACCGACTTGAAGAACCGCGCGGTTTCGCAGGCGATCGAGACCATACGCAACCGAATTGACCAGCTCGGGGTGAGCGAACCGGTGATTCAGGAACACGGACTGGGCCAGTATCAGATACTGGTGCAGCTTCCGGGCGTGGACGATCCGGCGCGGGTGAAGGAAATCATGCAGTCCACGGCGATGCTCGAGATCCGGCAATCGCTGGGCGGGCCCTATTCGAGTCAGGAACAGGCGCTGCAGGATAAGGGTGGCGTGCTGCCTCCGGATACGGTGCTGCTGCCCGGCAAAAGTATCGGTTCGCGCAATAGTGAAGGCGGCGAACAGTGGTACCTCATCTCTCGCGCCTCGGCTGTAACTGGCCGCGATCTTCGCACCGCGGAACCCTCGACCGATGAAAATGGGCAGCCAGCGGTCCGCTTTATTCTTACCTCCGAGGGTGGGCGCAAGTTCTACTCCTTCACTTCCGCGCACGTCGGCGACTACCTGGCGGTAGTTCTCGACAACAAGGTGCAGGAAGTGGCGACGATTAAAGAAGCCATTCGTGACACAGGAATCATCAACGGCCGGTTCACTCAGCAAGAGACGCAAGACCTTGCGATGACGCTGCGTTCCGGCGCGCTTCCAGCCAGCATTAAGTATCTTGAAGAGCGCACGGTTGGCCCGTCGCTCGGCGCGGATTCGATTCGTTCCGGGGTGCACGCGGCCATCTACGGCATGCTCGCGGTCCTCATCTTCATGCTGATTTACTACCGCTGGGCAGGGGTGAATGCCGATGTTGCGCTGATCCTGAACCTGATCATCCTGCTCGGATTCATGGGCTACTTTGGAGCGGTGCTGACGCTGCCGGGCATTGCCGGGGTCATCTTGACGGTGGGCATGGGCGTGGATTCGAACGTGCTGATTTTTGAGCGCATCCGGGAAGAGCTGAGGAACGGCAAGACGCCGCCCTCGGCAGTAGAGCAGGGATTTAGCCACGCCTGGATCACCATTGTCGACACGCACGTTACGACGATTGTTTCGGCCGCGATTCTGTTCCTGTTCGGCACGGGGCCGGTCAAGGGATTTGCCACGACGCTGGTCTTCGGCCTGTTGGCCAACCTGTTTACGGCAGTGTTTGTATCACGCGTAATTTTTGATTGGGTGCTGAGCAAGAAGCAGCGCGGCGAAGCGCTGAGTATTTAGAAAGAAGAGGTTTCAAAGTTTTAAGGTTGCAAGGTTTCAAGGATTACGAGCCGCGATTGTGTTGACTCTGAGCCCTTGAAACTTTGCAACCTTGAAACGTGGCTTTTATGGAATTTTTCAGAGACACAAATATCGATTTCCTCGGGAAGAAGTGGTATTTTCTCGCCTTCTCGCTGATCTTCAGCGTGGCCGGAGTGATTTCCATGGCGTTCTGGCATGGGATTCCGCTGGGGGTCGACTTCCGCGGCGGCACGTTGGTCTATGTCAAGTACGCGCACACGCCCGATCCGGCCGCCGTTCACAGCGATATCGATCGAGCCGGGCTCAAGAATGCGCGGGTCCAGAGATACGGACAGGCGGCGAACAATGAACTGCTGATTGCGCTGGATATTCAGGAGACCAGCGAACAGGCCCTGGACAAAGGCAAAACGCAGATCATCCAGGCGCTCGAAGGCAAGGGCGCGAGCGCCAACGCCGGCAAGCAGGATCTCAACAACTCCAGCTCAATCACAATCGCGAATTATCTTCTGGAGAAGGATCCGCTCCTGTTGGGAGCCGGTCCCGAGGCCAACCCGCGCTACAACGCCATGGCGCAAGCCATTGTTGACTATCGCGACAAGACGAAAGGTGGCGTGCTCGCTTCGATCGATGAACTGAAAGCGGTGGCCGCCCCCGCGGCGGTTGCTTCGTTGCAGGACAATTTCTTCATCTCCGACTTTGGCATCCGCAATGTCGAAATCGTCGGCCCGCAAGTAGGGCAGCAACTACGCAAACAGGCGCTGTTGGCCACCCTGTATTCGCTGGCCGGGATGCTGATCTACCTCGCACTCCGCTTCGAATGGATCTACGGCGTAGCCGCAGTTTTGACCGCGTTTCACGACACCCTGATTACGGTGGGCGCGTTTTCGCTGCTGGACAAGGAAATCTCGCTGACCGTGATCGCCGCCATTCTGACCCTGATCGGATACTCCAACAACGACACCATCGTGGTCTTTGACCGCATCCGGGAAAACGTCAAACTGCTGCGCCGGGACCGGCTCGCCGACATCGTCAACAAGAGTATTAATCAGACCTTAAGCAGAACGATCTTGACAGCGGGCCTGACTTTCCTTACCGTGCTTGCTTTGTTCCTTTTCGGGGGCGAAGTGCTGCATGGGTTCAGCTTCGCCCTGGTGATCGGGATTCTGATCGGGACCTATTCCTCGATTGCGATTGCCGCCCCGATTTTGGTTGCCTACCAGGAATGGCGGGGCGAGCGGGGCAAGAAGCCCATTGCCATGCCGTTGCGGCCTGGCAGCGGGGCGCAGTCGAAGGAAAAAGTTAAGGTTTGAATCCGGCCGATGTGGAGTAAAATCATGGACCTGCCCGCAGAGGCAGGAGTCCCGGAGCGAAAAGCTCGAAAGAGCGGGAGCAAAGAGGATGCGGCCGGTGTCTAAATTGTCTTAGGGTTTCGTGTAGGAGAAAGCTTATGTTTGAAGACAGCCTTATTGAGTCAGGCAACAGGTTCAAGACCAAGCGGTTGAGCACCACCATCTTTTCCTTCACTGTGCAGTTTCTGCTCATCTGCATCTTGATTCTGATCCCCCTGATTTACACCGATGCGCTGCCTAAGACGCAGCTGATGACTTTTCTGGTCGCTCCACCCCCGCCGCCTCCGCCACCGCCTCCGCCAGCAGTCGCTACCGTGAAGGTGGTGAAGATGCAGAGCGAGCTGGTCAACGGCCAGCTGCGCACCCCCACCAAGATTCCAAAGAATGTGCAGATGATCAAGGAAGAGGAAGCTCCACCGGATCTGGGTAGCAGCGGCGTCCCGGGCGGCATCCCAGGCGGCTATGGAAGCTCGTCGGGCGGCGTGATCGGTGGTATTGTTAATTCAACCGCTGCCATCCCGAAGCAGGTGGTACCGCAGCGCATCCGTGTTTCCTCGGGCGTCTCGACCGGTCTTTTGATCAGGAAGGTTACGCCCAATTATCCGCCGCTGGCCAAACAGGCCCGCATTCAGGGACAGGTTGTGCTGCAAGCGGAAATCAGCAAAGAGGGCACCATTCAGAACCTGCAGTTGATTAGCGGACACCCAATGCTGGCGCCGGCGGCGATCGAAGCCGTCAGACAGTGGCGTTATAAGCCATACCTGCTCAATGGCGAGCCGGTGGCCGTGGAGACCCAGGTGGTTGTGAACTTTAGCTTGTCCGGAGGCTAGACTCTCCGGGCGGCCTGTGGCGATTGTTTTGTGGCGTTTGAAGGCCCTCCCCGTCCCCCCTTTTCCAGAGACGGGAAACCGGGGCGGTTTTGGCTTCCAGTAGCGATTCTGCCCGCTTTGGTTTTCTTGCATCAAAACGGTTGAGATCGGCAGCCTGCAGAGGTCGGCATAGGGGCATCGGTTTAGCGAGGCCGCAAGCTCGGACTCGCACGCGCCTCGAGGGCTGGGCCACGAAGGTTGCAATACATGAGGGAAGTCTCAGCCACGCAGCAAACGAGTTTAAGAAGCAGTTCGAAACAGTTCCGAGGAGGAAAAGCAACTCATGGTAGTGAACTTGGCAGCAGTCGCACTGTGTAATTTCCATCTTTTCGCCGCCTGGCTCTTGCAAGAGGGCTCGGTCGGTTGGGACCCGATTTCGCTGTGGAAGCAGATGGGTATTCTGGCGAAGGTCGTGGTTATTGTATTGTTCATCATGTCGGGGTGGTCGATCGGCGTGATGATTGACCGCTGGATGGCTTTCAACGCCGCCCGCAATCAGTCCCGCTCGTTCGCTCCCGCGGTTGCCGGAGCGCTGCGCGAGGGCAAGATTGAGGAAGCAATTAAAGTCGCCGAGCGCAACAAGAAGAGTCACCTGGCCAAGGTGGTCACCGCCGGCCTGATGGAATTCAAAGCCCACCAGGACAGCCCGGGTGAGATCCCTGGCGAGACCATTGAAGCGTCCAAACGCGCATTGGAGCGCACCGAAGCCATCGTGCACGCCGAGCTGAAGCGTGGCTTGGGCGGTCTGGCGACCATCGGTTCGACAGCTCCCTTCGTGGGACTGTTCGGAACGGTCGTCGGCATTCTGAACGCCTTCAACGGCATTGCCAAGGAAAAGGCAACCGGTCTGGCTGCGGTCGCGGGCGGCATTTCGGAAGCGCTCGTCACCACCGCCGTCGGCCTGTTCGTGGCGATTCCGGCCGTCATGATGTTCAACTATTTGACTGGCCGCGTGGAAGCGTTCGACGTGGAGATGGATAACTCCTCGAGCGAACTGATCGATTACTTCCTGAAGCGCCGGAGCATGCGCCGGTCCTAAGGCTGCGGGTTGCACCCATGAGTTGCTGATGGAGGGCTGGGCGGTTCGCCCGGCTCTCCACCCGGCAAGATTGGGCGGCAGCGGTAGCGCGAGGGGTCGGTCGCGGATGCAAGGATACGCAGGAGACAGAATTCCATGGCATTAGCAAAGCGAAACGAAGGGGCCAACGTCACCTCCGACATCAACGTCACACCGATGGTGGATGTGATGCTGGTGCTGCTGATCATCTTCATGGTGGTCACCCCGATGCTGCAACACGGCGTCCCGGTGGATATGGCGAAGGTCAATAGTCCCAAGGATATGCACGACGCCGACAAGGAAGACGCGCTCCTGGTGGCCATCACGCGCGATAACAAGGTCTTCTTTGGTCCGGATAAGATCGAGGTCAATGAATTGACCGACAAGATCAAGGACAAACTGGCCAACCGGACCGACAAAACCGTCTTTCTGAAGGCCGACCAGCGGGCGCATTTTGGCTGGGTGGTCGAAGTCGTCGACAACGTTCGCGCCGCCGGCGTGGACCAACTCGGTCTTTTGACCGATCAAAAGAAGTCGGGAGCCCTGGCCCCCGGCACCCTCCCGCCGACGGGCGGACAATAGCAGGCAAGCACAGTCATCATCCTAGGAGATCGTTATGGGTATGGCAGTCGGCCCCAAAGGGGGCCAGAACGCGAACATGAACGTCACGCCGCTGATTGACGTGTTGCTGGTGCTGCTGATCATTTTCATGGTGATTACGCCACTGACGCCGAAGGGTTTGGAAGCGTTGGTGCCGCAGCCTCCGCCAAAGGATCAGAAACAACCGCCGCCCACCGATCGCACTATCGTGGTGCAACTGATCGACCGCGGTTCCGGCAACACTCCGGGCGTCAAGATCAATCAGGACGACGTCACTTGGGAAACTCTGCAGGGCCGCCTGGAAGATATTTTCAAGACCCGCGCCGAAAAGATCATGTTCGTGAAGGGCGATGACAATGTGCCCTTCGCCGACGTCGCCACCGTCATTGATATTGCGCATTCCGCTGGCGTCGATAAAGTCGGATTGATTACGGCCAAGATCGAAGCGGGCAGCTAGAACCGTTCCACGATGGAGGGACGGGCGTCTCGCCTGCCCTGAGCCCAGTCGAAGGGTCCAGCCGGGCGGGAAGCCCGGCTGTCCACCTCAGATCCACACTCCGTGGTAAGGGAGATTCATAAAGCAATGAAAACAACTAAGAGACTTCTGGTGGTATTCGCCGCCGCACTGGTGCTGCTCTGCAGCACGGGATGCGCCAAGCTAAAAGCGCGCGACCACCTCAACAAGGGTGTGCAAGCTTTCAAGAACTCCAAATTCGAGCAGGCGATCGACCACTTCCAGCAAGCCGTAGTCCTCGATCCGACCCTGATCAATGCCCGCCTGTATCTGGCCACCGCTTTGGCTCAGCAGTACATTCCGGGCGTCGATGCTCCCGACAACAACCGCTTTGCCGAGCAGGCGATTGACCAGTACAAGCAAGTGCTGCAATCTGATCCCAAGAACATCAACAGCATTAAGGGCATCGCCTATCTCTACCTGCAGATGAAGAAATTCCCTTTGGCGAAGGAGTATTACAAGAAAGCCTCCGAACTGGATCCGAACGACCCGGAACCGTATTACTCGGTCGCGGTGATCGATTGGACGCAAACCTACGTGCCCCGTCAGGAGGAGCGCGCTAAGCTGGGCATGAAGCCCGACGAGTCGCTGCCGGCCAAGGACAAGAAGGTCTGTGCCACGCTGAAGGAGCAAAACACCCCCAACGTTCAGGAAGGCATCGATAACCTGAACAAGGCGCTCCATCTTCGTCCCGACTACGACGACGCCATGGCTTACATGAACTTGATGTACCGGGAGCGCGCCGATATCCAGTGCGACGACCCGGCAGCCCGCTCCGAGGATCTGAAGACCGCCGACGAGTGGGTCGACAAAACCATGGCCACCAAGAAGGCCAAGGCCGAAAAACAACCCAGCGGCCAGATTGTCGTGGATCAGAACAAATAAGTATTTTTCGCTTTCGTGGGGCGGGCGCCCTTTGCCCGCCCCGAGATTTGCGTAGGGACAGCCGCCCGTTCGGCTGTCCAAGCCGAACGGAGTTTCGGCTCTCGCAGTGCACTCGACCCCCATCCCGGAATCAAAGCCCAGCCCTCTCCGCGACCTCCAAATCCAAACTGCAAGTGATTTACACCATGCGTATTCCCGCTGCGGCAGGTAGAATCAGGGCGGCACGTGGCAACTGGCCAGCGTCAAGGCAGAATGTTCAAGAAGATTCTGATCGCGAATCGGGGAGAGATCGCGATGCGCGTCATACGCGCATGCCGCGAAATGGGCATCTCGCCGGTCGTCGTCTATTCCGACATCGACCGTGCCTCACTCCACGTCCTCAAATCCGACGAGGCCTACCACATCGGCCCCTCTCCAGCCGCCGAATCTTATCTTAGGATGGACAAGATCCTTGACGTCGCCAAACGCTCGGGCGCCGAGGCGATCCATCCCGGTTACGGCTTCCTCTCGGAGAACGCGAAGTTCGCGCAGGCGTGCGCCGACGCGGGGGTGAAGTTCATCGGGCCAACTCCGGGGTCTATGGAAATGATGGGCTCGAAAACCCGGGCCCGGCAGGAGATGGAAAAAGCGGGCGTGCCCTTTGTTCCCGGAACTTCCCGCGGCCTCACTTCTCCGGAAGAAGGCGAAGAAGTCGCCGAGCGTGTGGGCTACCCCGTGATGTTGAAAGCTGCGGCCGGCGGCGGTGGCAAGGGCATGCGCCTGGTACACACTCGGCAGGACCTTCGTTCCGCGCTCGAATCGGCCCAGAGCGAGGCGCAGCGCTCTTTCGGCGACAGCGAAGTCTATATCGAAAAGGCGATCGTCAACCCCCGCCACATCGAGATGCAGATACTGGCCGACGAGCACGGCCATGCCGTCTGGCTCGGCGAGCGCGAATGTTCTATCCAGCGCCGCCACCAGAAAGTTCTGGAAGAAGCGCCTTCGCCGATCGTCGATGCCGACATGCGCCGCCGCATGGGCGAAGTTGCCGTCCGGGTCGCGCAGGCCGCGAAATACACCAATGCCGGCACCGTCGAATTCCTGGTCGATCGCGAGAAGAATTTCTACTTCCTCGAGATGAACACGCGCCTGCAGGTGGAGCATCCCGTCACCGAGTTGACCACCGGGCTTGATCTCGTGCACCTGCAGATCCATATCGCGAACGGCGAAAAGCTGCCTTTCGCCCAGTCCGACCTGGCGATTCGCGGGCACGCCATCGAATGCCGCATCTACGCCGAAGATCCCGACAACAATTATTTCCCCAGTCCCGGCAAGATCACGGTGCTGCTCTCGCCCTCGGGACCGGGAATCCGTCGCGACAGCGGCATGTACGAGGGCTGGAACGTTCCCATGGATTACGATCCGCTGCTGGCCAAGGTGATCGGCTACGGGACCGACCGGCATCAGGCCATCATGCGGCTCGAGCGGGCGCTCTACGAATATTTCGTGGCCGGCATCAAAACCAACATTTCGCTTTTCCGGCGCATCCTGCGCGATGCCGATTTCCAGGCCGGAAAACTCGACACCGGATACCTGGATCGCCTGCTCGCGAAAAACAACCAGGCTATCCTGTCGAGCGCGCCAGGGTCGAACGCCGAAGGACTGGAGACGATCGCGGCGATTGCCGCCGGAATGTTTGCCGTGCTCGACCCCGCCTCGCCCGTCAGCAAGAATGGGAATGGTGGCGGATCAGGCTCAGGCGGAGCAGGTTCAGGCCCGGCGGCATCGAGCGCGTCCAACTGGAAACAGAGAGGGCGCTCGGAAGCCCTGCGCTGATCTAGGCAGTTCGCGGACTTCACGAGATTCGTAGCAGGGCATGCCTTGCGGAATGCCGCAAGGGCATGAGCAACAGCGCGCTTTCAGGCGCTGGATTTCGAAATTTGACCTTCAGCACAGGCTCTGCATGGTTTATGAAATCATCGTAGAAGGCAAACCCCACCGACTCGAGCTGGCAAGAGCTTCCGCCGGATGGCACTGCCGCTTCGACGGGCAATCTGTCCCCATCGACGCGGTGATTCCGCGCCGCGACGTTTTGTCCCTATTGGTCAATGGCCACGCCTACGAAATCAAGCGCGAGCAGACCGCCACCGATCTCCACGTATGGGTGGGCAGTTCACGCTTTGCAGTCGAGTTGCGCGATCCGCGTTCTTTGCGCTCGCGCCAGAAAACTGGTGGAGACGAGAAGGGCCCGAGAAAAATTCTTGCTCCCATGCCTGGCCGCGTGGTGCGCCTGCTGGTTGCGGAAAACTCCGAAGTCGAAGCCGGGCAGGGCGTCGTCGTGGTCGAAGCCATGAAGATGCAAAACGAAATCAAGTCGCCCAAAAAAGGAGTCGTCAAGAAGATATCGGCGACCCCGGGCGCAGCGGTAAACCCAGGTGATGTGCTAGCCATCGTGGAATAAGACCACGTGCGGGTGAACGTGCTTGTGAAAGGACGCCCCGCTCTCGCGCACATTTTCTAAGCGCACGCTGCCAAACGCTCTCCCCGCCCTAGCACCTACGTCATCTCATACCGGGCTCTCTCCGCGCGTAACATAGAAAGCTGGCAAGGGCGGAGGTATCCTCGTGAAGCTGCGGCGGATTATTAGTCTCGCAACCCTGGCAATCTCGATTCTCACACTCGTCCTCGTGTTAAGACGCCCCGCCCCGGTCGCGACGCCAGCCGCGCCCGCTGCGGCTGCCGCGGATGCGCAGTCTTTCCAGGAGAAGGTAAACCAGCTCGCGCAGCCCAGGACGCCCGGGGAAGGTGAAAGCGAAATCCGCATGACTTCCGGAGAACTGTCGGCCGCGCTGGCGCAAGCTACCGGACGGCTGCCCGCAACGACGGCTGCGCCTCCGGATCCTTCCGCGAGCTCTCCGTCTGGTTCTTCTCCCGCAAGCCCGGCAGTAGAGTTTCCCGGCGCGGTTCCGAGTATCAAGGATTACCAGGTCTCTATGGATGGAGATATCATTCGCGGCCAATTTCTCACGCAAATCGCCGGCAAAGATGTCTACCTTACTCTCGCCGGACATCTCGGCTCCAAGGATGGATACGCCACCTTCGATGCCACCGAAATTAAGCTCGGCGATCTCTCCGTGCCCGCATCACTGGTCAACGGAGTATTGCAGAAGAAACTTGCCGAGCAGCGCGATCAGCTCAAACTGCTGGACAACGTCAAAGATCTCAAAGTCGAAAACGGCGAACTGGTGTTCGTGGAGAAATAAGCTTCCCTCTGTCTCTTGTGCCTCCCGTGGCTAGAGAATCCCGGCCGCCCCGAGCTCGGGGCTCGAACCACGGAAGACAAAGAAGAGCACAGAGAAGTAAGTCGGAAATGACTCCCTGCAGAAAATGCCCGATAACTACTAAAACATCGGCCTGTAAAGCAAAATTTGCCCATTCCGCTACACGATAGTTTCCTTCCGAAAGAGTCTTCTAATCTCCATCTAATCTCTTTCTAACCGCATCCGTTTCCAATCGACAATATGACGAGTTACCCGATCCCGCCCAACTATGCGGACCGCATCCTGGTGGCCAGCCCTAGCCACGTAGCGCGCCAGCGCGTCCTCGAAAGTCTACGTTCCCCGGTCCGTCGCGTCGCACAGGCCAGCGGAGGCGCCGAAGCACTGGTCCAGTTGGAGAGCGGCTCGTGGCAGGTGCTCTTTCTTGATCGCCGCCTGCCCGACCTTGATTCCGAGGAATTGAGCCAAACCGTCCGCCAGCGCTTTCCCGGAATTGAAGTCGTGTTGCTCGATCCGGAAAGCGATGCTGCGCCCGTCGCGGCGGAAGAGAAAACAAACGCTCTTCCGGAAATGTGGCCCGCACCCCAGGGGGACAGCGAGAGCGACGACGGCAAGAACAAAGATAAGAGCGGAGCCGAGCTTCTGCCCGCCGCCTGCCCCCCTCAGTCCATCCTTGAAGATCCTTTGCCCGGAATGATCGGCAACTCACGCGTCATGCAACCCGTGTATCATCTGGCGCGCTTGCTGGCGCCGCGCACCACCACCGTTTTGATTACCGGCCCGACCGGCTGCGGCAAGGAGGTAGTCGCCCGCGCCCTTCATCAGTTGAGCCCGCGTGCCGGACGCACTTTCGCGGTGGTCAATTGTGCTGCCATCCCCGAGACGCTGCTTGAAGCCGAGCTGTTCGGATACGTCCGCGGCGCTTTCACCGGAGCCATGCAATCCTACGCGGGCAGAATCCAGGCAGCGCAGGGAGGCACGCTGTTTCTCGACGAAATCGGCGAGATGCCGCTGAGCCTGCAGCCCAAGCTACTCCGTTTCTTGGAGCAGAAAGAATTGCAGCGCCTGGGCAGCGCGGAAGTCGTGCGCGTGGATGCCCGCGTCATCTCCGCCACCAATGCGCACCTGCTGTCCTTGGTGCGCGAGGGAAAGTTCCGGGAAGATTTGTACTACCGGCTTTCGGCCTTCCCGGTGGAAATTCCGCCCTTGCGCGACCGAACCGAAGACATTCGGCCGCTGGCCACGCACTTTCTCGAAAAATATGCCTCTCGCCCGCCCGCGCCAGAATTGTCCCCCGAGGCGCTCGAACTGCTAAGAACACAGCCCTGGGCCGGGAACATTCGCGAACTACAGAACGTGATCGAACGCGCCCTGATTCTCTCGGAGGAGCAACCGGTGATCCGCCCCGAGCACCTGTGGCTGACGGACGCGAGCTTTCGCAAACCGTGCTAGGAGCGAAGGCTTTAACCGCAGAGGGCGCAGAGATCGCAGAGAATTTTCCGTTTCTGTGTTTGACCACCCAGCGGAACCTGCCCTGGGGCCTTGATCTCTGTCTTGCTCCGCGATCTCTGCGCTCTCCGCGGTTAGAGCCTTTGCTCCGGCGGGAGGGCAAGGCAGGCTGGCTCATCCTTACCATGCCGCGCAATAGGCCGTCTTCCTCCGCACCCCGCATAAGAGCGTTCTAAGGCAATTTATGCCGGGCTGGCATCGCCGTTGCAGGGTGATCTGCATGTCCACCTCTTTCCCAATCCCGCGAGATGCGGCACGTGATCCCGAGCATCCGCTGGCCCGTGCCTTTGCCTCATTGGCTCCGCCTCGAGGTTGAGTCGAACGTCCGGTGCAGGACGCGCTCCATCACCACCAACCTGGTTTTCCGCCTGCCCGCCGATTCCCCTCGCCCCCTCCCGTTCCTCCGGCCGTTCCGCGATCTCCACACCGCCGCCGCAAATCGGTAGGGGCGTACTTCGATGTGCAGAAAGCCAGGTACCTAAACACGTGTGGTCACACAGACGTGACAGGCGCTCGGATGGTGCGGACTAAAAGCCCCGCCCTAACCGCTCCAAAAGAACGGAGCGGTTAGAACGGGGCACCCTCTCGTGCTTGTGTCCTCGGCGGTGAATTGCTCTACAGCGTCCGCTTAAACAGAGGCACCGCCAGAGCCAAGGTCCCCACCGCGAAGATCGACAGAAACAACAGGTCCGGCACAATGGCTCCTATCCCGCTCTCCTTCAGCAGCAACGCCTTGAATCCATGCACCGCATACGTAAACGGATCCACAAACGCGATGCCCTGCAGCCAAGCCGGAAACGCCTGCACCGGATAAATCGATCCGCTGGGGAAAAACAGCAATGTGTTCAGAATCCCGAAGGTCGCCCGCGGCACCAGCGGATCTTCCACCCGCACCATCATCAGAAACATCATGCCGTTGAACGCAGAGGATGTCGCCAGGATCATCGCCAGCAATCCCAGCATGGTCAGCGGATTGAAAATCGTTCCCACGCCCGCGATTAGCGACCCGATCATGGTGATGACCACCCCAGTCAGCACGCCCTTGATGGCGCCCGCGCCATTCAGCCCAAACACCAGTTCGGCCTTGGTAATCGGAGTCACCAGATATCCCTCGTGGATTCCGCGCGCCTTGTCATCGATGTACAACATCCCCCCGCCGATCATCGCCGACACAAACATCGCCAGCGCGATCGATCCCGGCAGCAGGTACTTCATGTATTCGATGTACGGATACAACTCCACCACATCCAGCGCCGTCTGCTGCAACAGCCGCGGCGAAACGTCCGGCTGATTCAGTGCGTCCGT
This sequence comes from Terriglobia bacterium, assembly GCA_020073215.1. Taxonomy (GTDB): domain Bacteria; phylum Acidobacteriota; class Terriglobia; order Terriglobales; family Acidobacteriaceae; genus Acidiflorens. The sequence goes on along the minus strand of JAIQFO010000046.1, from coordinate 22,698 downwards.
CACACCGGAAAGCTTCTCCGTCAGCGTAGAACTCATGAAGTTGTCGCTATTGTCCACAATCAACGCGATGCGCGGATGATTTTTCTCGTACACCATCTTCGAATACTGCGCCGGAATAATTACTGCTCCCTGAATCTTCCCGTTGCGCACGTCTTCCCGCGCCCGCACTTCGTTGTCATAAGGGACTGCGATAAACGTCCCCGCATTCGCCCGCACCGCATCGAACGCTTCCTTGATCCGGACCGCCTGCGTGCCATGGTCTTCGTCCACGAGCCCCATCTTCGCGTCGCGGATCTTGCCGCCAAACGCGTTCCCCAGCACAATCAACTGCACCAGCGGAAAAATCATTGACACCATCATCAGTGCCGGCGAGCGGAAAAACTTCCGCATTTCGCGCTCGATAATCGCCATCATCCGATTCATGGCCGCACCCCTGGGCTTTGCGGCATCACGAACGTGTAGGCCTTCACCAGTTCATCCCGCAACTGCCGACCTGTGTAGTGGACAAACACATCGTCGAGCGTGGTGTTTTGCACCGTAAGCGTTTTCAGCGGCACGCCCACGACCACCGCCATCTCCACCAGATCCGTCGTCGTGCCCGACCCATTCGACGTCAGCACCCGGAACATCCCCGCGCTTTCGTTCTGCACCGACGTCACTCCCGGCAATGCTTTCAGCCGCTGTTCCCAATCGTCCGGCGGATGCTCGAACTGCGCCTCGATCACGTTTGACCCCGGCACCGTCGCCTTCAATGCCTCCGGGGTATCGAGGGCGACCAGTTTGCCGTGATCCACAATCGCAATCCGGTTGCACAGCCGGTCCGCTTCGTCCATGTAGTGCGTGGTAATCAGGACCGTAAGCCTGCGTTTAGCCTTGATCGCTGTCAGCATCTCCCAAACCGCCACGCGCGATACCGGATCGAGCCCCGTCGTCGGCTCGTCCAGAAAGAAAATCTTCGGACTATGCACCAGACCCCGGGCAATTTCCAACCGCCGCCGCATCCCACCCGACAGAGTCTTAGTCTGCGCCTCTCGCCACTTCGTCAGGTCCACCGTCTCCAGCAGTTCCTCAATTGCCTCCTTGCGCCGCTTGGCCGGAACGTCATACAGCTTCGCGTAAATGTTCATGTTCTCTTCCACGGTCAAATCCAGATCGCTGGTTAAAGCCTGAGGAATCACTCCGATCGTGCGTCGCACCGCATCCGGATCCCGAGCCACATCGTGCCCCGCCACGCGAGCTGCCCCCGCCGAAATCGGGATCAGTGTGGTCATCATCCGTATCAACGTGGATTTCCCCGCCCCATTCGGGCCCAGCAGCCCAAAGATCTCCCCCTCCTTCACCGCAAACGAAACATCGTCCACCGCGGTGAAGTCCCCATATCGTTTGACGATGTTTTTCACTTCAATCGCGTTGGGTGCGTCGGCCGCAATCTCGCTCCGCCCATTGAACTCAGAAACTGAGATCCCCCCGCCGTTGCCCTTATTCACTTCCATGTCAATCTCCCAATTGCAGGTGTGGAGACGGCGCGGAGCCTGCCCCGAGCCGCGCCGAAGAGCCCCGTCCAGGCGGGCAGAGCCCCGCCACCACACCTCCTGTCACTTTTGCTCCGCGGCTTGCACGGTTCCCTTTAACTGCGCGGGCGATACCAGCACCTCCGCCGTCATCCCCGGGACGAACGCTCCCTTCGGATTCTCCAGCCTCACCTTCAACGCGATCGTCCGTATATCCCGCTTCCGCCGCCCGACATCCCGCTGCGTGGCGAAATCCGCCTCCGCAGCCTTGTAGAAAACTTTCCCCGGAATGATCGTTCCTCCCGGCAGGCGTACCCGTAGCGTGTCTCCCAATCCAATATGATCGGAGTCCGTTTCCGGAATCGCCGCGAACGCCCAGGTGTCGCTGAAATCCACCACGGTCACGATTGCCTGCCCCGCGTTCACCACTTCACCTTCGCGCGCCGCACGCACCAGCACCGTTCCTGTTACCGGCGCATAAATCTTGGTATATCCGAGGCGCACCTCGGCTTCTTTCAACTGCGCGACAGCGTTGTCCACCTGGGCTCGTTGCGACGCCACCGTGCTCTGTGCCGCCGTCGCCTGATTCGTGCGCGCAATCGCCGACTTCAAATCCGCCTCTCCCGCCGTGACCTGATCCCGCAGCGCCTGCACGCTCGCCTCTTGCGCCTTGAGGTTCATTTCCGCCTGCACCTTCTCCTGCTCCGATGCCACTCCCGCCTGCGCTAAACCAATCGTCCGCCGGCTGTCGCTCTCCACCCGCGCCAAAGTCGCTTCCGCATTCGCCAATTGCGCCCGCGCCGACTGCAGCCGCGCCTGCGAATTCGAAACGTCTCCCGAGGTCGACCCTTTCGTCGATTGCCGCGTGTATTCGCTCTCGCTGACCTTCGACCTCAGACCGGCAATCGTCGCCGCCGCCGCCCGCTCCTGCGCCTCCAATTCCGACGGATCCAGCAACGCGATCAAGTCACCCCGCTTCACTTGCGATCCTTCCTCCACCAGCAACTTCTGAATCCTCCCCTGAATCTGCGGACTTACCACAATCTGGTTGGCATCCACCGTCCCCACCAGAACCAGGTCGTTGCCGTTAGGAGTAGAAAAGAAGTAGTACCCAGAAGCAATTGCCACAACGGTCGTCAGCAAAATCAAGAACTTAATCCGCGCACTCATCGCCAATCTCCTAGCAGCTTAGCTGTCAGCTGAGAGCTGAGAGCTAAGAAACAAACAGCGCCGCAGAAATAAAATCCAACACAAACGCCCGCCGCTCCCGAATTCGCTCCTCCGACAACGGGTCCACCTTCATCAGCGCCTTCATCACCGGCGCAGTTGTGAAATAGAACACGATCACCGCCACCACTGAGGGCAGAAAATCCATAGGATTCATCGCCCGGAATTCTCCAGCTTCCGTCCCCTCCCGCAACACCTCCACCAGCTTCTCAAAGATAGGACGGAAATGTTCTTTAGCAACCCGCTGCATACGCGCGTTGCCCTTCTCTCCCGACCGCACCCACTCCCCCTGCACCACCCGCGGGAACCGCGGATTGGCCGCGATGTAGTCGAAATACGCCCCCAGGTATTCCAGCATTTTCTGCCGCGGAGGCAGGTCGCGATCGAGCACCGGCGCTACCCGTGCCCGCAGCCCGCTGAACACATGATCCAGCACCGCCTCGTAAAGAGCATCCTTATCCTTGAAGTAGTAATAAAGCAGCGCCTTGTTGACGTGTGCCGCCCGCGCAATGGCATCCGTGCGTGCCCCTGCAATCCCGTGCTCGGCAAACTCCCCGACCGCCGCCTTCAGGATCGCCGCCCGGCTCGCTTCCGGACGCCCCCGAGTTCCCAAACGCTGATTCGGTTTCATATAATTAACCAGTTAGTTAGATTATAATCAGCCTCTTCCTGCCAGGCAAGCGCAACTCACACGGGACCGGACAGCCTCGCCGGGGTCCCCAGACAGCACGCCTCTTGCGCGCTAGGTTGGTCCGTCCAATTGGCCCGGCAAGTCTCGGACCGCCGCCTACGACTGATGGATATAGATGATGCTGTTCCAACCGCTGCTCCCGACTATAATGACGCTCTCTGTAACGCTCGATCGAGGGCCACTTATGACTCACAGGCACTTCTCGCTCTTACTTTCTGTTCTGATTCTCGCCAGCGTCGTCCCCGCGTTTTCGCAGGAGAGGATTTTGGGCTTCACTCCATCTTCGGCTGCGCGCCAGGCCAAAGTAGAGGAGAAATTCAAGGCGATTCCCTCGCCGGCCGAAGCGCGGCGCCAGCACCGCATCTTCACCGCCGAGCCGCATCTTGCAGGCTCGAAGCGCAACAACGACCTGGCTCAATACATCGCGGCAGAGTGGCGCAAGCAGGGGTTGGAGGACGTAGTCATCCATCGCTACGATGTATACGCGACCGCGCCGAAGAGTGCCTCGCTCGAGATGGTCGCGCCGGTGGTGTATCGAGCCGGCCTTCGCGAAACAGCCTATGACGCAGATCCGGACACGAAGAATCCGCGCGTTAGTTCTGCCTGGACCGGCATGTCGATCTCGGGCGAAGTGACCGCGCCGGTGGTCTATGCCCATAGCGGCAATCCGGAAGACTACGATTTGCTGCGCAAGCACGGGATCGAGGTGAAGAGCAAGATCGTGCTGGTGCGCTACTCGAACCCGTACAGTTATCGCGGATTCAAAGCCCTGACGGCGGAGCGCGAGGGCGCTGCGGCGATTCTGATCTACAGCGATCCCGCCGAAGACGGATTCAAGAAAGGCAAGGCCTTCCCCGACGGACCCTGGGGCCCGGAGAGCCACATCCAGCGTGGAGCGATTACGTACGACTTCATGGTCCCGGGCGATCCGCTTACGCCGGGTTGGGCGTCGGTGCCGGGAACCAAGCGCATTCCCTTGGCGCAAGCCGCTTCGGTGCCGAAGATCATGGCGCTGCCACTTTCTTACCAGGACGCGACGCCGCTGCTCAAGAATCTCGGCGGCCCAGTCGCCCCGGCAGACTGGCAAGGTGGTCTGCCCTTCGAGTACCACCTTGGGGGTGAGCAGGCTCGCGTCCATCTCAAAATCGAGATGGACAATTCCATCAAGCCTTATTACGTCGTCGAAGCCCGGATTCGCGGCTCGGAACTGCCCGATGAATGGATCGTACTCGGCAATCATCGCGACGCCTGGGTGTTCGGCGGAGTCGATCCTTCCAGCGGCACGGCATCAATGATGGAGATGACGCGCGCGCTTGGGCAACTGAAGAAGAACGGGATCCGTCCGCGGCGCACCGTGATTGTCTGCAGCTGGGACGGCGAGGAAGTTGGCCTGACCGGATCGACGGAGTGGGGGGAGCAATTCGCCGATGACCTGCGCAAGAAAGCTGTGGCCTATCTCAATGTGGATGAAGCGACCTCAGGCCCCAATTTCGACGGCAGCGCCGTAGCTTCGCTGGCGCCCATGCTGGTCGAAACCTCGCGCAGCTTGCAGGATCCTTCCGGGAAGTCGCTTTACGACGCTTGGAAGCTGAGCGCCGCGCAAAGCCGAAAAGAGGCGAAGGACAACCGCGAAGTGACCGATACCAACCTGGCCGATACCCGCATCGGCAGCGGCTCCGACCACACCGTGTTCTTGAACTACGTGGGCGTGCCGGTGATGGGCCTGGATTTTGAGGGATCCTACGGCGTCTATCACTCGATGTACGATGATTTCTACTGGATGAATCACTTTGGTGATCCTGGATATCGCTATCACGTCCTGATGTCACAACTCTGGGGCACGCTTGCGCTCCGTCTGGCGAACGCCGATTTGCTGCCGTTCGACTTCGCGGCTTACGCCGACAATGTTCGCCAGTTTGTCGCCGAGCTTTCCAAGAGCAAGGATATGAGCCAGCTTGACCTGAAACCAATGCTCGATGAGATTCAGGAATTCGAAAACGCCGGAAAGAAACTGGACGGCGCGGTTCAGCAGGCGCTCGCCTCGGGTAAAGTGGACGCAAAGGTCGCAGCCGAACTCAACGCCGGCATGATGCAGGTAGAGCGCAACTGGCTGAACCCCGACGGCATCCCGGGCCGGCCGTGGTTCAAGCACACCCTGTATGGAGCGCGTTTTACTTACGCACACCTGGAACTACCGGGTTTGACGGAAGCGGTCGAGAAACAGGATTGGGTCACGGCCAAGCAGCAAGCGGCGATTTTGCGGGAGTGTCTGGAGAGAAATACAAAGCTGGTCGAGCAGTTAAGCGCGCGGATCACGGCGCGCTAGGACCATGATTCGTACGATGGAGAACCGGGCGTCCCCGCCCGGCTGGACGGGCGAGACGCCCGTCCCTCCACAAACAAAGTTCTACAGCGAGCCGCCTGCGATCGACGGCACCAGCAGGACCTCATCGCCGTCCCGGAACGAATAGGAAGCGCCACCGAGGAAGCGTATGTCTTCCTCATTCACGTAGATATTCAGGAAGCGCCGCGTTTCTCCGGCTTCATCGCGCAGATGGGGCTTTAAGTCGGGGAATTGCGAGTCGAGGTGCGAGAACAGTTCGTTGAGATTTGCAGGCGAGCAAACGACTCTTGGAGTTCCCGCCGTGAGTCGCCGTAACGCGGTTGGAATTTGAACGGTAATGCTCATAAGAAAACCTCCAAACACACCCCCCAAGGGGCTTTTACTTCCGAAGATTTGCGGCATCGCAAAAGCGACACCCTGATACGACCAACGACTTACTGGCAACGGCGACTAAGCAACCGCAGCGTTCGAGGAATCCGCCGCGGCCGCAAACGCCGCCGGCAAATTCGCGGCCTTTGCCGCGAGATACGCTTCAAACTCGGCGAGCTTCGGAGAAATCGGAGCTTCCACCTGATACCGATCGGCCAGCACGTCGGTGGTCTTGAGTCCATTACCCGTAATGCAGAGCACGGTGGTTTCGTCGGGAAGGATTCGGTCCTGATGAATCAGCTTCCGCGCCGTTCCCACCGTCACCCCGCCTGCGGTCTCGGTGAAGATGCCTTCGTTCTCCGCCAGCAACTGGATCGATTCGACGACTTCATGATCGGAAACGTCTTCCGCCCATCCACCGCTCTTGCCAATGGCCTGCAGCGCGTAATGTCCATCGGCCGGATTGCCGATCGCCAACGACCGCGCAATCGTCTTCGGACGCTGCGGCTCAATCTCGTCGCAGTACTGCTTGATCGCGGTCGAAATCGGCGAGCACCCAGTCGCTTGCGCGCCAAAGAATTTCACCGGCTTCGGATCGACCAGTCCGAGCAGAATCAGTTCGTCAAACGCCTTTTTGATTTTAGTAATCAACGACCCGCCCGCCATCGGCACCACCACATTATCGGGCAATTTCCAGCCCAGTTGTTCGGCGATTTCGTAGCCCACCGTCTTCGAGCCCTCGGCGTAGTAGGGACGAAGATTGACATTCACAAACCCCCACTCACGCTCTTCGGCGATCTGCGAGCAAAGGCGGTTGACGTGGTCGTAGCTGCCGTTGATGCGCACCAGTTCCGCCCCAAATACCTGCGTGCCCAGAATCTTCGCCGGCTCAAGATCGGAAGGAATAAAAATCCAAGCTTTGAAACCTTCGCGAGCCGCCTGCGCCGCCACCGCATTGGCGAGGTTGCCCGTGGAAGAGCAAGCCACGGTGTGGAACCCAAAGCTGCGCGCATTGGCCAGCGCCACCGTCACCACGCGATCCTTAAAGCTCAAAGTAGGCAGGCACACGGCATCATTCTTCACGAAGAGCCGCCGCGATCCGATCTGATCGCCCAGCCGCGGAGCGCACACCAGCGGGGTATATCCAACCGGGAGGGAGGGCTGATACCCCGCTGGCAGCGGCAGCAACTCGCGATAGCGCCATATGTTCGGCGCGCGCGAGGCAAACAACTCGTGTGACACCGAGGAGCGAAGCGAATCGTAATCGTAGGTAACTTCGAGCGGTGAGAAACAGTCTTCGCAGTAGCTGCGCGGCTGGTTGCCCCAGGTTTTGCCGCATTCGCGGCAGCGGAGCTGGTACGTGCTCGTCTCCATTGTGCAACTTCTTTCTGTTGACTGCGGGACGAGCCGGGTAAAAATCACCCCAGGTAATACAAAACCCCTTTTCCGATGGGAAAAGAGGCTCGGGAAATGCGAATCAAACTTTCGCTTGCCCGAATCTCATGGTCCCCGTTACCGGGCGAGAGTTGGCACCTGGCGGTCGAGATATATGATCCCGATCCGGTTGCCGTGGCGTCCTAGGGCTCGTCCCTCAGCCACTCTGCATGAAATTCCGATTTGCTCAATAAAGAGCAAACTTGGGATCAAATGGTACAACCGACCAAGGGGTCTGTCAAGGCCGTTTTTGGGCGTGGGCGCAGTTTGAATCCTTCTAGTTGCTTTCTTTGCGACCTTTGCGAATCCTCTGCGTACTTTGCGTTAAAGATCCCTGCCCGCAATCCTCGCAATGCAAGCCAAGGTTGGCAACCCCGACCGTTCATAAGGCATGGTCCTTATTTCCGGAGCAACGCTATCCCCCGAGGATGGGGAACTCCGCCGATCCGACTTGTGCAACGTGCTCCTCCGCGAACTGGGTGACGCGCTCGAGCGCCGCCTGCAACTGCCGGTGATATTCAGCCATCTGTTCATCACCCGCGTCGGCGGGAACCAGCATCTTGCCGCTGAGCCGTACCAGCGCCTTCGAAAAAGGCTTTGGGATCATTAGCTCATCCCAGGTTTTCAGCACCCAGGCATCGCTATGCGCGATATAGAACGCCGCCATCGGCGCCGCGCTGGCACGCGACAACCGCACCGGCCCCGGCTTGGCCACGTATTTCGGGCCGCGCGGACCGTCAATCGTAAACACCACCAGGTTGCCCTGCTCCAACTGGTCTTTAAGTCCAAGCAAAGCGCTAGCGCCGCCACGACTGCTCGATCCACGGACCGCAACGAAGCCCAGCCTTTCAAGGGTTCGGGCAATGTATTCCCCATCGAAGCTGCGGCTCACCATCACGGCAATCCCGATCTTTCGCCATAACCAGGCGCTGGCAAACGTAGCTCGGTGCCAAAAGGAATAGATCACCGGTTTTTCGTAAGTCGAGCCGGGCACCGCTGGAGGTTCCTCCCAGGATACCGAATAGCGCAGAGTCGGACCAATCAGCGAAATGGCCAGATAGCTCGCCCAACTGATGAGCCACAAGAGAATTCTTTGCCGGAGCGAGAATGGGCGAGTGTCCAAGGCATGGGGTGGCTCGGGCTCGACAGCAGTTGTGGGGGAACTCACGCCGATATTGTAGCCGGGTTGGAAAGGTTTAACTAAAAGCTGAGAGCTGACAGCCGGGTTCCTAGGCTTCCAGGTAACCGACGATCCACTCTTTCAGCCGATGCCGTCGCTCGTCGGCCGAGTCAAAGCGAATCCCGAAGCTCTTGTTTGGTTTCTTCCACGTCACGTGCCCGCGCACCCAAATGCGCGGCAGTGTCAACAGGGAAAACGACACTTCCACCAGGCTTCCGGCTTCGGGCACGAGACCGCCCTTGAGCGACATCCCGCCCGAACTGATCTCCTGGCTGGTGGCGGTTATGCGGGCACCGTCGGGCATCACGATCCCAACCTCCGTCATCACCGGAACACGCACGTAGCGGCGGAATTCGTGCAGCACCAGCATTCGAGTCGAGCGCACCAGTTTCACCGCCGCCGACCGCTCCAGCGGCTCGTGAAATACTGCGTTGATGCACAGCTTCGAATACCGCAAGGCATCCCGCGCCGTCCCGCCCAGCCCGTAAATGACGATGCGGCTGTTGGACGCCGACCCTCGCGCCAGTTCGATGATGCTGCCGGCACTTTCTCCCAGCGGCAAAACGCAAGCCTCGAATTTTTCGCGCCGCAGCCGGTCTGCATCTTCATGCGCAATCGAAACCGTTTCGATTCCAAATTGGCGGAAACACTCGGTGAGCAGTTGCGCTGAGCTCGCGGGCAAATCAAACAATGCGACGCGCGCCACCGATTTTCGATGGACGGGTGAGGGAGCGAGAGCGGTACCAGTCGAAGTCGGCATGAGTCCCAGGGATGAACCCTCTAAAAACCCATTCTGACGGGCTTTTCCACGGCTGCATAGGTTTCGAAGGGCTTAGTCCCTGTCCGAAAGTGCCATTACGGAAGTTGTACCGGGTCGCATTACCCCCTACTCCCTTCGTTTCTCCCTGTAGAGACGGGGCTTACCCCGTCTCCCTTGGATGCGGTGGGAGACGCGGCCAGCCGCGCCTCTACGGGATGTCTTGGTTCCCTTCAGGTAAGATGTTGCCATCCTTGCATTTGCAGCCGCAGACAAAAATAATGATCTCTCTTAATGACATCCAGTCGGCCTTGGGCCGCATTCGCAACTCTATCTACCTTTCGCCCTGTGCGCGCTCGGAAACGTTTTCCGAGTCCACCGCCAACCAGGTTTATTTGAAACTCGACAACCTGCAGCGAACCGGCTCTTTCAAAGAGCGCGGCGCACTGAACAAACTGCTCTCGCTGAGCACCGAAGAACGTGCCGAGGGAGTGATCACAGCTTCGGCCGGAAACCACGCCCAAGGTGTTGCCTATCACGCCGGCAAGCTCGGCATCCGCGCCCAGATTTGCATGCCCCTGGCCACGCCTCTCATCAAGGTCTCGGCGACGCGCGGCTACGGCGCCGACGTGGTTCTGCACGGAGCCAACTACGACGAGGCCTATGAAGAATCCATCCGCCGCAGCCAGGCCGAGCACCTCACCTTTGTGCACGCTTTCGATGACGACGCCGTTATCGCTGGGCAGGGCACGATTGGCCTGGAATTGCTCGAGCAGCATCCCGACCTCGAAGCCGTGGTCGTCCCGATCGGCGGTGGAGGCTTAATCGGCGGTATCGCCTGCGCTCTGAAAGAGTCGAATCACAAAATTCAAGTTTTTGGAGTTCAGCCTTCGCGCCTGCCGTCGATGAAAGTTGCCGTCGCCGAAGGCCAGCCGGTGACGCTCATGCCGGCCTCCACGATCGCGGATGGCATCGCCGTGCGCCGCGCCGGCGAACGGACCCTGCCCCTCGTCCAGAAGTATGTGGATGACATCGTTACCGTTGAAGAAGAAGAAATCGCCAACGCTATCCTGCTGCTGCTCGAACGGGAAAAAACTCTAGCCGAAGGCGCGGGCGCGGCAGCTCTCGCTGCCCTGGTCAATCGTAAGCTGACGCTGGTGGGGAAGAAGGTTGCGGTGCTGGTGTGCGGCGGAAACATCGACGTCACCCTGCTCTCGCGCATCATCGAGCGCGGCCTGGTCAAAGACGGACGTCTGGTACGCCTGCGTGTCCACCTGCCCGACTATCCTGGAGCACTCCATCGCCTCACATCGATTCTGGCGCAGCATCGGGCCAATATCGTCGAGACGGACTACGACCGCGCTTACCACGGCGTCGGCCTGGGTGAGACCGCGATCGAAATCACCATGGAAACCCGCGGCCCCGACCATATCGCCGAAATCATCTCGGCCCTGGGCGCCGCGGGCTACACGCAGGAACGCGTCCTGTAGGCTCGTGTAGGGCGGACACTCCTGTCCGCCAGCTTCAATGCAAATGGCGAAAATAGAGCGCGAGCGCGGATACGTCCATGAACATGTGCGCCAGAATGACTGGCAGGATGCGCCGAGTACGCACGAAGTACAAAGAAAACAACAAAAACGCTGGAACGTGCGACAGTGCCCCTGGCAAGCCCTGATAAAAGTGGTACGAGGTCTGTAGCGCTACGCTCATGAATACGGCCAGGGCGGTGCTTCGATAGATCGCTTCCGTTTCCGAAATCAGGAACGCCCGTACCAGGAGCTCCTCGTAGAAGGGATTCAAGAGCACATACAGCACAGGCAGGACGCCAAGCACAGTTCCAAAGAGCGCCGCCCTATCAAGCTGCGGGCGCGATACCCGCCCGAGGAAAACATAGACGAGCTTCAGAACTACGCCAAGAAGCGCACTGGCAAACAGTGCTCCGAAGAATAACGCAAACGAATGACCGAGATCGGTCAATCGGATCGCAAGGGAGAGGCCTATGTCCTGGAATCGTTTCTTCTGATGCGACAGGACAAGATAGAGGCACACAAGAGCGACCAGCTCTAAAGTGATCCGGCGAACAAAGCGATAGCTTGTCGCAGGCCCTGGGTGCCACCAACCCAAGAAAATACAAAGAGAACTCACCACGGGAATAAGAAACCCAACCGTCAGCACCAGGCACAATTGGGTTTTCCGACTCATTCGTTCTGTCATTCTCGTGGATAGTCTCTGAGCATCCAGTTGGAGTCGCAAGTGGCATTCTGAATGCCTGGCCGGAAATCAGATTCCTGCAGCTACTCAAATTGTTTTCGAAATCTTTCCAATTGATCCTTTACTTCTGAAACCACTCGCCGCAGTTCCGCGACTTCCTCCTCCAGCCGCGCGATGCGGTCCGCATCTGCCGAATTGCGCTCGACCGCCGCGGCGTTGTGCACCGGCAATTCCGGAGCCACCACGTCCCCGGCAAGCAGATGTGCATAGCGCGATTCCTTCGTCCCCGGCTGCCGCGGCAGCACTTTCGCCAGCGGCGGGTCGCGCTGCATCAACTTCTGCAAGGCCGACTGCACATCCTCGAGCGCTTCGAAGCGGTGCATGCGCTCGGCGCGTCCGCGCAATTCGCCGGGCGTCTGCGGACCGCGCAGCAGCAGCGCGCACAGGACCGCAATCTCCGGACGCGTAAAGTTAAACACCTCCTGCAAGCGCTGCTCGTACTTGGTGACGCGGCTGTCGGCGCCGCGCGCGGGTCCAGCGAGGCGCTGTTCCTGAAGACCGTCGAGCGCATCGCGCACCGCGTCTTCGTCCAACTGCATCACTGGATCGCGATTCGACTTCTGGTTGCAGGCATTCACCAGCGCGTTCAGCGACAGGGGATAGTATTCCGGTGTGGTGATGTCTTTTTCGATCAGCGCCCCGAGCACGCGGACTTCGGTTTCCGTCAGTGTAATGTCCATGGATTTCAATCATTGTATCGACCCGCTCGCGAACGTGGCGCCGACACTCTCTCGGACTTCGGTATACTCGATAGTTTGCCGGACGCATCCAAAGACAGATGTACCCGGTACTCGGTACCCAGTACCCAGCTTCGAGACTGCGGCGATGTTCTGGGCCCCACGGAAGTGTTTGGCTGAGCAGAGATGGGTCGCTTCTTTAGTGGGTACTGGGTGCTAGGTACTGGCAACTGTATTTCGAGGAGGAACCTTGAGGAAATACCTGGGGGTCTTAGCTGGCGTGGTTGCGCTGTGTGTTGTGTCGTGGGCGCAGGCTCCAACTCCAGCCCAAACTCCAGCTCCAACTCCGGCCCAAGCTCCCGCCCAGATCCCACAGGCCGAGCCCGCCAATATTCCAGCACCAACCACCAAGGCCGCGCCGCCGGCGCGCCCATATCCGCGCCTCGAATTGTTTCTCGGCGGTTCGTACGCCGAGGCCGGTCTTTTCAACGCCGGACACTGGGCTGGCTTACCCGGATGGGACGCTTCTCTCGGTCTGAACGCGACCAGTTGGGTGGGACTTCTTATAGAAGGCGGCCAATACTTCGGGACCTCCAAGATTCCGGCTGCTTCACCGGAACCATTTCCACCGTGCCCGAATGCATTCTGCCCGGGCACTTCTCCGACATTCAACGTGACGACGCGAGAGTACAACATTCTTTTCGGCCTGCAATTTGCCCGTCGCAAGTATGAGCGCTGGACGCCTATAGCCGAGCTTCTGTACGGACATCAAGGCACGCGTGGTGTGGCGACGGGTGAGGGCGCTACCGTGACCGAGATCGGAACTGGCCGGGCGTTGGTGGCGGGCGGTGGAATTGAGCGCAAGATCAATCAGCGTTTCGCGTTGCGGTTCAAGGCCGATTACCTGCAGACCGCCTCCCAGTTTCCCACCTTCGCAAAGAAGAAGCAGGACAACTTCCGATTCTCGGTGGGCATTGTGATCCGCAATGTGCACAAAAAGAAGCGTACTCTCGAAGACGAAACTCAGGTGGAACCGTAAGTTCCGGGGCTGACGTGGCTGCAGGAAAGGTGGCCCGCCCCTAAAGGGGCGTCTCGTTTTGAGGAGCTAGCGGCGTCGCTGAAGCGATGCCCTGATACGAACCCCGAGGCGTTCCGCAGCCTGGCGAGTGTTTGGCGAATAGGACTCCCGGTATCGGAGTAGCAGGGTGCAGGTGCTTGTTGGTTTGCAGGATAGTGCGGCACACGTTGGCGGCTTTTCGTGCGACCGGGTTTGCCAATGGCGATCGACTTAACGGCCAGCGACTCCGCGCACGCAAGGAACAGGCGTCGTAGTTACTGCTGGTGATGATTCCACCCGCGAGAGCAACCTACGAACGGCGCAACAAGTCGCTCAGCGGCTCCGCCTTGGCCTTCAGTTCGTCGGCGAATTCGGAGCCTTTTTCGACCGCTTCCTCGAAACGGTCCTTCGCTTCGTCCGTCCAGTCGGAGACGGTTTCCAGGGCGTCATCGTAGGAGCGCCGCAGGTCTTTCCGCAACTGCCGCCCACTCTTCGGAGCCAGCAACAGACCGAGGGCGGCGCCGACACCGAGGCCGATCATGAGGAAAGTGACTGCCGTGCCCGCTGCTCCGTCCGAACCCATGTATTTTCCGATGCGCATAAGGACCTCCCGATCGTCCCTTCTATTTTAGACCCGAATGCTGAATTGGTAATTTGTGATTTGTAATTTGTAATTTTGGCCCGGTAGCAGTCATGAGTTTTTCGATCACAAATTACAAATTGCTAATTACAAATTCCTCTGCCCCGGTTCCCAGAACGCTCTCCGCCTGTGTAAAATAAGATGTTGATTCGAAGTGCGGCGGATGCCTCGGCGACCTCCACCCCAGCAGGCAAGAAACGGGCCGCTGTGGACCTCCGGCCCTGCCCCGCTGCCCAGAATTCCTAGCACAGCGTAAGGAGATGTAGACCAGCAATGTCGATTCCAGCAACCCAACTCCGTCCCGGCATGATCATCAAGCACAACAATGACCTGCACTCCGTGTTCAGTGTCGAGCATCGTACCCCGGGCAACCTGCGCGCCTTCATCCAGGCCAAGCTGCGCAACCTGCGCACCGGCGCCATGTTCGAGCATCGTTTCCGCTCTCCCGACCCCATTGATAAGGTCAACGTCGACGAGGTGAACATGGAGTTTCTGTACGCCGACGGCGACAGCTACTACTTCATGAACACGGAGAACTACGAGCAGACGCACCTCACCCGCGATACTCTCGGCGACGCGGTGGATTACCTGACCTCGAACCTCGAGATCAAAGTGGAGTTTTTCGATGGCAAGGCCGTGGGCATCGAGTTGCCGCAGACCGTGGTGTTGACCGTGATGGAAGTCGAGCCCGGGCTGAAGAGCGCAACCGCATCGAGTGTGACCAAGCCGGCGAAAACCGAAACCGGCCTCATCGTGCAGGTGCCGCCCTTCATCAACGAAGGCGAGAAGATCAAGGTGGACACCGCCGAAGGAACCTATTTGTCGCGCGCGTAGTCAACAGCAAGCCCAAGGACATCGGCTCTCCGAATGAAACGGTTGGCGCTCATTGTCGTTGTAGTGGCACTCGCCGTTGGAGGCTTCGGTAGTTCAGAGAGCAGAACAGAACAGGCTGAGGCCCTGATGCGAAGGGCGGCCGATTTGTCTCGGCTGGAAGGACCCGGTGTTCCGCCGTTCCGGCTCTCCATGGATTTCAAGCTCGGCGGATTGGTCTCGGGCCCGGCTGAGGGGCACTACCTTTGGATTTCCGGGCCGCAGAACCAATGGCGCCGGGAGATCAGTTTTTCGGGTTACTCCGAAGTTGAAGTGGGCCGGGGTACGAAGGTATGGCGAGAAAGAAATATCGAGTTCACTCCACAATCTGCATTTTGGATACAGTCGCTGCTTTCGAATTATGACCGCCTGGTTCTCGATGAGCATGAGAAGGTCGACAGCGTGTATCGCCGGTCCGACTTGCAGTGCGTAACGTTGCGCGGAGACAGCGATTCTCGAGATTTGTGCTTTGATCGCTCCGGTACCTTGCGACACGTGGTTTACCCGGACGAGATGACCGCTTACTCATACTCTGACTACACAAAATTCGGGGAGAAGCTATTTCCGCGCAGTTTGATCGTGAGCGCGCATGGGAGATTAGTTGTGAAGGCGACCGCGTCGTTAACGGAGTTCGATCAGGGTTCATATCTGGGCCCCTTCGAACCACCTCCGGGTATAGTCGGGATGAGTGGATGTATGAACCCAACTCCGAGCCGCTTAGTCAAGAAGGTGGAACCCCGTTACACATATTTGGCTAGAGGTCAGGGTCGACACGGGTCCGTCTACCTCACCATCCATATTGCCGCCGACGGAACCGTAAGGAACATTCGCGTGCTGGGCACTGCGGGGCCAGACCTGGACGATGCGGCTGTGGATGCCGTCCGCGCGTGGAAGTACAGTCCGTTTCTCTGTGGTGGGGTGCCGGTGGAAGGCGAAGAAGGCGTCACCGTCAACTTCTCACGGGCCCAAACTCATTGAACACCGAACAAGGCTTAACATATCGTCATGGCCACCACTGACCATACCCTCGCCCGAAGGTTTCTGGTTCGCGGACGTGTGCAGGGCGTCGGCTTCCGCTGGTTTGTCGAGCGCGAAGCGTTCATTTTGCAGATTGCCGGCTGGGTGCGCAACAATCCCGACGGTACCGTCGAAATCGTGGCGCAGGGGACACGCGACCAACTGGCGGGATTGCACTCGCGGCTGCGCGAAGGCCCTCGGGCGGCGCGCGTGGATCACGTGGAAGTATCCGAAGCTCAGCCGGTCGCCGGCCTGACTTCATTTCTCATTCAAGATTTTTGATTCATGATTTCCAACTAAGGAGCGCAGATGTCGAACCAGGCAGCCGTGGATTGCGTCGAACTGAAGAAATTGATCCGGGAGATCCCCGACTTCCCGAAAAAGGGCATCCTGTTCTACGACATCACCACGCTGCTCAAGGACAAGACCGGCTTCGCGCGGCTGATTGACGCACTCTCGGAAAACTATATCGGCAAAGAGATTGACCTGGTGCTCGGCATGGAAGCCCGCGGGTTCATCTTCGCTCCAGCGCTCGCCTACCGGCTGAATGCGGGCTTCGTTCCCGTCCGCAAGCCCGGAAAGCTGCCCGCCGAAACGTCGAAGGTCAGCTACGACCTGGAATATGGCAGCAACGAACTCGAGGTCCACAAAGATGCCATCGGGAAAGGCCAGCGCGTCCTGATCGTGGACGACCTGCTGGCCACGGGTGGAACGGCGGCCGCGACGGCGGAGCTTGCCCGCGGTTTGGGCGCGGACATTGCCGGACTGGCGTTCGTGGTCGAACTGGACTTCCTGAAAGGGCGCGAGAAACTGACGGAGTACGATGTGTTCTCGCTGCTGCACTATGACCGGTAAAAACTATGACCGGTAAAACATGACGGGTAAGGAACGACCGGCAATTTCGCAGCGCTTGGCGGCAGGGGTTCCCAGGGTAAGTGAGCGCAGCGCTGGCAAATTCTTAACCGTTGGCCTGCCGTCTTACCTCATTAAGTGTTCAGCCGCCCGGAATAGACCTCCCCAAATCGCCAGGCTGAGAACCAGCGACGCGCTGTAGGAGAAGATCGCGATCCAGTTTAAATGAGCACACGTTTCGCTTTCACGGATCCACATGGGGGAGGGCTCCTTGTTTCTGACTGCGGGGCAATTATCTAACCGTTCTTCCCCTTCTTGCAAGTAGTTGAAAAGATTACCTTGGCTCCGTTGCTTCCTCCCGGAAGCGAGTGAAATCGCCCTAGCACCGGTGGGATTTTACGGCATCCGGTGCCGAAATCTTGACATGACAGCCGCTACGCAGTCGCGCCCGCCCAACACTCAGGGACGTCCGGGTATGGTGTAGGCTAGATCTTTGACGGATGATGAATGGGCATTTTCTTGAGCCTGACCCAGGGCTCAACCCAGACCTCAATGCGGATCTCGATCCAAAATTCGGCCAGGCTTTTCTTCTTGCTGGTGGCCGCACTGGCTGGAGCATTTGCTGCGGGCGCAGATTCCCCTCCGTTGCCGCCTTCCATCACTACCGCGCCACTTTCCGTCGACCAGGTCGTAAATAATCTCGCGCGCCGAGACGCAGAGCGGGCGCAGGCACTGGGCCACTACGAATCCATTCGCGTTTATCGGCTTACTTATATAGGATTCCCCGGAAATCGTGAGGCCGAAATGACCGTGGAGGCGGCCTATGACAGTCCTTCCACCAAACGCTTTCAGATCATCTCGCAATCAGGATCGAACCTGATCATCAGCCGCGTATTCAAAAGGTTGCTGGAGAGCGAAAAGGAAGCCGCGGAGCCGGAAATGCACGCCCGCACGCTGCTGAACCGCGACAACTACGACCTCGCACTAATCGGCTTCGAACCGTCGGAACCGGGCGGCCAATACGTGCTTGCCGTCTACCCGAAAACGCGAAGCAAGTACCTCTATCGCGGCAAGGTTTGGGTCGACGGAACCGATTTTGCCGTGACTCGAATTGACGCCGAGCCCGCCCAGAATCCTTCCTTCTGGACGAAGAAGAGCGAGATCCATCACGAGTACATGAAAGTGCAGGATTTCTGGCTTCCCCGGCGCAACGAGTCGGTAAGCTATATTCGGCTCGGTGGGCGTGCCACGCTGACGATTGAATACAAAGACTACCGCGTTCGCGATTCGCGGCTGTCGGGGAACGCCGCGAAAGCGGTGTCTTCCGAAACGGGAGCCCGCTAAGTAGAACACGCGTGGAGGGACGGGCGCCCCTTCGGCAAGCTCAGGGCAGGCTCTCTCCGTCCTGCCGGGCGGGACGCCCGCACCCCGTCAGGAAGTTTGGGCCGACCGCAGCAACAATCCCGCAGTAGTACAATCCCGCCATGGATGGCTTGATCCAGCCGAATCTCAACCCCGCCAGAGAAGAATCCAGCCTGCGCCCGATTCTCATCGGGATCGTCATCGTCGGGATTGTGATTGGTATTCTTGTGATGATCTTCCGCGCCGAGCGGAAACCGCCCGCCGCCCCTCCAGCCTATGCCGCGAACCTGAAATTTTCGGAGCTGAAGACCAGTGCCGCGCAGAATTTTGTTGGCGCCACCGTCAGCTATCTCGATGGCGCCATCACCAACACCGGCGATAAGACCGTCATCCACGCCGTGGCGCAGGTCACGTTCAAGGACGACATGGGCCAGACGGCCCAGCGCGAGGAGCTTCCCATCCGCGTTCTGCGCACCGGCGGCCCTTACGACGAAGCCGTGGACCTCAACCTGTCGCCGCTCGCGCCCGGCCAGAGCAAACCTTTTCGCCTGACCTTCGAGAACATCTCCGCCCAGTGGAACCACGCCTATCCTGATCTGCAGATCACGCAGGTCACGGTCAAGTGAAGGTCGGAGGTGAGAGGTCAGATTGCAGATTTGAGAACCACATCCGAAAGTTTTTACCTCTGCAATCTGACCTCTGACCTCTGCAATGATCCCCTTCGGCTGCGGGCGGTTTTTGCGTAGCCGTCACTTTGCTTTCTGTCTTGCGATCCACTTGTCCGTGCGGGCGTCGAGAAGATCAAGGGGCAGGGTTCCTCCGTCGAGCATCTCGTCGTGGAAACTGCGGATGTCAAACTTGGGGCCCAATTCTTTCTCGGCGCGGGCGCGAAGTTCGCGGATCTTGAGCTGTCCGAGTTTGTAACTGAGAGCCTGCGCGGGCCACGCGATGTAGCGGTCGGTCTCAGACTGGATGGTCGGCTCATCGACCGCGCCGGCCTTCCGCATGAAGTCCACGACCTGCTCGCGGCTCCATCCTTTCGCATGGATTCCGGTATCGACGACCAGGCGGACGGCGCGGAAGAGTTCGGAGGAGAGGCGTCCGTAATCAGAGACGGGATCCTGGTAGAAACCGACCTCTTTGCCGAGTTGCTCCGAGTACAGAGCCCAGCCTTCGATGTACGCGTTGAAGCCAAGGCTGTGGAGGCGGAACTTCGGCAACCCGGTTAGCTGCTGCTGCACCGATAGCTGCATATGATGTCCGGGGATGCCCTCGTGGTAGGCAGTCGCCTCGTCGTCAATTAGCGAGCGCTCGGCGAAGTTGGAGGTGGCGACGACGACGCGCCCGGGCCGCTTGCCGTCCGGGGTGCCGGTGACGTAGTGGGTGGCAGCGGCGGACTGGAAGGCCGGTATGGCCTCGACCGTAACCGGCGACTTCGGAAGAAGAGTGAACAACTGCGGCAGTTTCGGCTCCATCTGAGCGATGTAGTGGCGGAAAGCTTCGAGGATCTGCTCCGATGAGGTGGGAATGTATTTGGGATTGGTCTTGAGCGAGACCCGGAAAGAGGCCAAGTCGGCAAAGCCCTCTTTCTTGGCAATCGCAGTCATCTCAGCCTGGATGCGGTCGATCTCGCGGAGGCCGAGTTGATGAATCTCCTCCGGCGTCATGCGCGTAGTGGTCCGGGCATAGATGTCGTTTTCGTAGCGCTTTTGCCCATCGGGCAGAGAGGTAATTGAGAGAGTGGTACGCCCTTCAGGGGCATATTCCGTGCGCAGGAAGGCGGCGAAGTTCTTGTAGGCCGGAATCACTTCAGTATTGATCGCGTCCGTAATCTGCTGGGTTAATCGTTTCTGGTCTTCGCGAGAAATGCTCGCAGGGAACTTCTTGGTCGGCCGCAAAAACGGGTCGGCGTCGATGATGCCCTGGCATTGGGCCGCGAGCTTTTCCAGCAGAAATCGGACCGGCATCAGCTTGTCCTTCATCCCCGCCCGAAGAACTTCGGTAGTCTCGCTAAGGACGCGTGGAATCTGGTGAAGACGGGCGATGTAGTCCTCGTAGTGCTTGACCGAGTCGAATGGGACCGAGAGTGGCAAATCCGCGAGTCTGGTATGGACGCCGTTCTGCTGGTTGATGGGCATCTCGTATTCTTTGAGGTCGAAGTCTGCAATACGCTGCTCGAGGACACGAACGAGAAGGGCGTGAGAGAGCTGGTCCTGGTCGGAAAAGCCCGCAGTCGAAATGGCCTCAAGCCGTGTGAGGAAGCCCACGTCGGTGGCGTGGCGCTGGGCGATGCCGGCCAGTGAGTGCTCGTCGAGCTTGTCGTTGTAGCGGTAGTCGCCGAACGCGGTAGCGCGCTCAGGAAAGTTGCGGAGATCGGACTCGTACTGCTCTTCAAAAAGCGCGTTCTGGGCGGCAAGGCGATCGGCAACCGGCTTGACGTTTTGGGCGAAGGCGCAACCCGCTATGGCGACGAGAAGAAAGAGAAATAGGCTCTGTTGAAGACGCATACGTGTATGCAGGGTATCAAAGTAAGGTCAGCGGTGAGAAGTGAGATTGCAGAGGTAAAAACCGAAGGCTCTGACCTCTGCAATCTGACCTCTGACCTCTGCAATGTTTACAATGGCTTGGTGCCTGACCTAAAACCATTCCGTCTCACGGAGTCCGTTAAAGCCGCGGGTTGAGCGTCCAAGCTGAGTCCGGCGGCGCTGGACACGGTGCTTGGGAAATTAGCCCGGCAACAGGACCCCAATGTGCTAGTCGGCTTCGATCACGCCGATGACGCCGGAGTGTATCAACTCACGCCCGAGACGGCGCTCGTACAGACGGTGGATTTTTTCACGCCCATCGTGGATGATCCCTACACCTTCGGCCAGATCGCCGCCACCAACTCCCTCAGCGACGTCTACGCCATGGGTGGAAAGCCACTGACGGCCCTCGCCCTCGTCTGTTTTCCCGAAAAAGGCGACCTCGAAATTCTGGAGCGCATTCTCGCCGGCGGCCTGTCGAAGATGATCGAGGCCGGATGCACGGTGGTGGGCGGCCACAGCATCCGCGACGAAGAAACGAAATTCGGATATTCCGTCACCGGAGTGATTCATCCCCAACGCGTCCTCGCCAATCAAGGTGCGCGACCCGGCGATAGCCTGCTATTCACGAAGGCGCTAGGCACGGGGGTCATTTCGACTGCGATCAAGAAAGGCGTCGCGAAGCAGGGGTGGATCGCCGCAGCCGTGAAGTCGATGACGACGCTGAATAAGGCTGCGGCCGAGGTGATCACCGTTGCTCGTGTGGGGACGGGCGTCTCGCCCGTCCAGGCGGAGCGAAGCTCCGCAGTTGACGACAAACGACCAACTACTAATGACGCTTTTGCCGTCCACGCCCTCACCGACGTCACCGGCTTCGGCCTGATCGGCCACGCTCGCGAAATGGCGCTGGCATCGAACGTGAGCCTCGTATTCCAATCCGCCTGCATTCCTGTGCTCGAAGGCGCGCTCGATTGCATCCACGCCGGTCACATTCCCGGAGGACTCAAAGCAAATCGTGAATTCGCCGAGTGCATGGTCGAATACGACGCCTCGGTTCCCGCCGACATACGTACGCTTCTCTATGACCCGCAAACTGCCGGAGGATTGCTAATTTCGGTCTCCGCCCAAGACGCCGGCCCGCTCACGCACGCGCTGCAAGCTGCCGGGGTTCCCGCCGTCGAAATCGGCCAGGTGTTACCGCCCGCCGAACCCTTGATCCGAGTCACTTCTTGATTGGTGGGTTCCCCGCTACCCGGCGCTGATCAGTCCCCATATCTGGGCCAGGTGATGGTCGTCGTGCTCCGCCGCAAAGTACAAATGATCCACCAGCCGCATGGGCGTCTTCAGCCGCGGATGCAGAGCGGTGCGGCCGAAAATTGCGGGATCCATCTTTTCCACCCGGCTCACCAGTCGCAAACGCGCGTTTCGGAATCCGGCCAGGATCTCCTCGATTGGATGCTGGTTATGCTGCGCTTCGAAGGTCTTGCGATTGCTCAGGTCAGCCACAGTTAGCTGTGACGCTCCCTTTATGTAGTCGTCGACCCGTGCCGCCCACAGAGGTTCAAGGTCCAGCAGGTGCCCGGCATGTTCCTGGGCCGACCACTTGTCATTTTCCCGCGGTTTCCTAACCAGCACTTCGCGATCGGCCCCGCGGACAACTTCTTCCAGCCGCGCCGCCGTGCCGCGCAAACGCGCGCACAGGTTCGGATGCTGCTCCACCGGAAACGTGAACTCAAATTTTCGTTCAAACCAGACTGGCGGTCGATTCATGGCTGCGGGCGACTCAAAAATTATGTCTTCCTACAAGATGCCTGAGGGAACGGAAGGGACGCAATTCGTGACACGCTTCCACAGGCTGCGGAAAAACTCCATGTTGCACTTGATTTTGGGTGGAGCAGCGCTTCAGCGCTGCAA
>JAIQFO010000007.1 GCA_020073215.1 Terriglobia bacterium | reverse complement strand
GTCACACCTGGGCATTGAGCGAGAGCCCCAGCTTGGTGCGGGTGGGCATGTATGATTTTGCCTCCAAGCTGACGGGGAAGGTAGAGAGCATCGCGCTGCCGCAACGCGGACAGTGGATTCGCCAGGGCCAAAAGATGTGCACAGTTCATCGCGACGGCTGCGCTGTCGACATGATTTCACCGATCGAGGGAACGGTATCTGACATCAATCAAGCGGTCATGCAGGATCCGAAGCTCGCCCTGCGCGACCCGTACGGCGAAGGCTGGCTGCTGACGGTACAGGCGCCCGACGTAAAAACCAGCTTCCGCAACTTGCTGGGTGGCGCACTCGCCCGCTGGTGGATGCAGGAGGCTGCAGGCCGCCTGCAGCGCCGGATGCCGGTGGCGCTGGGAGCGCTGGCTCAGGATGGAGGAGTAGCCGTGGACAACCTCACAGCCCAGATCCCAGACCAGGAATGGCTGCCGTTGGCGAAAGAGTTCTTCCTGTCATAAGCCGGACTCGCGGCCAGCGAAGCGAACCAGCCTCGCCAAGGACCGCTGAAACACCGGGCCGCCCGGATCCAGGGCAAAACAGCCAGGACCCCGGGCGGCCGGTGTTTTTGGACAAATACCAGAAGCAGCGGCGAGACCTGGGGCACGCTTATTTTTGTCATTCTCACACTCTCAGCGGTTTCGTATCGACCCGACCTGCGTCATTGGCGTGGCCATGGCCCGGCAGGCGGCGCACAGGGTGCTTTCCTTGAGGTCGATCCACTCGACAGCATGGGACGAACCCATCACACAGCGGTAGTCATCGCAGTGCGTCAAGTTGAGCGTGTGTCCTAGTTCGTGAACCGATTCCTTGAGCAGGCGCCGGCGAAACAGGTCATGGTCGAGCGGAAGGCCGTAGAACTCCTGGTGCAGCCGGTGAGCTGAGACCACCGCGCAGGGGCCACCCATCTGCGCCTCGCCGAAAACGAAGGTAAGAATCGGGATGTAAAGATCCACGTCTGCGATACCCAGCATTCGCCAGGTGTCCGGGGTAAGAAGGCCTTGCATGAGTTGTAGGATTTCCGAAGAGTGGTATTGCTGCCGCTCCCCATGGAACGCGAACTCCGGATCGAGGCGGACCGGAAGCACTTCAGAAGGGACACAGAAAGTCTCATGGAGGACTGGGAGCAGGTCTCTCAGCAGCCCGTCATTCACATTCCCGATCGGCAAGATTTGCAGCTTCATCGCGTGGCTTCATCGGGTCAGCTTAGCGCGCCTCGACCGGATTGCGGCTCCAGCCGTATTTCTTCAGCTTGTGATAGAGAGTGACCCGGTCGATATCGAGGATCTCGGCGGCACGGCTTTGATTGCCTCCACACTCCTCCAGCACCCGCAGGATGTGGACGCGCT
Organism: Terriglobia bacterium; assembly: GCA_020073215.1. Taxonomy (GTDB): domain Bacteria; phylum Acidobacteriota; class Terriglobia; order Terriglobales; family Acidobacteriaceae; genus Acidiflorens. The sequence continues at coordinate 152,889 of JAIQFO010000007.1, read as the reverse complement.
CCATATCCTCCAGGGTCTTGCTCGATCCGTTGGAGACGCTTTGGGGCTTGAAGATGAAGTCCTGTTCACGCAACTCCGGCTCTTGGCCTACCACCATGGCCCGCTCGACCGCGTTTTCCAGTTCGCGAACGTTCCCCGGCCAGGCCTGCTGCTGCAACAGGTTCATGGCCGCGGGGGTAACCCGGGTGATGCGTTTGTTCATCGCCAGAGAGAACTTGCGGACGAAGTGGTCCACCAGCACCGGGACATCGTCCCGGCGGCTGCGCAGCGGCGGCAGTTCGATGCGGAAGACGTTGAGCCGGTAAAACAGGTCGGGACGGAACTTGCCTTCTTCGATCAATTTTTCCAGATCCTTGTTGGTGGCCGCGATACAGCGGAAGTCCACCTTGATGATCTGATTGCCGCCCACGCGGGTGATTTCGCGTTCCTGGAGCACGCGCAGCAGGTCGGTCTGCGTCTTGAGCGTGATGTCCCCAATCTCGTCGAGAAATACCGTGCCGCCTTCGGCAACTTCGAATTTGCCTTTCTTGCGGTACTGCGCCCCAGTAAACGCTCCCTTCTCGTGTCCGAAGAGTTCACTCTCCAGCAGCGTCTCCGTCAGAGCGCCGCAGTGAATCACGACCAGGGGATGAAATCTCCGCGGGCTGGCGTGATGGATGGCCCGCGCCACCAGTTCCTTGCCGGTGCCGCTCTCCCCGGTAACGAGCACGGTAGCGTCGGTAGGACCGACGGTCTCAATGGCGTCGAAGATCTTGCGCATGGCGCTGCTTTGCCCAATCAGTTCCCCCGGACGCGCGATTTCGGCGACGGCCTCGCGCAAGCGTACGTTCTCCTGGGCGGTGCGTTTATGCGCCAGCGCGTTCTTCACCAGGTGGGCGATCTCGTCGGGGTCGAGCGGCTTGGTCACGTAGTCGTAGGCGCCATTCTTCAACGCTGCAACCGCGGTCTCGACCGAGGCATAGCCGGTCATGATGATCACCAGCAGCTCCGGATCGACTTCGTGCATGCGGCGCTGCAACTCGATGCCATCGGTGCCATGCATCTTGATGTCGACCAGGGCCACATCCCAGCGTTGTTCGGCCAGGCGGGTGAGGGCGTCGTTGGCGTTCTCCGCCGTGCCAATTTCGTAGCCTTCTTCGCGAAACCATTTGGCGAGCGAGTCGCGCACACTCAGTTCGTCGTCTACGATCAGCAGTTTCCCTTGGGTGCTCACTTCCATCACCTCACCTTCGTTGCGGCCTTGCTGGCTCCGGCGCCCGCCAGCGAAGCTTCGTTCCCTGGGACTGGGGCGGGCAGGGTTACGGTAAAGGTCGTGCCCCGGCTCAGTTCCGACTCGACTTCAATGCGGCCATGGTGGCGCTCGACAATGCCGCGACTGATCGCCAGGCCCAGTCCGACTCCGCGGCCGCTTTCTTTGGTGGTCAGGAAAGGTTCGAAGATATGGGGCAAGACGTCGGGAGCGATGCCCGTTCCGTCGTCCCGCACCTGAATCTTGATTTCAGTCTCCGCGCCGCTCAACCCCGTTTCGGTCTGGCTTTCGATCCGGGTTTCGATCCAAAGATTGCCGCCCCGGGGCATGGCATCGATGGCGTTGATGATCAGCGCCAGCAGCACTTGCTCAATCTGCGCCGGATCGCAAGGTACACGTGGCAGGTTTTCCGCCCGCTTGAGTTGCAGCTCGATTCCGCCCAGCTCCAGTTTGTTCCGCACCAGCAGCAGGCAACGATCGATCACCGCGCCGAGGTCGGTCGGCTGTATGTTCATGGGCGAGGTGCGGGAAAGAGTCAGCAGGTTCTTGATGAGTTCCCCGCAACGCCGGCTTTCCGCGGCGATCAGATCCAGACACTGCATCGCCTCCTCGCGCCTTTCATGCTCGGCCTGGCCAGACTCCACCCACCGGCGCAGCAGTTTGGAATAGGTAAGAATTCCCGAGAGCGGGTTGTTGACCTCGTGCGCCACCACCGCCGCCATCTTTCCCACCGACGCCATCCTTTCCACGTGCAGCACGTGATCGTAGGCGCGTTTGACTTCCTTCGTCTTCTCCAGGACGCGATCTTCCAGCGTCTTTGCCCAGGTGACGATTTCTTCGTTCGCCGTCCGCAACTGCAGGCTCATGTCGTTGAACGAACGAGCCAGGTCCCCCACCTCGTCTTCGTGCTGCGATCGCGTTTCGATCTGGTATCCAAGCTCTCCCTGGGAAAGATGTTCGGTACCGTTCTTCAGCGCTTTGATGGGTTTGCCGACTACTCGCCACACGAACACCCAGCTCAACACCGCCACCATCAGCAGTGCTCCCGCCGTGTAGGCGAGCATGCGGGCGCTGCTGACCTTAAGTTGCGCGTCGGCGCTCGCCAGCGAAAGATTGGTGTCCAGCACGCCCAGAACTTGTTGGCCGGCGCTATGCGCGTGGCAGTCGGCGTTGGAGCAGCTGGGTTGATTTTCGATGGGAGTGATAATTCCCAGCACGCGCTGCCCGCCGCTGCGATAAATCCGAAAGCGGTCGGGACGCTTCAGACGCGCCAGCGGCTGGGCTTGGGTGTGGCAGCTGTAGCAGGCCTCGGCCGTCTTGTCGAGAACGTGGCTGACTTCGGCGGGATCGGTGGAGTAGCTGATCCGCCCCTCCTGGTCGAAGATGCGGACCTTGACCATGCCGGGCTCGTTCGCCATGGTTTGGATCGCGTGGTAGAGTCCCTCGCGATCGTTGCGCAGCATGTAGTACGTGGTGCTGTGCTTGATTACATCGCTGACCCGCTCGGCGCTCGCCAACGTGGCTGCTTCCAGGTGCTGGCGATGCAATCGGATATTCAAATATCCGAGCAGGACGAAGATGACCACCATCACCGCCAGCAGAGACCCGATCAACTTGGCACTGATGGAATTGGTCAGCCGCTTCCATCGCGCATCGCTACGAATTGGCTCAATCTCCGGCATGGTCTAAAACCGCCCCAGCACCTACGGCCCTGCTTTCAACTCGGACCGATTGCATCACCGCCTGTCGTTCTCCAGGAAAGATGGGCAGGTACTTCACCGCCAACCCAAACAGGGCGAAGCCGGCCGCGATGATCATCAGGGTCACGGAAAACTCGGTCCACTTCGGCAGGTAGTGATGCCCGACGTACGTCTCAAAGCCGGTGAGGCTGACATTCAGCCGGTTGGTGATGAACCCGAGCAAGCTGAAGATCGAAGCCAGATACAATCCGTTTGGCGACAGCCTGACCTTCTTAAAGCTGAGCATGGTAATGGGAATCACAAAGGCCAGGGCCAGTTCCAGCCACAGAAAGTACGCTTCGTAACTGGGTTTGAAGATTTGTCCCAGCATGCCGCGGTGCAGGTAATCCTGGAAGCGCAGCAGCGCATTGACCCAGAGGGCAACCAGCAAAGCACCGCCCAGTTGGACCAGAACCGGCAGTTCCAGGTGACGGCCGAAAGCTTTGGCGCTCTGCGTCGACTCGAAGATCGTCATCGCCAGACCCACCGCAATCGCCGATCCGAAAAACAGAAACGGCAGCGCGGGCGTGTACCAGAACGGATGCAGCTTGCTCGGCATGATCAGATAAAGGGACCCCAGCGAACTCTGGTGCAGGGTAGAGAGTAGGACGCCCAGGATGATCAGCACGGGGTAGATCTTCTTAATCCACTTGATCGGGGTCTTCATCTTGAAGCGCTCGAACACGTTCGGAAGGAATTCGAAGAAGAGGACGGTAGTGTAGGACATCACGCAGATACCGACCTCGAACATGACCGAGTGCGGATTCATGTAGATGAGCTGATGCCAGATGTACCAGGGGCGGCCCAGATCAAAGAGCAGTCCCACGATGAAAAGCACATAGCCCAGGAATGCCGTCAACACCGCCGGGCGCACCACACTGTGCAGGCTCTCGACGTTGAACAGATAGACCGCGGCGACAATGCAGAAGCCGCCCGCCGCCAGCATGACCCCACATAGAAGGTCGAAGCCGATCCACAGCCCCCAGGGAAACTGGTCGGACATATTGGAGACCGCGCCCAGCCCATAGAAGAAGCGAACGAATGCCGAGTACAGGCCCAGGCCCATGATCACGACGAATACCGCTCTCCAAAAGGTTAGCTTGAACTTCATCGCTTGCTCCCATTCTTCTTCTGTTCTGCTTCCGCGGCGGCGACTTCTTCGCGGCGATGCGAAACCCAATAAATGCCTCCCAAAGCCAACGTCCAGACAGGGATAAAGTCTGGAACTTTCTCCATCACTCGCCCGGTGTATTCGGGGATCGGAGTGTCGCCGATTTTCGCCGACGGCGGATACCCGTATTCCTCAACGTTCATGCTGGAAAGCAGGAACACCGACGTTCCGCCAACTTCGTGAAGACCGTAAATACGAGGCAAGTAAGTGGACGGATTTTGACGGATACGGTCCTGCGCTTCCCGAATGAGGTCGTCGCGCTCTCCAAACTTGGTAGCCCCCGTGGGACAGGCCTCGGCACATGCCGTCGGCTTGCCCGCCACCACCCTGTCCGGGCACATAATGCATTTGCGGACCCGCGGATTCAGCGAGTGCCATTCGTACTTCGGCTGGGCAAACGCGCAGGCCACCATGCAATACCGGCAGCCGATACACTTCCAGACGTCGTAGACGACTGGACCCTCCTTAGTCTTATGAAGGGCGCCGACCGGACAAACCGACGCGCAAGCCGGATGCTCACAGTGCATGCACAGGCGGCGCATGAACTTGTCGTCCTTGGTGAGAACGACCGTATATTTATGCTCCGATTGCACCGCCTCGGCCGCCACCTTGTCGTCGTACGGCAGCTGGTTTTGCTGCGCGCATGCGCCTTCGCACGCTTTGCAGCCAATGCACATCGTCGCGTCGTACAGCAGGGCCTTACTCATCGAAATTGCTCCTTGTGGTTCCCCGTCGCAGCTCCGGTTTCAAGCACACCAATGTACGCGGCATCGGAACCGACTTGGAAACCGTACAGAGCAGCGTTGGTGGGCCAATGCGGAGAAGGGAACAGGGTCCGGAGTAGTGAGCATCCGGACCCGGGGGGGCTGTTCCCGGTGGGGAAACGAACCGGGGAGAAGAGTTCCGCCGGGCTACGGTTCGGCTAATTTTCCGTTCCGTCCGCCGAATTGGGCCGGACTTCTTCATCCTCACCCTCTTGCTCTCTTCCGCCGGTGTCCGCGATTCGGCGGCAGCGGCGTCGCGCAGAGAGGAACAGCCTATGACTAGATCCAACAACTACTTCTGCAAGGTGCGAATGTGGGCCACAATCGCCTTTACGTCGTCAGCCGATAAACTCTTCACCCCAGCCGGATGCTTCGCCTTCTCGACAACGGCTTTGGCTAGGTCGGCGTCCGACAGCTTCTTGGCCTCGTCCGAAATCAGGCTCGGAGCCTTCATGGCAGGCTTGCCGGCTCCATCCGGTCCATGGCACATGGCGCACTTTGCTTTGAAGAGCGCGGCTCCATCCTCGCCCGCCCAGGACAGGTTGGGAATCAGAACGAACAGGGCCACCGCGATGGTCATTACCAGCACTACCAGCTTTGTCGTCTTCATAATGTCGTTATCTTCTCCTTGTGAAGTTTTGCAATCCTCTGAACCTTGGCCACTCCTTCCGCAGTCGTGCATGTGTTGCGGAAGTCACCACTGATACAACCGTGCAAGAAACTGGATGTTGGAAAACTCAGCAGCTCACCGCTGCCTAGTTGAGAGTTTCATCGTTCGCAATTGCAGCTGCAGTGACCCAAGTCACATCAAAAACGTGATTCTGAACGGGATAGCGCGGATGCCAAAACCGGCGTTGGAACCCCTAGGTCACATCAGCAAGTGATTCGGGTCACAGCCGACCCCTCCCTCCCGAGAGACAATTTTGGGCAGCAGCGAGGTGTAAGCGAATGCCAATACTGATCATGGCCCTGCTCGCATTGTTAATCTTTGGTCTTATTGGATTTCTGCTGACCGCTGCGACGCTCCTGGAGCACCGCAAGCACGCACATGCTGTCCAAGCCGGCACCGCACCTTCTGTTACCTCCGGCGTTGCCTCGACCCTCAAACCAAAACATCCCTAGCGCGCCTGGCCCCTGAGGGGCAAACGCGCGCTATTCATCTGCGAAGGAGAAATTCTGATGAGCACGGTTGTCCTTGATAAAGAGAAAGATAAAGAGAAAGAAAAAAACAAAAAAGCCGACCTGGCTGGCCCCGGAATTGGCGATTACAAAGAATTGCAAAAGATTCTGCCCAGCGATTACCGCTCGTTGCTCACCCCGCGAGAAACGCAGCAGGCCATCTTCCAGGTGAAGCGCTACATCGAAGACAACCTGTGCAAGGAACTCAACCTGATGATGGTCGAAGTGCCGCTCATCGTCGACGTGGAGAGCGGAGTCAACGACATGCTCGATCGCGATGGGTCGCGCACGCCCGTGCAGTTCCATATCTCGAACGACCGCAACCTCCATCCCATCGACGCGCAGGTGGTGCAGGCGGCCACCAAGTGGAAACGCGCCGCCCTCAAGCAATTCGACTGCAAGGTCGGCCAGGGCATCTGCACCGACATGCGCGCCGTGCGCAAGGACTATTTTCTCGACCACGACCATTCCGCTTACGTCGATCAGTGGGACTGGGAACGCGTCATCATTGCCGAGCAGCGCAATCTCGACTTTCTGAAGACGATTGTCGGCAAGATCTGGAAGGTGATTGTCGGCGCGGAAAAGTTCGCGCAGTCGCTCTTTCCGCAATTGAAAGACGCTCGTTATCCGAATCTGCCGCAGAAGTTGACCTTCCTCCACGCCGAGGAAATTCTCGATATGTATCCCGACCTGCCCCGTAAGCAGCGCGAGACCGCCATACTGCAAAAGTATCCCGCCATCTTCATCATTGGCATTGGCTGGCCCTTGAAGGACGGTTACCCGCACGAAATGCGCGCCGCCGATTACGACGACTGGGTGACCAACACCAACAGCCAGACCGGCAAAGAAACCCATGGCCTGAATGGCGACATCCTGGTATGGAACTCGGTGACCAAGCGCCGGCATGAACTGACGTCGATGGGCATCCGGGTTACGGCCGAAACCCTGAAACAGCAACTGACGATCTCCAAGCAACTGGACTTCATGAAACTGCCCTATCACCAGGCGATCCTGAACAATAAGATTCCGCTCTCGATCGGCGGTGGAATCGGCCAGTCGCGGACCTTGATGCAATTGCTCCGCAAAGCCCATCTAGGAGAAGTCAGCGTGACCGCGTGGCCAAAGGTGCTGAAGGAGATGTGCGCGGGGAAGAATATCTTTGTGCTGGAGTAGGTGATAGCCAAGACTTGGCCTGGCACACCGTGATGTCCGATGGGGTCGCCACTGTCAGGCAAACCCGTGGGCGGGGCGAATAAACGGCGCACGCTTGCGCTATCGCCTGGTTTCGACAGCTAGGACACCCACGTGCCGTGCTGGTCAGCAATATGCCACGCGCCATCTACCTTTTGCATAAGAACGTAGGCACCACCACCGCATAATCCGGCGCAGAAGTGGTCAACATACAACAGCGCTTCGGTATTGCTCGCATTCAGCCCAACATGCGAGACGACGAAATATCCCAAGTTGTTCGGGAACCTCGCCTCAAAGTCGCTCGGTTTTGTTCCTAAGTCGCTCGGATTAACAAAAACCGCCCGAGCCCCGCGTGGTAGGTGCAAGTCTGTTCCGATGTCTGTTGAAAAGACGTTGTTCAGGAGAAAGGTGGCGCGGGTTATTCGTGATGATTGGGCAAACCATGGGTCTGAAACCGAACTCGTTCGCGCTTTCAATGATCGTGCAAACCAAGACTGCATTTCGAACCCGGCCCCTGCCCCCGGACACATCCGACAATCCGGGCTGCGCTGAATGACGATGTTGATTGTGCGTCCTCCAGCCCACTTGTCCATGTCGTGCAGCACTGCTTGCGAAAAAAACGCCGACAGCACGGCCCCCGTCTCCGCTTGTGTCCGACTCTGCTCGACTGCAAAAAGCAGTCCAATCACTGCAAGCAGGACAGCAATTCCAGCAGTCATGTAAAGGGCAATACTCTTAACGCGATTTTGGCTCATGGTGATAACAGAAAGCAGTTTGGAATGTCATGTTACGCCTACTGGTATACAGTTGGCGAAACATCCCGATTACGCTCAAAATCCCCGACTCGGAAAACCCGCCTATGTCCGATACGTGGAGTCTCGCCAAGATTGTCCGGAAGGTCGAGTTCAAGCTACTACAAGTAAGTGGAGGGACGGGCGTCCCGCCCGTCCGCCGTCACCGTTCGTTTCGCGTCACCAGGCCCGGTCCCGGACAATCGATCCTTGATCACGACGGCTGTGATCAGAAAAGGATTGAATCACGTTTCGCAGCCGGTTCTCGTCGCCTTCCTCAATCCCAACAAAACGAAACGGCTGGAGTGTAGGGGAGAGAGAGGGCAGCATTTCCGCTGTGCCCAGCACCGCGCCCTCGTCGGTCAGAAACATCAACTTGACGCGAGAGCCCTGATCCAGAGGGCTGGACAAGTTCAGCAGTCCTCCGGTGACGGAAACCACCTGCAACTTTCCCCGAACCCGGCGACCAGTCTGAAAGCGAAGGACGGCCGGAGGCGTCTGACTAAACTGCACACGCGGCGGTCGCCGCCGAGGCGCGGTTTCGAGGAATGGAGTCATGCTCCCCTAATTATGTTCCCAGGTTGGCAAACGTGGGACATTACGGAAGGACGTGACCATAAGCGGTTAGGGAACTGAAGGACTTGGGTTCCCGAGTTCCTCCGGCATGCCTTCCAGGTCGCCAGGTCGCCGGTCAGGAAGTCCGGGTCACGCCCCACGCCTTCGGTCAGGTGCTGCAGATCGGCCAGAAACTCTTGCGTTTCCTTGGACATTTCGTTTTTCTTCACGCCGGTTTGCTCTTCCTTTCCTTCGTCTTTGGCGATCTCGTCGTATTCTCGTCCTTTGACCTTCGACCAGGCGGTGGCGCCGAGGGGACGGCGCTCCACGCTCTCTTCGTCGATCACCACATGGGTTGGGTCGGGCTCAAACGTCGTGTTTCAGGTTGGCCGCCGCAGTGCGCAGCGCTCGCAGCAGAAGAGCGGCGGTGCGGTGATCGATCGGGTTGGTTAGGCCAGCCGCCAAATCAGAGACAGAGCCACGTTCTTGGCGACCCACCCTTGCGCACAGAACGCGCAGGGACAGGGCACCCGCAGTTCAGTGATGCAGGCGAAGACCAACAGCTTTTCAAGGGTAGGCGCCGCGGGGAAAATTCCTGTAGGGGTCCGACCCTAGGGCAGCAGGCCGAACACTCCCACCCCTTTCGTCGTCCCCACGTACACCTTGCCATTCGCAATGGTCGGCGTGATGAACTTGTTCCCGTTTCCAAAGTTGTCGCGCCCGCCCGCCGCCTGGTTCGAGTTATATAACTCGACACCAAGGTTGTTGGCACTGTAAGCGTGCAGTACCGCCGGCGAGGTATTTTCCGTGGCCCACAGAATCAAGTTCTTGGCCGTGCTCCCCGAAATGCTGGGAGTGGCTCCCGGGTACGGGAAGGTTGTGCTGGTTGCCGACGCCGGCGTGGAATTCAAGCGCCCGCTGGTGTTGAACGAAAATGCCTTAATGGCGTCGCCCACGGCACCGTAGTAGATTCTACCTTTCGCAAACGCCGGCGCCGAAAACACCGATCCCCCCAGTGCGCCGTTCACTTGCTGGTAAAGCTGATTGTTGTTGTTAGGGTTAAACTTCCCCATGTTAGTCCGATTGGCCAGATAGATATGTGCGTCCTTCCCGGCGCCCACAACCAGGTAGTGGAGTACTCCCGTAGAGTCTTTGAAAGCCGGTACTACCATAGCTCCGCCAGAACCCAGATCCTGGTCCGCATTCGACTCGCTCACGGTGTTGAACATATTGAAGTAATCGGCTACGGCCAGCAGACTGTTCTTGAAGGAGAGCTTCATGATCGCATTCCCATAATCACCATTTTCCGGGAACCCTTTGGCATTCAGCGTCGTGTCGAACGTTCCATTGGCGAGGAGAAAGTAAATACTTCCGTTCGAATCCGCAGCCGGTGCCGCGCCCGCGGCCCAGATGGCGCCTTCACTCCCATTCGGCGTCAGGTTGAGCACCGACTGCTGTTTCAAGGTCGTCTGGTTGTAGCTGATGATCCATCCCGTGTAGGGCCGGAAGTCGCAGTGCGAGGCCCACGAGGTATAAAGAATGTGATTCAGCAGTAACAGCCCAGCGCGCTCCTTATACTGTTTGGGGTCGAAAATCACAAACCCACCCTGACTGTTATCGCCGGTTCCGGGGTATTTCGCCGCGACATCGACCGGCCCGCCGAACTCCTCGATTCCGGTTGTAATGTCCAGGGCATGCAGCCGCTGGTGATACTGAGAAGCCGAGTTCTTACTCATCGCGACCACGTAGATAGTCCCGTGCGGCCCCGCGGTAAGATCAATCACAGGAGTGGAAGTAACTCCGATCTCCGGCGCAACCTGCGAGCAGCCGCGGTTATCGGATGGACTCTCGCCGGTGGCGAGCGTAGTCCGGTGCCAAAGAGTCGATCCGCTATCAGCGTCAAATCCGTACACCGTGCCATGCTCACTCGCCACAAACAGCACGTTGTGCGCGCCATTTCCGGGAATGCTCACGTTCGGGACATATAAAGGCTGCGCATCCACCTTTCCGTCGGTGGGAATTACAAACAACTTCCCGAACGTCGTGGAGTTAACGTTGGCGAGAGTGAGTGAAGTCTCACTGGAATTGCGTCCGGTGCGCAGGTTGTCGTTATGGTAGGTAAGGACGCCGGTAAACGCCGGCGTGGCCCCCACCAAGATTTTACGCTGGGAGATGAGCACGGAAAGAAGGGCAACTGAGAGCAGAATGATTCGGGCGGGAAGAAAACTTCTCATGATGGACCTGGGAGATTTTACCCGAACTGGGCAAGCTAGGAAACTGGGAAGTGCCGCCGGGTGGACTTTGTCATCACAAGCATCCGGCCCCACCTATTACAGACTTCCAACCCGCCGGGCGCGACAAATATGGACTGGTGAGGGCGCCCTTGCTCACACGAGCTTTCACACTTTGAGCGGCAGCTCCAATCGCATCGTCGTGCCCGTCAGGTGGCTCTTCACAGCCGCGGCCAGGCGCCGTATCCCTTCCCGTATCTGCTCCGGAGCGGCGTTCGAGAAATTCAAGCGCATGTGGCGGGGCCCTTCGCGACCATCGTTGGCGTAGAACGAATCGCCGGGTACGAACGCCACATTCTGCTCGAGCGCGGATTTGAGAATCGCCTTGATGTCGAGTCCTGCGGGCAGAGTTACCCAGAGGAACAGTCCGCCCTGAGGATGAGTCCACGTCACTTCCGGCGGGAAGAATTCCTGCAAAGCCTCCAGCATCACGTCGCGGCGTTCCCGATAGATCTGACGAATCAGCTTCACGTGCTTGTCGAGGAATCCATCGCGCGCCACTTCGTAGGCCACGAACTGCGTGAAGGTCGAAGTGTGCAGGTCGGTGCCCTGCTTCAGTTGCACCAGCTTGCTGATGACGTCCGGTGGAGCGACCATCCACCCCAGGCGCAGCCCGGGAGCCAGCGTCTTCGAGAATGTACTCAGGTAAATGACGTTGCCGATCGAATAGCCGTTGTCGCGGCGCAGGTTTTCGCGGTCGAGCACCACCAGCGGCGGCAGGTGCTCCCCTTCATAGCGCAACTGGCCGTAGGGGTCGTCTTCGACAATCGGAATGCCGAACCGGTCCGCCAGCAGCACCAGTTCGTGCCGCCGCACCTCCGACAAGGTGGTTCCGGCCGGGTTCTGGAAGTTGGGCAGCACGTACATGAACTTGGGGCCGGAGCGCAGAGGCTCTTCCATGAGGTCGGTGCGCAGGCCGTTTTCGTCGATCGCAACCGATTCATATTCCGCGCGATAGATATTGAAAGCCTGCAGCGCGCCGAGATAAGTCGGCGCTTCCACCAGCACGCGATCGCCGGCGTTGATGAACAGCTTGCCGATCAGGTCAAGCGCCTGCTGCGAGCCGGAAGTGACCAGGACGTTTTCCGCCTTGGCCTTGATCCCGTAGCGCGACATGTTCGTTGCAATCAGTTCGCGCAGGGGTTCGTAACCCTCGGTGGCTCCGTACTGCAGGGCGGAAGCGGCCTTCTCGGTCAGCACTTTGTGGCAGGCTTCCTGAAAGCGTTCGACCGGGAAAACCTCGGGAGCGGGCAGGCCGCCGGCAAACGAGATCACTCCCGGTCTTTGGGTGAGCTTTAACAACTCGCGGATTTGAGAACTGGTAATGCCCTTGGCGCGCAACGCGTAACGCGATGTCCAGGCAGTCGACATGGCAGGCCCTCCGCAAGCTTATTGTAAGCTCGGGGCGTGCATTCCTGATGTGATGCTTGAGGTACGACATTGTGACGGGGCGATATGATTTTGGGTGGCGCAGCGGTTTACCGCTGCATATGCGCATTGCTTTGAATCCGGCTTTAGCCGCTGAGGGCAAGGTCCCCGCCCCAGGAACGACTTTTCCGCAGCCTGCGGAGCGCTATTTCTCTCTGGCGACCACGAACTCCGGAGCCCACAAAAGCGCTCGTTTGATCTCCGAGTCCGGAAACGAGCAGATGGCGTTGCGCGCCGACTCGGCATAGCGGGCGGCTTCCTGGGAGGCGTATTCGAGAGAACCGTAGCGGTTCAGGATGGTCAGGATGTCGGCGTGTGTGACGCCATTGAAGGCGCGGTCGTGCAAGATGGTTTCGATCTGGCGGCGCTCGGCAGGAGTGCAGCGCTCGAGCGCGTGAATGACGGCCATGGTGGCTTTGCCTTCCCGCAGGTCGCTGGCCACGGGCTTGCCCAGCACGCTCTCGGAAGCGGTGAGGTCGAGCACGTCGTCCACGATCTGGAAGGCTAGACCGAGATCGCGTCCGTACTGGCCGAGGCGTTCTTCCTGCTGCGCGGTGGCGCCGCCCAAAATGCCGCCGACTCTCATGCACACCGAGAACAGGCACGCCGTCTTGCGATAGATGAGGTCGAGATGCTCTTCGAGCGAGATCAGCTTGCCGAGTTTCTCCATCTGCAGCAGTTCGCCTTCGACCATCTGCTGCGTCAGTTCGATGAGCACGTCGAGGATGCGGAAATTGCGCTCCTGCACCGCGATCTTGAACGCCTGCATATAAAGCCAGTCGCCGGCCAGCACGCACATCGAGTTGCCCCACTGCGTGTTGGCGGCGGGACGGCCGCGGCGGAGTTGGGCCTCGTCGATGATGTCGTCGTGCACCAGGGTCGCGGTGTGGATGATCTCGACCACCGACGCCAGCTTCACCGCGCCCGTGCCCTGGTAGCCCATCAGTTTGGCGGAGAGCAGCAACAGCGCGGGACGGATTCGCTTGCCCCCGCCGGCGCGCAGATACTCGCCGATCTCGGTAATGGCGGCGACGTTCGAGACCGTGTCCCGTCCGAATTGTTCTTCGATAGCCGCAATGTCGTCGCGCAGCAGATCGAAGATTTCTTTCCCGTTAATGGACGTCGTGGTGCTCAACCGTGATTTAATCCTCGCAAACCGTTGTTAACCGCAGAGATCGCAGAGCACGCAGAGAAGATTCATTTTTGTGTGTTTACCATTTCAGCGTTTCTCCGCGCACTCCGCGTTCTCTGCGGTTAAAGCCTCTAGTTGGTCCGGTAATTCGTGAACTGCAGATCGATGCCAAAATCCTGCTGCTTGACCAAACTGATGATTGCCTGCAGGGTATCGCGATCCTTGCTGCTGACCCGCACCACATCGGCCTGAATCGAAGCCTGCGCTTTCTTTTTCGAATTCTTGATCAGCTTCACGATCTCCCGCGCCTTTTCGATCGGGATCCCCTGCTGAATCGAGATCTTCTGTTTCACCGTGCTGCCGGCGGCGGGCTCCAGCGCGCCGTAGGTCAGGCCTTTCAGAGGGACGCCGCGTTTGACCAGCTTCTGCTGGAAAACGTCGTTCACCGCCTTCATTTTGAATTCATCGGCGGAGTGCAGCAGGATCGCGTCGGTGCCCTCCATCGCGATCTGCGACTTCGAGTCCTTCAGATCGAAGCGCGTGCTGACCTCTTTCATCGCCTGCTGGATGGCGTTCGACACTTCCGCCAGGTCGATTTTGCTGACGATATCGAAACTGTTATCGGGCATGGAATGTCACACCAAAGCCACTGTCAAGATATAGGACAGCCTTCTAAATAGCCAGACAGTCATGTTGCGGGAGCAACGTTCGAAACTCCAAGCCGCACGCATCGCTCGCCCCCAAGCATGTACTCCAGAGGGTAACAGAAGAGGCATCGTCTGCGCAGGCTTGGACGCCGGTGGTGAGGTGGGTCGGGGTACGAAACCAATCCCCAACTTGAATTGTCATCCTGAGCGAAGCGAAGGACCTGCTGTCTCGTGCACCGCCAAGAAAGCAGTTTTTTCCCCTTCAGCTGTGCTCAACGTCAGGATGACAAATTCAAGCTAGTTTTGTGGCCGTCGGCGCAAGTCCAAAGAAGTTGTAGAAATTCCGCGCCGTGTGCAATCCGATCTCTTCCGTGGGCAGGCCGCGCAGTTCGCCGATCTGGCGCGCCACTTCGCTGACGAACGCCGGTTCGTTGCGCTGGCCCCGATGTGGAATCGGCGCCAGGTAGGGCGAGTCGGTCTCGATCAACATGCGGTCGAGCGGAACGATCTGCGCCGCGTCCCGGATCGCCTGCGCCTTGGGAAAAGTAATGTTGCCGGCAAAAGAAATCATGAAGCCCAAGTCGAGCGCTCGCCGCGCATGTCCGACGCTTCCGGTAAAGCAGTGCAGAATTCCGCCAAGGCCGCTCGAACTCCAGTGCTCGGTGATCATCGTCAGGCAGTCGTCCCACGCGTTCTCGCTGTTGTCGGATGGGCGGCAATGAATGATGATGGGCAACTCCGCTGTCCGGGCTAACTCCATCTGTCGCAGGAAGACAGCTTTTTGCACGTCGCGGAACGAGTGGTCGTAATAATAGTCAAGGCCAATTTCTCCCCAGGCAACGACCTTGGGATGCCGCGCCCATTCAAGCATTTGCGAGTCGGCCGCGGCGTTCGCAAGCCGAGCTTCATGAGGATGAATTCCCACGCTCGCCCAGATTCGCGGATATTGCGGCTGTCCGTCGTACTTTTCGGCCAACTGAATCGCGCAGTCCGCGGTGTCGGGACCCTCGCCAATTCCAATCGCGAGATAAGCCTCGATGCCGTTCTGTTTCGCGCGCGCCAGCACTTCGGCACGATCATGATCGTAGCGCGTGCCTTCAAGATGAGCGTGGGAGTCGATGAACATCAGGGTTTCGTGTCTAGTGTGGGGACGGGCGACTTGCCCGTCCAGCCGAGCGAAGCTCGCCAGTGCTACTTAAGCCGCGTGCCTATAGGCACGTCTTCCAGAAAGCTCGCCAGCACGGGTTTGCCGCCCTCCGGCGAGGCCGCGACGATCATGCCGTTCGATTCCAGGCCGCGCAGTTTGCGAGGCGCGAGGTTCGCCACGATCACGACTTTGCGCCCGATCAGGGTTTCCGGCTCATAAGCCTCGGCAATTCCGGCGACCAGTTGGCGCACTTCGGTTCCGAGATCGACTTCGAGGCGCAGCAATCTGTCAGCGCCCTTGACGCGCTCCGCGGTCTTCACCTGCCCCACGCGCAACTCCACTTTGGCGAAGTCGTCGATGCTGATCTTGCCGTCCGGAATTGCGGCTGGTGACTTGGCCGGCGCAGTCTGGCTGGCCGGCGTTGTCGCGGGCGGCCGAACTTCGCTCGACTGGACGGGCGAGGCGCCCGTCCCCACACTTTGTTCTTCCATTTTCTGCATCCTCTCGACTGCCGATTTGTCTGCTCGCGGAAAGACGGCCTGCACCTCGCCTAACTTCGTGCCGAGCCGCAGCTGCCCCCACTGCAATTGGGTCAGATCGAACTTCCTGATGTCTCCGAGGCCCATCTGCGCCCAGATCTTCGCGGTCGAGTCGGGCATCACCGGATGCACGAGGGCCGTTACAATCCGCAAAGCTTCGGCGCTGGTGTAGAGCACGGTGGCCAGGCGCGACCGGCTCTCTTCGTCCTGCTTATCGCCGAGCGACCAGGGCTCGTTTTCGACAATGTATTTGTCCACCGCGCTAACCAGCGCCCAAGCGGTTTCTAGCGCTCGCGAGAACTGGTACTGATCAAACAGCGCGCCGTAGTCGGCGATCGCTTTTCTGGCGGCATCGGCAATTGCCGCGTCCGCCGAGGTATGCGCCGCGTGCGAAGGGTAGGGAACTTCTCCCTTGAAGTAGCGCATGATCATGGTCAGGGTGCGGCTGGCGAGGTTGCCAAGCCCATTGGCCAGATCGGAGTTATAGCGCTGCACCAGCGCATCGAAGCTGAACGACCCATCCTGTCCGAAAACGACTTCGCGCAACAGGAAGTAGCGCAGGGCGTCGGTGCCGAGCACATCCACAATGGTTTCGGCGCGCACGATATTGCCGCGCGACTTCGACATCTTGCTTTCTTCAAACAGCAGCCAGCCGTGCGCCGTGATGCCCTTCGGCAACGGCAATCCGGCGGCGAGCAGGAACGCCGGCCAGTAGACGCAATGGAAGCGCACAATCTCTTTGCCGATCATGTGCACGTCGGCGGGCCAATACCGGTCAAACTTGCTCGGGTCGCTAGAGCCATAGCCAAGCGCGGTGATGTAGTTCGCGAGCGCATCGAGCCAGACGTAGACGACGTGCTTGGGATCGTCCGGTACCGGGATGCCCCAGGAGAACGTCGAGCGGCTGATGGAAAGATCGCGCAGTCCGCCGCGCACGAATGACAGCACTTCGTTGCGCCGCGTCTCGGGGCGTATGAAATCGGGCTGCTCGGTGTAGAGGCGAACCAGTTGGTCCTGGAACGCCGACAGCTTGAAGTAATAGTTTTCTTCGTGGACGGTTTCCGTTGGCCGCCCGCAATCGGGGCAGGGAGCGCCCGGCTCCGCGTCGACATAAAGCTCATCGGAAACGCAGTATTGGCCGGTGTAAGTTCCCTTGTAGATATAGCCGTTATCGCGAATCTTCCGCCACAACGCCTGCACGCCCTTTTGGTGGCGCGCGGAGGTGGTGCGGATGAAATCGTCGTGGGTCAAGCCCATGTGCTCCCAGAGCGCGCGGAATTCAGCCGAGACTTCGTCGGTGAACTGTTGCGGCGTTTTGCCCGCGGCCTGGGCGGCGCGCTCGATCTTCTGACCGTGTTCATCGGTGCCGGTCAGGAACCACGTATCGTCGCCCAACATGCGGTGGCGCCGCGCGATCGTGTCACAGGCAATCGTGGTGTAGGCGTGTCCGATGTGCGGACGCGCATTCACGTAGTAGATCGGGGTCGTGATGTAGAACTTCGTGCTCATGATTTCAGCGCTCTCGCCGCTCCTGTAGAGACGCGGCTTGCCGCGTCTCCCGCGGCGGAGACGGGGCAAGCCCCGTCTCTACAGATAAAGTGTTTCAAGCTTTTCGCTCGCTTCGCAAATACTGCTGAATCGCTTCCTGCATCACCGTCCGAAGCGGCACATGCTGTGCTTCGGCCAGCGTCCGGCAGTCTTCGTATTCGGGAGCATAGTTGGAGACGCTGCCATTCAGGTTGGCGACCTTGATCCGCACCGGACCCCAGGTCGTCTCCACCGTTTCCCAGCGCCGCGAAAGCGTCTGCCGCTGTTCTTCGCGGCGGCGCACGCCCAGAGTCGTGGTCTCGGCAAAGATCGTCCGGGTCAGCCGGTTGGCGTCTTCCAATTTTGCCAGCACCGTGAGCAACGCGCCGGGGCGGCCCTTCTTCATTTGCACTGGGACGCTGAACACATCGAGCGCTCCCTCGGCGAGCAAGCGCTCCATGGCGTAGGCCAGCACCTGGGGGCTCAGATCGTCAAGATTCGCTTCGAGCACCGCGATCGTTTGACTCCCCGTACCGGGCGATGCTGTACCGGGCGATGGACTCGCGCGTTCTGTCGTCGCAGCTTCGCCAATAGTTAGCCGCAGCAGGTTTGGATGCTCAGCGAACTCTCGAGTTCCAGCGCCGTATCCCGCCCGCTCGACCTTCATCGCCGGAAACGGCGCGAACCGGCTGCTCAGCGCCTTCACGATCGCCGCGCCCGTAGGCGTCACCAGTTCGACCTCTGGTCCCGACGAGTATACCGGCGCATCGCGAAGCAACTTCAGCGTTGCCGGTGCCGGCACGGGAAGCGTACCGTGCGCGCACTTGACAGTGCCGCCGCCCACGTTCAGCGGCGAGCATACCCATTCTTCAACGGCAAGAGATTCGGCTGCAACCGCGGCGCAAACGATATCCACCATGGCATCGACGGCGCCGACTTCGTGAAAATGGACTCGCTCGATGGACGTATTGTGAATCTCGGCTTCCGCCTCGCCCAGCGCTTCGAAGATGCGGATTGCGGTCGCCTTCGCCGTGCCGCTGATCGCGGCCTTTTCGATGATCGCGCGAATTTCCGTGAGGCCGCGACCGTGTACGTCGTCGTGCCGAGGATGCTCCTGCGAAGTGCCATGAGAATGCTCATCACGGCTGTGGTGTTCGTGGGCATGATCGGTGTGCTGCTTCCAGAAAACTTCCCGCGGCAGGTCCTTCTCGCCGTCGGCGTACACATCGACCTTGGTCGCCGAAATCCCCGCTCGCAAAACGCGAGAAATCTCCAGCCGCGCGCCAATCCCGAGCGCTGCGACCGTGTCTTCCAGAACTTTGGGAGACACCCCGGCATCCACCAGCGCGCCCAGAAACATATCGCCGCTGATGCCGGAAAAACAGTCGAGGTAGGCAATGCGCATGATGAAAATCGCTCTTGGCTGCTAGCTCTTGGCCTTTAGCTAAAGGCTAAAAGCTAACGGCTAACAGCGCTTTTCCGCCGAGATTTCATCATAGGGGGCTCTCGCACCTCCGTCAAACCCGCAGCCCGCCGCGAGTTTGTTAGAATCACTGTTTCTTCAATCAGTTAGAGGGCACTCTTGTATCGATATCTGGAACGCCGGCTGGTCGACCATCTGCGCGAGTTTCTGCGTCGTGCGTACGGCCTGGAAATCGCCAACATCGTGGTCGAGCAGCCGCCGAAAATCGAGTTTGGCGAGTACGCGCTGCCCATCGCCTTCGAGCTCGCCCGGAAACTGCGCAAGGCTCCGCGCAAAATTGCCGAAGAGATCGTGGCCGGGGTGGGTGTGATTTCCGGCTTTGAGAAGTTCGAGGTGGCGGGCGGCGGATACATCAACGTGCGCGTCAGCCGCGCCGAGTTGGCGGCGGAACTCGCTGCTGATCGTTCCCCGGCCGCCGACGTTCCTGCCGGCAAAGTACTGGTCGAGCACTCGAGCATCAATCCCAACAAGGCGGCGCACATCGGGCACCTGCGTAACGCCATTCTAGGCGATACCTTCGTCCGCCTGCTGCGCTTTGCGGGCCGGGAAGTGGACGTCCAGAACTACGTCGACAACACAGGAGTTCAGGTTGCCGACGTAGTGGTTGGATTCCTGCACATGTCTCCGAACGGCGGGAAGAAGTCGCGCCCCGAAATCGAAGCCCTGGCGGCCGCGCCGCGATTTGATTACGTGTGCTGGGATCTTTATGCCCGCGTTTCGCAATGGTACGAAGAAGACAAGGCAAACCAGCAGGCACGCGCCCAGACACTGCACGCGATTGAGGAAGGGAACAACGAGACCGCGGCGATTGCGGATTTGATCTCGGTCGCTGTTCTCAGGCGCCATCTCGAAACCATGGATCGCCTCGACATTGAGTACGACTTCCTGCCCAGGGAGAGCGAAATCCTCCACCTGCATTTCTGGGACGCGGCGTTCACTAAGCTGAAGGAATCCGGGGTCCTTACTTACGAGGCTGAGGGCAAGAATAAAGGTTGTTGGATTATGCGGCGGGCGGGGACCGCAAAATCTGAAACCGCAGAGAGCGCGGAGGACGCAGAGATCAAAGAGGAAGACCAGAAAGTAATCGTCCGGTCCAACGGCACCGTCGGCTACGTCGGCAAAGACATCGCCTATCACATGTGGAAGTTCGGGCTGCTGGGGCGCGACTTTGGCTATCGAAAATTCTATCGCTACCCCAATGCCCACGAGTGCTGGATCTCAACCACGGACGGCGAGAGAGACCATCCCCACTTCGGCGATGTGGCCGAAATCTACAACGTGATCGATACGCGCCAGGCTGAGGCGCAGAACACGGTGATCGAAGCTCTGCGCGGGCTTGGACACGGCGAGGCCGCCGATCGCTACACGCACTTCTCCTACGAGATCGTCGCGCTCACGCCGCGCTGCGCCGCCGAACTCGGCTACACGCTGAGCGAGGAAGATCAAGGGAGGTCGTGGATCGAAGTTTCCGGCCGCAAGGGCTTCGGCGTGAAGGCGGACGATCTGCTGGACGCGCTCATCGGCGCAGCGGCCAAGGAAGTAGATACCCGGCATCCCGAGTTGAGCGCGCCTGAGCGCTCCACCGTCGCCACGCAGATCGCCATCGGGGCGCTGCGCTACTTCATGCTGAAGTTCACGAAGCCTTCGGTGATCGCCTTCGATTTCAAGGATGCGCTGAGTTTCGAGGGCGACACGGGTCCCTATGCGCAGTATGCCGTCGTGCGCGCCTCCAATATCTTCCGTAAGGGTGGATTCGATCCGGAGGCGTTCTGCGGCCGTGACGCGGGCGGAGACGCGGCGAGCCGCGTCTCTACCGAGGATTTTGCCCGGCACCTTGCAGGCGAATCCGGCAACGACATCTGGGGACTCTGGCTGGCGGCGGCGAAAACCTCTCATATCGTGAGCCAATGCATCGCGACCACCGAACCTGCTTACCTCGCCAAACATGCCTTCCAGTTGGCGCAGCTGTTCAACACCTTCTATCACCGCTATCCCATCCTGACCGAAGCGGATGAGGGCCGAAAGAGATTCCTGCTGGCCACCGCGGCCGTGGTTCGCCGCGAGCTGATTCGCGTTCTGGAGGCTATGGGAATCACGGTGCCGCCCGTGATGTGACGGCGTCGTGCCGGGCCCGGACGCCCGCCGCCGCAACCAGGGCGCCAGATGGAAAACAAAGTAATTTTTTTACGGGTTATAGCGGGATTGCTTGGGTCCTGGGTTTGTGCGCTTTTCGCAGGCTACATCCAACGTATTGGTATAAAATGACTTATCCGCTTATTTCGAGAATGCGAAATGGCATCCCCCGTGCATTATCAGGGAGCGGGTCCAGTTGGACAGATTTCTAGGAGCCGAAAGAGATTTGAGAACGGCGCAATATTTGGGCAAGGAGCCCCTCACCATATGAATCGCGTATCGTTGACCCTAATGCTGGCGGCGGCACTCGCCGCATCCCTCGGATGTACAACCAAGAATTACGTGCGGCAACAGACCACGCCGCTGATCAATAAGACCAATGAACTCGACGACCTGACGGCGAAGAATTCCAGAGATATCAAGGACGTCGATCAGCGCGCTCAGGCTGGAATCCAGGCCGTGCAGGCCAAGGCCGCGGAAGTGGACCAGAAAGCTCTGGCGGCGGGTGGCGAAGCCGATAAGGCGCAACTTTCCGCGAACGGCGCCACTCAGCGCGTCGATGTTCTGACCAACGCAGTCGTCAACCTCGACAACTATCACCCGGTGGTAGAGACGGCGGTGCATTTCGGATTCAACAAAGACAATCTGACGAAGGAAGCCCGGGAAGCCATCGATCAGCTTGCCGCCAGCGTCGCCGGCACCAAGGGATACATCATCACCGTCGAAGGCGGGGCCGACTCGGTGGGCAGCTCGGAGTACAACTACGATCTGAGCCAGCGCCGCGCCAAGGCTGTGATTCAGTATCTGGCTTCGGAGAAGAGCGTTCCGGCCTACAAGATTTATCAGATCGGCCTCGGCAAGGATAAGCCGGTCGAGTCGAATAAAACTCGCGACGGCCGCGCCAAGAACCGCCGTGTGGATATCCGCCTGATGACCAACACCGGCGCTGGAACGACACCGGCCAGCAACCCGGCACCGACGGCGAGCGCGACTCCGCCGTCGAACTAGATTTTCCCCTCCTCCCCGGAGGACTTTGCCAAACCAGGCCGTCCCATCCTGTGGGCGGCCTGATTTTTTTGCGCGTCTTGGGTAGGGTTTTTCCTCATTACTCCTTCGCCCGTGGCGATATTTCAACAGCTGACGGCTCTGGCTTCGACGGCTTCTGGCGATCACCGCACATCAGGATGTGACCCCCCTCACTGACACGACGCGCTCATTCGTGTTCAATAAAAGTGGTGTCGCTTCTCTGAAGAGCGGTTCCCGCCGAGGGGAGGAAGTGCAACTCCCGGGGGGCGACGGGCCCTAAACATTTTTGCTTCCCCAACGTGAATCCCTGCGATTTGGAAACGAGGCATACCTTTGCCTCTTCGCTAAAACCGTAAACCGGTCGTGGTCTGGATTCTTAAGTGGCACATCATGGTGCGGTGATGGCATGAACCCCGATTACAAAGGAGATAAGCAATGAAAAGACAACGTTTCTGTTCGTGCTTGTTGGCAAGCCTTGCGGTTGTGCTATGCGCTCTCACACCGACAGTTGCAGCGCAGTCACTCTCGAAAGGCAAGGGTGATCTGCGCGTGATGACTTACAACGTTGATGAAGGCACCGACTACTACGAGGTGATGGCAGCCAAGAATGCCCAGGAGTTCTTCTTTGCAGTCGGACAAACGATCACACAGGTGCGGGCCACCGATCCTCCTGGCCGGATGACAGCCGTGGCGAAGCAGATTATCGCGGCGGGGCCAATGTTAGTTAGCCTGCAGGAACTCGATCAATGGTTTACCGGGTCATTCAATCCGTCAACCGGCAACTGCGAAAATGTGACGCTCGAGTTCGATATGCTCTCGGATCTCATGGGGGCGCTGGAGGCACAAGGCGGACACTACACAATTGCCCGCCAGGCGCAGCAGTGGGTTATTCCACCGGTACCCGGTTTTATTCCTCCGAACAGCCTGGTTTGCGTGGGAGTCGTGGATTACGTAGCTATTCTTGCACGGACGGACTTGCGAAAGTTCCAATGGCGCAATCCCCAATCGCAGCAATATGTGAATGAACTTTTGTTTCCAACTCCACTCGGCGTGATCCCATTTCCAAGGGCCTGGATCTCGGTGGATGCGACCTTTAACGGGAAAAACTTCCGGGTGATCGGGACGCATCTCGAGTCGGCTGATCCCGATATCCGACGGAAACAGGGTGAGGAACTCCGCACCGGGCCAGCAAACGTCTCGTTGCCTGTGGTCGTTGCGATGGACTCTAACGCGCAAGCCTTTCCTCTGCCGCAAGACCCAACCTATTTAGACTTTCTCTTGGCAGGCTACCAGGATGTTTGGAGTCAGATTTTTCCGAACCTGCCGGGATATACCAGTGGGCAGGCTCAATTTCTCGACAATGTTGAGTCACAGCTAAATACCCGGATTGATTTGATCCTGACGTTAGGCACCGTCGAGGCGCAGAACATCGCGCTGTTCGGTGCTACTCAATCGAGCAAGACGCCGGGAGGACTGTGGCCGTCCGACCATGCCGGCGTTGCGGCGCAGCTTAATATCGAAAAGCACGAATAGCGGCTGTTGGTGAAACCGCGATTTTTCGCCAACAACCGGGTTGGGCGTGATTGCGGGTTTCGGCCAACGACGGCTGGTTGTCAGTGAATCTTGTGACTCGCGTCACAGACATGCAGCCTCGTCTTGGCCTAGAAAAATACGGTTAGCCTTTTGAAAGAGCACGACCTGCCTATTCGTCGTGCGAGTGTTCTACGCGCCAAGGCAGGAATCTTCCCCCACAGTCAGGTGCGCGTATGACCCAATCGCGCTCCGTGCTCGTCTTGCTCGTCGCTCTCGTCCTGAGTGTGTCTTTCGCGGTTCCTGCGGAAGATGTGCTGGAGACTGCGTGCGAAGAGTCTGAGTCCCTGCCTTGTGGGATCATCCCCGTGGTCTTCATCGCAGCGCCCACAGCTGTCCAGGATGCGCCCGCCTCGCGGCCTGGTGCCTCTCGGTTACTCCGCACTTCCCTAAGCGGACCTAAGGTGCGCGGTTCTGACCGCTGGGCAGGATTGCCCTCTACGGTCTCCCGTTCCCTCATGATCCTCGATCACTCGTTTCGCTGTTAGAAATCCCATAACCCAAATCACTCGCTCTTCCGAAGAGCGGTTCCGGCCAGTTGAGACGCAGACACCCAAGGCGTGACCGTCGCCGTCTTTATTGGGGTGAGCTGGTAACCACAACTTCAACATCGTTAGAGGAGGTCTCCAATGAAACAAGGAAGCGTCGTCGCCGTAACCGTCGTCCTGCTGCTCATGAGCAGCGTCGCATTCAGCCAAGATAACCGCAGGACCGAGAAGTTCTCGATTCCCGTGACAGTGACAGGCGCTTTGATTGGCCAATGCGGGAACTTCGATGTGCTTTCCGACTGGGTCGCTCTTTTAAGTGGCACCATTCTCTACGACAAGTCGGGGGTGGCCGTGCAGACGATCCAGCACTATCGCCTCATCGGCGAGTCCATCTACTACAACTCCGCAAACCCGGCCAAGAGGGTGTTTGGGGGGCCAGCCGAACATGAACTGGACAGGATTGACGGGACGACGGGCATCGTCTACGTCAGCGGACCGAGCTTCAAGATCAGGGTCCCTGGGTACGGCCTGATCTTTGCCGAAACGGGGCATTTAGTTTTCGACGAAACTACAGGACAGTTGCTCTTCAACAGTGGCCACAATCAGTTTTACGGCCAAGACCTCGCCGCTGTGTGTAACTACCTGAAGTAGAGGGGCTTTGCCAAACCAGGCCGCCCCCATCCTTGGCGGCCTGATTTTCTTGGGCGCTTGAGCGGACGGGCGAGGGCGGGCGTCTCTCCATCGTAGAAGCGATACAATCAGAGTGTGCGTATCCGATTCCTGACCATTTGTTTGACGCTGCTCACGTCTCTTTCGCTGGCGCAGGAACCGCCAAATAAGGCGGCTTCGAACAAAACCGCTTCGGACAAGACTGCCTCGCAGGGTC
The DNA here is from genome assembly GCA_020073215.1 of Terriglobia bacterium. Classification (GTDB taxonomy): domain Bacteria; phylum Acidobacteriota; class Terriglobia; order Terriglobales; family Acidobacteriaceae; genus Acidiflorens. The sequence continues at coordinate 127,933 of JAIQFO010000007.1, read as the reverse complement.
GCGACGCCTCCGATGAGGAGAGTTCCAGCCTCGACACAAGAGTCGATACCAGCCCGCCCAAGGACGACGCCAAGAACCATCCTGGCAGCAAGGCCGCGGTCGCGGATCTCGACGTCCCCGAAAACATTGAGACCTCCGGCGTCCAGGAATTCCATCCCTGGAACCCGATGAAGGCGCTGAAGGACATTGAGGTCGGCGACTATTATTTCAAGCGCAAGAATTACAAAGCCGCGCTCGATCGCTACAAGGAAGCTCTCTACTACAAAGACAACGACGCCGTGGCCAGCTTCCGTCTCGCCGTGTGCCAGGAAAAAGTCGGAGACAAGGCGGAAGCGAAGAAATACTACGAACAGTACTTGAAGATCCTGCCCGAAGGACCGTTTGCCAAGGATGCGCACACTTCGCTGGAGCGGTTGGCGAAAGCGCGGTGAGTTTTGCCTGGGGACAGCCGGCCCCCGGCTGGGCTGCGCCCCGCTCTTAATGGACGGGCGAAAACCCTGGCGAGCTGCGCTCGCCCGGACAGCCGAGGGCGGCTGTCCCTACGTGAGGACTGCAGGACGGCCGTCCCTACGTTCGGCTCTCCTACTTTTCGACCCGCACGAACTCCCCGGTGGTTGCGTTCACGGCCACGCGCAGCTTCGCGGTCTCGGGATTCGTTCCATAGATCACGTGCCAGAGAACTCGGTTGCTTGGCCGGTTCCAGTCCAGCATATACAGAACCGGCGTGTCGAGCTCTTTCTCGAGCAACTGTTTGCCGCCGTGCTCCTGGGCGACCGCGAAGGCCTTGTCCGTATCCACCTTGAGGGCCTGGACGTCGAACACCTGGGTGGTGGAATTGGACGGACTGTAGGTGTCCTCGACCCCGTGCGAGATATCGCCATTGGTCCAGGTATAGGACTTAACGGAGTGCAGCGACGCGGACGCAAATCCGACGCTCCAGTCTCCGGATTTTCCGTCCCGGCCCTTGGCATCGGCGGTTGCGTTGGACTCCACGCGGTAGGGCTGAACATCCCCGGCCCAGCCGCGAGCCGCGACGTAGCATTTGAAGAACGCGCTGCTTCCAGTGGTGGTCTGTGGGGCTTTCGGTTGGGACGTCTCCGCGGTGGTCGTCTTACTCGGCTCCGAAGAGCAGCCGGACATCAACCCCGCTGCTAGAATTGCTGCTAATAGTTTTTTCATTCGCGAGTTCCCATCGGGCTTTTGGTTTGAGAATTATTGTACCGGACCGCCATGGATTCCCCTCTCGAACGTTTGCGCCACGAACTTGAAGATGCAATCGGGAGTGCCGGCCCCAGCGCCTTGGCGCAGGCTCCTGAGGGAAAGTGGAATGCCGCTCAGATCCTGGAGCACCTGTTCCTTACCTACAAAAACACCAACCGGGCAATGGCAAAATGCGTGGAACAGGGCGCTCCGCTGGCTACTCGGGCGACGGTGACGCAGCGCGTGGCCGCGTTCCTGGTGGTGAATCTGGGGTATCTGCCGGAAGGGCGCGAAGCCCCGGAACGCGTTACCCCGCGAGGAATGCCACTGGAAGAAGTGAAGCGCGCCCTCGTGCCTGAGTTGCAGAAGATGGGCGCGGGTCTGGACGATTGCGAGCGCCGGTTTGGCCCGCAGACGAAAATCATGGACCACCCGTTTCTGGGGCCTTTGACGGCCGGCGAGTGGCGCAAATTCCACTGCGTTCACGGGCGTCATCATGCGCGGCAGATTCGCCAGCGGATGGGCAAATCCTGACGGATCGTCTTGCTCACTCGTTCTCGTTGTTGCTGTCGCTGTCTTTGTCTTTGGGGTTCTCTCGGTCGTTGTTCTTGGTATTGTCTTGGTCGTTGTCTTTGGCGGTGTCTCGGTCGTTGCTCTTGATGTTGTCGCTGTCTTTGTCTTTGTCGTTGTTGTTGATGTTGTCGCTATCTTTCTCTTTCTCCGCGTCCTTGGCTTTCTCTAAGACCCCGGCCTTGCGCGCCTGTTCCTGCATCTCGTCCATTTCCTGCCGGGCGGCGTCAATCGCTTTCTGCTTGGCTTCGGCGTCGCTTCTGAACTGTTCGTCCTCCTTACCCCACTGGCCCGCGTTTTGCAGACGGCTACTCTGACTGTTGTACATGGTGGCGATGCGCAGTCGATATTCACGCTGCTGGACGTCGAGGTCGCGGCTTAGGGAATCGAGCTTCTCCTGCTGCGCGTCGAGTTTCTTCTTCCACTCGTCCGCGGCCTTTTGGTGTTCTGCGGCGGCTGCAGCGGGATCGGCGGGGGCTATCTTTCCGGATGGATTGGATTTCGCGTCCCCAACCTCCGGCGCCGCGTCGGCTGCCGGCGGCGGCCCGACCACACTCAGCGGTTGGCTGGTGGGGAGATTGTCGTTATCGTACTGGCGACTGGTCGAGCTGGGCTCGGCTTTGTTCTTGCGAACCGCCCGCGCGTAATCCCCGAGAGACTGAGCGGCTGCGCCGCTGATCCCCAACAGGAGCAGAGTAGCGATTACCATCGATTTCATGTGCTTCATGTGATCATCCTTTCGCTAGTCAGAACCCAGGTGCCGGTAACCCAGAACCCAAAAACGCCGGGACCGCGAACTGGCAACTGGCAACTGACTTTCAAGAACTTGTGGTGGCCGCACGGGCGCCTCCCAGGAAACCTACAATCGTCCGGTCTAATTGCGCCGCTTCGTGGGCGATGCCGCCGGCTAACTGGCGCGTCAGTTCCGGGTCCCGGCTGCCGGCCAGTTGCTGCGCGTAACCCGCGATCGTAGTCAGCGAATTGCGCAATCCGAGCGCCAGTTCGGAGGAGATCTCCTGATGTAGCTTCTGATCGTGCCGGATGCGCTCAATGTCGGTCTTGTCGGTCAGCACCACCGTCGTTCCCATGAAACTCGCGTCTTCGGCGAAAACCGGAGAGGCCGTCATTTCGAAGACGTGGCTCGCTCCCTCCCGCGTGAGGTGATCCACGACCAGTCCTCGAACCGCCGATTTTCCCGCTAGGGCTGGCGCCAGCGCCTGCTCGACACGCGCTTCCTCGCTTGCACCCGAACCGTCGTGTTCCAGGCGCAACGTCGCGGCGCGGAATAGATCGGCGACATGCAATCCGACGGGCGAAGCGAAGCCCAACAGCTTGCGCGCGACCGGGTTCGCTTGCCGCACCAGGCCGGCGGTATTGAAAAACAGAACGCCGCAGGAAAGGTTCGAGAGCACGGTCGAGCTCAGCGAGTCCGACGCCTTGGCTTTTCTGCGCTCCGACAGTTGCTGCGCGGCGAGCTCGTGCTTTTGCTGCTTGAGTTGCTGAATGACGGCGTGATAGGCGTGTACGGGCATTCCCTCGGCCGCTAACGGAGCGTGGTTCAGCGAACCGGGTTCGGCGACGAGATTCTTGCGCAGGCGCCGAATCAGGAATAGGCCGAGTCCGAAAGCCGCGAGGGCGCCAAACAAGAGCACCGCCATCCGCAACACCATGGGATTGATCAGCAGGTTCACAGCGGCCTCCAATACCAGTGCAGGAGGCGGTTTCCGAACAGGAACGACAACAGCGCCATGCTGCCGAGGAACACGCCAAACGGCATCTCGTAGTAGCGCAGGGCCAGGCGGGCGGAACGCCAGGCGCGGCGCCGGGCTTCTTTTGAGGAAATGCCCGATGAGATAGGCGAGGAAGCGCGGCGCGCCTGATTGCGGCGAATGCGCTTGATCCATATGGCGAAAACCGTGCTCAGTCCAAACAGCGAACCCGACAGCGACGCGGCAAAGATGGTTAAGACCGTGAGCTTGGCTCCGAGGAACGAGCCGATCAACGCCATCAGCTTGACGTCGCCGAATCCCATGCCTTCGACACCGCGCGCTCGCAGATAAATGGCTGCGACGCCGTAGAGAAACGAGGCGCCCACGGCCGCTCCCAGCAGCGAGTCGGCGAGCGACCAGATGCGCCAGGAAATGTCGCTACTCATTCTCATTCCGGGCGACACCAAGCCCGGCATGATTTGGGAGGCCAGGTCATTGACCGGGACCAGGAGGCTGAACCCGATTCCCAGCGCGAGGCCAGGCAGAGTCATGGCGTCGGGAAGAAGCTTGGTTTCCGCGTCGGTGAAAACCAGCCCCAGCAGCAGGTAGCCGAGCACGACGCACTTCAACATTGCCAGCGTCAAACCAAAATGCGCGTAACAGCCGAGGAAGAGCAAGCCCGTGAGCAGTTCGATCACCAGGTAGCGTGGGGATATGGGCTGCTTGCAGGCGCGGCACTTTCCGCGAAGAATCAGCCAGCTCAGCACGGGTACGTTGTGATAGAGCGGGATCGGGTCTCCGCAGTGCGGGCAGGCGGAACGCGGCGCGACTACCGACTTGCCGCGCGGCAAGCGGTAGATGCACACATTCAGGAAGCTGCCAAAGCACAGCCCCAGAGCGAAGATCGCAGCTGCAAAAAAAGGTTCCACGTTCGCTAAGTGCCCAGTCTGCTTGGATTTGGATGATTATAAGCTGGTTGGGCGGGGTCTTCTAAGTACGAAGGTCACTGTACTTCTGGCGATTGGAAGTCGTTGTGAGCGAGGGGGGAACGGCGGCTCAGGCTACGCGACTGATTTCGTGCTCCTGGGGCAGGAAGATTGAAAACACGGTTCCTGTCGCGCGCCCCTCTTCCGGGGCTGACGCCCGGCTGCGCACCCGAATCGACCCCCCGTGTTTTTGCACGATGCCGCGCGACACCCACAATCCGAGGCCGGTCCCGCCGTCTTTCTTGGTGGTGTAGAAAGGCTCGAAGATTTGGCGCAGATGGTCGGGGGAAATCCCGTGACCAGTGTCGGCCACGGTGATATGAACTCCTGCCCGGTCGTCAGACCAGTCGCGGCCTGTCGCCACGCGGACGTGCAGAGAACCTCCGTCGGCCATGGCATCCGCCGCGTTCACCAGAAGATTGGCGAATAACTGCCGCAACTCGCCGGAATAGCCACTGATTGTCCCACTGCTGCGGTAGCGTCGGGTCACGTGGATTTGGCGGCTTACCAGCTTGCGGGAATACAACTGCAGAATCTCGTCCATGATGACAGCAGGATCGATCATACCCGGAGAAGTGGTGTCGCGGACAAATCCCAAAGTTTGCTGCGCCAACTTCGCCACCCGTTCTACCTCCTGCTCCGCCAAGGTGAGGTAGTCGCCGGCGTGGTTGGAGTCATGGCGGGCCAGGTAAAGCAAGTTGGCGAGCGCCTCGAGTGGGTTGTTGATCTCATGCGCAATGGAGGCGGCGAGGCGTCCTGTGGTGGCAAGCTTTTCGGTACGGCGGATGGCCTCTTCGGACAGCTTCTCGGCAGTGATATCGCGGGCGATGGCGGATGCGCCTACGATTTCGCCGAGCGCATTTCGCAGCGACGACACGGTTAACAGTACGGGGCAACGCGTGCCGTCCTTCCGCATGCGCTCGGTCCGATAGGGACCCACGTGCCCGCCGCGATTGAGTGTCTCCTGGTTGCGTTCCAGTTCGTCGCGGCGTTCCGGCGGCGCCAGTCGCGCCACCATCGATCCCACTGCTTCCTCGGCCGTGTAGCCGTAGAGATGTTCGGCGGCGCGATTCCAGCTGGTGATAGTGCCATCCGGACGGGTGCTGTAAATTGCGTCAGAAGAGCATTCCACGATGGCGGCCATCTCGCGGGTGGTGCGATCGGCGCGCCATTCTGCCAAGGTTTTCTGCCGAGCCATGCTGCCGGCGAATACGGAAATGGCCAGGAAAGCGGCCAACTGCTCCATATCAGCGGTGGAGCGGAGGCCGAAACTGAAGTAGGGCGGAAACGCGAAGAAATCCAGGCAAGCGGTGGAAAGAAGCGAGCTGAAAACGGAGGGGCCAAAACCCAGAAAACGGGCGGTCAACAGCACCGCCGCGAGCAACAGTGCAAAAAGGTGGGGCTGCAACACAGGGGAAAGCGCCCAGAGACTGATCGCTACCCACACCGCAAGCGCGGCTCCTACGTATTGCACCAGCGTCGAATGCCGATTCCGGGCGATCCAGCTCTTCAGATTGGTTGCAATTCCGGTCATTTTCTAGAACGCTGCCGCTCCAGCCAGCGGGTCCGGCCGCCGTTAGCTGCCAGAAGAAGGTGGGCAATACTGCTTCCGCTGTCCCAGGGAAACTCTAGCAGCCGCGGGAAGGCGCGGCAACCCATGGTGCGGAAAAAGTCCGCCTCCGATGCCAGCCCATTAAGGGGCATGGGATTTCAAAGAGTCAGGTCATCGCTAACAGCGATGACCCGATACGAAGCTTCTCCGCTTGTGCACCGCGGATTATTTTCGTTACTGGGGAGCATCCAACTTCTGGCGGTCCGAGTGGGGCCCCTGGTCAGCCAATGTCACCGTCAACGGCGATCGCAAGGTGAAGTTCAGCACGGTCTCCGACGGCAGTTGAATCTGCTGCCCCTTGCCTGCTGCCTGCACGCCCCCACCGATACCTCCGCCGGCTGCCGCCCCGATGCCCGCGCCCTTCCCGCCACCAAGGATGCCGCCGAGGATGGCCCCAACCGCTGCGCCCCCTCCTACCTTTTCCGCCGTATTCGTGGTGCGATTCTTACCCTGGCGCCGGTAGGGATCGGCATCAATGCTGTACAACTTGCCACTGACTGAGATCGAGTCCAGTTGTAGAACCAGAAGGGATTGTCCGGCAAATTTTCCGGCACTCTTGACCTCCTCGATATGCCCCTTTACGTCATATCCCGAGGGCACCGCGTCTCCATCGGAGGGCAGAGGGGCGTCCAGTGTCGCCCGGAACGATTGCCCAGGCTGTGCTTTTTCGGAATCAATGGGATCGACCAACCGAATTGCGATGGAGGTCCCCGAGGCTATGGTTACTCTTCTTGGAGCCGGAGGCGGCGCCGGCGCGGCCTGTGCCGCCGGAGCGGGTTGCTCTGCCGCCGCTGCCTTCTCTACTACCGGAGGCGCGGGCGCGTTGGCTGCCATTTCTCTGGAATCCGGCTGAGTCTGCCGCCGGGGCGTACTCGGGCGCGGTTTGGCTGCGGGCTTGGCGGGAGCCGGCTGCGATACCTGGGCTACCGGGTTCGAATCGGGCGTCGCCGGCACGGACGTGGTTTGAGGATCGGTTTGCAGATTGTTTACCACTTGCCTGATCCCGGGGAACGCGGACGCATAGCGGGCGGCTGCCTCACGTTGCGTTTCGTTATCGACCGTTCCGGAGAGCGTTACTACCCCGCCCGAGGTTTGTACCGTGATGGGCTTGCCGTGCAGTCCGGAATCTTCACTGAGCTTGGATTGAATCTGGCTGGTCAACTGCGCGTCATCCGGCGTTTTGGAGCATGCCACGCCGAGGGCGAGGATGCCGGCCAACAGAATCATTGAAGAACGTTTACCACCGCTGAACTTCATACCTGCTCCCGAGCAATGCAGAAATAACTGCCTTTAGTTTAGATGCAGGCGAGCAGAGGTTGGCAGGGAAAATCGGAACCAGAATCTCGCGCGACAATTGCCAGGAGCACACGTTCAGTTCTGCGAGAAAGCTCGAGAGAAGCAGTGCACGGCAAGAGGTTCAAGCCGATCGCGGGTCAGTCTTTGTGAAGAAACTTGTAGTCGAGGATGGAGGCGGCCAGCGCGTACGCGTCGTCGGTATTGTCCAGCGCATCCTTGATACGAATCAGCCTCCCCTGGCAGAGTACGCTGCTGTTCTTTTGTCCAGAGATTTCTTCAGGCATCTCGAAGATCAGTTCCACCAGCGCGTTGGCCGGCAGTTGCTGTGGGCCGTGAAACAGAACGCCCGACTGGCTTATATTCTGGATTATGCCTTCGTACCAGGTATGGAGATTTTTTCCGCGGTAGCGCACCGGAAGGTTCGAGCGCAGGCGCCGTGCCCGGGGCATCCACGTCGGTTGCTTTTGACCGGAGCGGCGCCGGACGGAGGTGGTATCGGCCGCCGGTTCATCGACCCGGTTTCCGCGACGCATGGTCTTCCAGTCATACTGGTACGCGGACGCGCACACCAGGCAGACTTGGTAGTATTCGCCATTGGCGGCGCGGCGCGGCCAGGAAAACTCGTGTGAACAGCGTCCCAGCATCAGAACATCCATCAGTCTCTGCGGCATGATGATGAGTAAAGCCCCCTGCCAATCGGACATCTCCATCTTCCGACGGCGCTGCCTTTCTGGATAGGTTACTTTCGTGTACTGCAGGTTAGGCCTTATGCTTTCTCATATGTCAGGGAGCGAACGTTCGCGCATGGGCTTTGTCCTCGCCGGAGGCAAGAGTTCCCGCATGGGGCCCAATACCGATAAAGCTTTTCTGGATTTTCGCGGCCAAAGCTTGATCGAGCGCGCTCTCAGCGTGGCGGGCATGGTCTGCGACCGCGTGACCATCGTTGGCGACCCTGGCAGGTTTGCAACATACGGATCTTCTAAGTCTGTACCCGTGGTGGCCGATATCTTCCCCGCATGCGGTCCCCTCGCAGGCATTCACGCCGCGCTCACGCGTTCCACCGCCGAATTGAACCTGATACTCGCCGTGGACATGCCCTTCGTCTCCAGGGAGCTTCTCGCATTTCTCTTTGCGGCGGCCGAAGCGAGCGACGCGATCATCACGGTGCCCCGCACCTTTAGAGGATTGCAGCCGCTCTGTGCCGTGTATCGACGCGACTTCTCCACTGCCGCCGAGCAGGCTTTGCGGGCAGGGAAGTACAAGGTCGATGCGGCGTTTTCCGGCATTTCGGTTCGGGTGATCGAAGAGAACGAATTGGCCGCAGCGGGTTTTTCCGAACAGAATTTCTTCAACGTGAACACCCCACAGGATCGTCTGACAGCTGAGGGCTGAAGGTTCTTGCAGGCGCGGCAAGGTTTGGCTCGGCTCTGGATGGCATCGCCTCGGCAGGCGATGCTGACACCTCTCAATAAGTCGCGGGGTTTCGCTGTCAATGAGCCGCCACACATGCACATAGACCGCGACGATTTGTCGGCCAAGTTCTGGCTTGATCCCGTCCAACTGGCGGGCAACTTTGGATTTCGCGCCGACGAACTGCGGGAGATACAATCGATCGTGACAGATTCACGTCAGCGGTTTCTGGAGGCATGGAATGAGTTTTTCGGCATCCTCGGCAGATGAGCGCGTGCTCGATGTCCTATTCACCGAAGACACGATCAGCGTCAACCTGCGCGACCATCTGAGCACCGAAGGACTGCTGCGAGGCGCGCCAGCGCCCAAAACGTCCGCTCCGGCAAAATAGATTGGTCAAGGAGTCCGCGCCTGGCTTAGCGCTTGAGCCGCACCTGCATCTCGTGCCATGCTGATAGGCATGGGTGCTGCGGGCACACTCTCTCCCTATATCGAATTTAAGGACGTCTGCAAGGCATTTGGAGATCGGGTTGTTCTCCAGGACGTCAGCTTCGACGTGTTGCCGGGTGAGATGGTGTGCATTCTCGGGCGCAGCGGCGTCGGCAAATCGGTGGCCCTCCACAACATCATGGGCTTCCTGAAGCCGGATTCCGGCCGAGTCATTGTCGCCGGCCAGGACATCACCGGCTACAACGAAGTGCAACTCGAAGACATCCGCAAGAAAGTCACCATGGTGTTCCAGAACGGCGCCCTGTTCGATTCCTTAACGGTTGGTGAAAATGTTGCTTTCCCTTTGCGCGAGAAAAGAGAGCTTTCCGAAGAGCAGATTTACCAGGTTGTCGACGGCCTGCTTGAGATGGTCGGCGTCAAGGAAATGCGCGAACTGTTACCCTCCGACCTTTCCACCGGCATGAAACGTTCGGTCGCCATCGCGCGAGCGCTGTCGGCTCAGCCTGAGTGCGTGCTCTACGACGAGCCGACCACCATGGTGGATCCGCTGATGGGGAATCTGCTCGGCGATCTCATCGCCCGACTCAAACTGCAATTACACTTGACCTCGGTCGTCGTCACCCACGACATGCGCCTGGCCAAGAAACTGGCCGACCGCGTTGTCTTCCTTTACGAGGGCCGTGCGATCTTCTTCGGGCCCTATAAGGACATGGAGAAATCCACCGAGCCCATCATTCGAGAGTTCCTGGAACTGGATGAGTTGAAGCTGGAAGCTTGAAGGCATTCGCCAGTACCCAGTACCCAGTACCCAGTATCCAGTACCCGGTGAATCAAACTCCAGGCTACTAGTCAGTGTTCTAGAACCCTTGCCCTACCAGGTTCTCCACGGTTAGCGAACTTGGTGCGGGGTCGCCTTTCATCATCTTTTCTACATATTTCGCAATCACGTCGGCTTCCAGATTGACGGGATCGCCTGGCTTGAGCGAACCGAGATTGGTGAGATCGACGGTGTGGGGAATGATGGCAATGGTGCAGCGGTTGCGTTCGAGCTTCGCGACTGTCAGGCTGATGCCTTCAATGCAAATCGATCCCTTGTATACCGTGTACTTCTCGACCTCGGAGGGTATTTCAATATGCAGCCACCAGTTCTCGGAATCCCGTCCCTTCGAGTCCAAGATGCGCTCGAGTTCGATCAGCTTGCCCACGCCATCGACGTGGCCTTGAACAATGTGACCGCCGAAGCGCCCGTCGGCCTTCATGGGCAACTCCAGGTTCACCATTGCGCCCTCGTGCATGCGAGAGAACGAAGTTCGCACCCAGGTTTCCGGAGCCAGGTCGGCGCAGAATGATTTTGGCTTGATGTCCAGCGCCGTCAGGCAAACGCCGCTGACCGCGATGCTGTGGCCGATTCCCAATGCATTCGGAGCATTCGCGGCCTCGACAGTGATGCGGCGATTCTCGCCACGCTGCTCGATCTTTACGACTCTGCCCACTTCTTCGACGATTCCGGTAAACATAAGAGCTGTGTCTCCTGGTAGTAGTATGCCGTGAGTTCGTGATTTAAATCCACATTGTCATCCTGACCCTGAGCGCAGCCGAAGGGGAAGGACCTGCTGTCTCAATGCAGCGACAAGAAAGCAGATCCTTCGCTTCGCTCAGGATGACAAACCAAACTTGTGTCTTGAATATGAGGGTAAAACTTATCCCATTCCCGAGTAAGGATCGCGGAGATAACCTTCCAGCGCGAAGTCTTCGCCGAAGCGGTGTAACTGGAACCTCTGCACGCACTGGGCCCTTCCGTGCAGACTTTCCCCAGCCAGGAAGGGAACCGCGCCCTCGCCAAAAATCTTCGGCGCGTAGTAGAGGAAGACCTTGTCCACCTCGCCCGAGGCCAGGGCCGCGCCATTTACCAATGCTCCACCTTCGATCAGCAGGCTGGTGATCTGCATTGCTCCCAGGCGCTGGGCAATCGCTCGGAAGTCGGGACGTCCGTCCGCGGTCGCCGATATTTGTTCGACGCGAATTCCCTTGGCTTCGAGCGCTTGCTTAGGCTGCTCCTCAGCCGTCGAACACAGGACCAGAACATCGTTCTCAGCAGTCTGAATCACGCGCGACGCAAGGGGAATGCGCAAGTATGTATCGAGAATCACGCGCAGCAGCTTGCGCCTTCGCGGCAGGCCGCTCCGGTCGGTCAGCAGCGGATCGTCGGCCATCACCGTGCCTACCCCGGCGAGAATCGCGTCATTCTGATGGCGCAGTTGCTGCACATGCGCGCGCGCCACTTCGCCGGTGATCCAGTGGTATCCGCTGCGCGCGCCCTCGGTCGCCGGAGTGGCCGAGCCAGACTCCGAGTCTCGCTCCGTGCCCGGTTTCCGGGCGTCGGCAATTTTCCCGTCGAGGGTCATCGCCGACTTCAGCGTGACCAGCGGCCTGCCGTGCCGAATGTACTTGGCGAAACTTTCGTTCAGCTTCCTGGCTTCTGCCTCGAACAGGCCGACTTGTACGCTGATGTCTGCTGCACGAAGCTTAGCGAATCCTTGGCCTGACACTCGTGGATTGGGGTCTTCCACGGAGCAGATCACACGGCTGATTCCGGCCGCGATTACGGCGTCAGCGCACGGCCCGGTGCGGCCCTGATGCGAACACGGCTCCAGATTCAGGTAGAGAGTTGCGCCGCGAGCCGCTTGGCCCGCTTGCTCCAGGGCAAGAATTTCAGCGTGCTTTACACCGTCATACGTGTGCGTGCCTGCCCCAACTTCGCGGCCCGACGCGTCCACCACAACCGCGCCCACCGCCGGATTGGGCGACACCAGACCAACGCCCGCCCGCGCCAATTCCAGCGCCCTCCGCATGAATTGCTCATCGGACGACAACGCTTCCCTCATTCTTCTTCATCCAGTTCTGCCACCGCGGATCCGCTCCGCCCATGGGGAGGATGACGCAACGGAGCGGTGCGATAGGCGTAAGGATCTTCCGGTTCGGGCTTGGGACGGAACAGCAGTCTTAGCCGCTCCAACAGTTTCCGCCAATAAGAAAGCGATCCAGATTTCTTCCGCTGCATTGTCCGTCCTCCCGTGCGCCTCGCGGTGCCTGCCACCCGTGGTGCCTCTACGCAAACAGCGATTCCACAAACTCTTTGGCATCGAACGGCAGCAAATCTCCCGCCTTCTCGCCCACTCCCACATATCGTACGGGCAGTCCCAACTCCCGCGAAATTGCCACCACGACGCCGCCTTTCGCGGTGCCGTCAAGTTTGGTCAGTACAATTCCCGTAACTCCGGACGATTGCGTGAACTGCCGCGCCTGCTGCAATCCATTCTGGCCGGTTGTGGCATCCATTACGAGCAGAGTCTCGTGCGGGGCGCCGGGCACGATGCGTTGTGCCGTGCGCTTCATCTTTTCCAGTTCGAGCATCAGGTTCTGCTTGGTGTGCAGGCGCCCGGCGGTATCGACGATCACGTAATCGGTTTTACGCGCGGTGGCCGCCTGCAGAGCGTCAAAGAGCACTGCCGATGGATCGCCGCCGGCTTTTGTCTTGATCACTTCGGTCCCCGTGCGCTGCCCCCAAATCTCGAGTTGTTCGATCGCTGCCGCGCGAAAGGTATCGGCTGCGCACAGGAGCACGGTCTTTCCTTGCGCGCGAAACACCTGCGCTAACTTCCCAATCGTCGTTGTCTTGCCGGTGCCGTTCACGCCCACCACGATGATCACCTCCGGCGTGCCGTCCACTTTGGTTACCGGCGCCGAAGCGGTTGAGGTCAGAATCGCCAGCAGTTCGTCTTTCAGCAGCCGTTTGAGTTCACTTACATCCTTGATCTGCTTCCGATCGGCCTTATCGCGCAGCTTCTCCAGGACCTCATGGGTGGTGGTGGTGCCGAGGTCGGCGCCGATTAGAGTGGCTTCCAGATCGTCGAGCGTGGAGCGGTCAATTTCTTTACCGATGGAGACGACGTCTTCGATGCGCTCGGCCAGATTCTCGCGGGTGCGCGAGACGGCCTCCTTCATGCGCTCGATAAAACTTGGTTTCTGAACTTCGTCCAGGCTGCCAAAAAGAGTTTGAATCATGAGGTATCCGGCTCTGATTATAAGAGATGGCGGGAGGAGAGTTTTGTAATTGCGTAATCTGTAATTTGGTAATTTGAAACCTTGGGACCACTTGGGCTCTAAATTGCCAAATTATCCGATTACCAAATTACACAATTGGTCTTCAGGTCCGTGTGATTTCGGCCGTGAGAGGATCAGGGGTTTGGAACGGAACGGGGAGCGGCACGGGAGCGGGTGCAGTTGATTCCAGCGGCATGGGCAGCGTCAGGGATTTGTGAATGTGAATTTCTCCCCGCTTAAACACCGCCAGCAGCGCGGCCACGGCCCCGGGGTCCAGGCGCTGTCCGGAGATGCTTTGGATGATGCGCAGTGCTTCCAGCGGATCGTGGGCACGCTGGTACGGACGATTGGTAGTCAGGGCGTCAAAAGTGTCGGCGACCGCAATGACGCGCGCCAACAGAGGGACCTCCTCGCCTTTTAGACCATAAGGATATCCACGCCCATTGAGCGCCTCATGGTGCAGTTCGATTCCGGGCAGCATCTCGCGCAACTGGGGCACCGGGCGCAGGATGTTCGCGCCCCGGGTGGTGTGCGTCTTCATGATCTCGAATTCTTCGGGAGTCAGAGCGCCCGGTTTCTTCAGGATGCGGTCTTCGATGCCGATTTTGCCGACATCGTGAAGCTGCGCCGAAACGCGCAAGATCTCGAGGAATCCCGGGTCCAACCCCATCTCTTCCGCGATCATCAGCGAGTATTTCGTGACGCGGTCAGAGTGGCCGCGGGTGTACGGGTCCTTTTCGTCGACCGCTCCGGCCAGCATCTGGATCGACCCCATGAACAGCGCCTTGTTTTCCTCGGCGGCGCGCTTCAGGTCCTCGACGAACTGTTCCAGTTCTTCCGACATGGTGTTGAACGTCGCCGCCAGTTCGCCGATCTCGGTGCGCGTTTTCAGGTGCACGCGCTGGGAGAAATCGCCACGCGCAATCGCCTGGCTGGACTGCGCCAGCACTTGCAGGGGGCTGGTGATGCGCCGCGCCGAAAAGATGCTCAGACCCACGCTGGCAAACACCGCCAGCCATGCCAGCAGGCGCCCCGTGCGCTGCATCTCGTAGATTCCCCGATACGCCTCTTCGCGCGGCTTCTGCACCACCACCGCCCAATCCAGCGAGGTTACCGGACTGTACGTTCCCAGCATCTGGGTCGTGTCTTTCCCTTCACGAATGGTGAATTCACGGGTGGCCGCCAACTGGGCTTTCGCGCCCTCGTCCACGAAGCTGCGGACGATGTCGAAGTGGGTCATGTCCTGACCGGTGGCGTATTGCGCCGTCGCCGCCGCCACCAGCCTGCCTTGGCTGTCCACGACGTACGGCATCAATCCACTCTGGTTGACTTGCTGCAACCGGCGGATCAGGTAGTCCATGTCGACCACCGACCCGATCATCCCCAGAAATCGTTTGTCCACGACGATCGGCGAACTGACCAGCATCACGGTGTGCGCGGATTTGCCGCTGCCCACCATCAACGGCTGCCCGCTGAAGACGCGTCCTTCAAGGGCGGCTTGATAGGCTCGTTCGAGTTCCCGTTGCAGAAAGGCGTCGGGCTCAATACGGCCGGCGGAAACTCCCTTGGCGTCGGCATTCAGCAGTGTGGCATACGCTATGTCATTCGACGACGACACAAAGGTCTCGAGCATGGCCCGCAGCTCCGGCGTCAGAAGCCTCTGCGCACTCAGGTCGTTCCCGCTCGGATTGGCCAACATCATGACCTGCATCGACGACGACAAATTGGACAGCATCATCCGCAACGCTTCCTGGTGCTGGGAGATGTCGTCGGCCAGCGAACGCGTCACCGTATTCTGGAGCAGCATTTCGTTGGTCTTGAGGCGCTCCCGGTTCAGGGTCTCAATCTGCGCCGAGTAGAAATACATCGGAAGGACACTGATCGCCAGCAGCACCCCGAGGATGACGTAGAGGAGCGGAACGCGCGCGGGAATGGGAAGCTTTAGCGCCAAAAGGCAATCCTGGCGGCCCAAGCGCGGGGGTGCGCTCGTCCGTTCTGCATCCATTGTAAGAGGTTGGCGCTGGTTACCTCAGGTGCTCAAAGTACACCACACCATTACGGACGTACCCACACTGCCGGTTACCGCGCGGTGTTACGTTCTCGGCAATTCGGGCGGGGAATGGCGACTCTCCCACCATTGACGCCAACCCACCCCAATGCACAGGACTGCGAACCATGCGCTGATCCAGAACCCGATGCGCTCGGCGCGCCCGGTAGGAATCTCAAGGCGGATTCGCTGAAGCCCCGGTGGTACCTGTATTTCCACAAGACCCTCTGGCATCGCCGCTCTTACATCAAGGGTCTGAGAGGGGCTAACCAACGCCGCTTTCCAAGCGGCATAGTAGAACTGTCTGACCATGACCGATCCGCCGGTTGAGCTGTTCGTCTGGAACTCGATGTGTCGGGGTTTCCAAAGTAAGAGGGTCGTGGTACCCAGGCCCGTCAAGAATCTTATTTGCGGTCCAGTGCTCGCCTCGATCGCCTTCGCTGCGTCGATTCCCGGAGGTGACCAGGCGTAGAACCAGCCGTCGTGGTCATCGACGTGCGGCATCGGGGATCCCGCTTCTATCGGGTGAGCCGCTTCCATCTGGTAACGCTTCCAAATGTTGCCGTACGCCATGAACCAGGGAACGATCAACAGGAACGCCAGAACCAGCGACCATGCCTGAGGCCATCGCGACCAGCGGGATATCTCCGACAGTAACACCGTGACAATTGCCAGCGCTGCGATACACAAGACAATGTTGAAGCGCCAGGGAAATTGCACCGCCGCGAACAGCAGGGGACACATCTTCCATACCGGGAAACTCAGGCTAAGCATCAGAAATAACGGAAGGACGCCAACCGCAAGCCAGAAAAGCACTTTCGCCCTGGAATGTCTCTCGCCTTTCGCCAGCACCCAGATGCCGCACCACAGGCCGAGAGCGATCATGTTAACGACGGTCAATGAGATCGCATGAACGAACCCTCCGGCGTGTAACAGCGTTCCCACGGCGATGAGGTTACTTTGAAAAAAAGACCATGGGTACAACCTGGAGGCCGGAAAATGCCGGGCATGGAACAGCGCGGGGACCAGATAAAAGGATGACAGGCCTGCGCCTAAGAACAGTCCCCCAGCGACGCGGAACGCAGCTTTCATCTTTTGGCCTGACGCGGAAAGCGTCATGGCGGCAGCCAAAGGAATAAGAGAGAATATCAACACACTGATAAGGTGACTTAAAATGAGGCAGGCATAGGCCACTGCCAAGCCAGCAAGGTAAACACGCTCCCGCCGCATCGCTTTTGCGCTGAAATAAAGCACTAACGGCATCCAAACCAACGCCCAGCACTCGGGCAGAGCCGTCCGGCGGTAGTAATCCACCGCGAGATGATAGGGCATCAGCATATAGAGGATTGCGCCCGCGCACGCAATCCGGCGGCTGGCCATGGTATTGAGCCAGAGATAGGCGCAAATCCCAGAGCCAAGGAGAGCGAGAAATTCTCCCATATTGAACGCGTTGAGATGACAAAACTTTGCCAGGGGTGCTAACAGCGTGAAAACATAGCTTGGGAAGGGAGGAAATACAAAGTAGGTGGGACTACCCAACCCGTGGTTCATTCCGGCAAGCCAGCGTGGATACCATTCACCTGCCCAGAACTGCTCGCTGAAATGGCGGGCGAAGTTGATGTGCTCGGTA
Organism: Terriglobia bacterium; assembly: GCA_020073215.1. GTDB lineage: Bacteria > Acidobacteriota > Terriglobia > Terriglobales > Acidobacteriaceae > Acidiflorens. The sequence goes on along the minus strand of JAIQFO010000007.1, from coordinate 110,919 downwards.
GTGTCATGGCCCTGCGCCATGGGGCCGTGGAGAATCATGGGAAGCGCTAGAATGACTGCGGCGGCTCCAACCACAGAAAGATAAAGAGTGTTCGGACTAGATGGAGTGCTCTTCTTCGTGGTTGGGTTCATGTTCTGTTAAGCGCACGCCCGTTACTGCGTAGAAAGTAACGCCTCTAAGAGGCGGCCGGTTGCCTCGAGACTTCGTAAGCGCCACGATGGCTCTGGATCGCGGCGCACGCACCGATCGCAGTTACTAAGTACAACAAGCCGTAATATCGTGGCTCAAAATTAGGATAGATGACAAACTTTGCCGCGGAGAAGATCCCACAAAGTACGAGTGGCCACCGCATGCGCGGCACCAGCTGCAGGCCCACAACCCAAAGGAACAGGTAAGCAACCAAACTGCTGTGCAACGCTTCTCGCACTCCGGAACGGAAGGCATTGAGATAGTCCGATGCCGTGAAGGTAGGCACAAACATTCCCGGGTCCATTTCCGTGAATTTGAAGGTGTGGGAATAGAGGGCTTTCCAGCCATAACCACCGAAATGATTGATTGCCATCGGTGTTATGGCCGAGATTGCGATCAAAACGACAGCCATCCAGGCACGCAGTTCGCCCTTGACCGCGAGATAGACCACAACCAGAATACAGAAAATCGCATTCTCGGGGCGCACCCACGCGGATGATAATAGCAACGTAACTCCAACCGAGGGCCTCACATACCAGAGCGAAAAAAGCCCTCCTATCAGAAACAGAACCGAGAGCCCGTCAGGCCCGGTGCCCTGAGCCAGGGTGGACATCTCGGGAGTGAGCAACACCAGGCACGCGGCCCACACCGAACCGCCGAGTTTCAGCACCCACCAATAGATCAGCGCCGCCAATCCGGCAAACGAGATGGCCGACACCACCGCAATCGACCGCACCAACCCGACTCCCGCCTTGTGAACCAGATTCAGCGCTTCGATGTAAAGGGGCTTAACCGAAAAATAGGGCAGGAACTGCGCGAAGCGATAAGGATCCGCATGTTTGGCTCGGCGCACGTCGGCTTGTTGGGTGGAGAGGTCGTCGCCGAGAATGTGCGGCACGACCATAGCCGGGGCCTCCGTGGTTACCGCTTGATAGGCCTGATCGCGGATGGCCACGGGGTCCGATGGGTGCAGGGCCACCACATTCCCTACGTACTCCACCGTATCGGTCGAGTAGTTGTTATAGCGCAGAAAATGAATGAAAAGAACAAACGTAAGAAGAAGGTACACAACCCCGCTGGCCTTCATGTTGTAGGGATATGCCACGGGGAAATATACCACGGGCCAGGGCGCCGACCGCCGGGCTCAAGGGTTGTTCGTGGAGGTCAGCGCTGGCGTCGGCCGCATCGGGCAGAGCGGGTCTATAATCAATCCATTGGATTAAGCTCGCCCCGGGGTGCGGCATGCTGTCCTTCCAGGTTTACGGCGCTTGCTTTCGACTGTTAACGGTACTTTCGCTCTTCTCCGTGCTGGCTCTCGCCGGGAATAGTGCGCCGCCAAAAATCTCCAAGCAAACCCGCGAAGAGGTAATCCACGTTTTCAATGAGCAACTGGTCTACATCCGCGCCAGTTTTCCGATGGGGAAGACCGGGCTAAGACTCAGGAATGGAACCGTCACTCCCAGCGGCCCGGAACTGCAACGTTTAATGGCGCTCTGGGGACCGGCGGCGAAACCCGGCGACCGGGCCCGCATCAGCGATGTCACCATCAAAGACGACCACATCCGCTTTGAGATCAATGGCGGTCCGGTCAAGAAGCAGAAGTGGTACCAGCGCATCGAAATTGCCGGAGCGGGCGGGGGCGGGCCCATCGTGCCGTCGGATGCCTCCGCCAACGCGCGCGGCTCGTTCGTCGATCTCTACTTCGACAAGTACGTCCCGGAGCTGACCGGGCCGGAGCTGAAGGAGTTGCTACGTCCGGTGTTTGATTTCGATGCCAAGTCCCCGCTCGAAGCGTATCTCGAAACCGTTCCTCCCCAGGTGAAAGAGGCCATCAAGAATCATCATGTGCTGGTGGGAATGAATCGCGAGATGGTGATCTACGCCAAGGGACGCCCGCCCAAGAAAGTTCGCGAGACCGCAAACGAAGTGGAGTACGAGGAATGGATCTACGGCACGCCGCCTCAGGATGTGGATTTTGTGCGCTTCGTGGGCGATGAGGTCATGCGCGTGGAGACGATGAAGGTGGATGGCCAGAAAATCGTGCGCGTCGACAAAGAAGTTGATCTTGGCGCGCCCACCGTTGCCAAGAAACAGGAAGACCGCCCTGCGAACGCGCCCACGTTGAGGCGTCCTGGGGAGGAGATGCCGGAGTCCAATCCTGCCAACCCTTCCAGCGCGCCACCGATGGACAGGCCGCAGCCGCCCCCCAGCAATGACCCCAACCCCAACTGGAGTTCATCGACCGCTCCCGCGATGGAATGACCGCGGGGGACGGCCCGCTCAAATCCTCGACCTTCTACACCTCGACCCACTACACTATGAGTGTGAAGATTGCCCTGGGCCAGATCAACCCCACGGTCGGGGACTTCTCTGGCAATGCCGCCAAGATCGTCCAGTTTGCGCTGCAGGCGCGGAGCGCTGGCGCGGGCTTGATTCTGTTTCCGGAACTTGCCGTCTGCGGCTACCCGCCGCGCGATCTAGTCGAGAGGGCGCCGTTTGTGGCGCACTGCCGCACCACGGTCGAAAGGATTGCCGCGGAGACGCACGGGATTGCCGTGATCTGCGGAATCGTCACGCCGGCCGAAGCGGACTCTGGCAAGAAAGTGATGAACTCCGCCGCGCTGCTACGCGAAGGGCGGGTCGAATTCATCCAGTCGAAGATGTTGCTGCCTACCTACGACGTCTTTGACGAAATGCGCAACTTCGCTCCGGCAAAGAGCCAGCGACTGTTCAGTTTTTGCGGCAAGCGGATGGCTTTGACCATCTGCGAGGATGCCTGGAACGACAAACGCTTTTGGAACCGGCGGCTCTATGGCATCGATCCCGTGGAGGAACTGGTCCGCGGGGGCGGGAACTTCGTGCTCAACATTTCCGCGTCGCCGTTTTGGCTGGGCAAGCGCGAACTGCGCCACGATATGCTGGCGGCCATCGCGAAGAATCAGAAGGTTCCGGTCGCGATGGTGAACCAGGTGGGGGGCAACGACAGCCTGGTCTTCGATGGATCGAGCCTGGTGCTCGCTCCCGACGGACAAGTGATTGCGCAAGGGAAGTCGTTCGAGGAAGATCTGATCTACTTTGACTCCGACAAGCTGACGGGCGACATGCACCCACAGATCGCAGGGGAAGAAGCGAGCGCGTATGAGGCGCTGGTTCTGGGCACGCGAGACTATGTCCGCAAATGCGGTTTCCAGCAGGCGCTCGTCGGACTGAGCGGCGGCATCGATTCGGCGCTTACCGCGGCGATTGCGGTGGATGCGCTCGGTTCCGGGAACGTGATCGGCGTTGGCATGCCGGGGCCGTATTCTTCGCCAGGTTCGATCGACGATGCGCGGGAACTGGCCGGCAACCTGAAGATTCGCTTCGAACTGCTGTCGATCCAGGAAATCTACGAAGCCGCGCGCCGCACGCTGGCGCCGGTATTTGCTGGCAGGCCAGAGGACGTCACCGAGGAAAATATTCAGTCCCGCGCTCGCGGATTGCTGCTCATGTCCCTGTCGAATAAATTCGGCGCCCTGGTGCTTTCGACCGGCAATAAAAGCGAATTGGCCGTCGGCTATTGCACTCTTTATGGCGATATGGTCGGTGGGCTGGCGGTGATCTCGGATGTGCCGAAGACCCTGGTATACCGCCTGAGCGCATATGTGAACTCGCGGCACAAAGTGATTCCGGAAGCGACGATCGAGAAGCCGCCGTCGGCGGAATTGCGCCCGGATCAGAAAGATTCGGATTCACTCCCGCCCTATGATGTGCTCGATGCGATTCTCGAAGACTTTGTGGAGGAGTTGCGCTCCGCCGAGCAGATTTCGCGCAGCCACAATTTTGACTTGGATCTGGTGCGGCGGGTGATCCGGATGGTGGAGCGCAGCGAGTACAAGCGGCAACAAGCAGCCCCCGGAATCAAGATCTCCGCCAAGGCATTCGGCTATGGGCGGAGATTCCCGATCGCGGCCCAGGCGGAGGTCTAGGAGCAGTTCCTGCGACTCTCATCTTTCTATTGGTTGTCATCCTGAGGTGAAGAATGACAACTTCCGCGGTTTTTGTAACAATCGAATTCCGGTCGATCCCACACTATGACACGCATGCATCGCACATGGCTCGCCACCCTTCTGTTGTCTGGCATCGCCGCCGCCCAAACCAAACCTGTTCACCCGGCGGCTCACCCCGCAAAATCAACCGCCAAGGACGCGGCGATCGCACCGGCCGCCGCGGGCACGACGGTTCTACCTAGTGAAGACACGGTCAACTCGTTTCTGTTCCAGATGTTCGGCTACGATCCCACCATCACGTGGAAGGTGAACGAGATTCGTCCCTCCGAGATCCCAGGGTTGGCCGAGGTGGCGGTGGTTATCACTAACCAGCAGGGGCCGAATGCGAATCGATTGTTGGTTAGCTCGGACGGCAAGCATGCGATTACGGGCGACGTGCTGCCCTTCGGTGCGAAGCCATTTGACGAGACTCGCGCCAAGCTGGAAAAAGGTGTAAGCGGACCAGCGAAGGGGCCGGCGAAGGCGGTGGTGACCGTGGTCGAGTTTAGCGATATGCAGTGCCCGCATTGCGCAAAAGCGGCCCCGGCGATTGAACAGTTGCTGGCGCTCGAGCCCGAGGTCCACTTCGTGTTCCAGAATTTCCCGCTGCCCCTGCATAACTGGGCGGAGAAAGGGGCGGCGTATGTCGATTGCGTCGGACGCGGCGGGAATGATGCGGTGTGGAAATTTATCCAGAAGACGTTTGAAGAGCAGGCCAATATTACGGAGGCCAACGCCGGTGAAAAGCTGAAGGCCATCGCGACCGCGTCGGGCGCGAATGGGGACGAGGTTGCCGCCTGCGCCGTCAAGCCGGATACGAAAGCGAGGGTCGAGGCTTCCGTCGCGCTGGGAAAATCGCTGGGCGTGAATAGCACGCCGACGGTGTTCATCAACGGACGTGCCTTACCGGGAGCCGCGCCGGTTGACCTTTTGAGGAAGATTGTGGAGTTCCAGGCAAACCAGGAAAAGGCCGACAAGTAAGATTGCTGTGTTGTCCTTAGCGAAAGAGCTGCCTTCCTCTCAACGCCCGCGACAGCAGGTCCTTCGCTTCGCGAAGGATGACAACAATCTGCTCACCTGATTTATTTTCCCATCCAGATTTCCGGCGCATCGGTGCGCTCCGGGCTGCTGACGACGTAGGGCGTGATCAGGATGAGCAACTCATCGTCCTCTTCTTGTTTGGAGGTTTGCGAGGTGAGGTGGCCGAGACCCGGGATTCTGGAGAACACAGGCAGTCCGCTCAGACTCTTCTGATCGGACCGGGTAATCATTCCCGCCACCGCCGCCGGTTCCCCTTCCTTGAGCAGGATTCCTCCTTTGTACTCACGGTTGGCAATGACGGGAATGCCATTGACGCTGGCGGCTTTCAGGGTGCGGAATTGGATCTCCAGGTCCAGGGCCACGTCGGAATTGCCGTGCACCAGCGGTTTCGCCTTGATGTTAAGTCCGATGTCCTCATAACTGACCGACGGGAAGGGCGCGGCGAACGATTGATTCCCGATGACCTGGGAGATCGCGGCATTATTGAAAATCGGAGCGAAGCTGGCGTTGAGGATGGGATAGCGCGATCCCAGCTTAAACGTGGCTTCTTTCTCCTGGGAAGCGCGCAACTGGACGTGATCGAGCTGGCGAACGGAACTTTCATTCATGGAAAGCGCGGCGGCCAACTGATCGAGGCTAAGCCCCATGAAGGTGAGGCCTCCGCCGAAGGTGGCGAGCGGCTGGCTGAAGATCGAGTTCTGCTGGCCTTGCAGCTGAGCCAGCAGGGCGGCGATGGACTGGTTGCCGGCTTGATTGATGCCGCCGGAGGAAATCAGCTGGTTGATCAGGTCCTGGATGTTTTGTCCGCCGAGAGCGGTAAGCGCGGCCGCGGGAATGTTGAAAAGATGGAATTGATTGGGGATGTGCAGCCCGATGTTCCGAGCGTAGGTGTGGCTTACCTGGAAGACTTTCAGGTCGAGCATGACTTCCGGCCGGGGGCTATTCAGCTGTCCGAGAAACTGGGTTGCGGCTTCCAGCACCGCCTGCGGTCCGCGCACCGTGATCGTGCTCGAGGCGGCGTTGAGGCTCACGAACTTGAATTCGAAGAGCGTGCGCAGCGAGTTCACCAATTCGTTTAGCTCCTGCGGACTCCCGGCAGAGATGTAAAAGGAGCGCATGCCCAAGCGGTCGTAGAGGCGGTGGTTGTCCGGAGTGTCTGCGCAGGCAAAAAGCACAGTGTCTTCCAGCGCCACGCTGAAACTCTTCGTGACTGCGGAGGCGGCCTGCATGGCGGTTGCGAAATCAGCGTTCTCAATATCGAATCGCACGCGGCGGCTGGGGAAGTTGTCGTCGAAGACTACCGTCAGCCCATAGCTCGAGGCAACCGCGGTGGCCAGACCCCGCGAATCACCGCGGTAGTGGATGTCATGGCGCGCGTCGATCGGTTTAGCGATGAGCGCGTCGGCGCTGGCGACCACTTGCGCGGGGCCGGCGGCGTGCACGGGCGCGGGTCCCAGGGCGTCGAGTATGCGCTGCTCGGCGAATTCGTTCTGTGGATCGAGATTCAGCGCGGTTCGAAACTCCGCCAGCGCCTCGACTTGGCGACCGGCGAGGAGGTCGCTGTTTCCGCGTTCCAGGTGCAGGCCGGCCAGGCGTTGCCGCGTAATCTCACGGGCGGTGAGGTACTCTACGTTTTGCGGGACCAGGCGAGCGGCTTCCTCAAATTCGTAAAAGGCCTGGTCGAGATTTTGGAAATTGTCGGCGTGCGATTTCTCAAGCTTCAGGCCGCGCGCGAAAGCCTGACGGGCAGCCTTCAGATCCTTGGCCGGACCGTGACAGGGGGGCGCACCCCCGGAATCGGAGCAGAGCGATGGGGCGGCCACCGGAGTGTCTGCGGCTAGACACACTCCGGCCAGCAACAAGCCAATTCCTGCTGGCAGCCATCGCATATTAGGTACTATAGAATGCCCGGCTGGCCATGTCTTGCAAGAGAAATACTCGAAAGGGAACGACGGTCGTAACCGGGCCAGGTTTGCACGGGCAGAAAGTTCCTCGGCTTCTTCGCCGAATAGCGAGTTCTCAGGGAAGTGTTACCGCGCAAAAAATCCAAAGGCCCAAACACAGGTGAAAAGGCAGACGAACATCAAGGCCCCCAAAATGCGCAGTCTCCTAAGAAGGCTTCCGTCCGGATACAGCATCTTGTATTCCCGCCATAGCCGTTGAGTCTTGGGCCAGTACCACCAGAGTAGTGCGAACTGTTGGTCTTTCGGGAGCTGCTCGTTCACCTTCTCCACCATCTCGAAACTTACGAGACTTGAAGCAATGCCACAAACCGGCACGCACACAAAGGCAAGGACTCCGATGATGAGTCGGGCAGTTGTCATTCCAGCCAATCTTAGCGCAGCATCAGCCGTTCCATCCTTGTGGCACGGCCGGTTTGGTCGTCGCATTCCACCAGTACCGCGCACAGGCGGACGTCACCGTTGGCCGGCTCGAAGCGTGACGGCATCCCGCTGAGAAACTTTTCGATCACCAATTCTTTCTTCACGCCAATGACACTGTCGTAGGGCCCGGTCATGCCAACGTCGGTAATGTAAGCAGTGCCCTTCGGCAGCACGATCTCATCTGCCGTCGGAATGTGCGTGTGCGTGCCCACCACGGCGGTAACGCGCCCGTTAAGATACCAGCCGAAAGCGATTTTTTCGGAACTCGCCTCGGCATGGAAATCCACGAACACGATCTTCGATTGGATCTGCTCCAGAAGGCGATCGGCGTAACGAAAGGGATCGTCGCTCGAGCCCATGAAGACCCGTCCCTGAAGATTCACGACGGCATATCCGACGCCGTTCTTCTGGCCTTCGTACACGCCCCAACCGGGCAGGCCCTGCGCAAAATTTGCCGGACGCAACAACCGGCGCGCCGGACTGTGGGGATTGCCATCCGCCATCTGGAAGTATTCGATGATCTCGCGTTTGTCCCAGACGTGATTTCCGGTGGTCATCACGTCGATGCCCAGGTCAAACAGCTCTTCTGCCAGAGGTGGAGTGATGCCAAACCCAGCCGCGGCATTTTCGCAGTTGGCGATGACCAGATCCACGGCGTAGCGTTTGCGCAGTTCCGGCAGGCGATCTTTTACGATCGTACGTCCGGGGCGGCCGAAGATGTCGCCGATGAAGAGAATGTTCAAGATCAGGTCTCAGGTGTCAGGTCTTAGGAATAGCTACCCCACTCAAGCGTGTGTTCAATTTTCGATGGTATCACGCTGAAAACCGGATGCTGGCAACTGGCTATTGGGTGCTGATTTCAGCTGTCTTCAGAAAATCGTAATTTCCCGAGGGATTCAGCGGGACATTCCGGACACGGCGCGTGTGCACCAACACGTTGTCGAAGTACCACAGGTTTATAGACGGAACATCCTGCGCCAGAATTTGCTGCAGTTCAGCATAAAGTCGCTTGCGGTCACCCTGATTTGTCTCGCGGCTGGCCTGATCGATCAGGGTATCGATGCGCGGATTGGAATAGAAGCTGCGGTTCCTGCCTGCGGGAGGGAAGTTGCGCGAGTGAAAGGCTGCGTCAAAAATGTCGGGGTCTTCGTTCCCGCCGATCCAGCGCAGCGAATAGAGCTGGAAAGCGCCGCTGGTGACGTCGGCAAAAAAAGTGGCGAATTCGAAAGTACGGATGTCGAGCGCAATCCCTACCTCGCGCAGTTGCTGTTGCATGACGGCGACCATCAGGCGCGTGTTTTCGTCGGTCGAGGTCTTCATCATAAGGTGAAAGCGGACGCCGTTCACCGCTGGGTAGCCCGCGGCGTCGAGCAATTGCCGTGCCTTGCCGGGATCGTAATCGTAGCGGGTTACGTCCCCGTCGTACGCCCAACTTTGCCGCGGCAGGATGCTGCTGGCAGGCTGGACCTCGCTGCGCCACAGGTATTCCATCATGGGTCGACGGTCCAGAGCGCAGGCGATGGCTCGGCGAACCCGTACATCTTTGAGGATAGGGTCGCGCAGATTGAATGCCAGATAGGCCAGCCTGGTGCCGGGTCCGTGCTGAACAACGAGCGACGGGTAGCGTTCGAGGGTGACGATGGTGTCGGGAGACATGGGCGCGTTGATGGCGAGGTCGGCGCTGCCTTTTCGCAGTTCGAGGGCCTCGGTGGTGGCATCGGGAACGACGGCGAAATGTACGCGGGCCAGATGCGGAATTGCGCCCCAGTACGCATCGTTGCGCTGCAGGATGACTTCCTTGTCGGTTTCCGCGCGGACGAATTTGAACGGCCCGGTTCCGATCGGCTGGCGCGTGATTTCATCGAGTGAACCATCGGGCACAATCCCAATCGCTCCCTCGGAGAGATTCCACAGCAAGGCGGCCCACGGCTGTTTCAAATGGAAGACAACCGTCAACGGATCGGGCGTTTCGATTCGATCGACGAAGCGGCTATAGGTCGAGGTCTTGGTGCTTCGAATCTTGCCCTGGAGCATGGAATCGATCGTCCACTTTACATCGCGCGAAGTGAGGGGCCGCCCATCGTGAAAGGTCACGCCGGGGTGCAGATGGAAGACATAGGTGAGCGGATCGGGAATCTCCCAACGTTCCGCCAGGCCAGGCTGAACATTGAAATGGTCGTCGCGCGTCAGCAATGCGTCGAAGAGCAGTTCGTCAATACGCTCCGACTGCCCGTCGATTCCCACTCGCGGGTCGAGATTCGTGGGGCTGCTTTCGATGAGCATGACCAGCGTATTGGGGTCGGGAGGTTGGGAGCAGGAGAGGAGGGGCAGCACCAATCCGCCAAGCAATCCCAAACAAATTGTCATCCTGAAAACAATTGTCATCCTGACACTGAGCTTGTCGAAGGGGAAGGACCTGCTTTTCGTTGGCTCCCGCGCTGCCGCTTCACGCATACGAAATCTTTCCCAGGATCGCCGCCCTCTTCGCTCCCGTAGCCGCTGGCACATTGCTGGGCCGCCGATGCCAGGTTTCGTGCGCGAGCAGCGCGAAGGCGACGGCTTCCTTGGCTCCCGCCGGCAGGCCGAATTCATCGGAGAAATGTAGACTGACCCCCAAGGGCGCCATTTGGTCGCGCAACAAGCCGATCAGCGTCGAATTCTTCGCGCCTCCACCGGAAACGATCATTTGGCAGCTCGCCGGTTGGCGGCGCGCAGCGAGTCGCGGCATTACGAATCGCTCGACCGCATCCGCAATCGATCGCGCCGTTAGGGCGGTTGCCGTCGCGACCACGTCGGACTTGCTGGCGCCGCGGCAGAGTTGAAGAAAGCGGGCCAGGTATTCGCGGCCAAATTCCTCGCGGCCTGCCGTCCGCGGGGGCTTCTGGCGGAAAAAAGGCGCGCGCAGCAACCGCGCGATCACCGCAGTCAGTACGCGTCCAGAGGCCGCGACTTTGCCGTCGCGGTCATAACGGCGTCCGTACAGTTCCTCCATCAGCGCATCGATCACCATGTTGCCGGGGCCGGTGTCAAAGGCAACCACTTGGCCGAGCGACGCGCCCGCGGGGATGGCCGTCAGATTTGCAATGCCGCCAATGTTTTGCGCGATACGCGCAACGCGCGGGTCACGATAGAAAAAGTAATCGAGAAAGGGAACTAACGGCGCTCCCTTGCCTCCCGCCGCCATGTCAGCCGGACGAAAATCAGAAACCACCGGCACCCCCAGCCGCGCGGCGATCACGGCGCCTTCGCCCGTTTGCCACGTTACCGCCAATTTGCGCCCGAGAAATCGCTCTGCTGTTCCCTGGTGATACAGCGTCTGTCCATGACAGCCGACCAGATCGAGTTTCACGCGATGCTTACGCGCCGTTTTTGCCACCGCCTCCGCATAGAGTTCGCCGAGAAGGAAGTTCAGGCGAGCCAAGTCGGCAACGCGGGCTAACTCCGCGTTCATCAGTGCCAAAATTGCGCGGCGGACCTGGGCGGGGAACGGATACTCCTCGTGACCAAGAAGCGTGAAATCCAGGTGTTGGTTTTCGTGTGGGGACGGGCGACTCGCCCGTGCGGTGCCGACCGACAGCCGCACGACTGCCACGTTGATGCCATCTGCCGAGGTGCCGCTCATTACGCCGGCAACAATCATGCTCATGCGCGTTCCTCGCGAGCGAGTGTCGCCAGCCGGATCTCTTCGCCGAATTCCCAGAGTTGGCGCGTCAGCTTCTCGACTCGTGCGGCAGTGAAAGGCGTGTGGCGCGGGCGCCCCCGCCCGCGTGCTTTTTTCGATTTGAGTGCCAGCACGCGCCGCACCGACTCCGTCACGCGGCGGGCAAACCTGCCGTCGCGCTCCGCCTCGCGGACCAGTGCTTCATGGGCGCGCAGAATGAAACCTTCGTGATGGCAGATCAGGCCAAGATCGCCCCCGGCGCGGATATGTTCGACGACATTTTGCTCGATGGGCGCAAGTTCGAGGACAGCTCCCATTTCCATGTCGTCCGAGACAATGAGCCCGGTGTAGCCAATCTTCTTGCGCAGAATGTCGGTGATCCACTTTTTCGAGAGCGATGCCGGGGTGCGATCTTTCGTGACCGCCGGAAACGCCGCGTGCGAGACCATGACCATCGGCAACTCGTGGCGCAACGATAACGACCGATAGGGAACCAAATCTTGCTCCCACAACTTGCGCAGAGGCTTCTCCACGCTGGGGAGTTCATGATGCGTGTCGAGAGTGGCTTCGCCGAGTCCGGGGAAGTGTTTGCCGCAGCCGAGGACGCCGGCGGCGGCCAATCCGCGCAGAAACTCGCGCGCATAGGCAACCACCCTTTTCGGATCGTCCGAAACCGTCCGCGATTTCATCACCGCCCGCGAAGCATCGAAGGCCAAGTCGAGCACCGGCGCAAAATCCACATTGAAGCCAAGCGCGCGGCAGTTTTCTCCGATCACGCGTCCATGCTTGCGAAAAAGCGCCCGGCTGCCCGTGGCAAAAACCTCCGCCGGAGAAGGCGCCGCACCAATCACATTGCGGAAACGGTCCACGGTGCCGCCTTCAACATCCACGCAAGTGAAAAGCGGCGTGGCAACGCACTTCTGACAATCGCGTAGAAGAGTGTGCGTCTGCTCGGCTCCGGTGATGTTGCGGGCAAAGAGAATCACGCCTGCGGGCTGAATCTTCGTGAGCATGGACGCGAGGCGCGGAGACATCTCGGTTCCGTCGACGCCGATGATTAGGAGTTGACCGATGTTCAGTTCTGAGTCGCGCATCTCTTCTTAAGACTTAGCAGTCTGGCAATTCATCCGTCTTGGGATTTCCCGCTGCGCGAAGGGTATGCTCGACCCATTTCGCGAAATGGGTCTTATCCGGGTTGGCCGGATCAGCTAGATTTTCGGCAGCCTTGAATTCACCAACGGCCTGCGAGAACTCACCCCGGTCGTACAGGACTTCTCCGATGTGGAAGTGAGCCCGCGCAGCCAGCGAGTGCACCAGCGGGCCGTTGATTGCTTCTTGGTATAGTTTTAGGGCGTGATCGCCTCGCCCAAGGATTCTGTGCGCCTCCGCCTCCCGGTACGAAAGTTCCGCTCTTTCCTCTGGGGAGATATCTTCCATCTTGAGATCGTTCGCAATGGACAGCGGCTCGACACCGTGATCAAGAGATATCAGGTTTTCGATCAACCGAAGCTGGGCAGAACGTCTGAGTTCAATTTCCTCCTTGTCATTCAAGAAGTCTGCATGCTTCTTGAGAAACGCTTTGAGTTCCTGCACCGCCAGGTCGGATTTGTCCGCGTGTCCATGAGCACATGCCAGCGAGAACTCCGCGTATGGTCGGCTTGGATTCTCTTCAGGCAAAAGCTTCACCGCTTCCGACGCTGCCTCGACCTCTTCATCGAAACGACCGAGATCGTAATAACAGAGAGCCTCGTGTTGGAGAATTGCACTTCTATCCACCGCGTCCGAGGCGTTCTTACGAAGTGCTTTAAATTCCGTCAATGCTTCAGCAGGGCGTCCCGACTCTCGAAGCGTTTGCATCTCGCGGAATCGATTCCAATCAGTCATTTCGTTTCTTGACCTGTCGTATAACTCTCGACATTCCAGTGGAATCCCAACCGTTGCGCGAAAACGCGCAAGGTTAGGGCACGCAGCCGTCTTGCGATCGCGATTCCGCCTGCGTTCCTCTCGGTGCCCTCCGCGTCTCGGCGGTTAGATTTCTTTCTTCAGCTCCGCCAGCAAGTTTAGCGCTTCGAGCGGCGTCAGCCGGTCCAAATCCACTTCGCGCAGCTTTTCCAGCACGGGCTGCGAAAGCGGCGTGAAGATGGTCAGCTGCGTCGGACGCTCCGGCTCTGCGGAACTGCCCGGCGTCAGATGGCTCGAAAGCCGGTGCTCGGACGATTCATGCTCGGCCAGCACCTCGCGCGCACGCACCACGACTTCATTCGGCAATCCGGCCAGCTTTGCGACTTCGATTCCGTAGCTGCGGTCGGCGGCGCCCGGTTCGACCCGACGCAGGAAAACTACGCTTCCGCCGGTCTCTTTGACGGACACGTGATAGTTCTTCACGCCGCTTAATTGCTCGGCCAACTCGGTTAGCTCGAAATAGTGTGTGGCAAACAAGGTCTTGGCATGCACCCGCGCATGAAGATACTCGATGGCGGCCCAGGCGATTGCCAGTCCGTCATAAGTGGACGTGCCGCGCCCGACTTCATCGAGCAGGATCAACGACCGCGCCGTCGCCGTGTGCAGAATGGCCGCCGTCTCCGTCATCTCGACCATGAACGTCGAGCGGCCGCGGGCCAGATTATCGCTTGCGCCAATACGGGTGAAGACGCGGTCGACAATGCCCAGCCGTACGGCACGCGCGGGAACAAACGAGCCGATTTGCGCCATGATCACAATCAGCGCCGCCTGCCGCAGATAGGTGCTCTTGCCTCCCATGTTCGGGCCCGTCAGCACTACGATGTTGTGCGTCGAGGCATCGAGGAAGAGATCATTCGGAACGAACCGCTCGCTTCCTCCGACCAATTCCTGTAGTTCGATGACCGGATGACGGCCTTCGACAATTTCCAGATCAAGGACGTCCTCGGCCTTTTCCACCTCATCGAAGCGCGGCCGGCAGTAATTTCGCAAGGCCGCGATGTGCGCCAGGCAGCCAAGCACATCCACTTCCGCCAGCGCCAGCGCGGTTTGCCGGATGCGCTTGGCTTCAGCGGCAATCGAGGAGCGCAACTCGGCAAACAGCCGCCGCTCGATTTCGACAATTTTCTCCTGGGCATCCAGAATCTTCGATTCGTACTCTTTCAATTCCGGAGTCGTGAAGCGCTCGGCATTCACCAGCGTCTGCTTGCGCTCGTAGTCGGCGGGTGAGAGGTGCAGGTTCGCCTTCGAAATCTCGATGTAGTAGCCGAAGATGGAATTGAACTTTACTTTGAGCGAGCCAATTCCCGTGCGCTCGCGCTCGCGCAGCTCCACTCGCGCCAGGTACTGTTTCGAGTTGCGGCTCAGGTCGCGCAGTTCGTCCAGATCTTTGTCGACGCCCGCGGCGATCACTCCGCCGTCGCTCAGCGTGAGCGGTGGCTCTGGAACCAGCGTGCGCTCGATCTTGTCGCGGAGATCGACCAGTTCGTCGATCGCCCCATGCAGCGCGCTCAGCCGCGCGGCCGTCGGTCGCGACTCAGGCAGTCTTGATTCCGATAGCCCAGCCAACCCCGTCCGCACCCTGGGAATTCTCGCGAGCGATGCGGCCAGAGCGAGCACGTCGCGCGGATTGGCCGTCTCCAGCGTGACCCGGCTCAGCAAACGTTCCAGATCGAGAATTCCATCGAGCGCCCGCCGCAACTCTTCGCGCCGCACAGTGTCCTTGACCTGGACTTCAACGGAGTCCAACCTGCCTTCGATCTCGACCCGATCCAGGGAAGGGCGCAGCATCCACGTGCGAAGCAAGCGCTTGCCCATCGGCGTCACGGTTGCATCCAGGGTGCGGAACAGGGTTACTCCGGCGTCGGTTCCCGCGAAGAGCGGTTCGATCAACTCCAAGTTGCGCACGGTGACGGCGTCGAGCACCAGGCAATTCTGCCGCTCGTAGAAGCCGATGCGGTCCACATGATCGAGCGTGCCGCGCTGCGTGGACCGGATGTAATACAGGATTGCCCCCGCCGCCGAGGCGGCTGCCCGTTTTCCTGCAAGCCCAAAGCCCTCGAGCGAGAGCACGCCGAAGTGGTTCTCCAAGAGCGGAATGGCGTGGTCGGGCGCGAAGATCCAGTCGTCGAGGGGAGTTTCGGCCCAGCCCCCGCCAGAAATCCGAGCAACCGGTGCCGTGCCTGTGCTTGGGTGGGGACGGGCGACTCGCCGGTCCGGCGGAGCGAAGCTCCGCAGCGGCTCTCCGGTGGCCCGCTCCAGCAATGGAGCCGAAGATCCATACAACATTTCCTTTGGCCGCAATTGTTCAAGTTCTTCTTGAATGCGGCGTCCAGCCGACTCGCCCGCAAACTCGGTCGCTCGAAACTCTCCGGTCGAAAGATCGAGAGCCGCAAAACCCGCGCGATCCCCAACCGTCGCCACCGCCGCCAGAAAGTTGTTTTCCTCGGCGTTCAGCGACGAATCCGCGGCCGTACCCGGCGTGACGACTCGCGTTACCTCGCGCCGTACCAGTTTCTTCGCCAGGCGCGGGTCCTCCACCTGTTCGCAGACCGCGACCTTGAACCCGCGCCGGATCAGTTTTGCGATGTAGCCCTCGGCGGCATGGTACGGAACGCCGCACATCGGGATGGCCACTCCCTTTTCCTTATTGCGCGAGGTCAGCGTGATCTGCAACTCGCGCGCGGCCAACACCGCGTCGTCAAAGAAGAGTTCGTAGAAGTCGCCCAGCCGGAAGAACAGCAGAGCGTTGGGATGCTCTTTCTTGATCGCGGCATACTGCCGCATCAGCGGCGTGGAGGGCTCGGACATAGAACAATCGGTAATTGGTAATTTGTAATGTGTAATTGGCTAATTTGCAATTCGGCGTTGGAACGCATCTCAATTACAAATCACCAATTGCAAATTACAAGTTCTTTTGTTCTCCTTACTGCCATGGAACTGCGCAAAGATCCCATCACCCGTTCCTGGGTGATTACAGGCGACGATGTCGTTGAACCTGCTCCACGGTCCGGAGCCTGCCGGTTTTGCGGCGCTTCGGCCGAGTCCGCTCATGTGATCGCCAACCTGCCGGGCGTGGATGGCGGCGCATGGTCGGCGCGCTCGGTCGTCCATCCGCACGCGCTCTACCACATTGAAGGCGAGGCGGCCCGCCGGGGGGATGGCCTCTACGACCGCATGGGATCGGTGGGCGCGCACGAAGTTCTGATTGAAAATCCCCGGCACGACGGCCATCTCTGGGATGTGAGAGACGTCGAAGTCGAACAATTCCTGCGCCTGGCGGCGCTGCGGATTCAGGATTTGAAGCGCGACAGCCGGCTCAAGTACATCAGCATTTTCAAGAACCATGGCGCAGGCGCCGGACAGGAATTCGACCACCCGACTTCCCAGCTCACCGCAACCATTTTTGTGCCGCGCCGCGTGCTCTACGAACTGCGCGCCGGACGCGACTATTACCAGAGCAAGGAGCGCTGCGTCTTCTGCGACATTCTGGCGCAGGAGGAGCGTCAGAGCCTGCGCGTGGTCGAAGCTCGCGGAGACTACGTGGCCTTCTGTCCCTATGCGCCGCGCGTTCCTTACGAGACCTGGATTCTACCCCGTGGCCACGAATCTTCGTTTGAGCGCACGGGGGCGTCGCGGGTGGGTAGTTTGACCGATCTCGCCGCGCTCCTGCGGCGCACCCTGCAACGGATCCGCACCGTCACCGAGGCCTTCCATCTTGTGCTCCACACCTCGCCCAACAGCCAGCATCCTTCGGCGGCGCTCGGATACTGGAAGACACTCGATGACGACTACCACTGGCACATCGAAATTCTGCCCATTATTGCGGCCAAGGCGCGGTCTTACACGTTCAAGGAGGTTTATTATTCCCCGGTCACGTCGGAGACGGCAGTGAAACGTCTGCGAGAAGCGAAGATCTGAATCCATGCCAAGAGCAGCGATGCTAAAGAAGACAATCTCCGCCGTGCTGACCTCGGTCTGTCTTTGGCTGACCGGAGCCGCGTCCGCTCAAACCTCGCCACCGCTGCCGCCCAATGAGAAGCAGCAAGTTCTGTGGACGAAGCTGGAAAAATCTATCCTTGATGTCGATCGCAATCTCGACGGCGTCATGGGCGTCGCTATCGTCGATCTCACCGACGGCCACAAATACTTGTTACACGCCAACGAGGTTTTCGCGCAGGCTAGCTCGATCAAGATCTGCGTTCTCGCCGAACTCTACCGGCGAGCCCAACAAGGCAAGGTGAAGCTTACGGACCTTTACACGGTCAACGCTGCCGACTTGGTTCAGGACAGCGACATCATGGGCGGGCTTACACCGGGCGTTACTCAGATCACGTTACGAGACCTTGCGACCATGATGGTCGCCGTCAGCGACAACTCGGCCACCAACGTCCTCATCGACCGTGTCGGCATGGACAACGTGAACGCCTTCCTGAAGGCGCAGGGGCTGCGCGACACCAAGCTCCGCCGCAAGATGATGGACCTGAAAGCCGCTGGCGAAGGCCGTGAAAACGTGTCCACACCCAATGAGATGTTGAGCCTGCTCGAAGCGCTCTACCGGGGCCAGATCTTGAATAAAGAGATGACCGCGGATTTTTTCAAAGTCCTCTCCACCCACAAAGAGAGTTTTATCCCGCGCGATCTCCCCGAAGATTTGAAGATTGCCAACAAGCCCGGCGAACTCGAAGGCGTGCGCAACGATTCGGGCGTGGTTTTTGTTGACAAGCGTCCGTATATCCTCTGCGTCATGACGGGTTATCTGCGTCACGAGCGTGACGGAGAAGAGGCCATCAGCAGCATTTCGCTGGCGGCGTGGCGCATGTTTGACCGTCTGGCGCGGGCGAGCGAGTATGGGAGAGTGATCTCGCCGGGGAATAGCAGTCGGTAGTGCGCTTCGAGCTTCGAGCCGCGAGCTTCGACCAACCCGGGACTGCTTGCTCGCAGCCCCGTAGCTCGAAGCTACTCTCATGACTATCCGCCGCCTCAAAACGTACACTGGCTCCCAAGGCTATGTTTACCAGTACTACTTCGTCGGGAAGCGGCTCGCCGCGGACTCAGCAGCGAATGAGTACATCTTCGACATCACCTCCGACCGCAAGCTGACCTACGCGGTCAGCATTTTTCTCCCCAACGAAGTGGTGGCCGCCTGGGCCGAATCCCACGGACGCCCGCTCGCCGATTCCGAGCGGTACGCCGCCGTCAAGATGCGCCTGTTTCGCGCCTTCGACGAGGTGGAAGACATGCAAGCGTACGGCCGGCAACTGGCGATCGACTCGCAGTCGCTGGAAGAATCGCTGGCGGCGTTAGGGGTGGAGTAGACTCGGCCACGCACGAATTCCTGCCTAAGAACTTAAGAGATGTGTTATCCTCCCGCGATTGCCAACGCTGCCGGGCTGGCGGCGTTGAGCGGGGGGAACTGTGGCCACTGCTGTTCCGGGATCTGTCAGTCGTAGAAATTTCCAAACCAAACATGTGATGTGGGTTGTGTTTGGTCTGATGACGCTGTACGTTCTGGCCACTCGCGACCGGACATTGCTGGACCCACACTCGTTTCTGCGTCAGCGATATGCGGCGATTCCATGGCTGATGTTGGCGCACGGCGTCCCGGGGGCAATGGCTCTTTTCCTCGGCGTGTTCCAGTTTTCCAGCCGTCTGCGACAGCGCTATCTGCAAGTACATCGCGTGCTGGGACGCATCTACGTCGGGTGTGTGGCGGTCTCCGCGCCGGTTGCGATTGCGGTCGCCATCGCTCGGCCGATTATGACCCTAACCCCGGCGGCTACCATCCAGGCCCTCGGCTGGCTTATGACCACTGCCACCGGTCTCTACTGCGTTCGCACCGGAAGAATCCAACAACATCGCGAGTGGATGATGCGCAGCTATCCGTTCGCGATGGTCTTCGTGGTGGTTCGCGCCATTCTCGCCATCCCCGCCATTGCACGGATGGGAGAACTCGGCATCGCCACCGTGGTTTGGAGCGTGATTGCCACGGCATGTTTCCTGCCCTCGTTTGTGATTGCGTGGCAGGCGTTGGCAGCGACCCGGCGCGTGGCAAAGGCTCGGACTGCGGCGTGAACAAATTGCTCTGAAAATGGACCAGCGCCAATGATGCGGAGGAATACGCCAATGAATAAAGCCCGTTTGCTTGCCGGATTGATCCTTGCCGCCGGTATTTTGGTTACGCCGGCATCCTCGCAGGATATGCCGAAAAAGGACGCGGCGCCAAAGCCGGCGCCGAGTGCGTCGGAAGCCGTGCTCGCGCAGTGGAATGACATTGGACGCAAACTGATCGCGATGGCGGAAGATTTTCCCGAAGACAAGTATGACTTCAAGCCGACGCCCGCAGTCCAAAGCTTTGCCCAGAGGCTGATTCATGCCGCCCATGCGAATCAGTTTTTCATCAATGGGGTGCTCGGCCAGAAACCTCCCGCCGAAGAAGATCCCAAACGTAGTGAGTTCAAAAACAAGACCGATGTGGTCATGTTCGTTAAGAAGTCATTTGCGGATGGGGTGGCGGCGATCAAAGCGAAAGGCGATAAAGGCATGTCGGACCTGGTCGTCGACCCGTTCAGCAATGAACAGACCCGCATCAGCGATTTTGCCTACGGCTTCGTCGAGCATTCGGGAGAAATCTACGGTCAGCTGTCGGTTTACTATCGTTCCGCCGGCTTGGTGCCACCGGAGTCGCGTCCGAAGAAATAAGTTCCTTCTGGATCAAGAGCGGGGACCTTTTGGGATCGCCGCGGGGATGGCTCTGTCAAATGAGCTTTAGAGGATAACCACAATGAGAGGTTCGGCTCTGAGATTCTATTTGCTGGCTTTCTGTCTATCGACCTTGCCCTGCGTTGCGCAGCAAACCTCGTCCCCCGCAGCCGCCGGCAAGACCCGCACTTATTACATTTCGGCCGATGAGGTCGAGTGGGACTACGCGCCCCATAACATGGATCACATGACCGGAAAGCCCTTCGACAAGGCCACCGTCATCTTTGTCGAGAAGGGCAAAGACCGTATCGGCCAGGTGTACCGCAAAGCCATCTATCGCGAATACACCGACGCCACCTTTCAGTCCCTGAAACCCCGCCCGGCCGAGGACGAGCACATGGGCATTCTCGGTCCGGTGATCCGCGCCGAGGTGGGCGACACCATCGAGATCGTCTTCCGCAACAACGCTACCCAGCCTTATAGCATGCATCCGCATGGGGTGTTCTACGCGAAGGATTCAGAAGGCGCGCCTTATGCCGGCATGTCACCGGAATCGACGGGCTTGGTTGCTCCCGGCCAGACCCACAAGTACACGTGGAAGGTGCCCGAGCGGGCCGGTCCCGGTCCCGACGACGGGACCTCCGTCGTGTGGCTCTACCATTCGCATAACTACGAACCGAAGGACGTGAACGCCGGACTGATTGGCCCTATGGTCATCACCGCGAAGGGAATGGCGCGGGCCGATGGCAGTCCAAAGGATGTGGACCGCGAACTCTTTGCCCTGTTCATGATCATCGATGAAAACCAGAGCCACTACTTTCAACACAACATCGACACCTATGCCGGCGATCCGAAGTCGGTCAAGAAGCTGGAATTGAATCCCTCCGACGCCGACGGCAATGCTGACTTGACGCTGGGCAGCGGCTTCGCCCTGGTCAATCACAAGTTCACCATCAACGGATACATCTTCGGAAACAATCCGCCCATGCAGATGCACAAGGGCGAGCGCGTGCGATGGTATCTGATGTCGATGGGAGACGGCTTCAACTTCCACACCCCGCACTGGCACGGAAATGTCGTGACCGTGGACAAGCATCGTACCGACATTCTGATTCTGGGGCCGGCGCAGTTCGTGGTCGCCGACATGATCCCCGACAATGTCGGCACCTGGATGTTCCACTGCCATCTCAGCGACCACCTGAAAGGCGGCATGATGACCAACTACGAAGTGCTGCCCTGAAGCCGCACCATAGCGTCGTTTCGCGTTGTGACCTCCGTCACATGCACCTGTGACAGCGCCCGTTTCGTCCTTCCACCTGCTCCCGGCACACTATAATCACCAAGGTGGGGTGGGGGATGACACCCGCCTGCGGAAGCACCCGGAACTAAAAGAATAGGAATGATGACTCTGGTCTGGCTGCGCGTTGCGCTGGTTTGTTACGCTGCGGGATTGCTGTATGCGCTGGTCGCGCTCACCCGCACTTCTGAAATCCTCAGTAAGGTCGCGCTCCATGCCTCTTACCTCGGCATGGTGTTTCATCTCGTTTCGCTGACCGAAGCCGTGGTACAGAGCGGCCAGCTGGCTGCGGCCTCGGTTCATAATGCCGAATCGCTGCTGGCTTTCCTGATCATGGTCGTCTTCATGCTGGCCTATCTGGTGTACAAGACGACGACCCCGGGCATCGTGGTGTTTCCCCTGGTTTTTCTGCTGACCTTTGTGGCTGCGACCGGTCAGCAACCGCTGGTCTTTACGGCGGGCGTGGTGAAGAAGGGCTGGCTGCCGGTGCATATCTTGATGATTTTCACGGGATACGCGGCGCTGTTCCTCAGCTTTGGCGCCAGCATTCTGTACCTGATGCAGGAGCGCGCGTTGAAATCCAAGAGTGCGAGTGGAATGTTCTCGCGCCTGCCTGCTCTGCAGGTGATTGACGACATCGGCTACCGCTCGCTGATGCTTGGATTTCCCTTTATGACGCTGGGGCTGGTGGCGGGCTCTGTCGTTGCCGAATCTACTTACGGACGCGTTAATTTCTTTGATCCTAAGATTCTGCTCTCGGTTCTGATGTGGGCCGTGTACTTGCTGATGGTGTTCATGCGCCTGAGCGCCGGATGGCGCGGCCGCCGCGCCGCCCTGCTGGCCAGCATGGCTTTCGTGGCGGCGATCGTGGCCTGGATTGCCAACTACTTCAGCGGAATGCACAGGTTTATCGCGTCATGAGATTCCAGCTCATCGGCGTCAATCATAAGACCGCTCCGGTCGAGGTGCGGGAGCGTCTAGCCATTGCTGAATCGCGCTTGCCGGAGGCCTGCAAAAGACTGGCCGAGCATCCGGCCGTGGCCGAGGGCATGATTGTTTCGACCTGCAACCGCGTCGAATTCATCGCCAACATGAAGAATGGCACGGGCGACCTGCGCGAATTTCTCCGTGAGTATTTCGAAACCGATCTCGACCAGTTTGAAAGTCATCTCTACGAATTTCGCGAGGATGAGGCCATCCGACACATCTTTCGCGTTGCCGCCAGTCTCGACTCCATGGTTGTCGGTGAGCCCCAGATTCTGGGACAGGTCAAGGAAGCCTACGCCACCGCCCGCGCGGTGGGAGCGGTGCGTTCGCAGCTGGATCAACTGCTCACCCGGGCGTTTGCCGTAGCCAAGCGCGTCCGCACGGAAACGGCGGTCGGGTCGTCGTCGGTTTCGATTGCTTCGGTGGCGGTCGAACTGGCGGAGAAGATCTTCGGGAGCCTGAGCGGCAAGAGCGTCTACCTGGTGGGCGCGGGGAAGATGTGCGAGCTGGCCGCGCGGCACCTGATGGCACACGGCGCCGCCTCTCTATTTGTGGCGAACCGCACCTACGACCGGGCGATTCGCTTGGCGCAGAAGTTTGACGGGCAGGCGATTGAGTTCAGCCGGCTATATGACACCTGCGAGCGCGCCGACATTGTGATTACCTCGACCGGATCGCCGCACTTCATCTTCCGGCGCGAACACGGCGAAAAGCTCATGGCGCGGCGGCGCAACAAGCCCATGTTCTTCATCGATATCGCCGTTCCCCGCGACGTCGATCCGGAGATGAACAAGCTCGATGGCATTTTTGTTTATGACATCGACGATCTGCAGCAAGCGGTCAGTTCGCACGTTGCCGACCGCAAGAAGGAAGCGGAAAAGGCGGAGGCCATCGTCAATGGCGAGGTCGAAAAATTTCAGGCTCGCTTGCAGACGCTCGACGTGGTTCCCACCATCGTCAGCTTGCAGGACCACCTCGAAACAATTCGCCAGGCCGAGATTGATCGGGTTCGCGGCCGCCTCGGTTCCATGAGTACGGACCAGGAACTTGCCGTCGAGGCGCTCACTCGCGGCATCATCAATAAGATCATGCACACCCCGATCAGCACTCTGAAAACCGCGGCGCGCGATCCCGAATCGACCACCGTCATCGAACTGGTGCGGCGGCTCTTCAATCTGCATAAGGAAGACGAAGATAAGGAAACTGCCGCCTCTTCGAAGTCCACCCGCGGAAAAGGAACCGAAAACTGATGGCCCGTTTGCGCATCGGCTCTCGCGGCTCGCAGCTCGCGCTTTGGCAGGCCCATCACATCTCCGACCTGCTTCGGGCCCAGGGCCATACGGTGGAGCTTGAGATCATCAAGACCACGGGCGATAAAATCACCGACGTTGCGTTGGCGAAAGTCGGCACCAAGGGCATGTTCACCAAGGAAATCGAAGAGGCCCTCGTCGAAGGGCAGGTGGACCTCGCCGTACACAGCCTGAAAGACTTGCCCACCGAGCTCGCCTCCGATTTCGAAATTGCCGCCATTACCACTCGCGAAAATCCACGCGACGTTTTTTGTTCGGTAAAGTTCGCGAGCATCGAAGCGCTGCCGCAGCAGGCGAACGTTGGCACCAGCAGCCTGCGACGCCAGGCCCAGTTGAAGGCTCTGCGGCCGGATTTGCAGATTCACCCGCTCCGCGGCAATGTGGATACACGCCTGCGCAAGCTTGAATCGGGCGACTACGATGCCATCATTCTGGCCGCGGCCGGCTTGAACCGTCTGGGCAAGACGCAACTGGTCCGGCAGGTCATTCCCGCGGAAGTGATGACCCCTGCCGCCGGACAAGGGGCCCTGGGAATCGAAATTCGCAATGGCGACACGGCAACGCGGACGCTGCTCGCCTTCCTGGATGACGCGGCCGCCCGCGCCACCACCACCTGCGAGCGTGCCCTGCTCAACAAACTTGGGGGCGGCTGCCAGGTCCCTATCGGAGCCTTCGCCGAAGTCACGGGAGGCCGCATCCGTCTGAACGCGCTTGTAGCGCATCCCGATGGATCCAAAGTTCTGCGCGAGACCCGCGAGGGCGATGAGCCCGTGCGTCTGGGCGAGGAAGTCGGGGAAACGCTTCTCCGCCGGGGCGGCGATGTTATTCTCGAAGAGGTGTACGGCGAAGGCTTTGCGTTGCCGCAGCAACCATGAGAACGTCTGATTAGGGTTTGTATCTAATTAGAATTGTCACCTCGCAGGCTCATCCCTAGGGCGGCGTTTTGGGTACCACAAACAGCAGGTTCTTCGCTTCGCTCAGGATGACAAATTTTGAAATAGATGGCGAAGAGCTAACAGCTACGATGCGCAAGCCCAGCGAAAAACATCCCCTCGCCGGAACCCGGATTCTTGTCGGACGTGCTCGACACCAGGCCAGTAGCCTTTCCGCCGGCTTGCGCAGTCTGGGCGCGGCGGTCATTGAAATTCCCTTTATTGAGATCCGCAAGCCGCAATCCTACCGGCCGCTCGATGACGCTTTGAAGAACATTCGAAACTACGACTGGCTCATTCTTACCAGTGCTAATGGCGTCGAAGCCATGTGGGAGCGTTGGCGGAAGCTTCGCATCCCGCGGCGGGCTCTCCAGCATCTGCAGATCGCGGCCATTGGGCCGGCTACCAAGAAGGCGATTGTGAAGCATGGGCTGAAGGTCAAGATGGTGCCGGAGGAGTACGTCGCCGAGTCGGTGGTGAAGGGGCTGCGCGATGAGGTCAAGGGCAAGCGGGTCGTGCTTATACGCGCGAAAGTCGCGCGCGACGTGATTCCGGAAGAACTGCGCACGGCCGGAGCCGAGGTGGATGTGGTCGAAGCTTACGAAACCGTCGTGCCCGAGAAATCGCGTGCGCGCCTGCGTGCGCTCATGAAGAATGCCAGCCGCCGCCCGCACATCGTGACCTTCACCAGTTCCTCGAGCGCGAGGAATTTTTCCGAACTGCTCGGCAAGGTCAAGGCCGGCTCCCTCGGCGCGAGGTTGTTCCAGCACCTCCAATTTGCATCGATCGGGCCGGTAACTTCCGCGACGCTGCGGGACCTGCAGATGCTTCCCGCAATCGAGGCTCGCGAATTCACCATGGCTGGACTGATTCGCGCGATTGTGCTCGCCCGCTACGCGGAAACCGCGAGTATTGAGGTATTGAATCATTGAGCCATTGAATCACTGAAAATCTAAGTTCCCAGCGGTCTGCAAATGACTCAATGACTCAATAATCTCACTTAGGCTTGGGAGGGGCGACTCCCATTTGCGGGTCAATCCCGTCCAGATAGGCCTGCATGCGCGCCTTGCCGTCGACGGGCATACCGGTGAACTCGATTCCGTTCCCCACGCCCGGATCGCACGTCCGGACCACCGCCGTGATATTGATGTGCTCCGCGTCCAGCCAGAAATCCACCCGCAGCACCGTTCCGAGTGGCAAAGGCAGCATGCTCTCGACGTAGCATCCATTGCCGCTCACGTCGGTGGCATTGATGCGAGTCGGCGCCTTGGTGCGCTCGTCGCGAAGTTCCAGGGGAAGCGTGATCTTATGCCGGTGAAAGCGACGCCGGTTGGAGGGAGAAACTGTCACCGTCGCTCCATCGAGTGCCAAATACTTTTTCCAGGGGCACTCCTGATCGGCGAGCAACTTCACTCCCACTTGATTCTTCTTAACCGGGCCGGTGCTCATTACCCAGATCACCGTGCACCGCGTTTTCTTCTCGTCGCACTGCACTCCGATCACGTCACCCACTTTCAGTTCGCTCTCGACCCCGGAGATCAGGGCACCTTCCGAACTGATGTTTTGCGCGCGAGCATGTTGGGAAAACGGGCGGCCATCGGCGCTCATCCCCCAAAGACGTACGGGCAGGTCTACAGTCAGGCGAGGTTCGGTTTGTTGGTCAGCCATGCCTTCTCCTCGTATCCGGCTCTCGCGATCATACCGCCCACTTGCGCTCCGCGACATTACAAAGTTAGCAGCAGTTAGCGGACGCGGTAGCCAAGCACCTCTTTCGGCGCCTGTCCATCCTCATGCACGGGCGGGTTTCCGCGAAGGTTCTGCGTGCTGATCGGCAGTCTTCTCTGCGAACTTTTCTGCGAAATCCCGATAACTGACGATTTGGATCTTTTGCTCCTCGAGAAACCGCCGCAATTCCGCCGAAGTCAGCAGACGCCGCTCTTCCTCGCGCGACTCGAGCAATCGCGTGCCGGCTTGGCGCAGGTCGGCGTCGTTGTATCCGGGATGACAGACGAACTCCCAGGTTCCCTCCGGCAGGTTGGCGAGCGTCTGGCGCAGCAGCGAAGTGTAGCCAAAACCGTCAACCGAGCCCGTCTCAATCACTCCAAGTACGCCGTCGGGCGTCAACAGCCCAGAGCGCTTGATTCGTTGGTGGAAGGGCCCCGAGAAGGTGTGTAACATGCGCACCTGGCCGTAACGTTTCCAGAGATCGGGCTTACTCTTGAATTGCCGCGCGGGCATGGCGGCCAAGGGAACAAACGGATTGCGGATGGCGCGGACGCCGCAAATCCGCGCGGCTCGCAGCAGTGCCGCCAGAATCTCGGGAAAGATGTGCGCATGTTTGTGCGTATCCAGGTGAGTCACCTGGAGCCCGGTGGATTGAATCTTCTTTATTTGGGCGGTGATTTCGGCGACCAACTGATCGGGATCGAAGCCCCCTAGCATGGCGCGCGCGGCAAATTCCGAAAGGCTGGAGTAGAACTTGTCCGGCTCCGCGGAACGGATCGCCAGCAACGTATCCACCGCGCCCGGTGGTGACACCGGTGTTCCGCCCACCAAGACAACGTGGCATCCCACCGCGAGGTTGGGCACCGACCGGGCCACACTCACTGCGTCCGCGAACGCCGGGCCATTGGCCATCAACGTCGCCGACGACACAACTCCGCCGCTGTGGGATTCCAGGATGGCTCGATTGACTCCCGCGGTCAGACCCAAATCATCGGCGTTGACGATCAGCTTTCGCACGCAGAAAGTGTAGCAGGCGGGCCTGTGAGTTCTGTACCGATCCCATGAACGGTTTGACCGCACAGGAGGCGTCCAGTATCCTCAGCGTAAGTTTCGACGAAGGTCGTTCGCGAACGCCACGGACCAAGCCGCGATTTTGCCGGCGCGGGAGCGGGGCGGTTAGCTCAGTTGGTTAGAGCGCCTGCCTTACAAGCAGGAGGTCGCAGGTTCGAGTCCTGCACTGCCCACCATCTCCCTTGACTTTTTAAGCCTGAAAGAGAATAACCGAACCCATAGGGGTTAGATTCCGTCCAACCGTTTTTTCTTCTGAGATGGATTATCGATTTTCCAATCGATGGATCGAGCACGAGTTCGCCCCGTCTTGCCGGCATGGGTGGAGAGCCGAATCCAAGGTTATGAATGGGGCAGGGCCAAGGATGACTTTGGTTACCATGACGGCAAGTTACCGGTGCCTGCACTCTGTAACTGTCTGCGACACTTGCAGGAGCATTCTTTTCGGGATTGCCCCGACGCGCATCGAACCCCTGGTTCGAACATTCTGATACGAAGGAGTCACCCGTGAGCACTGGAGCAATGCCGGCGCCGGTAAAACTTCCTCCTCCAGCGGCTTGGGGGGAACGAGCGGAAGAACCAGCAGTCGAGAGCAGCGGTCGGGGATGGTATTTCTCCTTCTTCTTAGTCTCCGGATTTTGCAGCATCCTCTACGAACTGATCTGGCTTCGCCTCGCCATGGCGCAATTCGGGGTAACCACAGCCATGGTATCGATTGTGCTCTCGAGTTTCATGGCAGGATTGGGGCTAGGCTCGTGGGCGGCTGGACACTTCGTGCGCAAATATGGGCGGCGTCTCAGCGCTCCGCCTTTGCAGGTTTACGCCATTGTCGAGTTGTTTATTGGCTGTTCCGCGGCTGTCGTGCCTCTGGAATTCATGGTTGGCCGCTTCGTGCTGGAGCATTTGGGGAGCGGGCTGTCGCTGTCGGCATCTGGTTACTACGTTGCCGCCGGAGTGTGGGTGGCATGCAGTCTGATTCCATGGTGTGCTTGCATGGGGGCTACGATTCCATTGGGCATGTTTGCCATCCGTGGTCAGGCGGGCCTGGAGTCGCGACGCTCATTCAGCTTTTTTTATCTCGCGAATGTGCTGGGGGCGGTGGCGGGGGCGCTGATTCCCCTGCTGTTGATCGAGGTCCTCGGATTTACCGGCACGCTGCGAGTGGGGATGGTGCTGAACATTGCGATCTGCGCCGCTGCTTTTACGCTCGCCCGCAAGCAAAGGCCGCAGGTTGCCCGCGACGACGAAGGGGATGCCGGGGGCAAAGCTGCCATCGCCTGGCGGGAGATGTTGGGAAGCAGCACGCTCGGTCTTCTGTTCGCCACCGGACTGACCAGCATGGGGATGGAGGTGGTCTGGACCCGGCAGTACACACCCTATGTCGGCACACTGGTCTATTCCTTTGCAACCATCCTGGGCATTTATCTGGGCGCGACGTTCATCGGATCGAGCGTGTACCGTGTCTGGAGCCGCCGGCACAGTAACGAGGGAACGCTGGTATGGCTGTTCGTCTGGCTTGGTTCTTTGATTCCGCTGCTCACGGCCGATTCGCGTGTGGGGATTCATGGGTGGCTACGCGTGCTTGTGGGTATAGCGGGATTCAGCGGTCTTCTTGGATTTCTGACTCCGAGGCTGGTCGACCGCTTCTCGGAAGGCGACCCCAACCGGGCGGGAGTGGGATACGCAGTGAACGTTGCTGGCTGCATCCTGGGCCCACTGGTTGCGGGTTTTGTGTTGTTGCCGTATCTCGGTGAGCGGTATGCCCTGGCGACACTGGCTCTCCCATGGTTGCTGGTTGCTTTGTCAGTGACGCTGTTCCGACAACCACGGCCGGCGCCAAGTCGCACCGGTCAGCGTGCGATCGCATCCGGCGTGATTCTATTGGCGTCATTCGGTTTGATCTTCATGACGCGGAGTTATGATCACGACGTTCCGAAGGCGCAGGTACGTCGGGACAGCACAGCCACCGTGGTCGCATCCGGACAGGGAATGAGAAAGGAGCTGCTCGTTAACGGCATAGGCATGACCATCCTGACGCCAATCACCAAACTGATGGCCTCCATGCCCCTGACGTTCCTGGATCATCCCCCCCAAAAGGCCCTGGTGATTTGTTTTGGCATGGGCACGACTCATCGTTCCATGTTGTCTTGGGGAATCGACTCCACGGCGGTGGAGCTTGTGCCCAGCGTTTTCAAACTTTTCTGGTACTACCACGCGGATGGCCCGGAACTGTTGAAATCGCCGCGCTCACACGTCGTTGTGGACGACGGCCGGCGTTTTCTTGAGCGCACGACTGAACAGTACGATGTGATCGTGATTGATCCGCCCCCGCCCATAGGAGCAGCCGGCTCAAGCCTGTTGTACTCGCGCGAGTTCTATTCCGCTGCGAAGAGGCGCCTGCGGCCGGACGCCATCCTGCAGCAGTGGTACCCCGGAGGGGATCTAGCGACGACCGCCGCCATTGCGCGCGCCTTGAAAGAGTCGTTCCCCTACGTGCGCGCGTTTATCGCGTTTGACGGACGGGGCATCCACTACCTTGCCAGCCGCCAGCCGATCCCGTATCGTTCCGCTGCCGACCTGGCAAAACGCATGCCTGCGAGTGCGGTTGCGGATCTGGTGGAATGGGGACCCTATCCCACCGCCGAACAGCAGTTTGCCGCAGTCCTAAAGAGAGAAGTTCCGATCGACTGGGTGATCAGCGCGGATAGAGATGCGCCCGCCATGCAGGACGACCGCCCAGTCAACGAATACTACCTGCTGCGTAAAGCGCGAGCCCTCCTGCAGTGAGAGGTCGTACAAAAATAGATACTGAGTTCTCCCTCCATCCGGTTTGAGCGGGTCACGGCCCGTTCTTGTCCCGCGATGCACTCGGCATGGGTATTCGCTGATCGAGCGGTAATCTCAGTGAATTCAATCCCTTAGCAAGTGTTCTTTGTACTTTTAGCTGAATGCGCGAATAGGCGGTCGTGGCACCCGCAATCCAGACCATCCCCGATGGTTGATCAAGGTCGTCTGCACCCCGGGTTGGGTTAGAATCTGGTCCAGGAGAACGCGTTTCCGTTCCAGAAGGCTCCATGACTGACATCTCCCGCCTGTTTCAAGCGTTTCTTGCTCCAGCTATTTTTGTTTCCGCGACCAGCCTGCTGATCCTGTCGATCAACGTGCGCCTTATGGGTATCGTCAGCCGGTTGCGGCAGTATGTGCACCGAAAGCATGATGCCGCGAAGAATGACCGGGTGCAGGAAGCGGAGGCCTACACGGCGCAGATCCAGGAGATTGAGGAGCGAGCCGAGATCATCCGGCGATCCTTCCTGCTCGTCCTGATGTCGCTGGCGGGGACGATTGCGTCCTGTCTGCTGCTGGGTGTGGGCCTATACTGGAAAGATGCTGCGCTAGTGGCCGTTGTCCTTTTTGTTCTGGCGCTGATCTGCCTGCTGGCGGGGACCGCCTATTACATCCGCGAAGTTACAGTGGCGCTGAGTTCGGTGCACAACGAGGCGCGCGACTCGCGGTTCATGGACCTCGGCGATGCGCCCGAGATTCGAGGTCGCGATCCGCTCTGAAGTCGAGCGGGCCATCTGACCATCGGGTCATCGGGTGATCTTAAGATCAAAATCCCAGATCGGCCGGTGAGATCACCCGATTTCTCTTTGTCAACAAATTGTCAAATTCATGTCACTTTCTACCCCGAAATATGTCATTAACCTGTTATCAGGCTAGAGTTTAGAGGTATGATTCTCGACTAACGGTGTGGGGGTGGTCGTGAACAAGAACATATCTTCAACAGTAGCAGTGGGGGCAGCGACGATGGAAGCGGTTCCGTCCAATTCGGAGCGGATCTTGGTGATCGAGGATGACCGCGCCGTCCAAAAAGCTCTGAAGCGGTTGTTTGAAGGCGAAGGCTTCGCAGTGGATATCGCGGGCAACGGCGCGGCGGGTCTGGAACTGTTTCGGGCGGCCACGCCGTCGGTGCTGGTGCTCGACTTGAGCTTACCGGGAACACCGGGTCAGGACGTGTGCCGGGAAATCAGCCAGGCAGCGCCTTCGCTGCCCATCATCGTTCTCAGCGCGCGTACGGAAGTGATGGACAAGGTGCTGTTATTGGAGTTGGGCGCGCATGACTACGTGACCAAGCCCTTCAGTCCGCGCGAACTTCTGGCCCGGGTGAGGACGGCGATGCGGCGGTCAACGCGGATTCCGCTGACCGAGACTTTCACCTTTGGGGACGTGAAGGTTGACTTCACGAAGATGGAATTGTGGCGCGCCGGGAACCTGGTGCCGCTGACTTCGCAGGAGTTCAAGGTGCTGAAGTTCATGATCCAGAACGCGGAGCGCGTGCTTTCGCGGGAGGAATTACTGAACCTGGTTTGGGGATATCGGAATTATCCGAGCACGCGGACGGTGGATAATCACATCTTACGGCTGCGGCAAAAGGTGGAGAAAGATCCGGCGAACCCTTTGCACCTGCGCACGGTGCATAGTTCGGGCTACAAGTTTGTGCCGTAGCAGAGCGAGGTCAGAGGTAAGAGGTCAGATTGCAGAGGTGAAAATCTTAACGGCTTTACCTCTGCAATCTGACCTCTCACCTCTGACCTTAATAATCTATTTCCTTTAACCCCTTCGAGGTTTGGACCATGGGCGGAGTTCGGTTGCGGACCAAGTTCCTGCTTTCCATGGTGGTGGTGTCGGCGGCATTGACGTTCACGACGCTGCTGGTCGTGCGGCACACCGTGCAGCAGGAGGTACGGCGGGGGATCCAGCGCGACCTCGAGAATTCCGTTTCCGCCTTCCACACCTTTCAGAAGCAGAGGGAAGTGACGCTCGAACGCTCGGCGGCGCTGCTGGCGGACCTGCCGAATGTGCGGGCGCTGATGACCACGCACGACGCGGCCACCATTCAGGATGCATCGCGTGATTTGTGGCGGCTGGCAGGCAGCGATTTACTGTTGCTGGCTGATTCTTCCGGCAAGGTCATGGCGCTGCAGGCCACTCCGCAGGAGATCACGGTGGGCGAGGGGCAGGACTTCTTTCCACGCGTGGTGTCGAATTTGGTGTCGAGTGCCGAGACGCGGCACTGGTGGTTCGTTGAAGGGCACCTCTACGAAGTTTTCCTCCAGGATATCTATTTCGGTCCAGCGAGCGGCCGCCAGGTGCTGGGATATCTGCTGCTGGGCTACGAAATTGACGACCGTGTTGCCCGGGACCTGAGCCGGGTGGCGGCGAGCGAAGTAGCGTTTCGTTATGGCGATTCGATTGCGCGCAGCACCCTGAAGCCTGCCCAGGAATCGGAGTTGTTGCGAGTAGCGCCGAGAACGGCCGCTGGAAGCCAGCCGCAAGGGGATCTGATCCGGCTGGGTGAGGAGCGTTTCCTGGCGTCGGCGGTGGATTTGCCCGCACCGGGTACGCCCGCGCTGAATCTATGGGTGTTGAAGTCGTTCGATCAGGCGACGGCATTCTTGAGCAGCCTGAATGAACTGCTGCTGGCGCTCGGTCTGACCGCGGTGCTGGCGGGAAGCCTGCTGGTTTTTCTAATCTCGCATACCTTCACGCGTCCGCTGGAGAATCTGGTGGCGGGGGTGCGTGCTCTGGAGCAGGGGGATTACGCCTATCCGCTGCAGGCGCGGGGAGGAGATGAAGTCGCGGAAGTTACCGGAACCTTCGACCGGATGAGAACCAGTCTGCAGAGGACACAAAGAGAGTTGCTGGACGCGGAACGGCTGGCGACGATCGGGCGGATGGCGAGTTCGATCTCGCACGATCTGCGGCATTCGCTGGCGGCGGTCATGGCCAATGCGGAATTTCTTTGTGAGAGCAACCTGACGCCGGGGCAGCGCGAAGACCTTTATGCCGAGATACGAATTGCGGTCAACCAGATGACGGACTTGATCGAGTCGTTGATGGAATTCTCGCGCACCCGGGAATCGTTACGCCCCAGCTACGGCGATGTACGGTCGGCGGTCGACCGGGCGGTGCAGGGGGTGAAGGCGCATCCGGAGTTCCAGCGCATACGGATTCGGATTTCCGGGGACGGGTCGACCGAGGGCTGGTTCGATTTCAAGAAGCTGGAACGCGCCTTGCTGAACTTGCTGCTGAACGCCTGCGAGGTGGTGCCGCCGGAGTCCGGGAAGATCGATATCGGGTTGCAACGCAGAGGCGAAAGTCTGGAAATTCGCATCCAGGACAACGGTCCGGGAATCGCAGAGGCGGTGCGCGACCGGTTGTTCGAGCCCTTTGTGAGCCACGGCAAGGAAAATGGAACCGGGATGGGATTGACGGTGGTGCAGAAGATTCTGCAGGATCACGGGGGCGACGTCGGGGTGGAGCGGACGTCGGCTTCGGGAACGACATTTCGCATCAATATTCCGCTGAATCCCAAGGCGGAAAATGGACTGGCAGCCGGGCATGCTACGAAGACGGCATGATTTCTGCTGAAACGTCTTGCACCCAAATCGGAGATGCGGAGTCGAAATCCAGGTAGCGCCTATTCACCACGAGGACACGAGAACAGCACGAAGGGGCACAAAGGAAGTCCTCAGGGGCTGACCCTTGTGTGACTTCTGTCCTTCGGGGTGGTGAATTCAGGAGAGTATCGAGATCCAGAACTTCATTGCGGAGAAGGGCAGGAGGCGACATGAGCATGAGGCTGACGCGGTGTTTGGAAGTCTTGCGATGGGTTACGCTCCTGAGCGTGATGATGTGGACCACATCCAGCATCGCGCAAGAAGCCGCGAATCGCGCAGAGCCAGCTTCTCCGGGATCCTCGGGTGAAGCATCACCGAGCGATTCGGTCCGCGAACTGCGCGAACAGGTGCGGGAGTTACAGGCGGCGGTGGCCGGGATGCGCTCCGAGTGGCAGCGCGCCCGGGAGGAAACCGCGGAACTGCGACAGGAGCTTGAGGAGATTCGCGCCAGAACGGGACTGCGGAATGCCGTGGCGAAGCCGGAGACAGTATCTTTGGCAGCTTTGAGGGGCACGGCGGCGGAAGCCGCGCCCTTGCCAAGAATCATTTCTGACACGAGTTCCGGTAGCTTCGAGGGTGACGCGCACAGCTTACAAAGCGGCGCGCCGCAAGGCGAGGAACAAGGTCAAGAAGAAGATCAGCAAAAGGGGAGGCACGCGACCAGCCTGGAAGAGGAATATCAACTGCTGAGTGGGAAAGTGGACGAGCAGTATCAGACGAAAGTGGAAAGCGCCTCGAAGTACCGGTTGCGCCTGTCGGGTATCGTTTTGATGAATCTGGTGAGCAATCAGGGTGAGGTGGATAGCGTCGATATCCCCACGCTGGCATACGCAAGACCCGCCGGTGAATCCGGGGGGAGTTTTGGCGCGACGTTGCGGCAGTCGGAGATTGGCCTCGAAGCGTTCGGGCCGACCGTGGCAGGCGCTAGGACGAGGGCGGACCTGCAACTCGATCTCGCGGGCGGGTTCCCGTCGGTACCGAACGGGATCAACTCCGGAATCTTGCGGCTGCGGACCGGCACGATGCGGATGGATTGGACCAACACTTCGGTGGTGGTCGGACAGGACGGGATTTTCTTTTCGCCCAACTCGCCGACATCGTTTGCGTCGCTGGCGGTCCCGGCGCTTTCCTATGCGGGCAACTTGTGGGGTTGGGTGCCGCAGATACGGGTGGAGCACAGAGTGGCCTTGGGAGAAAATTCGAGCCTCATGTTGCAGGGAGGAATTCTGGATCCGCTGAGCGGAGAAGTGCCGGCACGTTCTTACCGGCAGGCAGGGCCTGGGGAGTCGTCGCGTCAACCTGCGTACGGCACCCGGATCGCATGGACGCGAAATGTTTTCGGACAACCGTTGCGGTTGGGAGTGGGAGGGTTTTACAGCCGCCAGGATTATGGTTTTAGCCGGACGGTAGACGCCTGGGCCGGAATGACGGACCTGGAACTGCCCCTCAGCCGCCAAGTTTCGTTGAGTGGGAAGTTGTATCGGGGAAAGGGACTGGGCGGACTGTACGGCGCATTCGGACAGAGCGCGTTATTCAGTGGCGATCCGGCATTGGCGAGCACGGAAGTGCGTGGATTGAACTCGGTGGGTGGCTGGGCTCAGTTGAAATATCGGCCCGCAAGTAAATGGGAATTCAATGCGGCGTTTGGGATGGATAATCCGTATGCTACCGACCTGGAATATTTCCCCTACTCCCACCTTTATGGGGGCGGGAATGTGACGCTGGCGAGAAACCGGGGAAGTTTTGTGAACATGATTTATCGTCCTCGATCAGACCTTTTGTTTTCCGCGGAGTATCGGCATCTCACAACGTATACGATCAACAATGGCGGAAATGATGCGGGTCACCTGAATCTGATGATGGGGGTGCTTTTTTGAGAAAGCGGGTGGAAGCGGCATAGTAAGAAACACAGCAACAAACTATGATGAGCCATCGACGATGAACCCTAAAGAAGTGTTGATCTGGGTCGCTGTGGTGTGGGCCGGCGCGACCGGATTGCACGCGCAGGCAACAGCGCCGGCAACGACTACGACGGTGCACGGGCGCGTCGAGGTCATCGGCACACGAGACGCGGGCAAAGCAGGGCATAGCGCGATTCCCGGGACGGTGGTGTGGCTGACGCCGATAGCGGTGACGGGAGCAGAGAGCGAAGCGATCGCGGCTTCAAGCAGTCCCGCAACGAGTCCGGCGACAAACCTGCGGTTGGTGCAGAAGAACAAGAGTTTCCAGCCGCACATCCTGGTGGTGCAGGCGGGGTCGATGGTGGAGTTTCCCAATCGCGATCCTTTTTTCCATAACGTTTTTTCACTCTTTGAAGGCAAACGGTTTGATCTTGGCTTGTACGAGGCGGGCACTTCCCGGACAGTGCGATTTGACCGGCCCGGAATCAGCTACATTTTCTGCAATATTCATCCCGAGATGAGTGCGGTGGTGATTACGATCACGACTCCGCTGTATGCCATTTCCAACCCGGAAGGGCAGATTACCCTGGCGGGTGTTCCCTATGGGCGTTACGTGATGCGCGTCTGGAGCGAAGGCATGGGGCCGGAAAATGAGCCGCCGCTTACGCGGGAGATCACGATCGCGAACGATGCGTCATCGCTCGGTGTGATTCGGGTTCCCGAGACGACTGGACAAAGCATGGCGCACAAGAACAAGTATGGCCGCGAGTACGACGAACCCACACCGAACAACTCTGTCTATAAGCAGCAACACTAAGGAGTACAGGGCAAACGAAAGCGATGAAAATCGAGAAAATGCTCAAGCGGTATCGCGTCGACCATGGGCGACACTTCCGCCTTAAGGATCATGACCCGGCGGACACGCACGGACTGCAGTCGGAACTGAAGCCGCAGGCGAAGGAATTGCTGGCGAGCGGCGTGCAGGAATTGAGCCGCCTGCAGGACGTTCTCGCGGCCCAGGACCGTAGGGGACTGCTGCTGATTTTTCAGGCCATGGATACCGCCGGGAAAGATGGAACCATCAAGCACGTCATGTCGGGCGTGAATCCGCAGGGCGTGCAAGTATCGTCATTCAAAGCGCCGTCGGCGGAGGAACTGGACCACGACTACCTTTGGCGCACCATGAAATGCCTGCCGGAGAGAGGCCACATCGGGATTTTCAACCGTTCCTATTACGAGGAGGTGCTGGTGGTGCGGGTCCACCCCCAGCTACTGGAAAGCCAGAAACTGCCGAAGCCCCTCGTCACCAAACATGTCTGGCAGGAGCGCTTCGAGGACATCAACAATTTCGAACGTTACCTTACGCGGAACGGCATTGCCGTGGTGAAATTCTTTCTGCATGTTTCGAAAAAAGAGCAGAAACGACGGTTCATGGAGCGGCTCGACACGCCGGATAAGAATTGGAAGTTTTCTTCGTCGGACGTGAAAGAACGCCAGTGCTGGGATGAATATCAAGAAGCGTACGAGGACATGATCGGGCACACGGCGAAAGAGCATGCGCCCTGGTATGTGGTGCCGGCGGATAACAAGTGGTTCACGCGGCTGGTGGTTTCCCAAGCTGTGGTGGATGCGCTGAAGGGCATGAACTTGAAGTATCCCAAGGTGAGCGGCGCCGAACGAACCGCCTTGGCCGAGGCGCGCCGGCAACTTGAGAATGAGTAAGGCGTGGCGAAAGTCGCTGGTGGAGCGCCGGGCGTCCCCGCCCGTCGCTCCGTTATGCGGTTAGGCATCATTTCAATACTACGGGCAACACCTGGTCATAGGGTTGAATGGCGACGGTCAGAGACTTGCGCTGATCGAAAACCTCTTTCGTGACCTTGAAGCTGACGATGATGGTTCCTTTCTGTTGTGCTCCGGCCAGCAACTTCGTTTCCGGGGAAAGCGGCGGCTCCGAACTTTCTTTTAAAGCCGGGAACCCCTGGTAATAGCGGTCGAGATCCACGGCCGAAGCGGCGGCGTCGTCGAAGGTCTTGCCATCGGCGGTGGTAAGGTGGGCTCGGAGTGTATGAATCCACAGCGGCTTATCGGTAGTATTCCGCAGCGTCATGGTGATGGCAGCCAGGATCATGTTCTGTCCGGGCACTTCGGCGGCAACCACGAAATCGATCGAACCCGCGCCCTGCGGTTTCGGGCGCCCCTTGAACGCGAAGATTCCCACTATCACAGCGACGGCGGCGAGACAGATCAGGACAATGCCGAGGGGAGGAAGATTGCGCTTGGCGGTTCCGAATTCTTCGCCGACGTGAAACTCGGTAATCGGCTCAATGATCGGCTCGGACGGAGGCGGGGGCGCGGGTTGATCGGGCATGGAGTCAGACATTGGGTGATTGTAGACCAGCCGTGACTTCCGCCAACCGCAGGTCTGCGATGTGGCTTGCGACGTGTCGGTTACGCGTTGTCCTCCGGAGTCTTGGGTCCCGGCAGGACAGGGGTTTACGTCGGTTCCGTGCTGTGACTTTGGTTACCTTGCCTTACATGACGGATGCTGCGACGATGCGGAAGATTTCCTATTGGAGGTACTCGGCAGTGAATCGTAAAAACCTCTTTGCCGCGCTGGCTTGTGCGCTGCTGGCTTTCAGCATGCTGGGCTGCAACGCCTTTCAAACCACCAACCACCTGCGGTCCATCACGCTCATGCCCTCGGGTGGCGGGCTCTTTAACTTGAAGGGCATCGGCGGGACGCTCCAGTTGGTTGCGACTGGGACCTACAGCAGCGGTCAGACCAAAGATCTCACCAACGTGGTTACCTACACGGTGACTCCGGATCCAAATGGCATGGCACTGCCCACTCCGCCTTTGACCGTTACTATGAGCCCGACGGGCTTGATGACCGCAGTGGAGCCTGCCGTTTGCACCTGGCATGACACCCAGACGGACGCTACCAAACCCCCTACTTGGGTGATCACGGGCAGCTACATCGTGACGGCTAGTATTCAGGGAATTACGTCGCAACAGGCGTTTGTGACGGTGGCCTCTGCGGCCGGCGATGCGCCCGACGGATCCTGCGGCCCGTAGTGTTTTGACGGCGGTCCAAGAGTTTCATCTAACAGAGGACGGCGGTACG
This sequence comes from Terriglobia bacterium, assembly GCA_020073215.1. Classification (GTDB taxonomy): domain Bacteria; phylum Acidobacteriota; class Terriglobia; order Terriglobales; family Acidobacteriaceae; genus Acidiflorens. The sequence continues at coordinate 72,153 of JAIQFO010000007.1, read as the reverse complement.
ACTGCCGTCCTCGTTTGTTTTTTGGACCTGCTCTTCGCTGCTCGAGGCTGACCCTCTGCCTCCCCCGTTTGAGCGTTCTGCCCGCAACCCTTATAATCTGGAGCTTGCCCGTGAACGTGCTCGCTGCCTATGTTGGCCATTCCTGCAAATGAAATCGTGCCCGGATGAAGGTTCGCGCCGGGATGGAAGTATCGATGCAGTCCGACCTGGGCTGCCAGCGTACCAATAACGAGGATTCATTTGGCTATTGGGAGCCAGAGGACGACCGGCAATTCCAGCGTAAGGGACGACTGGCGGTGGTCGCGGACGGCATGGGCGGCTACGAGGGCGGTCAGGAAGCGAGCCGGCTGGCGGTGGAAACGCTGGTGGCAAGATATCGCGACTTTGGCGGCGACGATCCGCAACAGGCGTTGGTCGAGGCTTTGCAGGCGGCGCACGATCAAGTCCGGCAGTACAGTTTTGCCCATCCAGAATTGCGGGGCATGGGAACCACCTGCACGGCGGCGGCGATTGTCAGGGGAACGGACGGGGATGCGGAGCACGACGCGCTCTATTACGTGCATGTCGGCGACACGCGGCTTTACCTGATTCGCGACGGCCAGATTCGGCGGGTAACGCGCGACCACTCCTATGTGGGACGGCTAATAGAGTCCGGAATCATCAGTCCGGAGGAGGCGGAGAACCATCCACACCGGAATATTCTGACCGCAGCTTTAGGAACGAACCCCGATCTCATCATGGACTCGCCCGGCCGCCCCGAGCCTCTGCGCGCGGGGGATGTGCTCCTGCTCTGCAGCGACGGATTGTGGGGGCAAGTGCGCGATGCCGAGATTCTTGAAGCCGTTGACAACAAGAACCTGGAACACGCGGGCCACGAGCTGATCGCGCTGGCTCGGGAACGCGGCGGGCCGGATAACATCACGGTCGAGATTTTGCGCTTGCATTAGCAGGTATCAGATCTCAGGCGTCAGGTTTCAGGAAAACCTGCCGTCGGCCAGCCGCCTATACCAGTAGACATGGAAGGTTTTCCTGAGACCTAGGACCTGACACCGGACACCTGGTTCTCGTAAGATTCTCTGTGCTCGCCTTCTGGATTTTGTTCAACCTGTTTGTGGTGGCGATGCTGGCGCTCGACCTGGGCGTGCTGAATCGCCGGTCGCACCGTTTTGGTTTTCGCGAGGCGCTTGCCTGGTCGGGAGTCTGGATCGCGCTGGCTGGCTCCTTTGCGGTGCTGGAACTGTTCTGGCATGGGCGGGCTCAGGCGCTCCAGTTCGTGACCGGCTACGTTATCGAGCTGTCGCTCAGCGTCGACAACCTGTTTGTATTCCTGGTCATCTTCCGTTACTTCAAGGTGCCCGAGCAGCATCAGCACAAGGTGCTGTTTTGGGGAATTTTCGGGGCGCTCGTGATGCGGGGTGCGTTCATCGTGGCGGGCGTGGGCCTGATCACGCGCTTCCATTGGATTACCTATGCCTTCGGCGCTTTGCTTGTCTATTCGGGAATCAAGCTGCTGGGGCAGGGCGAGACGGAAATTCATCCCGAGAAAAACCCCGTGCTGCGTCTGTTCCGCCGTGCTTTTCCGGTGACCAAGGAATATGTGGGGGGGCAGTTCTTCACGCGGAAGAACGGCCTTTATGCGACTCCGCTGCTGGTCGTGCTGCTGGTAGTAGAGACCAGCGACATTCTCTTTGCGGTGGATTCGATTCCGGCGGTGCTCGCCATCACGTTGAATGCCTTTATTGTGTATACGTCGAATGTGTTCGCGATTCTGGGCCTGCGCTCGATGTACTTTGCCCTGGCGGGCATGATGGACCTGTTCCACTATCTTCACTACGGACTGTCGGTGGTGCTGATTTTTGTTGGCATCAAAATGCTGGGATCACACTACGTGAACATTCCTACGGAATGGGCGCTGGTGATCGTGCTTCTTGTCCTGGGGAGCTCGATTCTGGCCTCGCTGGCAAATCCGCGGAAGAAACCAGCCGGGTAAGCTCGCTCCCAGCCGCTTCAAGAGTCAAGATCTTCAACCACCCGGGGAAGAGGAAGCAGCGCGGCCATACGCTATGATGAATGTTCATGATTAGCGTTCCAGTTGCCACGCCGTCGCGCTCCTATGAAGTGCTCATTGGAAGCGGTTTGCTTACTCGCGCCGGAGAATGCCTGGGCAAGATTCTCGAAAACCGCAGAACGTTTGTGATTACCGTCGCGCCGGTGCGGCGGCGCTGGGCAAAGGTTCTTCTCAAATCGCTGGCGGCTTCGGGAATCGACGCCGGCCTCCTGGAAATGCCCGATGGCGAGAGCTCAAAACGTCTCGCGACACTTGAGAAGCTGGCGGAGAAGCTCGTGAAGCATGGGGCAGATCGTGGGGTGACGCTGATTGCGTTTGGCGGCGGTGTGGTCGGCGATGTGACCGGGTTCCTGGCTTCGATCTACATGCGCGGCGTGGATGTGATCCAGGTACCGACGACCGTGCTGGCGCAGGTGGACGCGGCGATCGGCGGGAAAACGGGAGTCAATCTGGTGTCAGGGAAGAATCTGCTGGGGACTTTCCACCAGCCGCGTGCGGTATTGGTGGACCCCGCCGTTCTCGGGACGCTGCCTTCGCGTGAATATCGTGCTGGCCTGTACGAGTCGCTGAAGTGCGGCATCATCGGAGATCCCGGGCTTTTCAAGCTCTTTGAAGACCGGCGTCGCGAGATTCTGGAACGCGACCCGGTGGTGGTTGAAAAAGTGATTGCCGATTCCGTGCGCTTGAAGGCATCGGTGGTAAGTGCCGACGAACGGGAATGCGGCTTGCGGCAAGTGCTCAACCTGGGCCACACGATCGGCCACGCGCTCGAGGCCGAGACCCGTTATGCGCAGTTGCTCCACGGCGAGGCAGTGGCTTGGGGCATGATTGCGGCGACGCACATCGCGCTCTCCACGGGCAAGCTGGATAGCGTGACGGCGGGACGTATTTCCAACTCGATTCTTGGCTTGGGCAGACTGCCGCGGATGACGGTGCGGACCGCGAGCATCCTGAAGCGATTGCGTTCCGACAAGAAGACGCGGCGGGGCGCGGTGCACTTTATTCTGCCGCGTGAAATCGGCAAAGTTGAAATCACGAGTGACGTTCCGGAAGCAATCGTCCGGTCAGCGGCCGACGAGATTCGGAAACTGGCGCGGAATTAGTACGAATCGCATAAGTGGTTTTGGGCGGGTTTTGGGAAGGGCACGGCTTCAGCCATGCCGTACAGAGCCAACAGAAATGCGGGCTTTAGCCCCTGAGGGTCGCGCCCTGCTCGGGAGACTATCCGAATGGTTCTAGCGATGGGTCGATGAATCAAGAAACGAATCCGCGAATTGTGGGCGCGGCTCCCGCGGGCGCGCGGGACCGGGAGTCGGCCTCGCGGGCGGTCCGGGAGATGTTCACCTCGATTGCTCCGCGCTACGATTTGTTAAATCATGTTCTTTCGTTCAACGTTGACCGGCTTTGGTGGTGGCGCACGGCGCGGACGTTCGACGCCATTCTGAAACGTCCCAATGCTCGTGCGCTGGATCTTTGCTGCGGCACGGGGGATATGGCTTTCGCGTTGACGCGCCGCACGGGTTCGGAGTCGGCACAGATTCTGGGCGCGGATTTTTCTCATGCCATGCTGCAACGCGCGGCAGAGAAGGGAAGAGGAACTACGCTGCGCTGGGTCGAAGCCGATGCGCTCCGGTTGCCCTTTCCCGACGGGCATTTCAATCTAGTGACTTCGGCGTTCGGTTTTCGCAACCTCGCCGACTACGATGCCGGCTTGCGCGAAATTGCGCGGGTGCTCGCACCCGCCGGAGAATGCGGCATTCTCGATTTCGGAGAGCCGGGCGGGCTGATCGGACGGTGCTACCGCATCTACTTCAAGAAGGTTCTTCCTGCGGTTGGAACGCTGATCTCGGGAGTGCGCGGTCCCTACGCGTATTTGCCGGCTTCGGTCGAGCGCTTTCCGGCTCCGGAGGAAATGCTGGGGCGCATGCGTCAGGCGGGGTTTCGCGAGGCTTCCTGGACTCCGTACACGTTTGGGGTGGCGGGGCTGTATCGGGGAGTGAAGGGCGCTTAAACGCCGAGGAAGTCTGAGGAAGAAGACGCGCATTCGACTCGCGAATGGAGGTATGGCGATGCTTGAGACAGTTCTGAAACGTTTTGAAGAACCCGACGAGGTGCGAACGTTTGAAAAGGGAAAATTCGAACTGGTTCACATCGGAGGTATGACCATCGGCCGCGCCACCTACGAACCGGGGTGGAAGTGGTCGGTTCACGTTGGGCCGAGTGTGGGCGCGGCGCGCTGTAACGTCGAGCATGTTGGGCTGGTGCTCTCCGGGTGCGCCACGGCTGCGATAGAGGACGGCACGATTCACGAACTTCGCGCCGGCCTGCTCTTTTACATTCCACCCGGCCCTCCCGGCCACGATAGCTGGGTGGTGGGCGATAAGCCCTATGTGTCGCTGCATTTTGTCGGGGCTACCCACTACGCGAACAAATAGAATTACGCGGCGGCCCTCCTGCGATCTTAGGGCGCGGCTGCAGACCGCACCCTTTCACAACAATCTGGTCGGTGTGCTCTGCGTCCTGGCGGTGAATTAGTTCTTCTGGAAGGAATCCGCAAACGCTTCTCGATTGGTTTTCTCAATCACCCGTTCGTAGTCGCCGCCGAGAAATTTCTTCAGCCGGTCGGTGTTCATGATGTATTGGCCGGTCATGTAAGGGACAGCGTCGGGCGGAATCGCGGAGATGTTCCGGTTCCACAGGAACTGCAGAATGCGGCGCATCGTCCACCGCCCAGGGACTCTCAGCAATTTGGCGTGCGCCATTTCGATACACTGCGCAAAGGTCAAGGGATCGCCGCGTCCGGCAACGTTCAGGATCGTCAACCGCTGTGCTTCCGGTTCGCGCCGCAGTATCCAGGCGATGAGCCGGGCCATGTCGTCGACGTGGACGAACTGAATCTTGTTGTCCAGATACTTCTGGCCGTAGGGCAACATACAGGGGAGCCGCTTTGCTGCCTGGCGCATGCGGGCGGCGCGACGGCCTTTCCCATTGGGCGTTCCGCGGAATGCGCCCACCAAATAGTTTTCGACGGTGGCCCCCGCGAAAATGTGGGGACGCAGAATGAAGACGCCGCACCCGCGCAGGGCAGGCGCGCGCTCCTGCACGACCAGATCGCTTTCTTTCTTGTGGATCGCGTAGGGCAGCGTGTGGGCGCGGAGAGGAGAGTCTTCCGTGACGGGAGCGAGCAGATCGGAGCCGTACGCCGACACGCTGCTGGGAAAAATGAACTGCCGAATCGTGTTTCCGGTATTCCGGTTGGCTTCGGCAATGGCTTCCATCACACGGGCTGTGCCGGCTACGTTGATCCGCCACATCCGGTCAACGTCCAGAACTCCTGTGCGCTGGGGATCGATAACAAACGCCAGGTGCACAACGGACGCAGGCTGCAACTCGCGCAGCAACACGAGCAACTCACGGGTGGACTCTTCTCTTCCCAGATCGAGCGGCACAAAGCGATCGACCCGGGAATGAGTTGGGGGCGTAACGTCAATGCCCACAATCGTGTAATCCGTGAGTTGCTGGACGAGTCGCTGGCCAAGATTGCCCGAAACGCCGGTGACGATGATGGTTGGCTTTGCCGTATCCATTTAATCGGGGTCTTCGGCCGGTTGGTCGGACGGCTTTGCCCCCTTTGGAGGCGACGGCATGGCTGGATTCCGGCTGGCGCCGAAGTAAGCATCGTTCAGGTCAATGTCGGTCTGAAAACTCTGCATGCTGTCGCGATAGCGCTGGCTGGAAATCAGGTTGCGAATCTCCGGCTTTACAGCATCCAGGGCCAAGGTTTCTTTGCTGATAAGTTTGTAGATGTAGTGGGGGCCTTCGGGATCGGAGATCACTGCGGAGATTTCGCCGGGCTTCAAATCCATGACCGCACGATGGTTCACAGGCAACGCGGCGCCGCGCACCTTCTCCATCTTTGTGCTCGGGGCATTTCCCGCCAGTCCAGCCGCGGCGTAAGCCTCTCTTTGCAGCTTGTCGGGGTCCTCGCCCTTAAGGGCGCGAGCGCGGAGTTCAGTCGCGACCTTCGTCATTGCTGCTTCCGCAGCTTTTTGCTGTGCCGCAGTCGGCGGCTGGTTCGTACTGGCCTTGGAATCCGGCTTCGCGCCGGCCTTTGGCGTCGCGACTGAGGTCTGGATTTGCCTTGCATGGGGAACAAAAATTCGCGCGAACGTGGCCTGCTCGTAGGACGACGCGTTCTTCTTGTAATAGTCTTCGATATCGCCGTCGGTAACCTTACTGGCATCTTCTCGCAGCGCGCCGCTCAATTGCTGGGCAAGAATCTGCATACGCGCAAAGCGCATCATTTCGTCGTACTTGGGTTCTTTGTCGAGACCACGTTTTTCGGCTGCGGCCGACATCTTCAGCATCCACCCATACCGGGTTGCGAGGTTGCGACGCATGGGCTGCGGCATTCCCGGCTGCATCGTTTCGATGATCTTTTCAAATTGGGCGAGGGTGACCACGGTTTTGCAGGCGTCGCCCTGCTGGGTGGAACCGGCGCAGAGGCCCTTCAGAGTAATCACCGGGTCATCGGGGCCAAGCTTAACTTCTGGGGCCGCGTCGGGCACGGTGGAAGAGTTTGGTTCCGCTTTCGCTCCGGCGGCGGGAGGTGTGGCTGGTTGCGCAGCCTGTCCGTAGGCTAAGCCCGCGAGCAGGAGACACGCGAAGTACTGGAAACGCATGAATCAATGTCCTCCAAGGGAGAAATTGCGACGAATGTCATCGTAGCATGTCCCGCCGGAGACCGGGCGAGGGCGCCATCCGTATGTCAAAGGGGTTGGCGGCGGGCGAATCCACAGCGATAATGACATTTATGCCAGCAATCGGGGCCACGTTCAGTTCCGCGTCGATGCACCGGGAAAAGCGAACGGTTGCCGGGAACTCAGTGCTGGCGGCTCTGCTGATCACCAGCCTGAAAATTGTGGTGGGGGTCACGACCGGCTCGCTGGGAATTTTGTCAGAGGCGGCGCATTCCGGACTGGATTTGATCGCAGCAGTGGTCACGTTTTTTTCCGTTCGAGTTTCGGACAGGCCGGCAGATGCCGATCACCAGTATGGGCACGGCAAGTTCGAGAATTTCTCGGCCTTCATCGAAACTGGTCTACTGCTGATGACCTGCGTCTGGATCGTCTATGAATCGATAAAGCGGCTATTCTTTCACAGTGTGGAAATTGAGCCGAGTCTGGCCGCGTTCCTGGTCATGTTGCTTTCGATCGCCGTCGACTCCTGGCGATCCCGCGCACTCGGTCGCATCGCGGTGAAATATAACAGTCAAGCGCTGGAAGCGGACGCTCTGCATTTTTCAACGGACATCTGGTCGAGCGCGGTCGTGATCCTAGGCCTAGCGCTGGTTTGGGTGGGGCGTAGCTATCGGGTGGGATGGCTGCGCCAGGCCGACCCGATCGCGGCACTTTTCGTGGCGGCCGTGGTGACTTCCGTAAGCTGGCGGCTGGCACGGAGAACGGCGGACGCGCTCCTTGATGCGGCCCCGACCGGCGTGCGCAACCAGATTCTCGATCGGATCGCGACCGTCGACGGCGTGCTGGAAGTGGAGCGCGTCCGGTTGCGGAGGGCTGGGAACCACTACTTTGCGGACGTTTCGGTGGGGCTGGAGCGCAATTTCACTTTCCAGCGTTCCGAGCAGGTGTCCGACGCGGTGACGTCGCGGGTGCGTGAAATTTTGCCCGATGCTGACGTGGTGGTGCACTCCGTTCCGCGGGCGCGCCGGACGGAAAATATGTTTGATCGCATTCGCGCCGTGGCGACCCGGTCCAACTTCAATGTGCACGACATCAGCGTGCAGGATCTGAAGGGCCAGTTGCATGTGGAGCAGCACCTGGAACTCGATGAACGGCTGAGTATGAAGCAGGCGCATGACGAAGTGACCCGGCTGGAAGCCGAGATCCGAGGCGAGATTCCGGAAATTGCGACCATCCTTACGCACATTGAAAGTGAGCCGGCGACGATTGAAACGGGAGAGGAAATTGTTCACGAACCGGAATTGGAACAACGGCTCAAGAATGCCGTGAAGGAGTTTCCTGAAGTGATGGACGTGCACGAATTCCAGTTCAAGAAGGTGCGGGCGCGGCTCTATGTGTCCTGTCACTGCACGCTGCCTGATGAGATGCCGCTTTCGCGGGTGCACGACGTTCAGACCTCGCTCGAGATCCGCTTCAAACACGACGCGCCGGAGCTGTTCCGGGTATTGATTCATCCCGAGCCGGTGACGGATAACCGGCGGTAACGGATTCAAACTTGTTGGTGGAGAGCCGGGCGTCCTCGCCGGCCGGACGGGCGGGATGCCCGTTGCTCCACCGCATAAATCATCACGCGGTCACGGTTGTAGACGAGGAAAGGCGAAATGGTTGACGCTTCAGTCAATTGGACGGACAAAGAACGATACGTAGGATCGGCAACTTCAGGGCACTCGATCGTGATGGATACCGCGGCCGAGAAGACGGCTAACACTCCGATGGAGTTAGTGCTGCTCGGTTTGTGCGGCTGCACGGCGTCGGATGTGGTGGGAATTCTCCGCAAGAAGCGGGAGCCGTTCACGGGGCTCGAAGTACGGGCAAAAGCCGAAAGAGCGAACGGCTATCCGGCTGTCTATACGTCGATTCATCTGACTTATGGAGTTCGCGGACGGGTATCCAGGAAGGCCATGGAAGACGCAGTTCAGCTCTCGAAAGAGAAGTACTGCTCGGTGTCCGCCATGCTGGAGAAGACGGCGAAGATCACTTACACGATCGAGCACGTTTCGTGACGGCTGGTCCTCATCCGGCTGTACCTCATCCGCTGCGAGGCTACTTCTACATTGGGAGCGCGGCCCTGCTGTGGGGTATCTCGGCGACACTTGGGCGCGCGGCGTTCACCGGGCATCCGTTGTTCGGCATTTCCGTCGGAACTTCACTCAAGAAAATCGATCCGCTGATCCTGTCGCAGAGCCGTGCAACTCTGTCTCTGGCGGTGCTGCTGCCGGTGCTGTTGGCGCGCAGAGGAGCGTCGGCGCTGCGCGCTCCCGGGCGCGATCTGGTCCGGTTCTTTCTGCTCGGAATTCTGGGCGTCGCGGCCTCGAACTATCTTTACTACCTGGCGATTCAGCGGACGAATGTGGCAACGGCGATCATTCTGCAATATACGGCGCCGGTGTGGGTCCTGCTTTATACAGTGGCGCGCGGCACGCAACGGCCGTCGTGGCGGAGAAGTTCGGCGGTTGGACTGGCCGTGGCCGGGTGCGCGCTGGCCGTCGGCTTTGTTGGTGCGAGCGGCCTTCGCATGGACGTGATTGGAATTACGGCCGCGCTGCTGGCTGCATTTTCCTTTGCGTTCTATAACGTCGGCGGACACAGTGTGCTGGCCCGATACGACCGCTGGAAGGTGTTGCTTTGGGTGCTGATGGCTACCTCCACCTTCTGGATCCTCGTGAATCCTCCATGGAAAATTGTGGCCGCACATTATGACCGCGCGCAGTGGGGATTCATGGCGGCATTTTCGCTGCTTTCCGTGCTGGGGCCATTTTCCTGCTACTTCGCCGGCTTGCAGCACCTGGAGCCAACCCGCGCCATCGTTGCCAGTTGTCTGGAGCCGGTATTCAGTATCTTGATCGCGGCGCTGGTACTGGGGGAGTTACTGCGGCCGGTGCAGACGGTCGGAATTGTTCTGGTGTTGGTAGCGATTGTGTTGATCCAGTTGCCAGAACGAATGGCTCGGGCCGAGGAGTTGTTGGTCGAGCCGATCGAGTAGAGTATTGACTTAGCCGTGACCTACACAATGTTGACCATAGATTCAGCACGGCCCCAGGATGGCTCTGAAAGATTAAACGGAGTCGGCGGCTGGCTCGTGGTTTTGATCTTAAGTCTGACTTTTGCGGCCCCTTTTTGGCAATTGCGAATTGCGGTCCAAGCCTTTGAGATTCTTCTGTCTCCAAAGCATTTGACGCAAGGGGGAATTCTTCGTCTTTCGATTATGGTCGCTGTTTATATAGGCTTGGCTCTATTCAGCTGTGTTTCTGGAATCATGCTGTGGAGTAGCAATCGTCATGCTCCCGAGGTCACCAAGACCTATCTCATCGTGTCGGTTTTGACGGTTGGGATTCTGTATTCGAGTTACAGACTAGTCGGCCTTCATTTTAATATTCCGCGAATTCTCTTCAACCGAGGGGTTTATGCCTGTGTTTGGTATGCCTACCTTGTGCGGTCGAGACGTGTTCGCCTGACCTATGCAGCCGACGATGGGTTCATTCCAACGCCCTCCCCTTCGTCTCCGGGAGTTGCGTCGCCATGAGGCACGCGAACATGAATCCCGCGCCGCACAGATAGAAAGCCCAGCTTAGGCCCTTGGCCTGGCCGACCCGTCCAATGACCCAGGGCGCGACGGAACTCAGCGCGCGTGCACCGTTGTAGGTGAAGCCCAAGGCGCGCGCCCGCACGTGGGTAGGGAAGATTTCGCTGCCGATGAGGCCGGAGCCGGAGAAGAATCCCGTCCCGAAGAATGCGACCACGGCGCCCAGTACCAGCAGCACGGCCTGCGAACGCGCTATGGCGTAGACAGGCACCAGCAGGGCGGCGGCGAAGAGATACAGCATGAAAGCTTTGCGGCGGCCCAGGTGATCGGCGGCCCAGCCGAAGCTGATGTATCCGGGAAACATGCCGAACAAGTTGAGCACTAGGAGCAGAGCGGTCGTGCCCATAATGCCGAAGCCGCGCCCGCCTTGCGCGACGGGAAGCGAAAGATAAGGAGGAATCCAGCTGAAGAGTCCCCACCAGGCAAACAATCCGAAGAAGTTGAGCAGGAGAAGAACGATGGTGCTCTTGGCATAGGGCGTGCGAAAGATGAGGGAAAAGGAATCGTGTGCCGGGGACTGGAGGACGACCTGATCGTGTAGCGCGGACACTCCTGTCCGCGAACCGCCGGCATCAGACTGGGGAACAACGCCCGGAATCGCGGGTCTTGTTGCCTCATGGTGATCCAGCCAGAGCTGAGATTCCGGCACGTCTTTCCGTATCCAGAGCGTAACCAGGGCGGGGAGAATTCCGACGAAGAACACCATTCGCCAGTTGGCGTAATGCAAAACAATGCCCGCGACCAGCGCCGCCAACGCATAGCCGATGGCCCAGGAACTCTGCACGATGGCTATTGCCTTGGCTCGCAACTCGTCGGGCCAGGTTTCGGCGACCAGGGTTGCGCCTGTGTTCCACTCGCCTCCCATGCCGAGTCCCAGGATGAAACGAAACACCGCCAGCATCAGAACGGTGGTCGAAAGGCCGGACGCGAACGAGCAGATCGAATACGTGAGGATGCTGAGCATCAGGGCGCGCTTGCGTCCGATGCGGTCGGCGAGGAAGCCGAAGAGCAGTCCGCCTACGCCCGAAGCCAGAAGCGTGAGCGTGTATAGCAGGCCAGAAGTCGCCTTCGACATGCCTAGATCGCGCATCACGTACGTCAGGACCAGCGCGTACAACATGGCGTCGAAGGCGTCGAGCATCCAGCCTAGAGCCGCCGCCAGTAGGGTGCGGCGCTGTCCGGGGTTCGCTTGCTTCAGGAGCTGGATGGGGCCGATGGCCATGTGGGGAGCGATTGTATCAGTGGAGCGGGGTTGGTGGTCGAAGACTATAGAAGCGTGAAAACCCGCCGTTCGTTCAGGATTCGATAAGGGGCTGTGAACGGACGTTCTTAACGTTATCTGTTTGCACGGAACGTATAACGCCCCATGGCGGCCCCCCAGATCGTCACCGATTTCCCTGGCTGGGGATCGACGCAACGATTCGCTTGGCCTCGAAGTAGACGTTACAGACGGAAAAAACGATTGTGTTGTTGTTTTTCAGAAGAACGACATCACCGGGAATTTCCGATGGTTCGCCGGGAAGTTACGATGTCGTGCCGGCATGATTGATGGTCACCTGTTTGGCCTTGGCTGCTTTGATACCCAACTGGCCGAAGCTTACCTGAGAACTGTTTGCACCTCCGCCTGAATTCTAATCGTGGAATTGCTTCGCAGTGACGACCGATACATCAGCAGTCGGATGCCTAGCAATCTTATCCTTCCACCGGAAAGAGTCAGCCCTGTATTCGATTTCGGTACCAATGATTGCTCTGGCTTCGGTTTCGCCCCAGCAAGTAATTGTCGAGGTGGGAAGTTCACGCCGAATGACCCATCTTCCCCATAATTCGCTCGGGATGGTCTGTGCGATTGCGATGGTGGCAAATAATGCAAAGATGATGGACTGGCAGAACATTCGGGTCATACGTACACCGCTGCAATTGTGCCTGAAAGCGTTCACAGACGATAGAAAAATCGCCCCAGGAACCGCCGCATAGGCCGCAGACAGGTTCTGCCCGCTAGGAACGAACCCCCGCCTGCTCCAGCCGCCGCAGATACTTCTGCGCCTTCCGCACATCCCGTCCGATCTGCTCTTTGAGAGCGTCAACCGACGGAAACTTGATCTCATCGCGCAGACGATCCAGGAAATGCAGTTCGACTTCTGTTTCCGCCGAAAGCGCAATGGGATGGAAATTTAGCAGGTGAGTTTCAATGGCAAAGGAATCCGCGCCGAACGTGGGCCGGTTTCCGACATTCGTGACCGAATCAAAACACTCCTTGCCGATTCTTGTACGAGTGATGTACACGCCATCCTTGGGCACGAGTTCTTCATAGTGCGCCAGATTGATGGTCGGGACCGTATATTTCGCTCCATATCCGCGGCCTCGCCCGGCGGTCGAGAGAATGCTGAACGGCCGCGCCAGCAGATGGCGTGCCCGGCTCACGCGGCCTTCGGAAAGCAACCTTCGGATGTGGCTGCTCGAAACCGACTCGCCGCGCAGGCGCATTTCGGAATAATCGTGGACGTCAAATCCCATTTCCCAGCCCAACTCGCGCAGCATTTGAATGTTTCCCGCCGCCTTGCGTCCGAAGTGGAAGTTGAAGCCTTCGTGGACTTCGCGGGCATGCAGGCGCTTTTTCAGAATCTCATGGACAAACTGGTGCGGCGTCATCAGCGAAAGATCGCGCGAGAAGGGAAGCAGCACTACCGCGTCGATCCCGGTCGCTTCGAGCAGGCGCAATTTTTCCGGAAGCGGAGTCAGTAATTTCAGGTTCTGTTCGGGACGCAGGATGCGGGCAGGGTGGGGCTCAAAGGTGACCACCACCGAACGCGCGTTCCCGGCTTTCGCCCGCCGCACGATTTCGTCGATCACGCGGCGGTGCGCGCGGTGTACCCCGTCAAAATTACCGACGCTGACCAGCGCGGGACCGAAGTCGCGGGGAATATCGTCGAGTTTGTGAAAGACGTTCATGAAAGCTATTAACCGCAGAGGACGCCGAGAGCGCAGAGAAAAATCATGGCGAAAAACCGATTTTTCCTAAATTCCCTGCGAACTCTGCGATCTCTGCGGTTGACTCTTTATCCTAAAATTTCAAACTCCAGCTTCATTCCATCAAACGCCAGCCGTACGTCCGGCGGCAACGCGGCATTGGTCGCCTTGTGCTCCAGGTCGTGGCAGATGTGCGTAAAAAACGTGCGCTTTGGTTTCAGTTCTTCCGCGATCTTCAACGACTGTTCTACGGTTGAATGGGTGGGATGCGGCTGGTAGCGCAACGCATCCAGAAAAAGAATGTCGAGGCCCCTCAACTTCTCCAGTGTTTCGGTCGGAACTTCGCTGTGATCGGTCAAGTAGGCGGCCGATCCGAAACGGAAACCAATGATCGGAGTTTCGCCGTGGATTACCGTCACCGGCTCGAAGCGCGCACCGAACAGTTCGACCGGGCCTTCGATGGGCCGTAGGTCGACTAGCGGGAGCCCGCCGAACTTATATTCGGCTTCGAAAATATAGCGGAACATACTGCGCAGAAATTCGCAGGCTCGCGGCGTGGCATAAAGGGGCAGCTTGCCGGGCTTGTGGCGATAAGTCAGGGGGCGCAGGTCGTCGATTCCCAGGATGTGGTCGGCGTGGGTGTGCGTGTAGAGCACGGCATCGAGGTGCATGATCTTTTCGCGCAGCGCCTGCTCCCGAAAGTCCGGAGTGCTGTCGATCATGACGTGGCGGGCATTGTCTTGAGGATCACGGTAGCTGACCATCACGGAAGGGCGGGTGCGCCGGTCGTGCGGATCGAGCGAACGGCAGACAGCGCAGTCGCAGCCGATGGTGGGAACTCCCATCGACGTGCCGCTGCCCAGTACCGTCAGAGTCGCCTGCATCAGCCGTTGGTTCCCGTGACTGGACCGGGCGTCTGCGGAGGCCTCGCCAGAGCGTTGGTTACTTCCACGTAGGCCATACGCAGTTCATAGAGGCAGTTTTGCAGAAATCCCTGCTCCTTTGAAGTGAGATTGCCCTTGGTTTTCTCGGCGATCATGCCGAGGGTGTCGATGGTTTGCCGCGCGCCGATCAAGTCGACTCCGGGCTGGCCGCCCTGTTCGTGCATCAGCCCGAGTTGCATCATGGCGGTCATGTAGAGCGAGGCCATGAAGCGCTCAAAAGTTACTTCGAGCTCCTTGGCCGAGTGTCCACTCAATTCGACTCGGGAATCGAGATCGCGCGACGACTGCCGGTAGGCATCGTGCTGCGCCTGCTGCTCGTGGGCGGTGGGCGGCGGGGGAATGTCCGGGTCTGGCTTGGAAGCGACTTGAGTGGATGCCGCTTCTGGCAACGTTGAAACAGACGCCGAGACGGCTGGCGTCGGGGCAGCGGGTGCGGTCGCGGCGGCGGGCGTGGGTGCTTGTTCTTCCGCGGAATCGCGCAGTTCTCCGTCGGCGGTGAACAAGCGCTTGTCGCTCACTTTGAATTCGCTTTCTTCTTTTCTCTTTTGAGCCATATCGTTACCCAGTCGGTTGAAACTCTTTTTGAAGATCAGGCAAGGGGCATGGATGCCGGCCTCAGCTTTGCCGTGCCCGCGCGCAAATCTTTTCCCGCAGCCTCGCGGCGCAGGTAGCCCAATGCGACGGGGCGATCGCCGGCGGGCAGAGGCAAAATCGCACTGCTGGTGATCTCGCCGACTTCCTTCTCTTCGTTTTCTCCGGGGAGAATCTTTGCGCCGGGTTCGGGCAACGTGCCCTCGACGGCGAAGGCGGTGAACTCGCGATGCACGGCGCCGCGCGAACGGATGCGTTCCACGATCTCCTGACCTAAGTAGCAACCTTTGGTGAAATTCAAGGCGCGGGTTTGCCCGGTTTCCTGGGGCAGGTCGCGCTCGCGGATATCCACGCCAAATTGCGGGATGCCGCGCGAGATGCGGAACAGATTCAACGCCGCGGTTCCGATGGGCCGCGCACCGGCCTGGCGCAGCGCGTCCCACAATTCGCCTGCATGTTCAGGAGCAACCCAGAGTTGCCAGGACTCGTGCGCTTCCTCGCCGGAGTGGAGCAGCGTGATGGTCTTCTGTTGCCAGCTAACTTCGGCGAACTGCAAATGTGCGAGATCGGGAACGGCGATCTGGGCGCGTTCGAGAACCTGGCGCGATTCGGGTCCAGTCAGGCCGAGCGCGGTGAGCTTGGCGCTGATGTCGACGATCTCCACATCGTCGGCGATGATGTAGTGATCAAAGAGTTGAAGGATTTTGTCTCGCTGACCGCGTTCCATATCCACCAGCAGCGAGTCGCCGCGCTGAAAGGCATAGAGGTCGGCCTGAATGCGGCCTTGCGCGTTCAGCAGGAAGGCATAGACGCCGCGGCCGGGGGCAAGATCGCGAACGTTGTTCGAGACCATACCATTCAGCCAGCGGACGCGGTCGCCGCCGGTGACCGCGATTTTGGTCCGCCAACTGAGGTCATAGAGGCCGCACCCTGAGAGCAAGGCTTGGAACTCGGCGCGAGTATCGCCGAAGTCGGGCGCGGTTGCCGCGCCGCCGTGCTCACTTGGATTTGCCCCAGAAAGTGCCGTCGAAGTCATAAGCTCAAACTTTGATTATAGCGAAGGGGCGTTCTCCGAGCGGCAGCCGGCCTTGGCGGGTTGAGCAATAAGAGGGGTTTTTACCACGAGACGATAACGGTCGAATGGCTGGAGGATATCCCGCTGGGCAGAAAAGCAGATCCTTCGCTTCGCTCAGGATGACAAATCACTATCAGAATGACCAATCACAATCGCGACGACAAATCATGAAAGGTGCCGTTGGTGCAGCACCTGCCCGACTTGCGCGACGGACTGTTATGCGAAGCCGTCGGGCTGACTGACCGCGCCAATGTGCGCCTGTTCATCGATAAACAGGCGGCCGGCGGTGAGCGCCTTACGGTCAATTTCCAGCAGCGCGGGTTTTTTCACTTTGTCTTCGAGCACGCTCAATGCGGTTCCGGGGGCCAGACATTCGGTTTCTTCCAGCAGCGCGCCCAGCATCACGATGTTGGTGGCCATGGTCGAGCCGAGTTTGTCGGCGATCTCCGAAGCCGGCAAGGCGACCACTTGCACCTCGGGCGCGGCAAAGTCGGCAGGAATGGTCGAGCCATTGTAGAGAATGATTCCGCCGCTGTTTACCTCGTGGGCAAACTTCCGTAGTGAGAACTCGTTCATGGCCACGAGCACATCGGGGTGCGAGATCAGGGGCGACCCAATTCGCTCCTTCGACAAGCAGACATGGCAGTGCGCGCTGCCCGAACGCATCTCGGGCCCATACGACGGCAGCCAGCTTACTTCCAGTTCTTCGCGCATGCCCATTTCGATAAGGAGCTGCCCCAACAGCAGCACGCCCTGCCCTCCGAAGCCTGCGATCTTGATCTTGACATCTTTGAAATGGTGGGCATGTTTCGGCAGGGAAAGATCAGGCGCTTCCGCTTTCGCCGTGATGCCAAGCACGTCGGCCACGGGGCGCTGCGGCGGCTCGGTGCCTACGGGAATTACCGGCCGGCGGTCGCGGAAGACATTCAGCGGAAAGGTTGGCGTCATCTTGTCTAGAACCCAACGCCGCGCCTCCACCGGGTCTTTGCCCCAGATGGTCGGACAGGGCGACAAGATTTCTACAAACGAGAAACCCACGCCATCGCGCTGCAACTCGAGCGCCTTACGGATCGCCCGCCGCGCTTTCATAATGTTCTTGTTGTCGGAAAGCGCCACCCGTTCGATGTAGGCCGGCGCTTCCAGGGTCGCGAGAAGTTCCGCCATATGGATAGGGAAGCCTTCGTTCGAGGGACGCCGTCCCCAGGGGGAAGTGGTGCTCTTCTGCCCGACCAGGGTGGTGGGCGCCATCTGTCCACCGGTCATGCCATAGATTCCGTTGTTTACGAAAAAGACCGTGATCTTCTCTCCGCGGTTGGCGGCATGCACAATCTCAGCGGTGCCGATGGCCGCCAGATCACCGTCTCCCTGATAGGAAATAACGATTTTGTCGGGACGGGATCGTTTAATTCCCGTGGCGGTAGCGGGCGCACGGCCGTGCGGCGCCTGGACGTTCCCGACGTCAAAATAGTAGTAGGCAAATACCGAGCAACCCACCGGACTCACGAAGATCGTCTTGTCCTGCAGGCCGAGTTCCTGCAACGCCTCGGCAATCAACTTGTGGGCTACGCCATGTCCGCATCCGGGACAGTAGTGGGTCTGGTGCTTCAACTCCGACTTGCGCTCGTAGAGGTCATAGAACAGCGGCGACTTGGAGTGGATGGTTTCGTAGGCGTCGTTGTTAACCTTGGCGCCGACTTCGGGGGTGCCTTCGGATTTCATTTCTGGATCCACCACGCTGCTCACGCTTTCGTTCGCCATTTTCGTTGTCCTCCTGGGGCCAGATCCTTGCCCGACCTGGTCTCAGACCGCTACCGGCATGCGGGTCAACACTTGTTGTCGCAACTCGGCGACCGAGGGCACGTTGCCACCGACCCGCCCGTAGAACTCCACCGGCACCTTGTTATTCAGCGCCAGGCGCACATCTTCCACCATCTGTCCGTTGCTTAATTCGACAACCAGCACCTTTTGCACCCTCGCCGCCGCTTCCACCAGAGCTTTCTTGGGATAGGGCCACAGAGTGATGGGGCGGAACAGCCCTGCCTTCACGCCTTCCTTGCGCAGCGCTTCGACCGTGGAAAGCAACACTCGAGACACAATCCCGTAACCGACCAGCAGCACCTCGGCGTCGTCGGTGTGGCAGAGTTCCGAGCGCTGCTCGGCTTCTTGCGCGCGGATGTACTTGGCTTCCATGCGGCGCTGGTGTTCTTCCAATTCATCGGTCTCGAGATAGATGGAGCTAAGCAGGTTGGCCCGCGTTTCCGGGGTGCCCTTTACCGCCCAGGGTTTCTCAGGCAGTTCCATCTCACGATCTTTATCTGGAACTTCGAGATCGAGCGGCTCCATCATTTGCCCGACGAAACCGTCGGTCAGCACGACTGCGGGATTACGGTATTTGTCGGCGAGATCGAAGGCCAGCATGGTCAGGTCAGCCATTTCCTGCACCGAGGCGGGAGCGAGCACGAGATTGCGATAGTTGCCATGGCCGCCGCCTTTCACCATGGCGAAATAATCGCTTTGTTCCGGCGCGATGTTGCCGAGGCCCGGTCCGCCGCGCACAACATCCACGATGACGCAGGGCAGTTCCGAGCCGGCCAGGTACGACATGCCTTCCTGCATCAGGCTGAGGCCGGGCCCGGAGGATCCGCTCATGACGCGGACCCCGGCTGCGGCGGCGCCATAGACCATGTTGATGGCGGCGACTTCGCTCTCCGCCTGCAGAAAAGTGCCGCCGACCTGTGGGAAGTAGAGCGCCGCGGACTCGGCGATTTCGCTGGCCGGAGTGATCGGATATCCGTAGTACGCACGACACCCGGCGAGGATCGCACCCTTTACCACCGCCACGTTGCCTTTACAAAGCTGCCGCAAGTTCGCCTCCTTGCGCTGGCGCCAGCGCCTTGGCTTTCGCCTTGATGCGGTACACGGTGATCGCGCCCGGCTCCGGGCAGCAATAAAAGCAGATGCCGCAACCGGTGCAACCGGTGCCGGTGTAGCGCACGGGATGCGCCCCGTAAACGTTCAGCTCGGTGGTCAGTTCGAGGCACTTGGGTGGACAAGACTCTACGCAGAGCCCACATCCCTTGCATTCTTCGGTTTCGATCGTGACCTTACCGCGCGGTTGGACTGCCATGCTTCACCTCGTTGTCGTTCACGTTGTTGCCGTATACCCCATCCACTGTTCTTCCCGGCTAGAGGCTGTGTACTGGCTGAATCTGGTAACCAGCGTCAGCCGCGACCACAGGCCGCTGCAGCCATCTCGATTTCTCGCAGTATTCGTAAAGCTCTTCCCGAAACTTGGGGTCTGCAATTTCTATGAGCGCCTGCGCGCGTTCCCGGATGGTCTTGCCGTGCAGATACGCCACGCCGAATTCGGTCACCACGTAACGAATCAGCCCGCGCGAAGTCACCACGCCCGCGCCTGGGCTCAGCATGGGCACAATCCGCGAAATCGCACCATTCTTGGCCGTCGAGGAGATAGCAATGATCGGTTTACCGCCCTTCGACCGCGAGGCTCCGCGAATGAAATCCACCTGTCCGCCAATGCCGCTATAGAACTGGTTTCCAATCGAATCGGAACAGACTTGGCCCGTGAGATCGACCTGTAACGCCGAGTTAATTGCCACCATGTTGTCGTTGCGGGCAATCAATCCGGGATCGTTGGTGTAGGACGTGGGGTGGAATTCGAAAATCGGGTTGTTGTCCAGAAAATTGAACAAATGTTTCGAGCCCAGAGCAAATCCCAGAATAATTTTCCGCGGTTTGAAGTTCTTGCGCGCACCCGTAAGCACGCCCGCTTCGATCAGAGGAATCACGCCATCGGAAACCAGTTCGCTGTGCACGGCGAGATCTTTTCGATCCATGAGCATGGGCAGCACTGCATCCGGAATTCCCCCGATACCTGTCTGCAGCACCGCTCCGTCCTCAATCAACCCCGCAACGTTGCTGGCGATAGCCCGGTGCATGTCGGTGATTTGCGGCTGCTTCATGGGACACAGTGGACGAGAGGAATCTACAAGGGCATCAAGATCGGTCACATGGATAAAGCTGTCTCCGTAAGTGCGCGGCATTTGATCGTTGATCTGCGCCACCACGTGTTTGGCACATTTGGCTGCTGTGAGCGACGTGTCCACGCCCACCCCGAAGCTGCAGAAGCCGTGCGAATCCGGAGGAGAGAGTTCGAGCAAGGCCACATCGAGCGGCATGGCGCCGCTCTCGAACAGGTTTTCAATCTCACTGAGGTAGATAGGGGTGTAGTCGGCCCGCCCTTCGTTGATGGCCTCGCGCACATTGGCGCCAATGAATACCGCGTTATGCCGGAAATGCCCCGCCATCTCGGGCGCGACATAAGGGGCCGCTCCCATGGTCAACATGTGAACCACTTGCACGTCCTGCACAAAGGGACCGCGGCGCATCAGCGCCTCGACCAGAGTCTCAGGTTCGGCGCATCCGGGCTGAATGTAGACCCGCATTCCCGATTGCACGCACTGTAAGGCCTCATCCGCCGTTTTCAACTTGCTCTTGTAATCAAGTTCCCACGACATCGACATTCTTTTGCCCTCGGGTCTGTTTTGCCCAGACCCAGCCAAGTCCGTACCGGACGTCCCCCCAAGGAGCAACCCCTTCGCCCTGTGGTCCACGCACACGCTACCACTTTTGATTGGAAACCTTCTCCAGCGCTCGGGCCGTGACCTTGCGCAACCGGCATGGTGAGGTGCGTCACATCAGCTCCTATAGCTTAAGCTCCTACAAATCAAGCTCTTACCAGGTGCCCTCGGTGGTCAGATATTCATGAATCGACTTCGCGGCGCGGCGCCCCGCGCCCATGGCCAGAATCACCGTCGCACTTCCGGTGACGATGTCGCCGCCGGCGAAAACTCCTTTGCGCGAGGTGCGCTGGGTCGTGGGATCCGCTTCGATGTAATTACGCTTATTCGTGTTTAAACCCGGTGTGGTGCTTTGGACGATTGGATTGGCGCTGGTCCCGATCGCGATTACCGCCACGGCCAGAGGAATTTCGTATTCGGAGCCTTCGATCGGAACCGGCCGCCGTCTCCCAGAAGCATCCGGTTCGCCCAGGGCCATCTTCTGGCAGCGCGCACCGGCCAGCCAACCCTTGCCGTCGTCGAGGAACTCGAGCGGAGCGGCAAGCACCTGGAATTCAATGCCTTCCTGCTTGGCGTGCTTTACTTCCTCGATGCGCGCCGGCATCTCGGCCTCGCTGCGGCGATAGAGAATGAAGGCATGCCCCGCTCCCAGTCGCTTCGCCGACCGGATCGCATCGAGCGCAGTGTTGCCGCCACCGATCACAGCCACATTCTTGCCGCGGAAATCCAGCATGGGCTCGTCGTACCTGGGAAACTCGTAGGCATGCATCAGGTTGATGCGGGTCAAGAATTCGTTCGCCGAATAGACGCCATTCAGATGTTCGCCGGGAATGCCCATGAACTGCGGCAACCCCGCGCCGGTGCCGATGAACACGGCGTCGTAGCCTTCCTCGTTCATCAGTTCGTCGATGGTGACGGTGCGTCCCACGACTACGTCGGTCTCAAATTCCACGCCCATGGCGCGCATGTAGTCGACTTGCTGACGGATGATCCCCTTCGGCAGGCGGAACTCCGGAATGCCGTACACGAGCACGCCGCCGATCTCGTGCAAGGCCTCAAAAACGTGCACCTGGTGGCCCTTCTGGACGAGATCGCCCGCCGCGGTTAGGCCCGAAGGGCCGCTGCCCACGATGGCGACTTTCTTCCCGGTCGGCGTCGCCTTGGGCAGGTTACTGATGTCGAGGTGGCGCTGTTCATAGTCGGCGACGAAGCGCTCGAGGTATCCAATGCCCAGCGGCTCAACCTTCTTGCCCATCAAGCAGCCGCCTTCGCAGTGATCCTCTTGCGGGCACACGCGGCCGGTGATGGCGGGGAGGACGTTATCTTCACGGATCTTGGCCGCCGCACCCAGGAAGTCGCCGGCCACGATCATTTGCACGAACTCTTTCACCTTGACGCCCACCGGACAGTCAACCATGCATACTGGCTTAGCGCACTCCAGGCAACGCGCAGCTTCGCGCCGCGCCAGTTCCTCGGAATAGCCGAGGTTCACTTCGGTGAAATTAGTGGCGCGCTCGAATGCAGGCTGCTCCAACATGTGCTGCCGGGGCACTTTCATTCGCTCTTTCAGGGGGAGGGGATTCGCCGACTTCTGTTTAGGCGGCTGTTTCGTTTGTTCCGTCACCGGCCGTCTCCTTGCACCGCGCAGGCACCGGTTTGTCCGGCCTGAACGGTATCGAGTTGCGGCTGAGTTGCGCGCAGGTACTCTTCCATCGCTCTCTGCTCGGCTGCCCGGTACATCGAGTTGCGCTGGACCAGCACCGCGAAATCCACACGGTGGGCATCGAACTCGGGGCCGTCCACGCAGGCGAACTCGCTCTTGCCGTCTATCAGCACGCGGCAGCCGCCACACATACCGGTGCCGTCGATCATGATCGGATTCAGGCTGACGATGGTGCGGATGCGCTCTTTGCGCGTCATCTCCGCTACCGCCCTCATCATGGGGATGGGACCTACGGCCAGGACCAGGTCAATGCGCGTGCCGTTGTCGATTAACTGCCGCAGCTTGTCGGTGACGAAGCCCTTGTCGGCATAGCTTCCGTCATCGGTCGTAATCATCAGCGCATCGCTGACTTCGCGCAGTTCTCTTTCCATAATGACCAGCTCTTTGGTGCGCGCTCCAAAGATGGAAATTACGCGATTGCCGGCGCGCTTCAGTGCCGCCGCCGTCGGGTACGCCACCGCCGTGCCCACGCCTCCGCCCATCACGACTACGGTGCCGTACTTCTCGATTTCCGATGGTTTCCCCAGCGGCCCAACCACATCGAGGATGCCATCGCCGGTCTGCAGGGAATTGAGCTGATGGGTGGTTTTGCCGACCGCCTGCACCACAATGCGAATCGTGCCGGTGGCGGGATCGGAGTGCTCGATGGTGATCGGAATGCGCTCGCCATGTTCGTTCAGCCGCAGGATTACGAACTGGCCCGCCTTGTGCTTATGTGCAATGCGTGGCGCCTCGATGATGAACCGCTTGATGCCGGGCGCAAGGAACTCCGCGTGTTGTATCTTGAACATGTCTCCCCACGGCTTGAGTTACAGACCATTGTCCGGAATGCGCGGGCAAGCGGCTGTGACATGCGTCACGGGTGAGGGAGAGTAAGATCACATTTCAGCTGTCAGCCGTTAGCCATCCGCTTTCAGTTGTTGGCTTTTGGCTCCCTGCTTTGACAAACATGAACCTTACGAATTGTAAGGTTAGGAGTCGAAGATCGGC
This sequence comes from Terriglobia bacterium, assembly GCA_020073215.1. GTDB lineage: Bacteria > Acidobacteriota > Terriglobia > Terriglobales > Acidobacteriaceae > Acidiflorens. The sequence goes on along the minus strand of JAIQFO010000007.1, from coordinate 48,851 downwards.
CTTCACCACCAGTTGCTCAGGTCTGAAAGTCGAAAACTGATAGCTGATAGCTGACAGCTGACAGCTGACAGCCCTCATCATGCCTGACGCACGTGCTGCAGACCCTTGACGGCTCGCATGTATTGGGCGCGCTCGAAGGCTCCTGGATCGGGGCAGCGGAGCTGGCTCATGCTGCCTTGCATCTGTTGCACAGACTCGTATTCGTGAGCCTCCATCCACTCTTTGATGCCTTGTTCCACATGACGCAGATGGCCGATTCCATTGCGCACCAGAGCTGAGCACATCATGGTTACATCGGCGCCCACCATGAGCAGCTTGATGGCGTCTTCGGGGCCGTGCACACCGCTGGTTGCCGCCAGGCTGGCCTTGATCCGGCCGTGAAGAATGCCGATCCACGTCAGAGGCAGGCGCAACGCCTGCGGCGTGCTGAGAAGCACGTTGGGGATGATCTCTAATTCGTCGAGGTCGATGTCGGGCTGGTAGAAGCGGTTGAACAGTACCAGACCGTCCGCGCCCAGTTGGTCGAACTGCCTGGCCACGTGGGCCAAGTTGCTGAAGAACGGACTCAGCTTGACGGCCACCGGGATGTGCACCGCAGCCTTTACTTCCCGGAGAATATCGGTATAGATCTTCTCGGTCTCGGCGCCCGAAAGATCCATGTTGGTGGGAATGAAGTAGAGATTGCACTCGATGGCGTCGGCTCCGGCTTGTTCAATCTGCTTGGCAAACTTGGTCCAGCCGCCCAAGGTCAAACCGTTGAGGCTGGCGATGATTGGAATCTTGACCGCCGCTTTGGCCTTGCGAATGTGATCGAGATAGCCTTCGGGTCCGGTGTGAAACTCGCTGGAGTGAGGAAAATAGGTCAGCGACTCGGCAAAGCTCTCGGTGCCGGCGCTGAGATGCAGTTCAAGATCGAGGGCCTCCTTGTGCAGTTGCTCCTCGAACAGGGAGTAGAGCACGACGGCGGAGGCGCCGGCATCTTCGAGGCTGCGGATACCGGCGATTTCCTGGGAGAGCGGGGATGCGGAGGCGACCAGCGGCGTCCGCAGCTTCATGCCGAGATAGTTCGTGGTTAGGTCCATTACGTTCCTCTTTCGCGCGGGCCTCGTGAGGGTGCATCGTTCGTGCCCTCAGCGGCTAATAAAGCCAGAGCCCGCTTATAACCCTTATGGCACGGCGGAAGCCGTGCCCTACAAAACAAAGTCGAGAACCTGAGTATTTCCGCAGCCGAGACGGGGCGAGCCCCGTCTCTACGAAGGCTGCGATTTATTTCTTCGTTTCCACAGTACCGGCTGGAACCGCGGCCGGGGCTGGTTTGCGCTGTGCCATGTATTCGTACAGACGATAACGAGTCTCCGCATCGTGCTGCGCCTCTTCCCAGAGCCGCTTCGCGTCTTCGGGCTTACTTTTCAGCAGCATCTTGAAGCGCGTCTGCTGCAGGAAGTAGTCCTTGACTTTGCGGCTGGGGGTGCGGCAATCGAGGGTGAGCGGGTTCTCACCGGCGAGAGCGCGCTCAGGGTTATAGCGATAGAGCAGCCACTGGCCGGAGTCGACCGCGACTTTCTGGTCGGACATGGCCGTGGTCATGTCGATGCCGTGCGCGATGCAGTGGGAGTAGGCAATGATGATGCTGGGGCCGTCATAGGCCTCCGCTTCGAGAAAGGCCTTGAGCGTGTGTTCGTCTTTGGCGCCCATGGCGACACTGGCCACATAGACGTAGCCATAGCTCATGGCCATCAGGCCCAGGTCTTTCTTGGTCCCCGGTTTACCGCCGGCGGCGAACTTCGCCACGGCCGCCCTGGGCGTGGCTTTCGAGGCTTGCCCTCCGGTGTTCGAATAGACCTCGGTGTCGAGCACCAGCAGGTTCACGTTGCGGCCGCTGGCCAGCACGTGGTCCAGACCTCCGTAGCCGATGTCGTAGGCCCAGCCGTCGCCGCCTACGATCCACACGCTCTTTTTCACCAGCATGTCGGCGAGGGAAAGCAGTTGCCTGGCCTCCGGGGAGCTAAGACGATGCAACTTTTCCTTTAGAAGTTCGACTCGTTGGCGCTGTTCGAAAATGTCGGCCTCGTCCTTCTGCGGGCTGGTGATCAGAGCGGCAGCGAGCTCTTCCCCAATCTTGCCCGCTAAACGCTGCACCAACTGCTGAGCGAATTCGGTCTGCTTGTCAATGGAGAGCCTGAATCCCAGGCCGAACTCGGCATTGTCTTCAAACAGGGAATTCGACCATGCCGGTCCGCGGCCTTCGATATTCTTAGCCCAAGGCGTGGTTGGCAGATTCCCGCCGTAAATCGAGGAGCAGCCGGTGGCGTTGGCGACTACGGAACGATCTCCAAAGAGCTGGGTGAGCAGCTTCAGATAGGGCGTCTCGCCGCAGCCGGAACACGCTCCTGAAAATTCGAATAGCGGCTCTTGCACCTGTTGCTGGCGGATATTCGAGACTTTGATCTTGCGGCGATCGAGTTCGGGAATTTTAAGGAAGAATTCCCAGTTCTCGCGCTCGGGCACGCGCAGGGGGGGCTGCGCCATCATGTTGATCGCTTTCAGGCGCGTCTCGCTCTTGTTCTTGGCGGGACAGATGTCGAAGCAAATACCGCATCCTGTGCAGTCTTCGGGTGCAACCTGAATGCTGTACTTTAAGCCCTGCCATTCCTTGTCGCGCACTTCGGTGGACTTGAAGCTTGCGGGCGCGCCTTCCAGTTGCTTGCCATCGTAGACCTTGATGCGGAGCACGGCGTGGGGGCAAACCATGGCGCACTTGCCGCACTGGATACAGAGTTTCGTATCCCACACGGGAATCTCAAGCGCGATGTTGCGCTTCTCCCATTTCGCGGTCCCGGTAGGATAGGTTCCATCGACGGGGAAAGCGCTCACAGGTATATCGTCGCCGTGGCCAGCGTAGATCACGCTGAGCACATCGCGCTCAAACTTGGGCGCCTGTGGAGAGAACGCGGGGGGTATTTCAATTTGGCTGGTCACCTTTTCCGGAACGGCGACTTCGAACATGTGGGCCAGGGTTTCATCCACGGCACGCAGGTTTTGCTGCACGATCTCATCGCCCTTCTTGCCGTAGGTGTCGCGGATGGACTGGCGAATGGCTTCGATGGCTTGTTCACGGGGCAGGACTTTGGAAATGGCAAAGAAGCAGGTCTGCAGAATGGTGTTCATGCGCGAACCCATGCCGGTTTCGCGGGCCACCTGGTAGGCGTCGATGATGAAGAAACGGGCCTTCTTGGCGATCAGTTGCTGCTGGACTTCGCGCGGCAACTGGTCCCAAACTTCGTCTTTGCTGAACGGACTGTTGAGCAGGAAAACGCCGCCCGGAACCAGGGCGCTGAGCATGTCGTAGCGTTCGAGGAAAATCCACTGATGGCAGGCGATAAAGTTGGCCTTCGAAATCAGGTAGCTGGAGCGAATCGGTTGCGGGCCGAAGCGGAGGTGGGAGACGGTCATCGCGCCTGACTTCTTGGAGTCATAGACGAAGTAGCCCTGTCCGTAGTTGTCGGTGTTTTCGCCGATGATTTTGATGGAGTTCTTGTTCGCGCCCACGGTGCCATCGGCGCCCAGGCCGTAGAACATGGCGCGCACGACGCTGTCGGGCTCGACGGAAAAATCGGCATCGTAATCGAGGCTGGTATGGCCCACGTCGTCCCGAATGCCGACGGTGAAGTGATCCTTTGGCTTGGGCGCGGCCAGGTTGTCGTAAACGCCTTTGACCATGGTGGCTGAGAATTCTTTGGAGGAGAGGCCGTAGCGTCCGCCGATGACTTCGGGGGCGGTCTTGAGGGTTCCGTAGCCTAGCTTGATTCCTTCCTGAAGCGCACTGACTACGTCAAGGCAGAGGGGCTCTCGGCCAGCTCCGGCTTCCTTCGTACGATCCAGAACGGCGATCTTGCGCACGGTTGCGGGCAGGGCCTCAAGGAATCGCCGGACGGAGAACGGGCGGTACAGACGGACTTTCAGCAGGCCAACCTTTTCGCCCTGGCGATTCAGATACTCGACCGTCTCGTGGGCGGCCTCCGCGCCCGAACCCATCATGACGATTACACGCTCAGCGTCGGGTGCGCCCACGTAGTCGAAGAGATGATAGGAACGGCCGACGACCTGGGAGAACTTGTCCATAACCGCCTGGACCTTATCGGGGCAGGCGTCGTAGTAAGGATTGCCGGCCTCACGGGCCTGAAAGAAAACGTCGGGATTCTGGGCGCTACCGCGCAACACGGGATGATCAGGAGAAAGCGCTCGCTGCCGGTGCTCGAAGACACGATCCATGTTGATGAGGGCATGCATGTCGTCTTCGGTGAGCATCTCGATTTTGTTGACTTCATGCGAGGTACGGAAGCCGTCGAAGAAATGGACGAAGGGGATGCGGGCTTCGAGAGTCGCCGCATGGGTGATGAGGGCCAGGTCCATGGCCTCTTGAACGGAGTTCGACGCGAGCAGGCCGAATCCGGTGGTGCGGCAGTGCATTACATCGGAGTGGTCGCCGAAAATCGAGAGGGCGTGGGTGGCCACGGTGCGGGCGCTGACATGAAAAACCGTGGCCGTAAGTTCGCCGGCGATCTTGTTCATGTTCGGGATCATCAGCAACAGGCCTTGCGACGCGGTGAAGGTGGTGGCCAGGGCTCCGGTCTGCAGCGCGCCATGAACCGCCCCGGAAGCGCCGCCTTCGCTTTGCATTTCAATCACGTGGGGCACGGTTCCCCAGATATTGGGGACGCCCTCCGACATCCATTGATCCGCCCATTCGCCCATGTTGGACGACGGCGTGATGGGATAAATGGCGATGACCTCGTTGAGGCGGTAGGCGACATTGGCGACGGCTTCGTTGCCGTCCATGGTCTTAAACTTACGTTTCATTGACATCCCTTTCTGGATTTCTCGGTGATTCTGCCGGACCCCTGGAATGGTCAGCTACAAGGATGCCGCAACGGAGCAGTCTTGTCGGGAACATCGCTCACGGGGACCTGTGATGCAGGTCACAAAGGAAAAACCGCTCTTAGCTGTTAGCTCTTAGCCAAGAAAAGCCAAAGGCTAAGAGCTAAAAGCTAAAGGCCTTGCCTTCCGCGACGCCGCTCCAGTCGCGTAAACCTTTAGAGTTCCAGGGTGGCACGCAGCGAAGTCAGGTCTTCATCGGCGCGGATGCGAAAACCCAGGCGCCTGAAGACGGCCTGCATGGCGACGTTATCGGGCAACATCTCGGCCGACACCAGGCTTAACTTCTCATCCCGGGCAATCTGGACGACACGGCGGAGTAATTCATGTCCCAAGCCCATCTTTTGATAGCGATCGGAAACGAGGGCCGCGACTTCGGCTTCATTCCTGCCATGAAGCTTGTTCATGCGGCCTACGCCAAGAATCCTGCGCTCGCCGTTGGCGGGATCGGTGTGTTCGGCGACCAGCGCCATTTCGCGGTCATAATCGCCGAAACAGATGCGTAAGAGTCGCTCGTGAGCCACACGCCTGCTGAGGCTGAGCGAACAGAAGTAGCGCAAATAGACGCTGCGATCGGAAAGCGTCTCGTGAAACTTCGCGATCAGCGGTTCGTCCTCGGGGCGGATGGGGCGGATGGTAACCTGATTCCCATCATTCATGGTCCAGGGAGAGACGTACTGCAAGGGGTAGGGACGAATGGCGGGCTTAGGTAGCCGGTCGAGGGTCACGGCGGGCCCATGCAACACGACTCTGGCGTCGAGGGCCAGCAGGCGATCCGGTGAAGCGAGCAGGGGATTGATGTCAATTTCCGCAATCCAGCGCTGCTCGAGCACGAGCTGGCTGAAGCGGATTAACAAGTTCTCAAGAGCCACCAGGTTGACGGGCTTGCGTCCACGGACTCCCTTCAGCGCGGTGAAGATGCGGGTCTGCTCCATCATTCTTTGTGCCAAGGTCGTGTTCAGTGGGGGAAGAGCCAGGGCGCGGTCACGATAGACTTCGACCAACTGGCCGCCGGAGCCGAACAGGATGACGGGCCCAAATTGCGGGTCTACGCTGCTGCCGAGAATTAATTCGTAGCCATCGATCTTCACCATCGGCTGCACGGTTACGCCGGAGAACTGGCCGGGGCCGGCTTTTTCCGCAACCGAAGACTCGATGGCACGAAAGGCAGAGCGGACCGCCGCTTCATCTTGCAGGTTCAGTTGGACGCCGCCGACGTCCGTTTTGTGGGTGATGGTTTGGGAAAGGACTTTGAGTACAACCGGAAAGCCAAGTTCGGACGCGAGCGCGACCGCTTCGTCCTCGGAGGTGGCAGCGCGGGTCTCAACCGTGGGGATGCCGTAGAGCGACAACAACTGCTTCGATTCCAGTTCGGTGAGCAGAACGCGGCCTTGCTCCCGTACATTCTGAATAATTTGCTCGACTTGATTGCGGGCTGCGTTCGCCAGTTCCGATTGGTCGGTGAGAGTAGGTGTTTCGTAAAGGCCGCGCAGGTTGCAGGTGTAGCGCCACATGTGGGTGAACGCTCGCGCAGCGGTGTCCGGATAAGGGAAGGTTGGAATGCCGGCGGCGTTCAGGACGGCTTCGCCGGCGGCAACGCTGTTTCCCCCCATCCAACTGGCGAGCACCGGCTTGCCATAGCCTTTGGCATAAGGCTTCAAGCTTTCTGCCACCTGCAAAGGATCGGCCATGGCTTGCGGGACAAGGATCACCAGGAGTCCATCGCTGTTCGGGTCGCGCAAAGCGATGTCAAAGGCGCGGGCAAAGCGCTCGGAATCGGTATCGGCTAGAACATCAATGGGATTGCTATGACTCCAGTGGGGAGGGAGGAACTCATTGAGTTGTTGCAGACTCTCCGGGGAAAGCTGGGCCAGTTCTCCACCGTTGGCCACCAGAGAGTCCGTCGCCAGAACGCCGGGACCGCCGGCGTTGGTCAGGATGGTAAGCCGCGGGCCCTTGGGACGGGGCTGCTTGCTGAGCACTTCCGCCATGTAGAACAGGTCCGCGATATTGTGTACCCGCAAGACTCCGGAACGGTGGAAGGCCGCATCGAGCACTTCGTCGCTGCCCGTGAGCGCGCCGGTGTGCGATGCCGCGGCGCGTGAGGCCGCTTCCGAGCGGCCGGCTTTGATCACGATGATCGGCTTGGTAAGGGCGACTTCGCGGGCAGCCGACAAGAACGTCCGGGCGTTTCCCACGGATTCCATGTAGATCAGGATGCTCTTGGTGTTAGGGTCGTCGCCAAAGTGGTCGAGCAAATCACCCCAACCCACATCGAGCATCGACCCGGTAGAGACGATCGAGCTGAATCCAACTTGTTCGCGAGCGCTCCAATCGAGGATCGCGACCTGAAGCGCTCCACTCTGGCTCAGGAACGCGACATTGCCCGCCTTGGGCGGATCCTTTACGAACGTGGAATTCAATCCGACGGCCGGGTTCATAATGCCCAGGCAGTTGGGACCAATCAGGCGCATGGAACTGCGCCGCAGGTTCTTTTGAATTTGTTGTTCGAGGGCGGCGCCTTCCGCACCGCGCTCCCGGAAACCTGCAGAAATCACGATCGCATATCGGACGCCGGCATCGATGCACTCTGCGACCAACTGCGGGACGGTCACTGCCGGAGTGGTAATTACAGCCAAGTCTACCGGTGCGGGAACCGCGCCAATGCTGGGGTAACTCTTGAGCCCGAGCACCTCCGGATGCTTCGCGTTGACGGCGTACACCTTCCTTCGCGAGCCGCCGCGGAGCAGGTTTTCGAGAACGGTTCGACCGACCGTGCCGGGACGACTGGTCGCGCCGATGACGGCCACCGAACTGGGATCGAACATCGCGTCCAGGCTGTATCTTTCCCGGAGTGTCAGTTTCTCTACAGCATTAAGTGTCTGTTTCTCTACAGCACTGGTATTCGGCGAGCGTCCCATGAGATCAGCGTCGGTGGAACTTATCGGTGTCATTCGTCAGCTCTGACCAGCAGGACAACCGTTGTGCACCCAGGCTTCATCGGAAGCCTTCTTTGCCGGAGACTGGCAGAGGCTGGCCGACTTCCGCCCGTACTTCACCCACTTGCACGCGGGGTTCAAAGATCTGTTCGACCGAGAGAGCGCGAGAGACCAGGCACTTATCTTTGGCCTTGTGCAAGAGCCGGATGGCCCGGTCCCGTTCCTCTTCCTCCGGAATCATCAGATAGGCGCGAATCAGCACTTCGCCAAAAGTATATCCGGTATCACGCTTGGCAATGGCGCTTTCCACTTCCACCTGCAGGTCGGTGTAGGCAAGCTTGGAATTGTCCGCAAGGGTGCGAAAGGTAGTGGTATAGCAACTGGCGACCGCGCACAGCAGCAAGTCCTCCGGGGTCCACCTGCCTTCCAGGCCGCCAAAAGCCGGCGGGGAGGTGAAATGGATCGCATTGGGCGCGGAACTGGACCTTGCAATGCCGGTCCGGCCAGAGGCCCACCAGGCAATGACCCGAAACCGAAGTGCTTCTTCAGTAGTCATGGTGTTAACCCTCCTCGATCCGGCGTCGCACCGGCAGCGGTTGCGGTGCTCTTGGACAACCCCGCCCTCGGTACAGCCGCCCCTAGCCTCCCGTGGTGTCTAGAGTCTCCTCGCATAAGGTTTTGGCGGCCATGTTCGCAGTCACGGTTTTTTGTGATCCTGATCACAGCGGGATCGGTGATACAATTTTCGCGGAGAGCGGTGGCGAATGCGTGCGCCCTACGGGCTGAACATCCTCGACAATTGCCTTGCCTGCCCGATGCGTGAGGAACATTTGTTTTGCCATCTGCCAGAAGCCGCGCTGCAGAGGCTGAACGAGATCAAATCCACCGCAGTCTATCCAAAATCCGCGATGTTGTTTATTGAGGGACAGCAGCCGCGCGGCGTATTCGTGCTCTGCGCGGGGAAAGCAAAGCTCTCGACGTCGTCGTCGGAGGGCAGGACCGTCATCACCAGAATCTCCGAGCCGGGAGATGTTCTCGGGCTCAGCGCCACGATTTCCAATCGGCCTTACGAAGTGACCGCCGAGATGATCGAGCCCGGCCAGGCAAATTTCATTACCCGGGATGCCTTGATGCACTTCTTGCGCGAGCACGGAATCGTGGCTCTGCGCGTGGCGGAGGAATTAAGCCGCAATTACTACACCGCGTATGAAGGGATCCGCACACTGGGTCTTACCAACTCCCCGTCCGAGAGATTCGCAAAATTACTGCTGGGATGGTCCAATGCAGCTGGCAATGGGGATCCTCTGCAGGTGAAGCTGACGCTGACGCATGAGGAAATCGCCGAAATCATTGGCACGACGCGGGAAACTGTCAGCCGCCTGCTCTCGCAGTTCAAGAGGAAACAACTGGTGCAATTCAAGGGCGCTAACCTGATCATCCGCAACAAAGCCGCCCTGGAAGATATGGTCAACTCCTGACCACCTGTGGTGAAACTCCAGCGCTCCAAGCCAGCGCCCGGAACATCCCGTTCCGAGGCCCATCTCACTTCTTGGATGTTGTGGTCGAGTCCCTGAGAGGTTGCTCGGCGAGTTCGTAACCGACCGCGGCATAGTAAATGGCTCGATCAAAGAACTGCTCCAGCAACTGCAGCATCTCCATCTCACCGAGCATTTCCGAGGGGCGTTCCAGAACCGATTCTTTCCGGATGAAGTCCCACAAGTTCCCCTTGGTCAAAATGATCACCCAGATCACCTCGCTCACGGGCACCTGCTGAGTGGCCCGCCGCGACCCGATCTCCAGGTAACGCTGCTCCAGGTGGAGCTTGTCTTTCCCGATGAGCCATTCCCCCAAATGACGGTAGATCTCGTACACCCGTTCTTTCAGTTCTTCCGGGGGGACGTTCTGACGGTAGTTTTGGGTAAACCGCGAATTCTGGACTTTATCAAGAAGGGAAGCGGCCAGCTCTTGGGATCGGGTCTCGATCATCCGAACGAGACGATATAACATCATCGACATGGCGTTCTCCCGTCCTCAATCCAAACATTCAGTTTCAATGCCTGCAGTCTCCACAGCTATGACCTTCGGTACAGGAGCTCGTGATGAGGGTCACGAAGGCAATACCAGTTGGCCGCAGCGGCATCCCGCCAATTACTCTCGTCCAAGAAGTAGTTTGTCTACCAGGTCATATTATCAAGCGCTGGGTTGGAGCGGGACGACTTTCTGGCGTTTCGGATCTGGCCTGCGCTACCCGGCACTGGGTAGAGTCTACTTTTCGATCGACCCCTAGCGATGACACAACCCCACCCCCGGGAAGAGCCCATACCTCACTCATTATTGTTTTGAAACCAGATCTACGTCTTTTCGGGTGGTGGCGGAGGGCACCCCAGGAAACTTAAGATAGGGAACTGCAGGCAATAGAAAGGCAGGATTCAATGACTCCCCCAACCACATTGGCCCCCGCTGAACACCGCATTTCCCTCCAGCCCCTCAAGGCCGAAGATCTGCGCAAACTGGACGCCTACTGGCGCGCCGCCAACTATCTTTCGGTCGGCCAGATTTATCTGTACGCAAATCCGCTTCTGCGCGAACCACTGAAGATCGAGCACATCAAGCCGCGACTGCTGGGACACTTCGGCACTACTCCCGGCCTGAACTTCATCTACGCCCACTTCAATCGCCTGATTAAGAAATACGATCTGAATGTTGTCTATTTCGCAGGCCCCGGCCACGGCGGTCCCGGAATGGTTGCGAATACGTACCTGGAAGGCACCTACACCGAGTTGTATCCCAACATCCCTCAAAACGAAGAGGGAATGAAGAAGCTGTTCAAACAATTTTCTTTCCCGGGGGGAATTCCGAGCCACGCGGCGCCCGAAACCCCCGGTTCGATCCACGAGGGCGGGGAACTGGGATATTCAATTGTGCACGCCTGCGGCGCCGTGTTCGACAACCCCGACCTCGTTGCCTGTTGCGTGGTGGGAGACGGCGAAGCGGAAACGGGACCGCTTGCGACCAGCTGGCATTGCAATAAGTTTCTGGACCCGGTCGGTGACGGAGCCGTGTTGCCGATTCTCCACCTCAACGGTTACAAGATCGCGAATCCTACGCTGCTCGCGCGGATGAATGATGAGGAGCTCACCCATCTCTTCACTGGCTATGGCTGGAAACCTTATTTCGTCGAGGGCCACGAGCCCGAGGCGATGCATCAACTCATGGCCGGAACGTTGGAGACGATCGTCAGTGAAATTCGATCGATTCAAGACGACGCTCGTCAAAACACTGCTCGTGAAAACAACGCTCGCGATGCCGGAGGTTCGAATCGGCCCGTGTGGCCGATGGTGATCTTGCGCAGCCCGAAGGGTTGGACGGGACCAAAAGTAGTTGACGGAAAACCCATCGAGGGGACCTGGCGTGCGCACCAGGTGCCGGTGGCCGACCTGCAGTCGAAGCCGGAACATGTGAAGATTCTCGAAGACTGGATGCGCAGTTATCGCCCCGAGGAATTGTTTGACGAGAAGGGAAGACTAATTCCGGAACTCGCGGAACTAGCTCCCAAGGGTGATCGTCGGATGGGAGCGAATCCGCACGCCAACGGCGGCTTGCTGTTGCGCGATCTGGTCATGCCCGACTTCCGTAATTATGCCGTCAGCGTTCCGAAGCCCGGCACCGAGAATGCGGAAGCGACGCGGGTGCTCGGCGGATTTTTGCGCGACGTGATGAAGCTCAACGCGAACTCAAAGAACTTCCGCGTCTTCGGCCCCGATGAAACGGCTTCGAACCGGTTGGACGCTCTTTTTGAAGTTACGGGCAAGCAATGGATGGAGCCCATCCTTCCCGTGGACGAACATCTCTCGCAGCACGGCCGAGTGCTCGAAATGCTGAGTGAGCATATGTGCCAGGGCTGGCTGGAAGGCTATCTGCTCACTGGCCGTCATGGCTTTTTCTCCTGCTACGAGGCATTCATCCATATTGTTGATTCCATGTTCAACCAGCACGCCAAGTGGTTGAAGGTCACGCGCGAGATTGAGTGGCGGCGCCCGATCGCCTCGCTGAACTACTTGTTGACTTCTCACGTGTGGCGGCAGGACCACAACGGATTCACGCATCAGGATCCCGGCTTCATCGATCACGTCGTGAATAAGAAAGCCGATATCGTCCGCGTGTACCTTCCGCCCGATGCAAATTGCCTGCTGTCGGTCGCCGATCATTGCCTGCGGAGCCGCCACTATGTCAATGTGATCGTCGCCGGCAAGCAACCCGCGTTGCAGTTTCTAGATATGGAGTCGGCCATCGAACACTGCACGACCGGAGTCGGAATTTGGGAGTGGGCCAGCACAGACAAGGGCGCCGAGCCCGATGTCGTCATGGCCTGCGCGGGTGATGTCCCCACGCTCGAAACCTTGGCGGCGGTCGATCTTTTGCGCCGGCATTTTCCCGACATCAGGATTCGAGTGGTGAATGTGGTCGATCTGATGACGATTCAGCCTTCGAGCGAGCATCCGCACGGTCTCTCGGACGTCGACTTTGATTCCATGTTTACGGTGGATAAGCCGATTATCTTCGCCTATCACGGCTATCCCTGGCTCATTCACCGCCTCACTTATCGTCGCCACAATCATGACAATCTTCATGTGCGCGGTTATAAGGAAGAGGGCACGACCACCACGCCGTTCGATATGACGGTGCTGAACGATCTTGATCGCTTCCATCTCGCTGGCGATGTGGTGGACCGTGTCCCGAGACTGCAGAAAGTCGGAGGCCACTTCAAACAATTGCTGCGCAACAAGCTGGTTGCACATAAGCAATACATTCGCGAACGCGGTGATGACTTGCCGGAAATCCGGGACTGGACGTGGCCTTACTGATGAACGTGCTCGTTCTCAACTCCGGTTCCAGCAGCCAGAAAAGCTGTCTCTACGAAATTGGAGATGCGCTCCCGGACGATCCACCGCGTTCGGTTTGGGAAGGGAAGATCGAGTGGGCGAATGACAATGACAATAACAATGGCCAGGCGCAATACTCGATCAAGACTTCCCGCGGAGTTTCCCGAAAGCACGTAACCTCGGGCGGCTCTCGCCGGGAAGACATCGAGAGGTTGCTCCAAAACTTGTGGAGCGGAGAGACGCAAGCGGTTTCCGGCCCTTCCGAAATCAATGTTGTCGGACACCGGGTGGTCCACGGCGGGCCGCAACATTTCGAGCCAGCGATGGTCACCACAGAGGTCAAGCACGCGATCGAAGGGGTTTCCGTGTTTGCGCCCCTCCACAATCAGGCCGAGCTGGAAGGCATGGAGATTGTCGCTAAGCTGTTAGGCCCGGTGCCGCAGGTCGCGGTCTTCGATACCGGCTTTCACCGCACGATGCCGTTATCGGCGGCCACCTACCCTGGCCCTCATGAGTGGTTCGAGCAGGGAATTCGCCGCTACGGATTCCACGGGATCAATCATCAATATTGCGCTCAGTGTGCCGCACATCTGCTGGGTAAGGACTTGAATTCCCTGAAACTCGTGACCTGCCACCTCGGCAACGGCTGCTCGTTGGCGGCGATTCGCGAAGGTCAAAGCGTGGATACGACCATGGGTTTTACCCCGCTCGAGGGTCTGATGATGGGCACCCGCTCGGGCTCGGTGGACCCTGGCATCCTCACGTATCTGATGCGACAAAGACAATTCTCTGGCGAGCAGCTTGACGAGGTCCTGAATCAGAAATCAGGTTTACTCGGCGTATCGGGAATTTCCAGCGACATGCGGCGGATCCTTGCCGCTACCAAGAATGCCGCGGAACCATCAATCATGGCGCGCGCTCAACTGGCGTTCGATATGTATGTGCATCGTCTGCGAAAGGGAATCGGCGCCATGATTGCCGTGTTGGGCGGAGTGGATGCTCTCATATTCACCGCCGGAGTCGGCGAAAACTCACCCGAAGTGCGCGCCGCCGTCTGTGACAATTTCGCGTTCCTGGGTTTGCGGCTCGACCCGGGAAAGAACGCACAATCGCCCTTGGACAACGACATGGATATCTCCGCGCGGGATTCGACCGTCCGCGTCCTGGTGATTCACGCACAGGAAGACTGGATGATCACCCGGGAGTGCTGGCACCTCATGCAAAGGATCCCGTAAATTGCTACAACCGCGCACCGTGCCGGCATTTCTTAGGCCCTACCCCAGCTTTCGTCCTAAAGTGCGCAACACGAAACGTAGACGATCAGGCCAAGGCAACCGGCCCAGAGTTGTCCGCACCACACCGCGTGTGAAGTAAGTCTTTTGTGAATAGTCGATTGTGACCTCGACGACCACCGGACGACCGGACCCAGTGAGAGTAAGCGCCTGTTTGAGAATCGCCTCCGCATCGGAGTTGCGACGCAATGCGAGGTACTCGACACCGACACCCCGGCAAATGGAGGCTAAGTCATAGTCAGGAAGGTCACTGCAGGTCTTCTCGCCCAGCGCAATTTGCTGAAACTGAGCAATCTGCGCTAACTCGCGGTCGCGCAGGACCAACACGATTACAGGCAGACCTAGCTGTCGCGCGGTGAGCAGTTCCAGACCGGTCATCAAGAACGCACCATCGCCCGCCAGGCAAATCACGGGGCGATCCGGACAGGCGAGTCCAGCTCCAATTGCGGCAGGCACGGCGTACCCCATACACGAATAGTCAACCGGCGCCAGAAACGAACGCGGATGCGGCAACCGTAAGCACTCCATGGCCAGGAATGTTCCATTTCCGCTGTCGGTGGTATAGATTGCGTCGTTCCCAACCAGCCGTTGAACGGTCGCCATAAGATGAGGTGGATACACCGCTTCAGAATTATCCGGCGTCGTCCATCCTTGCCTGACCTCTTCATGGCCGGAACCTATGTCGCGGCGCAAGGATTCATCCACTGCGCGCGCCTTTAGATGAGGAAGCAGGGAGGCAACAAAACTTGCGGCATCCGAAACTACGGGCAGATCCGCGGGGTAGTTCTTTCCCATCACGGAAGGGTCTACATCCACATGAATCAGTTTGCCCGGCGGCGTCATGCCATAGCTTCCCGTGCCAACCTCAGAGAAGCGGCAACCGATTGCCAACGTGAGATCGCAAGACGCTGCGATCTTGCGCACGAACGAAGGCGCGGCAGCGCCAAAGCCGCACCACAACCAAAGCGGATGCGTTTCGTCAAAAACGCTTTTACCTGAGATGGTCGTAGCCACCGGAGCATTCAATCGCTCGGCCAAAGCGACCAGGCCGGCGCCGGCCTCGATGGCCCCGAGCCCGAGATAAAGGAGAGGCCGGCGGCTGGCTTCGATCCATTGCTGAGCCCGCGAGACAAGTTCCCCTTGGCCTGCTGGCACGGCCGGCTGTGAATCGGGAGCCCGCAAATCCGCGTCATGACGGAAGAGGTAGTGCTCCGCGGGAATCTCGACCACGACCGGCCCGGCCGGGGCGCGGCGCGCGATTTGGCAAGCGCGGCGGACGGTCGTGTAGATTTCCGACCCTTGTTCCGCGCGTAACTGGGCCTTGGTCACGGGCCGCGCAATGGCGAGTTGGTCAACGTCGTGGAGTTGGAACGCCCGTCCCGTATCGCGTCGAATCCCGCAGGCGAGCACAAGCATGGGGATTCCGTCGAGATAAGCTTCGGCAATCCCCGAGAGCGCGTGCGTCAGCCCTGCTCCGGGAACTACATTCACTACCGCGAGCTGCCCGGAAGCACGCGCCACACCATCGGCCATGAAAGAAGCGCTCTGCTCGTCGGTGACAAGGACTGGGCGCACGCTGCGGGAACGGGCGAGTGAATCGTAGAGCTCGATGTTGTGCGTGCCTGGAATACCGAAAGCAAAACCGACGCCTTCATCTTCCAGTGCGCGCACGACGATGTCCCCGCCCGTCATCTTGCTCATAGCAGCGCCGTCGCATCCTGGCGGATGGTTTCCGCCGCGCGGTCAGCCAGGGCCATGATGGTCAAGTAAGGATTGATTTCCAGCGAATTCGGAAACAGGCTCGAATCGGCCACATACAGCCACGGAATTCCGTGCACACGGCCATGGGAATCGGTCACCGAATCCTCGGGACCGCTCCCCATCGCGCAACCTCCCTGCAAGTGTGCTGCAGAGATCGAAAGCTTCCCGAGTTTGAACTCCGCGTTTTCCGCAATCTGGTCAAGGCGTTCTCGGTCCGCGCTTTCAATCGTCGGAGAGTGCGCAACTGGCACATGCGCCCGCACCGCCCCCGCCGCGAAAGAGATCCTCGCCGACGTGATTGCGCCCTGCACCAGGCCGTGAATCACCTCCGGCGTGAAGCGGTAGTGAACCACCGGGCGCCCATCGCCATCTACGGTCACGCGATTGTGGTCATCCACTTCGTCACACGCCAGCACCAGGATCATCTGCAGCCGCGGAAAGGCGCGCATGAAGCGACTGTGTTCCTCACCGAACCCAACCATCGCCTTGGCAGTGACGAACGGGAAGTACATACAGGTCTCGAGCAGGAAGTGATCGCTCTCGGCGAACTGGTCGAGGTAGAAGCTTTTCGGGTGACCGACTGCGTTGGTGATCGGCCGGCTGTGTTCGGCAACCATGATGAATGCAGGATGACAGGTGAATCCGCGTCCCAATCGCGGCAGGCTTTGGCCAAGTCCAGACCGCAGCAGCAGCGCCGGAGAATTCACCGCTCCCGCACAAACAACTACGACTTTGGCATCGATCTGGTAATCGCCTGCTTCCCATGTCGAGGGTTCGCCCTTACTGCCTTCCGCTTTGTTACCGACCCGGGCGGAGATCTTTCTGTTTGCGATCCGCTGCACCTCGCAGCGTGTCACCACCTCCACTCCGTTACGCTCCGCGCGCGGCAACTGGACCCGATGCGTGCCCTGTTTCGCCTGATTCGGACAACCCAGATTACAGAGGCTCGAGCCTCGGCACCCTTTCAGGTTCACGGGAAACTGCTGCACGCGATAGCCAAGCCGCCGGCATCCCTCGACGAACAACCGGTTGTTCTGGTTGAGCAGCGACTCCTCCAGCAGATGGACGTTATTCTCCGCCACATACTTTCGCGCGCGCTGTTCCACATCTGAAAAGGTGAGCCCCGGCACGTTCCAGCGCCGCAGGACTCGCTCCGGGGGCAGCAGCGATGTGCCCGTATACACGACCGTCGATCCGCCATAGGCGCTTCCGAAGGCCAGCGTCATGGTTTGCTCGGCAGTGAGGAAGCCCCCGCCATCCTCGTAGAGCGCCTTGGCCATCTCCACTTCGCGTCCCGTAAATTCCTCATCGCGGAGTTTCGGCCCCTTCTCGAGGACGACGACGCGGACCCCGTCGCGGCACAGTGGCGACAATTCCTGAGCCACCGTTCCTCCGCCCGCGCCGGAGCCGACGATCACGATGTCATAGCTGCGGCGCTTCATCTTGATTCGATCGCCTCCCAACCGCGCGGATCGGGCGCATAGTCGATAGCGCGCGTGCCTTCCGGTCGTCCGTAATACCCGAAGAATGCGAGCGTACGCAGCCCCCAGAATCCGCAGCGGATACGTTCTACCCGGTGATCCTGCAAGTAAAGGAGGACTCGGCTGCGTTGCTCGTCTACCAACCGTGTGAAAGTTTGGCCGTAGCGCACGACCGGCAGCCACTCGATCGCGAGCAGAAAGAGTTGCAACTGTCTTCGCAAACCCGGTGGTCGAAGCTCGAGAAGATCTTCTACCTGCGCTTCCAACGTAAGCCAACTGGGTTCGTCCATTTGTTTTGCATCGGGCACAACCGTCACCACTACCGCCCGAAATACCGACCGCACGGGAGCCAGCACCGAACGTGACGGTTCCTTCCCAATTGCAGCTTGCATGCTCTCCTCGACATGCTGAGTGTAATCGACGCCGCAGGCCGGCAGAAGGCCATCAGAGGATGTTTCTTATACGATGAAGCGACAATCTCAAATCAACGGCTGTAACAAAGAAGAGGCTTTCAGCTAACTGCTACACCGGTCGGGCTAAGCCGCTGCCGCAGGGTTTCGCGATCCAATTCCCCTTCCCAGCGCGCCAGGACCAGCGTTGCTACCCCGTTTCCAACCACGTTGACCGTGGCTCGGAACATGCTGAGGAAACGGTCAATCCCCAGAATCAAAGCCATGCCGGCCACGGGAATGGTTGGGACCACGGAAAGTGTGCCCACGAGCGCGATGAAAGATGCGCCCTGCACTCCGCTGGCGCCCTTCGAAGTTAGAACCGCTACGGCGAAAATGGTGAGTTGCTGGGTCAGAGTCAAATGGGTATTGGTGGCCTGGGCCACGAATAAAGCGGCGATGGTCATGTAAAGGCTGCTGCCATCCGTATTGAAGGTGAATCCGGTCGGGACCACCAGTCCAACCAGAGACTTGGAGCAACCAAGCTTCTCCAACTTAGCCATCAAAGTCGGGATGGCGATCTCCGACGAACTCACGGCCAACACCAGCAGAATTTCTTCCTTGATGTAGGCCAGGAAGCGAAAGATGTTAAAGCTGGCGGCCCAGGCGATGGCGCCGAGTATGATCACGACAAAAAGCACCGACGTGACCCAGAACGTTCCGATGAGTTTGGCGAGCGGATCCAGAGAAGCCAGGCCGAACTTACCGACCGTGTACGCCATCGCGCCGAAAGCTCCAACCGGCGCGAATTTCATCAGAATATTCACCACTCGGAATACGACATAAGCCAGGGAGTCGATGAGTTCGACCAGCGGTTTGGCTCGGGCTCCAGCGGCCGACAGCGCAAAGCCGAACAGCAAGGCCACGAACACTGTTTCGAGGATATCTCCCTTGGCGAAGGCGTCCACCACCGTTGTCGGGATGATGTGCATCAGAAATTCGGTGACGCTCTGCGCCTTGGCCTGGCCGGCATAATCGGCGACCGACCGGGCGTCCAGGGTGGCCACGTTTACGTTGAAGCCGGCGCCCGGGCGCACGACGTTGCCCACCACGAGTCCGATCAGGAGGGCAATGGTGGAAACGATTTCGAAATAAATGAGCGCCATGCCGCCGACGCGGCCGACTTTCTTCAGGTTCTCCATGCCGGCAATTCCGGTGACCACGGTGCAGAAGATGATCAGGGTGATGATCATCGTGATCACGCGGATGAAAGCGTCGCCCAGCGGCTTCATGGCCACCGCGCGAGCCGGGTCCACGTAGCCCAGCACGATAGCCAGGGCCATCGCCACCAGCACTTGTACCCAGAGGACGCGGTAGAAGGGTGGCTTTCTGGATGCCCGCGCGGCATTCGCAGGACCCGCCTGCGGGACTGGAAGATTCGCCATCGTTGGTCGTCTGTCCTTAATTCTCAGTTGTTAAGGTCGTAGGTGTTGGAAGGGGAATGGAATGTTAATGACTCTCTTTCGCGGATTCAGATTCCAGCGTGCGCACCAGCCACGGAATGATTACCTCTTTGAAGATGCGCGGATCGGGCCAGACTCCAACCTGCCGGCCGAGGTGCCCGCCTTGCGGATTGATCCAGGCAGTCTTCGGCACGTCGCCTTTGTCGAGGAGCAGGTAAATGTCATCGATCGGTACCTGGGTATCGAGCACTCCGGCAAGAATGAGCATGGGCGCCATAGGCTTGCCGAGCAGCCCTTGCTTGACCAGCGACATCTTCGGCAAGATTTCCGCCATCTCATCGACGGTTTTGACGTTGTCGAAAATGGCCATCAGCGCCGGAACCTGATCGAAGAGATATTCGCGGTTACCGATCAGGGAATTCATCAGGAACTCTTTCTGAAAGAACTTATCGGTGGGCGGTGACTGGGCGCTCGCTCCCCGCAGGCGGGCACGCTCCACGATGGCCATCTTCGTGGCCCAATAGGCACCCCAACTCACGCCGTGTATGGCCACGCGGTTCTTGTCGATCTCGGGCCGCGTAGCAATGTAGTCGAGCACGCGCGAGAGCATGCGCTCCGCATTTTCACTGACCTTGATCGGATTCTGCCCGGTGCCCGGACCATCGACAGCCAGATATCCGACACCGAACGGCAGGATCGCGCTGAAGCTCTCCGCCAAATCTTCCTTGCGGCTGTCCAGTCCATTCACGGCCAGCACCAGCGGCACGGGCCCGGTCGCATTTTTCGGCAGGCGGAGGTAGCCGATGATTTCTTTTTCTTCGAAAGGAATTTTCACGATCTCGAGCGGTGGATCCCAGAAGCGGGCGTGGGCCAGGAAAGCCTCGATGGCTTTTTCATACGAGCGTTGCTTGCCGGGAGAAGCGGGGATGGGCCAGCGTCCAAAGGAATAGATCCGCCAGGCGCGGATGTAGTCGGCGTTTGCTTTCGCCGTGTCGGTCTTCTCCAGAGACTTGGCTTCATTCATGTAGCCATCGGCCACTCCCATAAAGCCCGCGGCCCACGCGTCTTTGTCGCGAGTATGGATGGACTTGAAGGCTTCCTTCACGTCGGTGGGGTCGAGCCCGATAAGCGGATACTGTCCCACTTCGGCGCGGTGGACGGCTTCGGTCTTGATCTCGTCGATGGTGCGCTCGGCACGCTGCTGCGCGAGACAAGCGATACTCAGCGAGAAAATGAGCGCGAGGGAAATGGCCAATGACCATACGAAGCTCGAGGAGCGGTGACGACCGCTTAATGATGTGGACACTGAATTCAATTCCTTTCGGGTTTTGATGCAAGCGCCGTAACCGTGTTATTCATGGGGTCTCCCCACTGGGTGTAGCGCCGCCGTCCCGGCGGCTGTCCGGCGGGCGTCCTCGCCCGCCGCGACGAGGGCGAGACGCTCTCGAGACAGCCGGCGAGATGCCGGCGCTACACGGATCCGGTGTTACTTGAGTCCCCTGCGATCAGAACGTAAGCTTCAGGCCAAGTTGAACCGACCGCGGACCTCCCGAGCCCACCGCCGGGTTCGCTGCGGCGATATCGGGAGTGGCACACCCGCATCCGAAGCCACCCACGGAAGGATCATTGAAGCCGAAACCATTCTGGCCGCCATAAGGATTTGCGAGGTTGGGATGGTTGAAAATGTTGAAGAACTCAGCCCGGAACTGGGCGCGGAAGCGCTCGCCAAAATGCCAGTTCTTAGCCAGCGAGAAATCCACGTTCTTGAAACCGGTATCCGGGAAAATGTTGCGGCCCATGGTGCCGAAGGTCCCCAGTGCTGGGGGAATCATGATGGAGTTGCCTTGGGCGTAGCAGCCGTAAAAGGCCAATGATTCGGTTGCCGCACCCGGGGATCCTCCATCCAGTGCGAGAGCTTTTGCGTTGCAGGCTGCGTTACTCGTCGGCATGGATGGGGCATTATTTCCGGGGAAGAATGGAATTCCTGTCGAGTTCGACTTGAAGTCGCCAGGCTTCCCAAAGAAATTCCACCGGATGGGGCTGTTCGCCGGAGGACTGACCGGCAACGGACCGATGCCGGCAGCATCGGTTCCCTCATCCATCGCTCCCCAGTGTTGCGGACTTTGCAAGGTGATGATCGAGTTGAGTTCCCAACCTTCCAGGGTCTGCGCGTAGCCCTTCTTGCCGGGGATATCGTAGGTGAGCGAAAGCGTGAAGCGATGCCGCACGTCGAAATCGCTGTTGGCATATTCCGCGCCCGGGTTATAAGCGTTCTGCGGCAGTCCCGATCCGTAACCAAAATCCCAGTTTGCGCCCACGTTATCGAGAGCGTGCGAGTAAGTGTAACCGGCCACCATGCTCAGGCCATGGAAATTTCTCGCGTTCAGCGTCGTCTGCAGGCCGTTGTAGTTGGACCGATAGACGTTCCCCATCTGGAAAATGTTGCTTAGATATGGGAACTGAGTGAACGGTCCCACCTCGGCAGCGACTTGGCAGGGGGCGCCGTTGTTGAGCGTGTTATTGACGTCGTACACAGGGGGCCCGCCTGGAGTTGGGTTGAGTACGAGGTTTGCGTTGCAAGTGGCGATGTTCGCTGCCGGCCATCCCGATCCTACCGGCGGCTGGTTAATATCGCGAATGCCAGTTAATTTTCCACCGTGGTTGCCAACGTAGGCCATCTCCAACGTAAGGTTCGGGGTAAACGCGTGTTGCAGGCTGAGGGTCCAGTTCCACACACGGGGAGTGGTCAGATTGCGGTCCACGCTCATGATGGGGCAGGGACTGGCGTTGCAATCGATCGTGGCGTTGTTAACCGGTGTGTTGTCCCAGGTCGTCCCGGGATTAGCGAAGTTCAAGAAATTCTTTGTGGTGACGTTTCCGGTGGTGATCGTGCCGCCCGGTACGATGCCCGCCGTAGGAACACTGCCCGGGCCAAAGGCGTTGTTGAAGGCGATGAACGACTGCCAGTTCACGGTCTCGTAAACCAGCCCGGCTCCGCCGCGGATCACCGTAGTTCCTTTTCCGTTGGTATCCCAGGCAAATCCGAAGCGCGGCGCGAAATTCTTGTGATCGGGTTTATAGAGGCTGCTGATCTTATTGGCGCCCGTGTTCACCTGTACCAAGCCGACGTTCGGGTCAAAGTTACCCAGCAGGTTGTGAGCTTCCTGGGGAACACCGCTGAACTCGTATCGCACTCCGAAGTTCACCGTCACATTCTTGGTGGCGCGCCAGTCATCCTGGAAGAACAAGCTATAGGCCCAGTTATGGAGTTGCAGCGTCGGATTTCCCACCTCCAACGTTGACTTGAAAGGCAAGCCCGCAAAAAAGTCCTCGAGTGGTGTGGAATTGGCGCCGTCCAACACCGAGCCCAAGAAAGTAATGCTGCCTCGAGCATTCCCGTAGCTTGCGTTCCTAACGTCCTGGCGATGCAACTCGCCGCCGAACTTCATGGAGTTTGAGCCGGCGGTGTAGGAAACGTGGTCGATGAACTGCGTGATGGAGTCAGGGCCCTGGAACTTTGGCCACTTGAAGCCACCCAGTCCGGGAAAGAAGTAGCCTCCAAACCCGATGCGCGGCAGTCCACCCGTGAATGGGCCCGAGACGCCCGTGTCGAGAAGGTAACTGGACGCAGGTGTGTTCAGATCGCCCGGCAATGTCGGCTGGTATAGGCGGTTATATCCAAGCCGCGCTTCATTCACCCAGCGCGGACTGGGATTCCACGTCCAACTCCCGCCAACCACCTGAGCGCGCGTGTGAATCTTCGACCGCCATTTCGATTGATACTCCGGAAAGTCTTCGACCGTCCCCGAATTGTTCCCAAAAAAGTACATCCCGCTGATGCGGTTATTTTGGTTGACGTTGAAATCCACTTTGCCGACCGCATTGTAGACAGTGACGTCGTTCGAGAATCCATTCGGGATATTGATGCTCTGAGTATTGTTTAGAGGGAAGCCCGTTCCATTACACGTGACCGTACCGCCCGAGAGCGCGCAACCGGCGATATTCAAGCTGGCAGGGCTCACCGTCACTCCGGCTGCTACCGCTGCCGGCGACGTGAGATCCGCTATCACGTCGGGGATGCTGTTCTGGCAGTCGTGGGTTAAGAGGCCGGTTGCTGGTGTGAGGTAGAGACAGTTTGGGCTGGCAGGTGTCATGTTGACCATGGACGGACTGGTGACGCCGCCGAAAGAGTTTCCGACGTTATAGATCTGCCCTTCGTAAGCGCCAAAGAAAAAGGCCTTATCTTTGACG
This sequence comes from Terriglobia bacterium, assembly GCA_020073215.1. GTDB lineage: Bacteria > Acidobacteriota > Terriglobia > Terriglobales > Acidobacteriaceae > Acidiflorens. The sequence goes on along the minus strand of JAIQFO010000007.1, from coordinate 25,457 downwards.
ATCGGGCCGCCGACGCTGCCGCCGTATTGCTCCAACGCTCTTGCGAGCTTGGTGTTGGGTACGGTGTTGAAGAAGTTTCGCGCGTCCATTACACCGTCGCGGCCAAAGGCGAACGCGGTGCCGTGAATCTGGTTGGTGCCGGACTTGAGACCCACGTTGACCACTGCCCCCGGCTTCCACCCGAATTCGGCCGGTGCAAGTTCTTCCACGTTGAATTCCTGAATCGCGTCGATCGGCAAAATCGTCGCCGAATCGCCCGCGATACCGGCGCCATTGATGATGGCTTGACCGGAGTAGGGTTCGCTGTTGAACAAGCCCTCGACGAAGTAGGCGTTGTCTTCGGCGCGCAGTCCGTTCGTGCTCGTCGTCGAGAATCCGCCGCCGGGATAGCGTTCCACGCCAGGACGCAACTGCAGCAGGTTCTCGTAGTTGCGGCCGTTCAACGGCAGATCATTGATCTCTGCGTTGCTCAGGGTGCCGCCCAAAGTGGAGGATGTGGTGTTGACCAGAGGAACTTCGTCGGTAACGACCACCGTTTCGGAAACCTGCCCGGTCGGGAGCGAGATGTCAACGTGGACGTCCTGCGCAACTTCCACGACGATGTTTGGGCGCTCCACCGTTTTGAAGCCCTTCGCTTCCGCACGAACCTTGTAAACTCCGGGCTGTAACTGCGTGACGACGTAGTTTCCGGAGTCATCGGTGGCGACGGCTCGAGTGGTGCCGCGCTGAACATCGGTGACCACGACGGCCGCTCCGGCCACGTCGGCGCCAGACTGATCGGTAACGCTCCCAAGAATGCGGCCAGAGGTGGTTTGGGAAAACATGGGGAAAGACAGGGCGAGCACCAGGCAGACGATGCCTAAGACTCGAATGCCATTCGGCGGAGCATGCATTACGACCTCCAAATCCTCAAAGAGGATGGAACAATTTTTTCGGCCGCACCCCTTGCGACCGGTTTTGATCTGGGAAAAAGATCGGGCGATTTGAAGGTATAGCCTTGACACGGCCTACCTGTCAAGTAGTATTGTGGTCTGACCACAAACCTGCGCCAACCCAGTGGCCGGTAGCGCACGTTGAATCCAAGCGTGATGAGACGACACATGCCGCATCTTGCTTGTGTGTGGTAGATTGGTTGGACCATTATACCGATATGAGTTCTCGCCCTGATTTGACTGAGGTTCCCATGACCAACCAACCGGTAGATTCCCTAGCCGCCAAGCCGGTGTACCGCATAGTAAAGACGTCCCGCCTGTACGAGCAGATTGTGCAGCAGGTGGAAGACTCCATTCTGAAGGGCCAACTTAAGCCCGGCGACCAGTTGCCCGCGGAGCGCGATCTGGCCCATCGCTTTGGGGTAAGCCGCACCGCCGTGCGTGAAGCCGTGAAGACCTTGCGTGAAAAGGGCTTGGTCGAAGCTTATTCCGGACGCGGCACCTTCGTGACCAACGGGACTTCCCAGGCGATTCGGCAGTCGCTCGATCTGATGATCCGCGTCAACCAGCAGGAAGGCTCCACGCACCTGGCCGAATTGCGAATGGTGTTGGAGCCGGAGATTGCCGGCCTGGCCGCCTCCCGAATTGAGGAACAACTGCTGAGCACCATGCGGGAAGCAGTCGCAGTGATGGATCGCAACCTGGACGACCCTGACGCCTACGTGGAAGCGGACCTCGATTTCCATTTAGCGCTGGCCGAGGCAGTCGGGAACCCGCTGATTCTCTCGTTGCTGGATTCGATTGTCGGCCTTTTGCGCGAGCAGCGCAGCCGGATTTTCAATGTGGACGGAGGACCGGAGCGGGGGCAGTATCACCACAAGCGAATCCTGGCGGCAATCGAGCAGCACGATCCAGAGGCGGCGCGAGAAGCGATGCGCGCTCATCTTAAGCAGGTGCTGGCAGATTCGGCTTCTCCGGCAAGAAGCGATTCGCCGGCAAAACCGAATTCATAAGCGCGGATTTTATAGACGAATTTTACAGACGAAGACGAAAGGGAATTGTTCCATGGCGAAACTTGGATTCATCGGTCTCGGCGTGATGGGCGGCAATATGGTCGCCCGCCTGCTCGAAAAAGGGCACACGGTGACCGGCTATAACCGGACGCGCTCCAAGGCCCAGTGGTTGATTGACAAGGGAATGAAGTTTGCCGACTCGCCAAAGGCGGTGGCGGCTGCTGCGGATGTGACCTTCACCATGGTGACGAATGCGGCGGCGCTGGCGGCGGTGACCGAAGGCCCGGACGGATCCCTGGCCGGCATCGGCGCCGCCAAGTTCCACATTGACATGAGCACGGTGAGTCCGGAGGTGAGCCGGGCGCTGGCTGAGAAAGTTCGCGACAAGGGCGCCGACATGATCGACGCTCCGGTCTCGGGCAGCGTTATCACGCTGCAGCAAGGCAAACTTTCGGTAATGGTTGGGGGACGCAAGGAAACCTTTGAGCGTCTGAAGCCTTTGCTCCTGGATATCGGCCCAAAGGTAACGCATGTCGGCGACAACGGCGTGGCGTTGTCGATGAAGATCGCGCTGAACCTGCAATTAGCGGCGCAGATGCTGGCCTTCTCGGAAGGAGTGCTTCTGGCGGAAAAAAGCGGCATTCCACGCGAGGTTGCCGTGGACGTAATGCTTCACAGCGCGATCGCCTCGCCCATGATCGTGTACCGCGGTCCTTTCGTGTTGCAGCAGCCGGAAGAAGCATGGTTCGACGTCAACATGATGCAGAAGGACATGCTGCTGGCGATGGAGTTGGGCCGAAAACTGAATGTTCCCCTTCCCACCACCGCCGTCAGCAATGAGTTCCTGACCGCGGCTCGCGGCATGGGCTGGGAGAAACGTGACTTCGCCGTTGTATTCGACGTTCTGGCGCGCATGTCGGGAATAACTTCGGGAGTAACTAGGGGAGTCGCGAAATGACGACCACCGCCGAGCCGAGAGAAGCTTCAGAAAAAGTCGAGCTGTGGCTGCGTATGTACCGGCAGATGGTTGCTATCCGCCAGTTCGAGGCGCAGGTCAGCGAACTTTACACCCGCGCGTTGATGCCCGGCCTGGCCCACCTTTACATCGGCGAAGAGGCGGTCGCGGTGGGCGTATGCGAAGCGCTCGAACCGACCGACTACATCACCAGCACGCATCGCGGTCATGGACATTGTTTGGCGAAAGGCGCCTCCCCCGATCGAATGTTCGCCGAACTGCTGGGGAAAGAGGCCGGGTACTGCAAGGGCAAGGGAGGTTCCATGCACATTGCAGACCCGGCCACCGGCAACCTGGGAGCGAATGCGATCGTATGCGGCAGTGCCGGCATCGCCACGGGCGCTGCGTTTTCGGCTCGGTGCCTCGGTACCAAACGCGTGTCGGTATGTTTTTTCGGAGAAGGCGCGCTCGGCCAGGGTGTGCTGTACGAAGAGATGAATCTGGCGCAACTGTTCAAACTTCCGGTGATCTACGTCTGCGAGAACAATCTCTACACGGAATACACGCATTACTCGGAAACCACGGCCGGAGACATTCTGATGCGGGCGAAGGCCTTCGGCCTGGAAGCGGCCAGCGTGGACGGTCAGGATGTGCGCGCAGTTTATGACATGTCGCAGCGATTGGTAAATCGCGCCCGCCGCGGCGACGGTCCTGCGTTCCTGCTTTGCGATACCTATCGCTACCACGGACATCACGTCGGTGACATCAACCGCGAGTACTACCGCTCCAAGCAGGAAGAACTGCTATGGAAGACGGAGCGGGATCCGATCGCGAATTTTGGCAAGTGGCTGGTCGAGCAGAAGATCGCCGATAAGACCGCACTTGATCAAGTGAGGGCGGAGCTTGAGTCCGAGATGAAGAAGGCGGTTGAGTTCGCGGTGGCGGCGCCCTACCCGGCGGTCGACGAGGTGGACGAGGACGTGTATGCCTGACACTGCCGTTCGCGAACTGACATTCGCGCAAGCCATTCGCGAGGCGCTGGCCGAAGAGATGCGCCGCGATAAGACCGTCTGCATCATGGGCGAGGACGTGGCCGAGGCGGGCACTCCGTTCAAGGTTCTTTCCGGCCTGTTGGAGGAATTCGGCAAAGAACGCGTGCTCGATACGCCGATCTCCGAGGCGGGCTTTACGGGACTGGCCGTGGGTGCGGCCATGACTGGAATGCGTCCGGTGGTCGACGTCATGTTCGGCGACTTCGTTACTCTGACCATGGACCAGATGGTCAACCAGGCGGCCAAGGTGCATTACATGTCCGGCGGAAAGTGGCGAGTGCCGATGGTGATGCGCACCACCATGGGAGCGACGCGCCGCTCCGCCGCACAGCACTCCCAGTCGCTGCACGCTTGGTTCTGCCATATTCCAGGTTTGAAGGTGGTTCTGCCTTCGACGCCTTATGATGCCAAGGGATTGCTGAAAGCGGCGATTCGCGACGAGAATCCCGTAGTCTTTTTCGAAGACAAGATGATGTACAAACTCAAGGGCTCGGTGCCCGCGGAGGACTACACCATCGCCCTCGGCGTCGCGGATGTGAAACGCGTGGGCGAGGACATCACGCTGGTCGCGACCAGCAGCATGGTGCAAGTCGCGCTGGGTGCGGCTGCGATGTTGGAAGAAAGCGGAATCAGCGCCGAAGTGGTCGATCCGCGGACCCTGTGGCCGCTCGACGACAAAACTCTGATTGAATCGGCGAAGAAGACGTCGCGGGCAATTGTTCTCGACGAAGGTTACGAACGCTATGGCGTCACCGCCGAACTTGCGTCGGTGATTGCCACAGGCGCATTCTACGATCTGGACGCTCCGGTCAAACGCATGGGCGCGAGACATGTTCCAATTCCGTTTTCGCCGCCTTTGGAAGATGTGACCGTACCGACCGAACAGGCTGTGTTTGAGGCCGCCCGCGCCATGTGTGGGAAATAGCAAGAACGGGATAGGAGGTCAGAGGTGAGAGGTCAGATTGCAGAGGTGAAAATCTCCTTCGAACGATACCGGCGTTTTGAAGGTTTTTACCTCTGCAATCTGACCTCTAACCTCTAACCTCTCGAAGGAGACATTTATGGCTCTGCCAACTTATGGAACGATGGCGGTGGATTGGGAAAACCGGATTGACTTTGATCGCCTGCGCCGCGAACGACTGGCGCGCGCCAAGGATCTTCTCAAGAAGTCTGAGATGGGCGCGCTGTTGTGCTTCGACATGAATAATGTCCGGTACCTGACCGCGACCCACATCGGCACCTGGGCCCAGGACAAGGCGAATCGCTTCACCCTCCTACCGCAAAATGACGAACCGATCTTGTGGGATTTCGGATCGGCGGCAAAACACCATCAATTGCATTGTCCCTGGCTCGGAGAGCGGTCGCGGGCGGGAATTTCCATGCTGCGCGGCGCCATGACGCCGGAGATGGGACGCGCCGAAGATGTGGCCAAGAAGATTAGCATTGAACTCGAAATGCGCGGCCTCCACAAAGAGCCAGTGGGCATCGACATCATCGAATTGCCCGTATTGTTTGCTTTGCAAAAAGAAGGAATCAAAGTTGTCGATGGGCAGGCGCTCATGTCGGAAGCGCGCCTCATCAAGACGCGCGACGAGATCAGTTTGCTCAACCACTCCGCCATGATGGTGGATGCCGCATACGACGAACTCTATCGCGCCATGAAACCGGGCATGAGCGAAACCCAGGCGGTGGGCCTGGTCAGCAAAGTTCTCTACGACTTGGGGTCCGAGTATGTGGAAGCCGTGAATGCAATTTCAGGAGAGCGCTGCAATCCGCACCCGCACGTCTTCTCAGACCGTGTGCTGCGCCCGGGAGACCCCGTGTATTACGACATACTCCACTCCTACATGGGATACCGCACCTGCTATTACCGCTGTTTCACCATCGGCTACGCCTCCCACGCAATGAACGACGCATACAAGCGGTGCAGGGAATATCTCGACGCGGCGATTGAACTCGTGCGCCCGGGACGCACCACGGCCGAGATTGCCTCCGTGTGGCCGAAAGCGCAGGAATTCGGGTTTCCAAACGAGGAAGCCTGCTTCGCATTGCAGTATGGTCACGGCATAGGCCTCGCCATCTGGGAGAAGCCCGTGATCAGCCGCCTCGTGTCGCTCGATCACCCCTGCGAAATCAAGCCCGGCATGGTGTTTGCGCTGGAAACTTTCTGGCCTTCGACCGACGGCTGGAGCGCCGCCCGCATCGAGGAAGAAATCGTCGTCACCGAAACCGGCCACGAGGTGATTACCCGATTCCCAGCTGAGGAACTTCTGGTAGCCGGCAGGCACTATTTCACGGTGGATGGCCCGCTTCCTGCGATAAGAGAAACGGAATCGAAACCGAGCACGCGCGTGCGCGAGATGATCGAAGCGAGTTCCAGGCAGGAACGAGTCGGCGTGGGCGACTGAAAAGTTTTCCTGTAGAGACGCGGCTAGCCGCGTCTCATGCCACTGAAAAGCTCTGTTCGCACAGGTTTTGGGAAGGGCACGACTTCAGTCGTGCCGCTGAGAGCAGCCAAAATCCGGGCTTTAGCCCCTGAGGGCCACGGCGGTGTGCAGCATGAGTTCATCAGCAATCTGAGACGAGGCAAGCCTCGTCTCTACGAAAGTTCTTTATGGCGATCTAACTATGGCGATTAGTGTCGTTATGCCCGCGCTGGAAATGGCCCAGGAAACGGGCAAGCTCATTTCATGGCTGAAGAAAGAAGGCGAGTCCGTCGCCAAAGGCGAACCCCTGCTTGAGATCGAAACCGACAAAGCAGTGATGGAAATCGAATCCCCCGGCGACGGCGTTTTGGCCGGGGTTAAGGTCCAGGCTGGAACCGAAGTGCCGGTAGGCCGAACCATCGCTTGGATCGTCAGTCCCGGAGAAGCGCCCCCGGCGGATGAAACCACCGCTGCATCGGGAAGAAAGACCACGGGTGTTGCCCTTTCCGTGGCTCCTGCGTCCTCGACTGCGGCATCCGCGAGTCAGGTGCTGACTCCCGCGCAGCCCGGCGGGCAAAGCATTAAGATTTCCCCCAAGGCGCGACGCCTTGCCAGCGAACTCCGCGTCCATCTGGAGGATGTCCGCGGATCGGGGACCGGCGGAGAAATCCTCGCGTCCGATATTCTCGTCGCGGCAAAATCCCAAGCCGGTGCGTCGCTGGTGGACAGCGGCAGCCCCATCTCCCGGCTGATGGCCGAGCGCACAACGCAGAGCTGGACCACGATCCCCCATTTCTTCGTCATGCGCGAGGTGGACGCCGGCGCTCTGAACGAGGTGCGACAGAAGCTCGCGCCCGAAGTTGAAGAATCGCATGGCGTAAAACTCACGCACACCGATCTGTTGGCTGCGCTGGTCGCGCGCGTTCTCATGAAACACTCGCGCATGAACGCAAGCTGGACCAGTGGAGGCGTTCGCACCAATGCGGAGATCAACATTGGACTGGCGATGGCGGTGGACGATGGAGTAGTGGCGCCCGTGATCCACAACGCTCACCAAGCCGCGCTGGGCGAGATCGCGGTGCAGCGGCGCGACCTGGCGGAACGCGCGCGTACCGGCAAGTTGCGCCCCGCCGATATTGCGGGCGGCACCTTCACCATCAGCAACCTGGGCATGTTCGGGGTGGACGCATTCACGGCGATCATCATTCCGCCGCAGGCCGCGATTCTTGCCGTCGGAAGTATCGCGGACCGAGTCGTGCCTGTCGGTGCCGGATCGGACGCTCGTCCTGGCATTCGTCCCATGATGACCCTGACCCTTTCGAACGATCATCGTGTGGTGGACGGCGCGCGGGCCGCGGAATTTCTGCGGGACCTGGTTGAGGCAATCGCGAACCCGCAGCCATGGCTAGGCTAAAGTCTGATTAGGTCCCCGGGGTCCTCCGTGCACCCCTGTGTACCCTGTGTTCAAGATTTTCGATGGTACTTAACCAGAGTTTCTCTAAGTAATTTCCCTGCTGGCGACGCCCCGAAAATCAGTCACTACTTCAGGTGTGCTTGGCGAGCTTTGCGTCAAGAGACCAGCTGCCACCACCTACCGAGATGAGAAAGACCAGGCAGCAAAACATGGCGAAATCGGTGCGCGCATCGCTGACCATGTACCAGAAACCCTGGTTGGCGCGAAACAACTCTGGAATCTTGGTAGTCGCAATCGCGGTTGTGATCACGATGAGCAGCGGAATGGACACCAGTCTCGTCCCTAGCCCCAGCAGGAGCAGGAGACCGCACACCACCTCGAAGGTGCCGACAAAATGGGCCGTGAAGTAGGGATGTGGGAATCCGATTCTCGTGAAGCGAACCAGGCCCATGTTGAGGTCAATGTACTTCAGAATGCCCTGTGTAAAGAAGATCAGCCCCACCGCAATACGGACCAGCAATACGCTGCGTGGGCCTTCTGGGGGTCTGAGGAGGAACTGAAGGATTGCGCTCATTAAAATAAAATAATACAGTTTCGCGGTTTTCTTCCTTACTTGACTTAAAACCTGTAACCCGACCACGGGGGAGAGCCCCGCCTCTGGAAAGCGCTATGGTACTAGATTATCTATTGTAGTTAAACGATTGATACAAAGAGAGATAGTGGTGGAGGCGGCGGGAGTCGAACCCGCGTCCGAAAATGTTACTGGTCAAGAGACTACATGCTTATTCCAGTTCATGCCCTGGGCATTACCCCAGGACGTTCGCGTCACCGGCTCAGAACGGACAAGAAACCGTTGGCGCTAGCCTGAGATCTTAGCTTCTCTACCCAGACGTAGCAGAGAAGAGCAGCCCGCTGTGTGACGTTCGCTCGCAGCCCACGGGCAAAGCTGCGGAGAACGGCGGCCTAACGAATTAGGCTGCGTATGCCATCTGTTGATTGGCAATTATCATTTTGCACGCGATTACGGGTGTGTGCACCCCGGCATGCCTCCTGGCCGCAAGCATCTCCGTCGAATCCGTGACGCCCCCACTGGTGGGATGGGCCGGCAAAGAACTACCTCTATTTTCGCAGGAAGTGGCGGGAAGTCAAATGCCGGTGGGGGCGTCTGGTCCTGGGGATCGCGCCCGTTCCGCGCCCTGCATCCGAGGATAAGTGCAGGGTTACCCGGTTCGGACTCTGACTGGCAAGAAGTTGCGGAATCGATGCGAGTCTTTATCCGCGGCACCGGGTTATGATCTGAAGCAGTAACACCTTATCCCCCGAGGTGAGAGGCGTGACTCGACTTGGTGTCTTAGTGTTTGCCATCGTGCTGCTGGCTGTGGGCGGTACTCTGGTGAGCCTCAACGGATGCGGCGGTGTCAGTGGTACGAATCCAGGGTCCACGGGCAAGATTCAGCATGTGGTGATCATCTTTCAGGAGAATCGCACTCCCGACAATCTGTTTCAGGGATTGTGCACGGCCAACGGCGGGGTTCCCGGCTGCGGGACCAGTTCCACGCAGTATGACCTTGCCCAAAGAGGAAAAGACTCGACCGGCAATACCATCCAACTGAAGCAGGTCAATCTCGCCGTGGACTATGACATGGACCACAGTCACACGGCGTTCAGCCAGATGTGCGACCTGAACGCGGCCGGACAATGTCAGATGGATGGGGCCAACCTGATTCAGGTTGGATGCAAGCCGGGCGCGACGGACTGCCCGGCGCCAGACTTGCAGTATGGCTATGTGGATCCGACCCAGGTGCAACCCTACTTGCAGTTGGCCGAGCAGTATACATTCGCGGACCGCATGTTCCAGACCAACCAGGGACCCAGCATGCCGGCGCATCAGTTCATCATTTCCGGGACATCCGCCCCAAAGGCGGGAAGCAACCTGTTTGCCTCGGAGAATCCGAAAACCAGCGGTCCGCCAGACGCGGGATGCGACGCGCCTGCGGGTTCCACGGTGAAGCTGATCGATCCGGCTGGCAGCGAAGACTCCAATGCCGCGATCTATCCCTGCTTTGACCATCCAACGCTAACCGATCTGCTAGAGGCAAAAGGCGACACCTGGCGGTATTACACTTCCTCGGGTTATGCGGGCGGCTCGGGCCTGGCATTCTGGAATGGACCGGAAGCGATCCAGCATATTTGCGGAACCTTGACGAGCAGTAGCACCTGCGGTGGAGCGGATTTCACTAGCCACGTGATCCTCAATCAGACGCAGATCCTCACCGATGTTGCCAACCAGCAACTGCCGGACGTGAGTTGGGTGATTCCGAGCGGCCAGGCGTCGGACCACGCTGGGTCGCTTGAAGGCAACCAGGGACCGTCGTGGGTGGCGTCGGTGGTGAACGCAATTGGTAACAGCCGTTACTGGGCGAACACGGCGATCTTCATCGCGTGGGACGATTGGGGAGGTTGGTTCGACCATGTTGCGCCTCCGCAAGTGCTGGTGAACTGCGCGCAGTGGGGATGCGGCTATGTGTATGGCTTCCGGGTGCCGCTGATTGTGGTGTCGCCGTACGCGAAAGCGAAATACATTTCCAAGAAGCAGCACGATTTCGGCAGCATCCTGAAGTTCATCGAGGGCACATTCGGTCTGCCTTCGCTTGGTTATGCGGATGCGGTTGCGGATGACCTTTCCGATTGCTTCGACATGAATCAGACTCCGTTGCCGTTCCAGACAATTCCGTCAGCATTGAATGCGCAGTTCTTTCTGAATGACAAAACTCCGCCGCTGGACCCGGACGACGACTGAAAATCGGTGGTTTGAATTCCCAATCTGGTCCATGTTTACTAGTTGGTACTGGTGGGGGTACCCCCCCTTTTCTTCGGTCTTTTGGAATCATAGACTTAGGTTGGATTTCCTGCCAGGTCTTTGAGTTTAAACGACTTACTGGTAAAGTCTTTAAGAACCAATGAGTTACGAGATTCTGTTCCCCTCCGGGTTCGCTCAGGGTCTGGATGTCGGCAGCGGGCTCCCGCTTGGACTACGCTCAGGGGTGACGCCCGCTAAACGCCTCAACCTCGAGGCGCCCCCAATCACATTTCTATCGTCCCCTGCGCTGAATCTTAAGTCAATCGATTTTGTGGGCAGCCTGTGATTCTGGAATTCAGAAGTCAAAATCCCCGCCCTGTCTCGCCCTCGAAGGGCGAGACAAGGACGGGGCCCTCAAGAGGAAAGGGCGCGGAAACTTTCCGCGCCCTGAAGACAAGTCAGCTGACTGCCACAATATCCCTCTACTGCACGACCAGCGTCAGCGGGGGCAGTGGCTGCGTTTTTGAGATCGTCGCATCCGTCACCGATACGACTACATTGCCAAAGGTTTGAGGAACGGTGGCGACTTTCAGGGTTATGGTCGCGGTATTCGATTTCGTCGAATCTGATACGGACGTAGCTCTTACGGTTACCGTGGGTGGAAGTCCCGCGGCGACTTGGGGAGCCGTGTAGTTTCCGCTGCCGTCGATCGAGCCCGAACTGGCTCCACTCGGCGAAAGGGACCAGGTGACACCCGCGTTGTCGCTTGCGGTTGCCGAGAAGGCTTGCGTTGACGAGGGCCATCCCGCATTGTTCGGCCACAGACTCACCGAGCCGGGGGTAACGGCCGACACACTTACGGGAGTGCTGCTGCCACCGCAGGCAATCAACAGGCCGAGCAACACGAGGGCCAAGCACAGACCGGTGACGACCGAGTATTTGGACACTTTCCGTCCGGCCAGCCCGAGCATCACGACTCCGGCGATCGGCACCGTGAACGGCAGCCAGGGCAGGCGATTGCCGGCCCGCCGAGGCGCGCGTATGTTCGCCGCGGCGGTGTTCGGTCCAGAGGTTGTGATGGTCAGCGACACCGAGGTCGATCCGTTCGTGGCTGGAATCGACGCTGGATTGAAGATACAACTTGTCGTTGCATCCAGCCCGGAGCAAGCGTACGTGATTGTCGCTCCAAAGGATGTAGCGGGCGCCACCGGGGTGACGGTGAAGCTATAACCGACCCCCGATACTCCCGCCTTCACCGTCTGTGTGGTGACACCTGTGTTGGTAACGCTGAAGTCCGCATTGACGGTGAGGCTTACCGCCTGGGAGTGTGTGATGGTGCCGTCGGTGCCAGAGATACCGAAGTTGTAGGTGGCCATCGCGGAGCTGTCGACGGTCACCGTAAATGCGGCTCCTCCTCCGGCAGCCGGTACCAGCGAAGAAGGAGAGATGTTGCAGGTCGTGGGCGCTGCGCCGGCGCAGGTGAGATTGACAGTGTTGCTGTAGCCATTCACCGCCGTCAACGTTCCGTGCCAGACCAGGTCGTTGTTGATCAGCGTCGAGTTTGGACTCGCCGTTACCGCGAGCGTGAAGTCCGGGGTGACCACCAAGGGGAACTCCCAGATACCGCGCCCATAGGTGGAAGCCCGCAGTTTCTTGACACCTCCGGAATCGAAAATGCGGATCGCCGATACCGGCACGTTCGGCAGATAACCGGCCAGCCCGCTTCCGGGGGCCGGGCCGACTTCGGTCCAGCTGGGGCTTGACGTTGAACTCGCGAAGATGCCGACATCGGTTCCGGCGTAAATCATTTCCGCCTGGGAATCGACCAGCAGGTCGTTGACGGGAGAGTCGGGCAGGTTCGCGGACCAGTCGGTCCAACCACTGGCACCGGCCGTGGTCGTTTTCCAGACGTGGGAGGTGTTGAAACCCATGAGGCCCACGTAAGCTGTGTTTGCGGTCGCGTCCGAATTATCGATTGCCACCGAGGAGATCGCGTAGTTGTTGCCAAGATTACCGGGGGGGGTCACGTTGGACATTAAGGTTGTGGCGGCGTTAGTTGTGACCCAAACTTCGCCGCCAGTGCCGTATCCATACAGCGGACCGTAACCGTCGGTGGTGGCGTACACGACGTTGGAGAAGCCATTGGCATCCTTCGGGCCGCCCGCCGCCACGGCGCGCACGAGATTGATATTCGAGTTGAAGCCCCCGCATACCGAGGTGTCGCCGGTGTCGAAGTTCCGGCTCAGGGTGGAGAAGCCCGAGCCCGATGCGGTTCCGCGCCACACCCGACAGGTGCCGACCAACATCTCACTAGAGTCCTGCGGGTCGAGGATGTAGGGGGTGTAGAAGTTACCGTGATCTCCGCCGACGGTGGCGCTGCTTACGACCTCGTTGTAAAAGGCAAATCCGTTGCAACTGGGAGCGCTCGTGCACTGCCCAATCTGGACGTCGGTCAGCGCGTTGTACCAGTTTGTGGGAGTTGTGGGATCAATGGCGTTGTAACCGCCGTCTCCGCCCAGGGCGGTGAAGAACTGTGAGCTGGTCGTTGCTGTTGTGGTCGCCGGAGAGCCGTTATCCTGCGTGCCGCCGATCACGATGTTGAGATCGGTGGGGTGAACGGAGAATGAAACGAACTGCGTCGTCGCCCCGATGTTGGCGTTGAGGTTGTCAAATTGATTGGTGCCGGGGGTGCTGCAGGAACCGACATTCAGGCCTGTGAAGCCGTCGAGGACGCGGTAGATGCCGCCGTCGTTGCCGAAATACATGATGTCTTTACCGCCCACAACGAGGAAATCCAATCCGTGCTCATCAGGATGCACGTTAGCCTTGGTGCTGCAGCCGTAAACGTGGGTTAAGTTGAGCCAGGAGTTGGAAAGGTTGGAGTCGACGGTGGAGCATTTTGTGGCCCCGCTGGCCAGCTTGCACCGGAATAGATTGACGGCGCCGACGTAGATATCGGTGGCGGTACCATCGGCGACTGCTGAAATTTCGAGGTTGTAAAAAGCCTGCTGCGTGCCGCAACCGTCAGTGTCGCCGCAACTCGCGATGCCAGTTTCGTCGATTTTTTTCCAGGAGCTCCCGCCATCGGTGGACTGCCAGATGCCGAGGTCAGTGTCGTTCGTGTCCACAAACCAGAAGTACATTTCATTGCGGCCGGGGACTACGGCCAGCTGGCCACGATACATGGGGCAGGTGGGGGGATTTCCCGTTATTGCTGTCGGGCAGTTTGTCGTGCTTAGCATAGTCGGATTGGGCTGGTTGGTGAGCCGAGTCCAACTGGTGCCATTGGTTGAGCTGTAGACGCCGTGGTAGCGCAGCGCGGCGAAGAATTTTGCAGCCGTCGGGTTGTAGACGACATCCGTGGCGGAAACGGGGGCACTGCCGTCCGTCGGCGTCTGCAACGCCCAGGTCTGGCCCGCGTTGGTCGACAAATACAGTCCATGAATGTTGCCCGCGAGATTTTCCTTGTCTCCCACGAAAGCATCCGCGGCGGCGGCGACCACGGTATTAGTTGCTCCTGAAGCGGTACTCCAGGCGAACTTGGTGAAACCCATCCCGGCGAAGGGATGAGCTCCGCTGTCAGCGGAAGGGATCAACGTCCAGGTTGCACCCTTGTCGGTCGAACGTAGAATGCCCACTCCGTAGTAACTGTCAATCGCGCTGTTGGGCTCTCCCGTTCCTACGAGCACGACGCTGCCATCCGACTTAACGGAAATCGCACCGTTGGTCAATGAAGCTTGCTGGTCAGTGACGGGAGTCCAGTTCACGCTTGTGGCGGTTGCGTTGGCTGCGTTGGATGATTTCCAGACGCCTCCGGAGGCAGCTGCGGCATACACGGTATTGCCGGTTGTATCGCTGGGGTCAATGGCAATGGCTGTGGAACGTCCTGAAACCAGGCCGTAGAAATTCTGATCGGAAACCAGGGGGGCCGGCCCCAAGGATACCCAGCCGGCGCTCGCTGTAGCAGCTGTTGTCGACCCTGCGGCTTTAGCAGCCGCTTCCCGCGCGGCACGCATCGCCATCTTCCGCTGGTACGCCCGCAGACGGAGTGCCGCCGCCGACTGTCCCTTGGGAGCCACGCGACCACGCATCAACCATTCCGAGCGCTTGTCGGGCCGGTCCTTGTCTTTCTCCTCGATCGGGTCGTAGAGGGACTTGCGTTTCGATCCCTGAGCGAAGGCGCTGGAAGGAGAAAGAAAAGTAACGATCAGAAGGAAAAGGATGAAGACTGACAAGTTGGTGGTCGAAAGTTTAGACGAGGACGGCATGGGCGAGGACGAGCGTGGCATGTATGACTCCGTGGTGCGGCAGAATTGTGGCGGGGAAGCACTGTCATTATTACTACTTTCTCTCTATCTGATCAAGTTATTCCGCTTCGGGTTGTATGGTGGAAACTTTGTGACAAATGTCACATTGAGTTTCGTGCAAAGGCTGGCGGACAGGAGTGTCCGCCCTACACGGGTTTTGTCTAGTCTTGAGTGCGGTGGCCGCGGGCAGGAGCCGGGCTTCGCCCGGCTTGGACGGGCGAGGGCGCCCGTCCCCACACTAGCTGTCCCTACGCTAGCTTCTAAACCTCGGCCAGCTCTTCTTCCAGTAACTGCTTGTTATAGAGGTCGGTGTAATAGCCGTTGCGGGCTATTAGTTGGTCGTGGGTGCCTTGTTCAACGATGCGTCCCTGGTGGAGGACGGCGATGGAGTCGGCGTTGCGGACGGTGGAGACGCGGTGGGAGATGAAGATGGTGGTGCGTCCTTGCATGATTTCGCGGAGGTGGTTGAGGATTTTGTCTTCGGTGTTAGTGTCTACGCTGGAGAGGGCGTCGTCGAGGATGAGGATGCTGGGGTTGCGGAGAAGGGCGCGGGCGATGGCGGTGCGCTGCTTCTGTCCTCCGGAGAGAGTGATGCCGCGCTCGCCTACCGTGGTGTTGTAGCCTTCGGGGAAACTTTCTATGTCTTGGGCGATGTTGGCGGCATCGGCGGCGGCTTGGATGTCTGCTGGCGTGGCTTCGCCATCTTCTTGGGCTATGCCGTAGGCAATGTTTTCGCGGATGGTGTCGCTGAAGAGGAACGTCTCCTGGGGAACGAATCCAATTTGACGGCGCAGAGTATCGAGAGGGAACTGGCGGATGGGGCGGCCGTCGATCAGGACGGTTCCGGGGTCGGCGTCGTAGATACGGGGGATTAGATTGACCAGCGTTGTTTTGCCGGAGCCGGTGGGGCCTACGATGGCCAGGCTGGAGCCGGCGGGGATGCGCAGGTTGACATCCTTTAGAACCTGGGTGCCGTTGTAGGCGAAGTTTAGATTGCAGAATTCGATTTCGCCCGAAATATCGCGAGTGGAGAGCCGAGCGTCCCCGGCCGGCCGGACGGGCGGGGCGCCCGTCGCTCCATTGTCCAGGTCGGCGATCTCGGGCTGCTGGGAAAAGATTTCCTGAATTCGTACCATCGACGCGGTTCCGCGCTGGAAGATGTTGATGACCCATCCCAGGGCGATGACCGGCCAGGTTAGTTGCATCATGTAGGTGTTGAAGGCCGCAAACTGGCCGACCGTCATCGAGCCGGAAAGATGCATAGTGGTTCTGGTTCCGAGGTAGGACACCAGATTGACCTGCATCTGTCCGCCGATCACCTCGCGGCCCCCGAGCCACAACACGATGACGATCGCAATGCCGAGCATCAGTTCGAGGGTGGGCCAGAGCATGCCCATCAGGCGGACGAGTTTCAGGCTGCGGCGGATGTATTCCTGGTTGGCGTTTTCGAAGGCGATAATCTCAGACTCTTCCTGCACATAAGCGCGGATCACGCGGGCGCCGGAGAAATTTTCCTGGGCGCGGGCGGAGATGTCGGAAAACATGGCCTGGATGCGTTCGAAACGCTCATGAATGCGGCGTCCGAAATACTGGATGACGATGCTGGCGATGGGGAGCGGCAGGAAGGCATAGAGCGTCAGCATGGGGCTCATTCTTAACATGTAGAACAAAGCGAGAGCCGTGAAGACGATGGTATTGGCGGAGTACATGATCGCGGGGCCCAGCAACATGCGCACCGCGTTGAGGTCGTTGGTCGCCTTCGCCATGATGTCGCCGGTACGGTTGCGCTGGTAGAAGGAATAGGAGAGGCGCTCGAGGTGAGCGAAGAGGTCGTTGCGCAGGTCGAACTCGATGACGCGGGAAATGCCGATGACGATCCAGCGGGTTAAGAACTGGAAGACGCCCTTGACAGCGAAGACGGCAACGATCAGCAGGGCGTATTTGGCGAGGATGGGGGCGGTGATGTTCTGGTTGAGGTCGTCAACCGCATGCTGGATGACGCGTGGAAACTGCACCGAAATGGCGTTGGTCAGCAGAACGCAGAGGGCGCCGAGGAGTAGCCCGAACCGATGGCGCTTCAGATAGGGAACGAGGGGGCGTAGATTCTTCGGCACCATGATGTTCAGTAGATGAAATTGTAGCAGCGCGGGGTGCGGATTTTCGCAGCGCGGGCGCGAGGGCAGCGAAGGCGGCGCTGAGCAGCAGCACAGTCCAGAGGGACAGCAGGCCGGCGGCGAACATTAATCCCGAGTAGAGCAGGTCGGCGCGTTGCATTCCCATTCCCCTATCTGAAAAAGCCGGGCGAGGACGGAGGTTGGAGGTTCCGTTCCTCACCCGGATGGAGAGAGATTGTTCGTCGACGGGGCAAGCACCGTCTCGAGACCAGAGCTAGTCCTCGGGCGGAGGAGCCATGTGCTGATGCATGTGCTCTTGCATGCGGGCCTGCTTCTTGGCCTGAAAGTTGGCGAACTTGGTTCTCTGATCGGGAGTCAGGACCTGCAACATTTCGGCCTTGATGCGGGCGTGCTGGACCTGGAGTTCGACCATGGTCTGGGCGTTGGAGGTGGCTAGAGCGCGGGTCTTGGCTTCGTCGAAGGGGCCGCTGTTCTCGAGGGCCTGCATAGCAGCATGGTTTTGGCGCATCTGCTGCGTGAGGGGTTGAAGGGTCGGCTTCTCCTTCTCCCAGATGGCCTTGACCTGAGCCTGTTGGGCGCTGGTTAGATCGAGATAGTCGGTGAAGAATTCGAGCATGTGGTTGAAATGGCCGTCGGGGCCTCCACGACCGTGCATGCCTTGCGCGATGGCGGCCGCCACGACGAGGATCACCGCGGCTCCGATGGTGAGAATGCGAATGCGAGTCGATTTCATTGGAACTCCTTTTGATCTCCTGGTGGTTCGGGAGGCAGCCCGAACTTCTATGCAAAGATAAGAACACTATTTTTCGAACGGCGGGGTAAAGAGTCGGTCAAGCGCGGTAAAGTTTTGTAAAGGAAGATCGCTCTTGGCACTTAGCTTTTGGCTCTTAGCTAAAAGCGAAAAGCTAAAAGCTAAGAGCGGTCAGGCAATCACAAATCTTTACCGCGTCGAGACGCGCGGAGGTGTTGAATGAATAGAAGAATGGACCACGTACTGGTAGTCGATGACGATGTCGAATTGTGCGCTCTGGTGCAGGAGTACCTGCGGGCCGAAGGGTTCAGCCTGAAGGCGGTCCATGACGGCGAACAGGGGTTGCAGCAGGCGCTGAGCAAGGAGTTTGCGCTGGTGGTGCTCGACGTGATGCTGCCGGGGATCAATGGGTTTGAAGTGCTGCGGCGGATACGGAGCGTATCAAAGATTCCGGTGCTGCTGTTGACGGCGCGCGGCGAAGATGTGGATCGGATCGTCGGACTGGAAATCGGGGCGGACGATTATCTTCCGAAACCGTTTAACCCGCGGGAGTTGGTGGCGCGAATCCGGGCGATCCTGCGGCGCACGCAGCCGATCAGCGCGGCGGACGTTGCACCGGAAGTGCTCACCGTGGGCGACGTGGAACTGGATCCGGCGACGCGCAGTGTGCTGCGTGCGGGGCAGCCGGTCGATCTTACGTCGGTGGAATTCAATCTGCTGGAAGTGCTGCTGCGCGAGGCGGGGCGGGTGGTGACGCGGGAGCGGTTGGTGAATGCGGTGCTCAGCCGGAAATTCATGCCGTTTGATCGCAGCATCGACATGCACGTCAGCAAGGTGCGGCGGAAGTTGGGTGACTCGGAGGAGGACGGCGACCACATAAAGACGATTCGCGGCGTGGGATATATGTTTGCGCGGCCGGCTCCGAAGGTGAAGAAATGAAGACGCTGCCGGCTTCTTGCTGCTGGCTTTTCGCGCCCCCTTGTTTGTCAGGGGCTAGTAGCTAGCGGCCAGGAGCACATTCTTAAAAATCATGAAGAGTCTTTTCCTCAAGATATTTCTGTCGTTCTGGGCGGCGCAGGCTTTGTTCCTGGTGCTGGCGATTCTGGTGACGATTGCGCTGCGTCCGGCGCGGCATGGGATGGAGAGCCAGGCTCCGCAAATTTTGGCGGAAGCGGTGAATGCCTACCAGAGTGGTGGAGAGCGCGGCGCTCACGATTATGTGGAAGAACTTTGGCGGACCCAGCACCTGCGGGGATTCGTTTTTGATCCATCGGGCCGCGAACTTGCCGGACGGCTGGTTCCGCCCTGGATTGAGGATGTCCGGCAGGGAGTAGCACCGCGCGGCGGTCCGCCCCGCCACCGTGGATGGATGGACCGGCTGATGCGGGACCCGATTCTGCGGCAGGCACTGACCCTCGATGGCAAACGATACACGCTGGTGTTGGAGCTGCCACCGGGGCCGCGGGTATTTTTCGGGCCGCATGAGATCCCGGGGCTGGGCATCACGATCGCGGTCATCACCTCGGGACTGATGTGCTACTTGTTGGCGTGGTCGCTGACTAGCCCAGTTACGCGTTTGCGGAAGGCGGCGCAGAGCCTGGCGGCAGGCGACTTGAGCGCGCGTGCGGGTGCGCCCGCGAGCGGTCGAGGCGACGAACTCACGGAGTTGATGTGCGATTTCGACCGCATGGCCGATCGAATCGAGGGGCTGGTGGATTCGCAATCACGGCTGCTGAAAGACGTTTCGCACGAACTGCGATCTCCGCTGGCCAGGCTGAGCGTCGCGCTGGGACTGGCGCGGCAACGGGCGGCATCCGAGGCCGGGGCGGAAGTCGGCCCGGAGGTCGCGACGGAACTTGAAAGCGCGCTGAACCGGATCGAACTGGAGGCTGACCGGCTGAATCAACTGATCCAGCGGCTGCTGACGATTTCGCGGCTGGAGTCAAGGACCGACGGCCTGCGAAAGACCCGGTTGTCCCTGCGGGAACTGTTGGAGCAGGTGGCGCACGATGCCGAGTACGAAACGCCCGGGCGGGGCTGCCGAGTGACTACGCTGGCCGATGCGACGGATGAATTCCTGGTTGAAGCCGATCCTGACCTGCTGCGGAGCGCGGTGGAGAATGTGGTGCGCAACGCGACGCGCTATACTGCTGAAGGTACTACGGTGGAAGTGCAACTGGAGCGGCAGCCGGCGGCCGATGGCGATGAGATCGTGGTTCGCGTGATGGATTCCGGTCCGGGGGTTCCCGAGGAAGCGCTGCAAAAGATTTTTGAGCCCTTTTATCGGCTGGACGACGCTCGCAACCGGCAAACCGGGGGCGCGGGTCTGGGCTTGTCGATTGCGGACCGGGCCATCAGGTTGCATGGTGGGCAACTGCGCGCATCCAACCGAAAGCAGGGTGGGTTAGAGATTGAAATCCGGATTCCGGCGGCTTCGCCCGTTCAGGGGTTTGCTCTTCCCGCTAGTTCCTGATACACAAATCAATGATCATCGGGTGATCTGGTCATCGGCGATCGAAGGTCGCATGCTAATGACCTTCGATGACGCGATCACCCGATCCAGTTTCTGGGAGAGTTGATGTCGAAGAAAATAGGCGGAGTGGTTGCGCTCGCGGGCCTGTGTGCCCTGAGTTTATTTCTGGTGAATTGCGGCAGTTCCTCGTCCCGGCCCACGGGGGTGCTGTATGTGCTGACCCAGGGCAGCAACGGTGTAGGGAACAACGTGAGCACGTTTGCCATGGATTTGAACAGCGGGGGCCTGTCGCTGGTCAATTCGAATGCGAGCACGTGCCCTACCGCGGCCACTGGCACCAACCCCAACCCATGCGGTCTTCCCGTGGACATTTTGCTTGACCCGACGGGCGCGACGGCGTTTGTCCTGGATCAGGGTGCGCCTCCATGTCCCAGCTGTTCGCCTGACTCCAACAATCCGATTGCGCCCGCGATTTACCCGTACACAGTGGGCTCGGACGGGAGTTTGTCACCGCTAGGCACGGGGTTACATCGGAGCTGTGGCACCAATGTAAGTAACTGCTCCGACACTGCGACGGCGATGGTGCGGGATGCCGCAGGGCAATTCCTCTTCGTGATCGATTACGGGTCTTCCCCTACGCCGGGATATCCGACCGCGAATTCGCCATATCCGAGCTGTCCCCATGTCCCCACCGCTGCTTACGACGTGTGTCCGTCGATCTCGGTATTTACCATGACCTCCGGCACTCTGAAGGAAGCTGGGAGTCCGTTTTATCTAAGCAAAATCCCGTCCGCGCTTTCGGCCATTACGTTCACTCCGCCGGGCTCTACCTCGGCCCAGGAACTCCTGTTCGTAACCAACAACCAAGATATTTGTTCGCAAAACTGCATTGCCCCATCCCCGCACAATGACAATACGGTAAGTGTGTATAGCGTGAGTTCATCGGGGACGCTGACCGAGCAACCCAACTCGCCGTATGCCGTTGCCGCAGTAAATCCTCTCTCGGTGCTTGCGGTCAACACGAACCCGGCGGGGCAGAATTCCGGCGGCCTGTTTGTGTACGTGGGCAGTGAGGACTCGAGTGGAGGCCATTTGTATCCCTTCGAGGTGTGCACAGTTGTCGGGAGTGCGGGCTGCACGCAACAGCAAGTGGATCAAACCCTGATGTTTCCACTCGCAACCTGTCCCGCAATCTCTTGCGAGGTACCGCCAAGTCCGGCGGGAAAGAGCCCGGTCGCAATGGTGGTGGATCCGACCAATAACTTTCTTTATGTTGCAAGCGAAGGCTCGAGCCAGGTTTTTGCGTTTAAGATCAACACGACGGCGGGCACGTTGACTGCGCTAAGTCCCAACCCAAACCTACCGACCGGATCACAACCGGTGTCGATGGCGCTGCACCCGAGCGTGAACAACACGGGCCAGTTTCTCTACACCTCAAACAGCGGATCGGACAACATCTCAGGCTTTAGTTTAAGCACGACCAGCGGGGTGATGAGCAGTCTGCCCGCGGTAGCCACCCCGGCGGCGCCGAGCGGGATGACGGCCCGATAAATCATTGAATCAATTAGTCATTGAATCATTGAATCATTCAAGACCCGCGTTCCCGCGGAGCCTTTAATGATTCAATGTCTCAATGGTTTTTATCGTTACGTTGGCATTCTCAGAATTAAATAGCCTCCGATAAAACCGAAGACCAGGTCTGGAGACCAGGCAGCGAGGGCGGGCGGGAGTTGGCTCAGGTTGCCCATCGCTTCGAACAGGCCGGAAATCGTCCAATAAACCACCCCGATACCGATGGCGGTTGCAATCCCAGCGACGGCGGAGCGCTTGCCGGCGGATAACGCGAAGGGAATGGCGAGAATGGCCATCACCAGCGTGATCAGCGGGTAGGCAATCTTCTTCTGCAACTGAACGCGCAGGCGAATCACATCAAAGCCGCTCTGCTCCAGATCGTGAATGTAGCGGCGTAGTTCGTCGTAGCTCATTTCCGACGATTGTTTGATTTCCTTCTTGAAGTAGGCGGGCGCTTCCGCCAGTTCGGGATAAGTCGCGACATCAAACTTGCGGTAGTTCTCGATAGCGGCGCCGCTCAGACTGCGCTCCCATCCCTGCTCGTAAACCCACCGGTTCATGGCGTTCGACCAATGCGCGCGGTCGGCGGCGATGCGATGCGTGATCTGGAAGCTGTGCGGATCGAACTGGAAGACAGACAGGCCGCCGAAAACATCGCGGTCAGGATCGAAGAATTGATAGTAGAAGATGTCGGAATGCTGGCCGAAGATCCACTTCCGATCGGGACGAAGGTAGGTCTGCGCGGGCTTGCCCTTGATGCGGTTGCGGAGCGCGTCTTGCCGCTTGTTGGTGTAAGGGAGGTAGAACTGGTCGGAGAGGAAGAGCACGCCGGCGACCAGGGTGGAAGCAATCAAGACGGGGACGATGATGCGGTAAAGACTGATGCCAGTAGCTTTGATGGCGGTGATTTCGTTCGACTTCTGCAGCAGCCCGAAGGTCACGAGCACCGCCAGCAACATGCTGAGCGGGGTCGTGTTGTAGAGAAAATATGGCACCACGTTCAACAGATATTCGCCCACGGTAAGCGGCGAGACCTGATTCCGCAGGATGTCACTTAGCAACTCGAACAGGGTGAACACCAAGAGCAGCATCAGGAAAGCGGCGACGATCATTGTTAAATAGAGGGCGAAGTCGCGCAGCACATAATCGTCGAGGATGGTTGGGAAACGCAGATTGAACCAGCGGCGGCGCATGGGCAACGAGCGAGGGTGAGATGACTCGCCGTTCCGATGCAGCGCCGTTAGACTGGGCATAGACGGCGCGCCCGCCGCGGTCTCAGTTCTCCCACCTCGGAACGTCGACGTCTTAAATCTCGATGTCTTGAACCAGGAGCGGAAACCGGCCAGTTCGATGGGGCGGCGTTCGGATTGCCAGAGCAGAAAAACTCCTCCGGCAAGAAACGCCAGGTCGGCGAGCCAAACCCCGGCGGCCGGGGAAAGGCGTCCTTGCTTGGCGAAAGAGACTCCGATCAAAGAAATCGAATAGTAGAGAAAGACCAGCAGAATGGTGAGGACAAATCCGCTGGACTTGCCGCCTTTTTTGGAAGACAGGCCGAGCGGAATGCCGACCAGAGCCAGCACGATGCAGGCCGTCGGAAGGGCGAGGCGGCGATGGTATTCGATCAAATGCCAGCGGCGGGTCACCGGGTCTCCGGTTTGGGTGCTGCGGAGGAGGTCGGTGAATTTAATCTCACCGAGGGTTGTCGGTTCGTGTTCCTGACCGTTTTGCGCCGCGGGAATCCGAATGGGGATGTCGGTAGTCTGGAAGGTGGAGATCTGGTACTGGTCGGGATTCTTGGGGTCGGTCTCGTGCGTGGAACCGTCGGTGAGATGCAAGTCCAGAGTATCGGGGCCCTGGCTGACGAGCAGGCCTTGGCGGGCCAGGCTGATGCGGGGCGCGGCGGGGTCACTCAAGTCGGCGAGGAACACGCCTTTCCACAAGGCACCGCCGGACATGGCCTTGACGTCTTGCACGTAGAGGATGATCTTTGGAAATCCCTCGTAGAACACGCGGGGCTGCACTTCGAAAGAAGCCTGAGAAGACTTGAGGCGGTCCTGGAGTTGTCCGAGGGCGGCGAGCGAGCGGGGCGCGAGATATACGCTGTTGCCGAGAGCGAGCAGCCATGCTACCACCACGAAGATGGAAATTATCCGGAGGAAGGTCCATACACCCAGGCCGCTGGCGCGCATGGCGGTCACTTCGCTGTCGGCGGCGAGGCGGCTGAGTCCGATGAGAATGCCGACCAGCACGCCCATGGGGATGGTGTAGGTGAGCGCCACGGGAACCGTATAGAAGAAGATTTCTGCTACGCTGGGCAGGGGCGCACTGTTGCGCACCACCAGTTCGAGGATGCGGCCGAGGTCGCGGGTGAAGAGAACGAAGGTGAAAACCGCCGCGCCGATCAGGGCGTGGGAGAGGACTTCTCCCAGGATGTAGCGGGTGAGGATTCGCATCCGCAAGGGTGGTTTTCTCAATGCGAGTCTAGCATGAGAGCGGGAGGGTTGGAGCGATGGAGGTTCCGCCTTTGCCATCGGCAGCATAGGTCATACGATGGAGCGGCGGGCGTCTCGCCCGTCTGCCGGGCCGGGACGCCCGGTTCTCCACCGGCAGCTTGGATCAACGGCCACTGGAATTTATGTTCTCCCACCGCACAAACTGGCGCCTTAGCCCGAACGCTCTGACGCGGGCGATCGAGGACATGCGGGCATCGGGGCAGGAGATTCTGGATCTCACGGTTTCGAACCCGACTGAAGCCGGCATCCATCCCGACCCGGAAATCGTGCTGGCGGCATTGGCGAATCCAGAGGCGATGCGTTACGATCCTCAGCCCCGAGGCCTGCTTGAGGCGCGCCAGGCCGTGTGTCACTACTATAGGGAGTCGCACGATATTTTCGATCTCGCTCCGGAACGCCTGCTTCTGACCACCAGCACCAGCGAGGCCTACTCGTATGTATTCCGTCTGCTGTGCAATCCCGGTGAGGAGATTCTTGTACCGAAACCGAGTTACCCGCTCTTCGAATTTCTCGCCGGTCTCGCCGACGTGAAGCCGGTTCCGTATCCTCTTCTCTACGATCACGGCTGGCAAATCGATTTCGATTCGCTTTACAAAGCAGCCACGCGGCAATCGCGGGCCGTGATTGCGGTGCATCCCAACAACCCGACCGGATCTTACGTTTCCGCATCGGAAGCGGCGGCGCTCAACGCGTTCAGCCTTGATTACGGGTTGGCGCTGATCGTGGATGAAGTCTTCCTCGATTATGCGCACGACGGAGCGCCGCGCAATAGTTTCGTGACGAACGCGGACGCGCTCACCTTCACGCTCAGCGGCGTTTCCAAGATTTCCGCGCTGCCGCAGATGAAACTTGCCTGGGTGGCTACGAGCGGCCCGCAAGAAGCGGTCACCGAGGCAGGAGCGCGGCTCGAGATCATCGCCGATACACAGTCCGAGCTCGAATCCCAGTGGGTTCTCGAATACCCGATCCAGTTGCTGCTGCAACGCCAGCAAGCCGGCGACCGGATCGAACGTGGGAGAGAAACGAAACAGTGCCATACGGCCCTCCTTCAAATTGATTTCGAAGCAGTCTCGGATTCTATGCGGCGAAGCTAAGGCCGTGTTGGCGCTTGTCA
>JAIQFO010000103.1 GCA_020073215.1 Terriglobia bacterium | reverse complement strand
GACATGACCGCCTTCCATGCCATTTGCCCAAATGACCTCCTCGTGCATGGCTGCAAGTACCGTTTCTATATCACGAGAGTTGAAGCCGTCGTAAACACGCTTAAGGAGCTCCACTTCGTCCGACATTCAAACCTCCCATCTTCATGGGCACACTGGCCCAAACCCCATTTTCCTACACCTTCCTCTTGCAAGACCTCCGATCCGTGTCATCGTCCGTCTTGGAATCGCAACGTTTACCTGGCTACTGAGTGGATTGTCGGCAACTCTTACCTTATCGGGATTATGGAAGGGTTGCCCGTCAACCGGGCGCCATCTCCCAAGGTAACCGAGCGGGCCTGAAGCCTCCACTCAATTACGTGCAGACGCCATTGTTCCTGCCAACACCGCTAAGGCGAAACACCTGCGCGGAAAAGATGCCCACCAAAGTTGATGACAGTCATCTCCCATCGCTTCCAGGCAGAAGACGAAAGCGCCTGTCACGAAGATGGGGCTAACCTATTGGTTCCTCCGATAGATGATGGTTTTGGGGCCGCCATCGACAATCTTGAAATCTGCCGGCACTGTGAATAACGAAGGGTCGGGCTCTGCGCGTACGATGTTCGTTAACCGGAATGTTTGCTCGCCCATTCGCGGATCGTTCCGCTTGCTGGAGATAATCGTCTTGAGGTCAGTCGAAGTCCAGACCTCGGTAACAATGCTGATCGGTCGATCGTTACCGATTTGGCCGGCAGGAATTGTGTGTATGGTGCGCACCCCATTCACAACGACACCTTCCATCGTCTGAGAGCCAAGGGATTCCGTGTTTGCTTCCGGCTGCTCATCCGTCGCCAAATGCTTCGTCAGGGCAATCATGGGAGGTGCCGTTGGGGGGACTGGGGGCGGCCCGCTCGCCGTTTGTATGAAAAATGTGCCAACGGCTGCGCCGGGGCCGCCGGTTCCGCCGGGGGGCATCGGGTTTTTCCACGCAGTCTTATCGGTCAAATTCAGCGTATAGGAAGTGCCCGCCACCGGGTCTTGAATGAAGACGAGGTGCGGGGCGCTGGCGGCCGATAGATTGCCAATCGCGGGCAACGCCGCATCTTGACGTATGCGTCCCTGGGAATCTCTGGAGACCGTCCCGGTGTTGGTCTGAACGATACGATTGCCATCTGCGAGTGCCTGGATGGATTCGTTATTAATGGTGGCAGAATAGGGCGCACCCTTAACCGGAGCAGTGGACTTTTTTTCAAAGGAGCCCCAAGCGATCGCACCCGCCGGGCCGGCGCTTTGGTACATTACGTTTCCGCCCTCTTGCGCCAATGCGCAGAATGAGCCCGCAAGAATAAGGATCAGTGTGCGTTTCATGTTAGGTCGGTCTCCTTTTCTATCTAAAGCAAATCACGGCTGCAGACGGAGTCCTTGAACCGATCCGTCGGCTGCCATACTGACGTCCGCAATGAATGTGATCCCTTCGGGGACAGCACCGGGAGGAAATATTGCTTCGACCGGAATGGCGATCTGGATCGCGGGTTCAGGTAGCACCCAATTCGCGTTTGGAGTCTTCGTGGGCGCAATCCCGCGTCGTTGATGGACCGTCTTGACCGGCTTTGGCGCAGTTTCCAGGACGATGGCCGGGGAGGGGTCCGCCACTGGCGGGCGCACGGGAATCTGCTTGACGGATGCTGGCTGGAACACCAGGAACAGAACGGCCGCCGCCGCTGCCGCACTCGCCAGGACGGGTATCCAGCGCGGCCTGCGACGTGTTGTTCCCTCCATCGCCGCATCGCAGTGCGCGACGAATGCGTGGCTCACTTCCTCATAGGTATCGACGCGCCTCCGGCATTCTGAACAGTCTCGAACATGCCGCTCCACATCCGCGGCTTCGTTGTCAGGAAGCTCACGATCGATCCAGGCAACCAATCTTCCTGAAAAGTCACACATTGCATTTCTCCGCTAATTTCTTGATCGCCCGATCCACCGTATCGCTCACCGTGGAAGTTGGAATCCCGAGGACTTCAGCGATTTCCCGATAGCGCAGTCCTCCCGCACGCAACAGGAGGCACTCACGTTCGGACTCCGTCAATGACAGGATCGCCTGTCCCAGCCGACGGAACTTCTCCTTCTCCAGTACGACTTGTTCCGGGGTCGCTTCGTCTGCAATCGAGTTGAAGTCGGGATCGAATGGTTTGCCGAAACGACGATCATAACTATGCTGACGATTTCTGGCGCCATTGTGGGCGACGCGAAACAGCCAGCTACGAATGTTCTCCTGCGACCCACCCGAAGCCAGGTGCCTGTGCAGGCTGACAAAAGCGTCCTGCACGACATCCTGCGCTTCGTCAGCCGAGAGCCCGAGACATACCAGATATCGCAGCAGAGGTTTGCGCAGTTCGCGGTACAGAGTGGTCGCCTCGCACGAGTCAGCCGCAAAGCGCGTGAGTGGCAGTGGTAATGGTAAGGAATCGCCACTCATAAGGACCTCGGCATCGCGCCTCTATGAATAGAACAAATGAGGCCTGCGGTTTTCCGGCTCGCGTGAGAAGATTCAGTTTATCAACACAACTGACCGACTCTGTTCCCAACACCCGTTGTGCATGCCTGTGATTCTGCGATTGAAGGAGAATCAATACAGAGCTTTCATGCACTGGGATGCTGGGCACGACAAAATCATAGAAAGTGATCGGATCTCGCTGCCAACTCCCGGTTTGTCGGCCAACCGGAAGTTGGCCCGAAACGGACTTAGGGGAGATGCAACGGCGATATCCTCGAAGAGGACTTCTGGCAGCGTCGAAGAGAGTCCTTCTTGGCCCGTAACTTCCGTATCGCCCGTCACTCGGCCACAGCAAGCAAGGTGAGTGGAAATGGGTTCGCCGGCTCGTAATTTCCGGTTCTACTTGTGTCCCGGTTCTTGCCTGCCTCGAAAGTATGTCTGTGGTGTGGTTCCCAGCATCGTCCGGAACATTTCAATGAAGGCACTTACGCTGTCGTAACCGACTGCGATAGCGACCTCCGTGACAGATTTCCTTTGTGCGAGCATCTCAAGGGCAGCAAACAACCGTGCCTGCTGTCGCCAACGGCCAAATGACATACCTACCTGAGCGGAAAACGCACGCATGAAAGTACGGCGGGCCATTCCGGCAACATGCGCCCAAGCGTCCAGCGTGCGGTCATCCCCAACATCATCCAGCAGAGCATCGGCAACTCTGGCCAGTCTTTCTTCTCTTGGTATGGTCAAACGCAAGGGCTGCTGGTCAGGCTGTCGAATCTCATCACGAAGCATAGCGATTAAGTGCTTCTTCGCCGGGTTGAGCGGTTGGCGGAGGTCCCAACCGAGAATACGACGAACTATGGCGAACAATAGCTCCGATGAGTTGAACATGCAGGGCGTCTTGGGTAGTCCGCGACACATCTCCGGAGACAAGTGAACCATCGAGCCAGCAGCGCCTCCGACAGAACGCGCCGCGTGCCTACAATTTGGTGGAATCCATGCGCAACGCTGGGAGGGAAACATCCATCGTTCGCTTCCTGCTTCCACGATGAGCAACCCCTGGGTCAGTGCGACGAGTTGCCCGCGCAGGTGACTGTGCTCTGGCGCCCAGTCCTCGACCGCCCGCCTCTTGAAGGCAAATGCCAGTACTGGCATATCGCTCTCGTAGAGACGGCGCAGTTCTTCCGCATCCTTCGGGACTAGGAACATGAATCTACGAGATTGACCCTTTTCCGATATATATCGCCACTTTCCCGTTAGCGGAACAACCGAAACATAGCTAGAGTACGCGGCAGAACAACGAAAGACAACAAGGGGAAATAATCACGCAATACGAAAGTATGAATCGAAAAAAGTCAGTCATCGTGAAAGCAGGTCAGTCATGAATGCCGCTGTGCTACACGCCTTTAATGAGTCACCCCGCTTCGAGGAGTTCTCCGAGCCTATCGCAGACGAAAACGAGGTGATCGTGCACGTCCGTGCTGCCGCGCTCAAGCCCGTCGACAAGCAGATGGCCAGCGGCTCGCACTACGCCGCGTTCCGCAAACTGCCCGTCGTATGCGGCATGGATGGAGTCGGGTGCCTTGACGACGGCACACGTGTGTTCTTCGTTAGCCCCCGGCCCCCATACGGGAGCATGGCTCAACGCACGATCGTGTCTCCATCGCACAGTTTTCCAATCCCCGACAACATTGACGAAGATATCGCGGCAGCCATTGTAAACCCCGGTCTGTCGGCCTGGGGAGCACTTGCCTGGCGTGCTCAACTCGCTGCGGGTGAGACCGTGCTGATCCTTGGTGCGACCGGAGTCACCGGAAAGCTGGCCGTACAAACGGCCAAGCTCCTCGGCGCTGGACGGGTGATCGCCGCCGGAAGAAACGAACAGGTACTCAGCACTCTTCACGACCTGGGCGCCGACTCGACCATCCGCCTCGACAAACCCGGCCAGGATTTGACTGAAACCTTTGCTCGCGAAGCTGGTGATGCTGGCTTCGACGTCATCATCGATTACCTCTGGGGCCCTCCCACTGAAGCGCTTCTGGCTGCCATCGCGCGAAAAGATTTGAATCCGGCATTATCCAGAGTCCGCCTCATCGAAGTGGGCGAGAGCGCGGGACCCACCATTTCGCTGGCCGCCGCCGCGCTACGAAGTTCGAAGCTGGAAATCCTCGGAGCCGGATCTGGCAACGCCCCAGCCTCGCCCGAGATATGGCTAGAAGCCATCCGCCAACTTCTGTCTAATGTCGCCAGCGGTAAGCTGCGTATCGACACCGAGCGAGTCCCGCTACGCGAAGTCGAGGACGCTTGGCAAAGGGACCAACACGGTTGGAGAACGGTCATCATCCCGTAGTCGCGCGCTCACAACGGCAAATTCCATATGTAACAATTCGGATTCCGCCGGTGCACAGCGGTTCCGGCGATTGTAGCTGGGTGGTCGGCAACCTTTCCCTTAAGAGATTATGGAAGGGTTGCCCGTCATACGTCCGCCATCCTAGCAGTGCACCCGCCGAAAGTTCGCTCGTGCCATTGATACAGTCGACCGACCGCATTTCAAGGACAAAAGAGTCGCGCATGACAGGCCTGTTCTGCGCACCCGCCGCAGATGATCGCGTCGTCTGATGAATCCACCATCACGGCCAACGGGCTCGCGTCCCGTTCTGAAGGCCCCTCGGTTACTGATATCGAGTAGCATGTTTGATATTGTCGATCGGACGGGCCGATCGGCTAGACACCCCCGCGGAGACTACAGGATGTCAACGAACTGGAGAACCAAGTTGATCCACTCAGAGCGCAAGGTGCCGGAAGGGTTCCGGTCTCTCGCTACTCCCGTTTTCCGCGGTTCAACGACGCTATTCCGCCGAGCTTCGGCGATTGTCGACACGTGGAATCACGATGACGTTCCTTATTCTTACGGCTCCTACGGTACTCCCACTACGCTGGAACTTGCGGCGCGCATCGCCGAACTGGAAGGCGGCTACAGATCCTTCGTGACACCTGGTGGCCAGTCAGCACTCATTCTTACTTATATGGCCTGTTTGTCTGCCGGAGACCACGTACTTGCTCCCGAAAGCATATATGGCCCAAGCCGAGCGTTCGCCGACCAGGTACTCCGCCGTTATGGGGTGGAAGTGGAATACTACCTGCCGCTCGAAGGTCCGAGCCTAAGCAAACGGATCCGCGACAACACTCGCCTCATTTGGTGTGAGAGTCCGGGTTCGATCACAATGGAGATACAAGACGTCCCCGCCATCATAACTGCGGCACACGCACGCAGTGTGCCGGTCGCGCTCGACAACACCTGGGGAGCGGGTGTGCTTTTCGACGCCTTTCGGCACGAGGTCGATTTCTCCGTGCAAGCCATTACGAAATACATTGGCGGCCACAGTGATCTTCTGCTCGGGTCAGTAACCGTCCGCGACGAAGCTCTTTACAAGCGAATAGGAGCAGCATTTCAGCACCTTGGGATGGTGGCGTCGCCCGAAGATTGTTTCCTGGCCCTAAGGGGCCTTCAGACACTGCATGTCCGGCTAAAAGCAATTGAGGAGTCGGCATTACTGGTCGCGAAATGGTTGGCTGGGCGCCCAGAGGTGGAAAAGGTACTCCATCCCGCTTTGCCATCTTGCCCCGGACATGAGATTTGGAAACGCGATTTCACGGGTTCATCCGGTTTATTCTCGGTTGTGTATCGCCAACCGATTTCTCGCCAGGATCTTCATCGGTGCATGGACCGCCTCCGACTGTTCCAGATGGGCTACAGCTGGGGGGGTGTATCGAGTTTGGTCGTAACGCCCGATCTGGATGAAGCACCTAACGCTCGCGCATATGGAGATCGTCTCGTTCGCTTTTATGTAGGACTAGAAGATCCTGACGATCTGATCGGCGACATCGAGCAGGCTTTTCGCTTTTAGGGGAATGGCCGGACAGTTCTGATGTCCAGAGTCAGTCGAAATCAATTGTCGAGGCTAGATGACCGGTTCTTACGCCCGACCCTTCCGGTCATTACAGTCACTTTGTGCGTGGTCGGCAACCCTTCCTCTACAAGATTAGCGAAGAGTAGCCCGTGACTCGCCAAATGAGACAGCAGCAAGCCTGTATTACCGGAAATTGCTCATCAGAATTACTTCGCTGTTTACTTTTTCCTTTTGATAGCAGGAGCTGTTTGGCCATAGACCTGTCGGAATCGCGTTTCGTTCGCAGGTTGGCAACGGCTGCACGTGTAGCACCGAGCAGGCTCGAAATGGTTCCACGCGGGATGCTTCTCAGCAGTGGGTTTACCAGCCAGCCGATGATGGCGGGCACCGCGCGGCTCAGCCCGATCGATTCGAGCTGCACGTAAACGCCACCATCTTTTTCTTCGAACCGCCAGTAGCTATAAAGGCGCCAGAGATAGCCGTG
>JAIQFO010000045.1 GCA_020073215.1 Terriglobia bacterium | reverse complement strand
GTCAGGGTTTCCCCCATTGCGCAAAATTCCCCACTGCTGCCTCCCGTAGGAGTCTGGACCGTGTTTCAGTTCCAGTGTGTCCGTGCGCCCTCTCAGGCCGGATACCGATCTTCGCCTTGGTGAGCCATTACCTCACCAACTAGCTAATCAGCCGCGACCCCCTCCAAAAGCGGATTGCTCCTTTGATCTTTCGATATTATGCGGTATTAGCCTCGGTTTCCCGAGGTTATCCCCCACTCAAGGGCAGGTAGTCACGTGTTACTCACCCGGTCGCCACTATACTCAGGGATTGCTCCCCTTTCCCGTTCGACTTGCATGTGTTAGGCACGCCGCCAGCGTTGATTCTGAGCCAGGATCAAACTCTCATTTGAAACCTGAGTCGGTCTGGGTAGACCGACGGCCTCCGTCTGCTGTGACGAAGGTCCTATCTTGTGAGTACGTTCAGACTTGAGCCCGAACATTTGTTTCTCACGACTGGCACGTTCAACCTTTTGTCAAAGACCGATCCGCTTCCCGCCTGAGCGGTGCGCCTTCAGTCCGCCCGAAATCCCTTGCGGAATTCCGTGCGTCCTCGAAACCTTTCAAAACTACGCGCTCGTGTCGGCGGCTGTCAACCCTTTGACTGCACAGGATTTCCACCTGTTTTCAACAGTCTGCTCTTAGGCAAAAGGGGAAGTTGCATCCAGAAATTGCGACTTAGGCAAACCGGAGGCTCTTTTTACAGCGCGCCCAAAAACGCGCTTCCACTTGGACTCGCACAAAATCCGGCGCAAGCCGAAGCGGAAGACGATTCATAAATTAAAGATCGCTTGGAGGCTCTGCTATGCGCGGAAACCCTTCAGGGAACCTTGTCCCCGAATGCGAACCCCGGAAAGGGGTCAATTGGAGGCTTACGAATTGGATGCCAAAGCCGCCGCGAGGATTCAGCAGGCGAACTTAGACACACCAGTCACTTGTCCTCGGTCAATCTTTTATACCAAACTCCACGGCATTGCGCAAGAGGAGAATCAAAAAAGTTACTTGAAGTGCATAGGGGGGATTTTGGGGTAGGGATGCCGCCCCCGGCTCGGTAGCCGAGAGCCTATTACAGAGCTTGCCGAAGGCGCGGCTGTCCCTGACGTTTCCTTTCCTTATAATGGTCGGCAGACGTGATTTCCGTCGTCCAACTCGGCACCCTCAACTATCAAGAAGGTTTGCGCCTGCAGCAGAGGCTGATCGAGCTGCGCAAGTCAGGACAGATAGGCGACGTCCTCCTGCTCCTCGAACACGCGCCCGTCATCACTCTCGGACGCAACGCCAAGGCCGCCAACGTGCTGGCTTCGACCGAAGTCCTCGCCGCTCGCGGCGTCGAGGTGTTCGAGTGCAATCGTGGCGGCGACGTCACGTTTCACGGCCCGGGACAACTGGTGGGGTATCCGATCATTGATCTTCGGGAGCACGACTTGCGGGGACACGAATTGCTCCCGCTCGATGGCGATTTGCGTTCGCGGAGTTCCGCGGACAGGATTGCCCGCGCTACCCAGCCTCGGAAGACTCTGGGAGCGGTTGATTATGTCCGGCGACTGGAGGAGGTGCTGATCCGCACCTGCGCCGATTTCGGAATCCCGGCCAGGCGTATCGCTGGCCTGACAGGCGTGTGGACGGGCATCGCGAGCGGCGAAGCTCGTGTGGGGACGGGCAGTGTGGGGACGGGCGCCCCCGCCCGTCCAGGCGAGTCGAAGACTCGCCCCGCCGCCGAAGCAAAGATCGCCGCCATTGGAGTCCACATCTCCCGCGCCGTTACGTCGCATGGCTTCGCTTTGAATGTGAACACGGACCTAAGCTACTTCAACCTGATCGTGCCCTGCGGAATCACAGCGAAGCCGGTGACCTCGATGGCACGGGAGCTGGGGCGAGAACCTGACTTGGACAAGGTGGCGCGGGCCCTGTCGCAAAACTTCGGTAGCGTCTTCGGGAGCCAAATGTTGTGGGTGGAAACGATCGATGCCTTGCTCGGGAACAGCGTGGGAGTGCCGATGAAAGCGCCAACCGAATTGCGGCGCCTGCGCGGCGAAGACGATTTGTCTCTTGCCTGAACCATCCCGTGGAGAGACGCCGACGCCACCGCTGCGCTAGCATGTTCGCGGACCAATCATGGCGAAGAAGAAGCAGAGCGCTCGCGTGCCGAAGCCAAGCCTGACCAGAACCCCTTCACGTCTCGAAGCCAAGAGCCAACAGCCAAAGGCCAAGAGTCCAGGCCCGATTAGCGATCTCCGCACCTACACCATTCGCGACTACCGCCTGGAAAAGCCCAGCTTCACGCTGCGCCAGGTGCGCGTTGGCGACGAGGTTCGCTACGAAGTGGAGAGCGGCGATCTCTCCGCGCCGTCACCGCCCATCCGCGAATCGAAATATCTCACCCGCGACCAGTGCGTCGAAATCTATCGCTGGATGCTGCTCAACCGCCGCATGGAAACAGCGCTAGAAAATCTCTACAAGCAGGGCCAGGTGGTCGGTGGCGTTTACTTCGGGCTGGGGCAGGAAGCTTGCTCGTGCGCGTCGGCATACGCGCTGCAAAAAGACGAATGGCTCGGGCCGATGATCCGCAACCAGGGAGCGCTTCTGGTGCGCGGCTTCTCGCCCGCCGACATCATGATGCAGTACATGGCAAAATCGGGATCGCCCACCAAGGGGCGCGACGCTTCATCGCATTTTGGCGACATCGAAAAGCGCAACGTGGTCTCCCCGATCTCGACGCTCGGCGATTTGATTCCCGTGCTGGCGGGCGTTGCGCTGGGCGCGCGGCTGCAGGGCAAGCATATCGCCGTCATGACATACATCGGCGACGGAGGACAGTCCACCGGCGTGACGTATGAAGGCTTGAATTTTGCCGCCGTCCAGAATCTGGGCCTGGTGCTGATTGTCGAGAATAATCTTTGGGGATATTCGACGCCCGCCGACATGCAGTTCAGAGTCAAAGATCTGGCCGAGCGCGCCATTGCCTACGGAATCCCGGGTGTAATCGTCGACGGCACCGACGCCTGCCAGGTCTATGACGCGTGCCATGAAGCCTGCGAACGCGCCCGCTGCGGCGAAGGGCCGACGCTGATCGAAGCGAAGATGATGCGCATGAAAGGCCACGCCATCCATGATGCGGCCGAGTATGTTCCGAAGCCGTTGTTCGAGTATTGGAAGCGGCGCGACCCGATTGCGCGGCTCGAAGATTATCTGGTGAAAAAGAAGAAATGGCTGACCGTTGCTGAAAACGAAGAACTGATTTCAGGCGTAGAGCAGCAATTAGAAGCTGACCGGGAACGAGCCGTGAATTCTCCGATGCCAACGCCCGAATCGGCCGCCGGTGGAGTGTATTGCGAAGCCGGGTGCCACACCATCAAACCCAAGTACGCGATGCCAAAGTCCGTGACGACTAGCGACCGCGACGGCAAGTCAGGTCACCCGAAGCGGCCGGAAGCGGCGGTGCATCTGAAGTAAGCCTCGGATCGAGCGGGATGCGCAATTACGGCTGCAATTACTCTCCATGAATTCCGCAAAATCAACGCCGGCTTTGACAGACCGACCAGTTCGATTGCGGCATCGTAAAGGCTCATTGCATACTGGGCCATGGGCTCCCAAAGCATAGTGTTGTCAGGGAAGGGTATTCGTCTCGAACCGCTTGACCACAGCCATGCTGACGGCTTAGCAGCCGCTGCGGCCGTTGATCGCTCGCTCTACCAGTGGAGTCCCATCCCGCAAGGCAAGGCCGAGACCATCGCCTATGTTGATACTGCCCTGGCGTGGCTCAATGCCGGCACCGCGCTACCGTTCGCAACCGTTCGGGTAGAGGACGGTGTCGTCATCGGATCGACACGCTTCTTTAACCTGGAGCGATGGGCGTGGCCGCCGGACCATGCGCGCCACGGCCGCCAGGCCCCCGACGCCTGTGAGATCGGCTACACCTGGCTGACCCGCTCGGCAATCCGGACGGCGGCCAACACCGAGGCTAAGCTGCTCATGCTTACCTATGCCTTCGAAACCTGGGAAGTGCTCCGGGTGTGCCTGCATACAGACGTGCGCAACCAGCGCTCCCGCGCCGCGATCGAACGCATCGGCGGGAAGTTTGAAGGAATTCTGCGGGCGCACAGGATGGCTGCCGACTTCATCGCCCGCGACTCGGCGCGCTTTTCGATCGTGGCCGCGGAGTGGCCGGATGTGAAACAACGGCTGCATCGGCTCCTGGAGCATGTCGGACCGGCCGGCTGGCCGCCAAGCTGATAAAATCAAATTTCAACATGTCCGCATCTTTCCAGCTAATTCAGATTGACCTCGGCCCCAAGCTTCACACCCCGAAGCCCTCGTGGCTCAAGGCCAAGGCTCCAGTGGGAGATAATTTTCACGACCTGAAGAAGCTGGCGCGCGGCCTGGGTCTGCACACGGTGTGCGAGTCGGCGCAGTGTCCGAACATTGGAGAATGCTGGCACCATAAAACCGCGACCTTCATGCTGCTGGGCGATATCTGCACCCGGCGCTGCGGCTTTTGCGCGGTGCCCAAGGGGCGTCCGGAACCAATCGACTGGGACGAGCCAAGGCGCGTGGCCGAAGCGGTCGCCACGCTGGGCCTGCGCCATGCGGTGGTGACCAGCGTGAACCGCGACGACGACAACGTTGGCGGGGCGAGGATTTTTGCCGAGACCATCCGGCAAATTCGCGAACTCGTGCCGGAGTGCCGGGTCGAGGTGCTGATCCCCGACTTTCAGGGACTGGAAGAGCCGCTGCGCATCGTGCTCGAAGCCAAGCCCAACGTGCTCAACCACAACACCGAGACCGTTCCGCGGCTCTACCGCGCGGTGCGCTCGGGTGCGCGCTACCAGAGGACGCTCGATCTGCTCGCGAACGCCAAGAAATGGGATCCGGCAACGGTTACCAAGAGCGGCGTGATGGTTGGAATCGGCGAGGAGACCGGGGAATTGGTCGAAGTTTTCCGCGATCTGGGCAAGAGCGGCGTCGATATACTGACGATCGGCCAATATCTGCGCCCGTCAAAAGATCATCTACCCATGACGCGCTACTACACGCCCGGCGAGTTTGTCTCGCTAAAAGAAGAGGCGCTGAGATTCGGATTCAAGCACGTAGAGTCGGGGCCGCTGGTGCGGTCGAGTTATCACGCGCACGAGCAGGCGAATGTGGCTAGCCGTTAATCGGCTAGTCGTCCGTTCCTGGGTATCAAGCTGACTTCTTCACTCACCCGTTGTCTTGGTTACGGACGCGCCCTTCATCTCCACCAGAATGCCCTCAAACGGCTTGTCGCCCGTGTTCTCCACCCAGTGCTGTCCGGCCTGCCTCCAGTGCGCCTCTCCGGCTTTTCCGCTGATCGGTGCGGTCTTGCCGTCGGGCGTAGTGACATTTGCCTGGCTGTCGGTCAGCAGCACTTGCACGTTATCCGGATGTCCGTGCATGGGGGACTTTTCTCCTGCATCGTAGTGGTAGCGGATGACGCGCACCTGGTCGTTTTCAAACTCCACCTTGCTGTGCTTGGGATCTGCGGCCACGACTTCTCGCGCGCCAGCCGGCAACGCCGAGGACGGCTTCTTCGGCTCCACCAGAATTCCTTCGATGGGCTTGTCTCCGATGTTCTCTACCACGTGCGTCGTGGGGCTCCGCCAGCCTACGGCACCGGCTTTCCCATGGACCTCCGTGGTCTTGCCGTCCGGCGTGATGAATTTGGCATTCAGGTCGGCCAGCAAAATGTTCACGCTGATCGGGTGGCTGTGGTTGGCGGTCTTATCGCCAGGCACGATCACATAGCGCACAACGCGCACCTGGTCGTTCTCAAACTCCACCTTATGATGAGCGGCATCGGCCTTGACCGAGTCAAGGTCCTGCGCCGCAGCGGGCGAAGTACCCACACAGGTCAACGCCAGCCTGAATAGCAACACGGTAATCCAAGTTAGGAAACGCATGCGACACCCCCTGGGGTTCGCATTGTACCCCAAACGGAGTCTCGCGGAGCTCCCTAACGCGTGTGCGAGATCGGGTTACAAATCCTGGAACTTCTGGCGGAACGAAAAGACCTTCTCCCGAACGGCCTTTGGGATTCCCACCGCGCTCGCTACCACACCCTGCACGCGTTCTGATTCACCATCGGCGCCGTTGCTGGGCAGTGATACGCTTCGCGGAATTCCGGCATGTTGGAAACGGTTCCGTTCACGCGGTACTTTCCCGGTGAGTGCGGATCGACGGTAACTAACATGCGCGAATAGGCGTCGGTACGGTTCCCACACCACACGTTGGCGAATCCCAGGAAAAATCGCTGCTCGGCGGAAAGACCGTCCACGGGCGCCGGTTCCTTGCCGGCAAACGTGTTGAGCAAGGCCATGTAAGCGATGCGCATGCCGCCGTTATCAGCCGTATTCTCGCCCAAGGTGAGTTTGCCATTCAGCTTCAGGTCGTCGACCGCGACGAAGCTCCCGTACTGGTCGCGGATGCAGCTCGTGCGTTCCTCGAATTGCTTCTTGTCGTTCGCTGTCCACCAGTCGCGGAGATTGCCGTCGGCATCGAACTGGCTGCCCTGGTCGTCGAAGCCGTGCGTGAGTTCGTGGCCGATCACGACGCCGATCGCGCCGAAGTTCATGGCGTCGTCGGCCCGGTTGTCATAGAAAGGCGGCTGCAGAATTCCGGCGGGGAACGTGATGTTGTTCTGGGTCGGATTGTAGCTGGCGTTGACGGTCATCGGCGGATAAGGCCAATCTCTCTTATCGAGCGCCTTGCCGATCTTATCGAGCCTGCGCTCGACGTCGTGCTGGTTGGCCCGTTGCGAGTTCCCCAAAGCATCCCCGCGCACGATCTGGAGCGTCGAGTAGTCGCGCCATTTGTCGGGATAGCCGATGCGGTTGGTGATGGCCTGCAACTTCACTAGCGCCTGCGCCTTGGTGTCCGCGCCCATCCAAGGCAAGGCTTTGATGTCTTCGCCCAGCGCTTTTTCGAGAGCCCCGACCAGCGCCAGCGTGCGCTGCTTACCTTCCGCGCCAAAGGTCTGCTGGACGTAAACCTGGCCGACCAACTCGCCCAGGTCGCCGTTGCTGTAACCCACGCAGCGCTTCCAGCGCGGGCGCAACTCCTTTGCCCCCGTCATCGTCTTGCCAA
This sequence comes from Terriglobia bacterium, assembly GCA_020073215.1. Lineage (GTDB taxonomy): Bacteria > Acidobacteriota > Terriglobia > Terriglobales > Acidobacteriaceae > Acidiflorens. Next base: position 32,103 of record JAIQFO010000045.1, on the reverse strand, counting down.
AGAAATCGAAATTCTCGTTCACGAACGCCGCCGGCAGTACCGGCGCGTTGGTATGCACGGTGTGCCAGCGCAAATATGTCTTCCAATCGTCGAGCGAGTGCGCGCTTAATACGGCCTGCATGTTCTTGACGAAATCCGGCTCCGCCACGTTAAGGGAATCGAACCGCGGCGCGCCCACCCCCTCAAAGTAAGCGTTCCAGTCGAAGGCCGGACTCAGCGCGGCCAGTTCCTTACCGGTCAGCTTGTGGTAGACCTTCTGCGGATCGCGGCGGCTGGTCTGGTCGAGCGCACCCTTGGCCAAGCCGGTCTCGATCTCCATGACAGTTTTGGCCTCGGCAGCGGCTTTGGCTTCATCGTCGCCCAGGAGCACGAACATCTTCGCGACATGCTCAACGTACTTCTTGCGCAGCTCGACCGACTTCGGGTCGTCTTTGAAGTAGTAATCGCGGTCCGGCATGCCCAGTCCACCCTGGTCCACTTGAGCGATCATCTGACTCGCGTTCTTGAAGTCGGCTCCGGAATCGAAGTCGAATAGCACACCCATGCCCTCACGATGCAGGCGCACGATCTCCTTCGGTAGATCCTCCTTTGAGCGGATCGCCGCAATGCTTTGGAAATCGTGCTCTAAAGGCTTGATGCCCACCTTCTCGACCGCGCCTTCGTCCATGCAACTGGCGTAGTAGTCGCCGATCTTCTGCTCGTTGGCGCTGCGGCCTGGCCGATCGACCGCCGCCTTTTCAAGAATGTCGCGCACAATGTATTCGCCGCGTTGCTGCAATTCGTTGAAGCGGCCCCAGGACGAACGGTCGGCGGGGATCGGGTTCTGCGCCACCCACTTGCTGCACGCGAAAGCGTAGAAATCCTTGCAGGGATCGATGCTCTTATCGAGCATGTCGACGGAAAAACGCACGTCGGCGGGCGCCTTCGCGGCGTCGGGTTCGGCTCGGGGCGGCTCTTGTTGGGCAGGCTTTTCCTGGGCAACCAAAGCACACACAAGCATCACGGAGACGGTCAACACTTTCAAGAAATTAAGCATGGGGTCCTCGAATCGAGATGTGGAACTGGCCAGCGACCGAACAGAACACAATCAACCACTGTGTTGGACGAAAGGCGATGAAAACGGTCAACCGAAAATCGGATCAGAAGATCTTCATGTGGATCGTCAGATATCTCTTGGGGTTCTCGCGGATCGCTTTCACCAGTTCCCGGGACTCCAGCAGCATCTGGTTGCTGTTGTTGTAAAGCGTAGGATCCTTGAACAGCATTCCCGCCGTACCCTCGCCCTTTTCCATGCGCTCAGTGAGTGACGCCAGGTTGTTCATGGTGGTCTGCAGGCGGGCTGCGAATTCTTCATCGTGCGTCATCTTGCCAAGCGCACCCTTGCCCGCATTGATGTCTCCGGTCAACTGGCGAACGTTGGCGATCGTCTGGTTCGCGTTATCATACAGCGCAGGATCCTTGAGCAGCTTGCCGGCTGTACCTTTACCCTGCTGCATGTCGTCGATGATCACGTTCAGCTTGTCGATGGCGGCGATCGCCTTCTTATAGGCTTCGTCGCTGGTGAGCAACGGGCCGAGCGAGCCCTTCCCGTTCTGGATATCGTCCACCAGTCCCTTGAATTCGGTCACGGTCGCGTTGAGCCGGTCATACAAAGATGGATCATAGATGACCTTGCCGATCGAACCCTGGCCGCTCTCGATAAACGCGACAATGTGATCCAGTCGTTTGAGCAGCGCGTCCATGTTCTGCAGCGTGCCCTGACTGGCGCGCACCACGTCCTGGATATCGGGTTGGTTGCGCGCCGCCAGCGTGTCTCCGTCGACGGCTTCCGGGCCCTTGGCCGCCGAACTGTCCACGTCTACGTAGGTTTCGCCCAGCACCCCGGCCGTACTCAGCAACGTGATGGAGTCTTTGCGCAGATTGAAGGAGTACTTGGTGTTGACCTTCATCGTGACTTCGACCGGCGTCAACGGTTTGCCGCCGACGATCCGGATGCCCGTCACGTTACCGATATCCACGCCGGCCAAACGCACGGGCGCGCCTTGGCGCAGACCTCCCGCGTTATCGAGATACGATCGCAGCGTGATCTTGCGGGTAAACCATCCGCCGGTACCGCTCATCACGAAGATCAGGACGGCGAGGGTGACGCTGGCGAACAGGACGGTGAGTCCCACGCGCAGTTGCGACCACTTCAGCTGCTTCTGGCTAGGCAAGTTGGTCAGTAAACGACAGGAGCATCATAGCAAACAGAGCGGAATTTCAGCATTCGAGTGTTTCTTGGGGCGGGGAAAAACGTGGAGCCTGCGCCAACGAAGACTCCCACTGCCTCGCGTTGAGTGCGAGGAGTGGGAGCTTTCATTGCGCGGTTATCATGATCGACGCCGCCTGATTTACAGCGCCGGTTTAGCGATGCGGACGGTCATTGCGGTTCTGCTCGGGTTTCGCCTGGGGCCGATTCGGTTTTTCCGCTCTCCTCGGTTCAGCGGTCGCCCGCGGTTGAACCGCCCTCTGCTGCTGAACCGCCCTCTGCTGCTGAATTTCCCTTTGCGGTTGAGCCGTCCTCTCCTGCTGAACCGCCCTCTGTTGGTGAACCTCCCTTTGCGGTTGAGTCGTCCTCTCCTGCCTCTGCGCTGGCACGTCCTGCCTTGGCCTTAGGTTGTCGCGGGATGACATCTGTCCCCGGGTCCCCCCTTCATTGTTTCTCGTTGCCCGGTTCTCCGGACGCGTCCCGGGGCGATCGTTGAAGTTCCCGCTATTTCTGGCTGGCTGGTTTCTGGGCGACTGCCCGGATCCGCGATTGCCCCCGCGATCGCCCGCAGACTGCACGCGCGCTTCCCGCGGAGAAATCTTGGGCGCGCGATACGGCTCTCCAGCCGCTCTGGCTCTCTGCACATTACGTCCGTTGAACTCGCCCGCCCGGCCCGTAGCCGCGATTGCCGGACGCCCATGATTTTCGGACGCGAACAGCTGCCGGTCCCGGCTGGCGGCCCGTTCGTGTTGCGATTGTTCTCCCAGCGCCGCCCGATGCGGCTCGCGCGCAAACTCTTCCTCGCGCCGAGTCGGACGCGCGTTAATGCCGCCCGGACCGTTGAAGCTCACGTTCCGCCTGTTATTCACGATGACGGTCCGGTTGTAGACGTTCGTCACATTGGTTACGTTGACGTTGGTCACCGAGCGGTTGTAGAAAAAGCGGTCGCCCCGCCACTCTCCGCCGCCGTAGCCGAAGCCGCCGTAGCCGAAGCCGTAATTGATCCCGCCGTAGAAGCCAACATGCGGCCCCCAATAGCCAGCGTGCCAGGCGTAGAAGCCGCCGGCAAAGCCCCAGTAGCCCGGGGTCCACAGCATGCCCACCGGCGCAATCACCCATGTGCCGGGGACCCAGTAGTAGCCGTCGTCATCACTCCACGCCCAATAACCCGGCGTCCATAAATAGCCCGGACCGGGACAAATGGGCTGCGCGTAAACCGGCAGGGCAGGCGGGCCGACCCGCACCGAGACTCCCACCGCAATCTGCGCCGACGATGCCGTCGAAAGCGACAGCACCGAAACCGACAACATCAAAAGTCCGAATACCATCCATCGAATGGAGCGCTTCATTATCATCGCCTTTCTTTCAACCTAGCTATTTTGGCCTAAACGTAAGGGCCCAGCCTCATTACCTTCCGCCCATATAAACCCTGAACCTTTGCGCATGTTGCGTGGGGACTGAAAGTAATTCCGAATCAAGAGGTTAGGGCCTGGCAGCAACTGAGAGCTAAAGGAAGTTCTGATTAAGTCCCGGGGGGCCTCCGTGCACCCCTGCGTACCCTGTGGTTTGCGCCTTCTGCCGACACTTAATCAGAGCTTCCTTAATGGCTGAAGGCCGAAAGCTAATTCTCTAGAATGACGTGGGCAAGGGCTTGCTCGGAAGTATGGGTAAGCGAGAGTGCGATGTTCTTCGTGCCCAGTTTCGCCGCAATGACCGCCGCCTCCCCATGAAATTGAATGGTGGGACGCTGCCCCTTCGGGCGGACGACTTCGATATCGCGCCAGCGGACACCGCGGCTCCATCCCGTGCTCAGCGCCTTCATCCCGGCTTCCTTCGCAGCGAAGCGCGCCGCGTAGCTTTCAAAGCGGGTGGCTTTTTGCTCGCAATAACGGATTTCGCCCTCGGTAAAGATGCGTCGAAGAAAGCGGTCGCCGAAGCGCTCGATGCTTTCGCGGATGCGTGGAACTTCGGCGATGTCCACTCCGGTGCCGAGAATCATGGAGATATTGTTAATTGGTAATTTGTAATTGGCAATTTCGATTTTGCTCAGGCCATGCTCGTATGGGGACGAGCGCCCCCGTCCGTCCAAGCCGAGCACAGCTCGGCGGCTGCCCGTGGTCACAGAGCTCTGGGTCCACTATAGGGAACTCAGCATCTCTGCCAGAACTGCATCCTGATCGGGAAGCACCGTGCGCAGGTCGATCAGCACTCGCCCTTCTTCGACGCGCGCGATGATGGGTGGAGCGTTGGCGCGGAGACGGGCGCTGAGTTCGTCGGCGCTGAGACCGGCATGGGTCAGCGCGATCAGGCGCGTGGGTAAGACCGCCGATGGCGCGGCGCCCCCGCCAACTACGGATTCGCCGTCGACGAGTTCCAGCTTGAGGCGCCCGGATTTTGCCTGAACAGATTCAACCTTGGAAACGATTTTTCCCGCGCGGTGCGCAATCTCGTCTTTCGACAGGCGCATCATGCGCAGCACGGGCACGGCGTCGTGGTCGTGTTTAACGTAGGCAAGCAGCGTGGCCTCGAGCGCAGCGTAGGTGAGCTTATCGACGCGCAGGGCGCGGAACAGCGAGTTCGAGCGCATGCGCGCGACCAGGTCGGCGCGGCCGCTGATCAGCCCAGCTTGCGGACCTCCCAGCAGCTTGTCGCCACTGTAGGTGACGATGTCGACGCCGGCACGCAGGCTGTCGACGACGCCCGGCTCACCTGTGATCCCGACCGAGCGCAGGTCGAACAGCGCGCCACTGCCCAGATCTTCCATGAGCGGGAGATTGCGTCGGCGCGCGAGGGCGACCAGTTCGTCGAGCCCCGGCTGCTCGGTGAAGCCGGTGATTTCGAAGTTGGAACGATGCACGCGGAGCAAAAGTCGCGTGCGATCGGTGATGGCGCGTTCGTAATCGGCGACGCGTGTGCGGTTGGTGGTTCCCACTTCACGCAGCGTCGCATTCGACTTCGACATCACGTCGGGAATGCGGAACGAGCCGCCGATTTCGACCAGCTCTCCCCGCGACACGATGACTTCGCCGCCCTCGGCCAGCGAGTTCAAGGCGAGCAGAACCGCAGCGGCGTTGTTGTTGACGACTATGGTTGAGATGACTGGCGAAATCGCTGCCGAGCTCTGCTCGGCTGGACGGCCGGCGGCGGCCGTCCCTAGGTGATCTTCGGAGAGAAGCTTTTGGAAAAGGCGGTCGACATGGACGTCGCGTTTTCCGCGCTCGCCTTTTGGCAGGTCGAATTCGAGATTGGAATAGGCGCTTGCCGTGGCGCGAAGGTGATCGAGCGCACTGGCCGCCAGCGGCGCGCGTCCGAGATTGGTGTGCAGGATCACGCCGGTGGCGTTGACGAGCGACTGCAACGAGTAGCCCAACGACTGGCGGAGTTGACGTTCCACCGCTGCGGACAAGCCCCCGAGTGCGAGGTCCAAGGATTTCTCGTCAAGCTGGCTTTCGGCGACTTCCTGGCCGATTTGCTGCCGAAGACGCGCGAGCACGGCGCGGATACTTTCGGCGACGGCGGAATGACCCTCCCGGTCGATCAATGCCTGCATGTCGGGTTGGCGGAGAAGTTCGTCCGTCGAAGGCAGTTTCTGAAACAGCCCGGATTTATTGGCGGTGGACACGAGGCCGATTATGCCATAAGACCAGTTCTCAGTTCTCAGTTGTCAGTTCTCGGTAGAAACCCTCCAAATTTGCGGTTTTACTGAAGACTGAGAACTGACAACTGAGCACTTACAAGGTGTGCAAATACGCCAGCAAGTCTTGGACCTGCTGGTCGGTCATGACCTGGCGGAAGCCTTCCATCTTGGCTCGGCCATTCTTGACGATGTCGGTCATGCGCTCGTCGTTGGCGGGCAGTCCGCTTACCGCCAGATACTGCTTCTTAAAGACGCCTTTCAGGCTGGGACCCTTCTTGCCGCGCGACGAGTATGGCTCATGGCAGCGGTCGCAATAGTTATCGTAGAGTTTTCTGCCTTCGGCTTGTTGCGGGTTGAGGCCGAGTTCGGTGTCGGACTTGCGCCGCTCGGCATCGCATCCGGTAAGCGCGAGAAACACTAGGACCACCACGGAGGCACGGAGACACGGAGAAATCCAGTTGCAAAAGCTCATAATAATAACGGTTGCGGCATTGCCTGCAAGACCGGGCTCAGAGGTAGGATAATACGGAAAGCATGAACCTGGTCGTCAAACGCGTTTATGAGGCTGCTTCTCCGTCGGACGGAATACGCGTGCTGGTGGACCGTTTGTGGCCGCGCGGCCTGACAAAACAAGACGCGGCGGCCAAGTTCTGGCTGCGCGAACTGGCGCCCTCGAACGAACTGCGGCAGTGGTTCCATGCGAATCCCGAGGCGTGGCACTTGTTCCGGAAGCGCTATCTCAAAGAACTGGCGAGCGAAGAGGGCGCAGCGGCGGTTGAGAAACTGCATCGTCTTGCGGAAGGCAAGGAGCAGGTCACTCTCTTGTATGCCTCGCGCAACCAGGAGCATAACAACGCGACGGTGCTGAAGGAATTGCTGGAAGGGATGCGCAAGCCTCCGTCAAGCGTGGGTCGCGCGGCGAAAGGTCGCGGACGGATTCGGAAAGCGAAGAGACAGTAGAGGCCAGGCATCTTTCCCGAGCCTTCCTGCGCGCGAACGCATCTAACTCCCAGACGTTCTTACTTGGAGTATTGCCCTGATACTTAGCCGAATTCTTTTCCTAGTGCTGTTCCTTTTGGCGGTCTACGCCGTCCAGCGATTCTGGTTTATGCGGGCGTGGACGTGGATTGGTTCGTTCTCGAATGCCAACTGGCGCTTCGGACTTCATGCCGTACTGATGGCGCTTGCGGCTGTGCTGCTGACTACCCTCCTTGATCCGCTGCTCGGGCACCGGATCTCGCGCCTCAGTTTTGGCGGGTTGAACTTCGGCAAGACGCTCTCCACAGTTGTCCGTTTGTGGCTGGGCGCATCATTTTTTGGATTCCTGGCGGTTGAATCGGTGGGAGCGATTGAGTGGCTAACGAATGTCGCGGCCCAGCTTCGTCCCGGAACAGTTGCGGGTGGGTTCAGTCCCTCGCGCCGCACGTTTTTTCAATACGCCGCCGTTCTCGCCGGAGGCTTTCCATTTCTTGCCGCTACCTATGGATTTGCCGCCGGGCGCTTGCGCTACACCGTTGAGCGCGTCGATGTGCCCGTCGCCAATCTTCCGCCGGAGCTGGATGGGCTGCGCATCGCTCAGCTTAGCGACATCCACATTGGCGACTACATGCCGCCCCGCGAAATTGCCCGCGCCGTCGCCATGGCCAACGATCTGCAGCCTGATATTTCTTTCGTGACGGGAGACTTCGTCAACGGCGAGGGCGATCCGCTGGACATCTGCATCACCGAGTTGAGCCGGCTACGCGCTCCGCTGGGCGTCTGGGGATGCAATGGCAATCACGAAATTTATGCGGGAGTGGAGGACGAGACCGAACGGCTCTTCCGCGAAAAGGGAATGCGCCTGCTGCGCGCCTCGTCCTCGGTCGTCGAGCACAACGGAGCCCGCTTTAATTTGCTCGGCGTCGATTACCAGCGCGACCACATGGTGAGCGGAGAGCGCACCGGGCCGATGCTCGCGGAAGTCGAACACCTGGTTCGGCGCGACATGCCCAACTTCTTGCTCTCGCACAATCCGAATTCGTTTCATCGCGCCGCCGAGCTTGGCATCGAACTTAGCCTTGCGGGGCACACTCATGGCGGACAGGTAAAGTTTGAGATTGTGGATCACAGCCTCAGTCCGGCGCGCTTGATCACACCTTTTGTCGCCGGACTTTATCGCCTGCCAATGAAAATGAACGGGAATGCGGGCATTGCGTCCGGGAACGGTGCGCAGACGGCTGGCATGCAGCAGGCGGCGCTGTATGTGAACCGGGGCCTAGGGACCCTCGGCTTCCCAGTGCGAATTGGCGTGCCGCCGGAGATTACGCTGCTGACCCTCCGCAGAGCCTGACCAGTCACGGCCTCGAGCCCCACCATATCAGCGCGACGAACAGGATTTGCATCGGTGTCCGGAGCCAGAGCGGAGTTACGGGCTTGCCGCGCAGTGTCACTCCCTTCAGGGCGGCGTTGATGTTCGCGGTGAACATTCCGATGAGCAGCAGGATGAGGCAGATTCCGGCAAGCGAGCGCAATCTCGGAATCAGCAATCCTACCGCGCCCAGAAACTCGCAAACGCCGGTGCAGTAGACGATGAGCGTCGGCCGCGGAACGTAGGACGGGATCATGCGCGCCAAGTCGTGCCTCATCTTGTTGAAGTGCGCGACGCCGGTGAAAACGAACATGGCCGCGAGGGCATATCGCACCGAGTCATGCCACGTGGCGAGTGCGTTAACCCCGAGCGCGCCGACACCTCTCAGAAGCAGCCACGAGCCGAACAGTACAATCAGCACCGCCATAGGTGAGTGCCTGTTCAGATGCGAATATGAGAAACAACGATGCGGCTACTGGACTCTAGCGCAGAGCCAAAATCGTCACCGTCAGGCCGGTCCGAAACCGCGTCAAACGTGGTATAATTATTGAGTAAATCTGGCTAGATAATGCCTGTAGATGCAATAACTTAGCGGTGTTTTAGCCGAGGCAGGGCGAGCGGAGCTTCGCTCCGCTTGGACGGGCGAGGCGCCCGTCCCCACACTGGTTATGCGGGCTCACGCAGGCCTTTACTGAGAACTGAGAACTGACTTTCATGGCTGACGATCAGAATCCCGAACTCCCCTTAACTCCTCCTCCTGGAGGCGACGGACAAGGTCCGGGCGCCCTCAACATTCAACCTGTCAACGTTGAAGACGAGATGAAGCGGTCGTATCTCGACTATTCGTTGTCGGTGATTATTGGCCGCGCTTTGCCCGACGTCCGCGACGGATTGAAGCCGGTGCATCGCCGCATTTTGTACACCATGCAGCAGATGGGCCTGGCTCCGGGACGCGCCACCCGCAAGTGCGCCCGCATCGTCGGCGAGGTCATGGGCAAGTACCATCCGCACGGCAACCTCGCGGTTTACGACGCGTTGGTACGGCTCGCGCAGCCCTTCGCCATGCGCGCGCCGCTAGTCGATGGTCAGGGCAACTTCGGCTCGGTCGATGGCGACCCTCCGGCGGCCGATCGTTATACCGAAGCTCGTTTGACGCGCGTTTCTACCGCGCTGCTGGAAGACCTCGACAAGGAAGCGGTCGACTTCTACCCGAACTACGACGGCACGGAAACGCAGCCCGCGGTTTTGCCCGCGCGTTTTCCCAACTTGCTGGTCAATGGCTCCGATGGTATCGCCGTCGGCATGGCCACCAAGATTCCGCCGCACAATTTGACCGAGATTGTCGATGCCACCATCACGCTGGTGAATAATCCCAGCGCGCAATTGCCGGAAATTCTCAAGTTCGTTCAGGGACCAGACTTCCCGACCGCCGCGATCATTCACGGCCGTGCGGGAATCTTCGAGGCCTACCGAACTGGCCGCGGCCGTTTCATGATGCGCGCCCGCGCCGCGATTGAGAACATCACCAAGGAAAAGCAGGCGATCATTGTCACCGAGATTCCGTACCAGGTGAACAAGGCACGCCTCATCGAGCGCATCGCCGACCTCGTCAACGCCAAAACCATCGACGACATCTCCGACATTCGCGACGAAAGCGATCGCGACGGCATGCGCATCGTGATCGAACTCAAGCGCGGAGCCGAACCGCAGATCGTGCTCAATCAACTTTTCAAGCACACCTCGATGCAGGAAGGCTTCAGCATGATTCTGCTGGCCGTGGTCAATGGCCAGCCGAAAGAGCTGGGGCTGATCCAGGCGATCAAACACTTCATCGACCATCGCGTCGATGTGGTGCGGCGGCGCACTCTGTATTTGCTCAACAAGGCGCGCGATCGCGAGCATATTTTGGAAGGCTACCTGACCGCGCTCGATCACCTCGATAACGTGATCGCAATCATCCGGGGCAGCGCCAACCGCGCCGACGCGAGAGAGAATCTAGTCGCGTACTTTGGCGGCAAGAAGATCGACATCAACACCACCGGACGCGCTCCCAAGCTTGCCGCCGACAAGCCGTTCACCGCGAAGCAGGCCGACGCCATCCTCGAACTGCAACTGCACCGCCTGACCAAGCTCTCGATCGACGAAATTTCCAACGAGTTGAAGCAGGTACGCGAAGCCATCGCCGAATACGAATCGATTCTTGCTTCCGAGGCGAAGCTGCGCAAAGTCATCATCAAAGAACTCGAAGAGGTCAAGAAGCTCTACGGAGACCCGCGCCGCACGCAGATTGAAGACGAAGCGGCCGAGATCATGCTCGAAGACCTGATCGCCGACGAGCAGGTTGCGGTTACCGTCAGCCATTCCGGCTATATGAAGCGCACTCCGATCTCGACCTACCGCATGCAGCGGCGCGGCGGCACCGGGCGCACTGGCATGAAGACGCGCGACGAAGATTTCGTCGAGCATCTGTTCATCGCCTCCACCCACGCCTACATCCTGATCTTCACCAACACCGGGCGCGTGTACTGGCTGAAGGTGTATGAGATTCCCGACATCGCCGCCGCCGGCAAAGGAAAGCACGTCGGCAACCTGGTCGGCCTGCAGCCGGGCGAAACCGTGCGCACCATGCTCGCCGTTCGCGACCTGGAAGAAGAAGGCAGGTATGTTTTCTTTGTCACGCACAATGGCACGGTGAAGAAGACCGAAGTGAAAGACTTCTCGCACGTGATGCAGCGCGGCATCATCGCCATCAACATCGAGGAGGGCGATGAACTGGTAGCAGCCTCGCTCACCGACGGCAACCAGATCGTCTTTCTCGCCTCGCACGACGGGCAGGCGATTCGCTTCGACGAAAACGACGTGCGCTCCATGGGACGCAACGCCACCGGCGTGCGCGGCATGAATCTTGCCGAAAAAGATTACATCGTCGGCATGGCCACCACGCTCAAGCCGGAGGTTCAAGCGGTAGCGAAAGAAGGCGAGGTCGCACCTGAGGTCGCAGATTTAGTTCCAGAAAAAGGCTCGCTCATTCTTTCCGTCACCGAGAACGGATACGGCAAGCGCACTCCCGCCGACGAGTATCGCCTCACCAATCGCGGCGGCAAAGGCGTAATCAACGTCAAGACCACGGCGCGCAACGGCAAAGTTGTCGGCATTTCGCAGGTGAGTGAGAAATCCGAGGTGATGCTGATCAGCCAGTACGGCAAGATCATCCGCATCGAATCAAAATTCATCCGCGAATCGGGACGCTCGGCCCAAGGCGTAAGGTTGCTGAACGTCGAACCGGGAGATCGGGTGGCTGCCGCGGTGGTCATTCCGCCGGAAGAGCCGAATGGGAATGGGACACTGCTGCAGTAATTTGGCCGTTTGGGCGCCAGGCAACGCCGGGCCGGGAACCTCGAAACCCGGCGTCTGACGGCCTGTTTCGCCTAATCCGCACATGGCAAAAACGTTCCCAACGAGTAAAAACTGCTCACTTCTCTGCGCCCTGTAATCCGTAATCCGTTGATAAGCAAGCCGTTTCACGTAATCCCCCGCGGTCTCTCGCGTGCATGGCTACGTTCGGTCTGTGGTGGGCCGCGTCCGCTGCGCCCCCTCAAGCCCTCGCAATTTGTCCGACGGAGCCATCGCTCTTCGTTGATGAAATGAAATTAAAAGTTGATGAAATGAAATCAAAATTTCCATTCGGGAGGACCCTAATACCATGCGCCGCGCCGTTTACGTTTGCTTTGTACTGGCTGCTGTAGCCGCCGCTCTCTTTGTGGTGAGTTGCGGAGGCGGAAGCAGCAGTGGAAGCTCCAATTCAATGGCAAGTATCTCCACCAGTGTGAGCGACCCAGCCCCGTGTGGCGCTCCGCAAGGCCCGTTCAGCCACGTTTATGTGACCATCACCGACGTCGAAATCCACCAGAGCGCAGACGCCGCGCCCAGCGATGCGGGCTGGGTTGACCTGACGCCGTCGTTGAAGAGCAATCCGAAACAAGTGGATTTGCTGGAGGCGGCCAACAACCAGTGCTTCCTGGCAACGTTAGGCTCTAACACGGAAATTCAGCCGGGCACCTATCAGCAGATTCGTGTGTTCCTCGCCGCCAATGGCACCACGGTCGCGGGGAACCAGTGCGGGGTCGCTGTCAATTGCGTGATGCTGACCAGCGATCCCAGCAACACGCCTTTCGCACTCCAGCTCTCGTCCGAGTCTCAGACTGGCATCAAGATTCCTTCCGGCCAAATTGCGGGCGGGAAATTCCAGGTGGCAGCGGGCGATGTCAAAGACTTGAACATCGATTTCAACGCCTGTGCCTCCATCGTCACGCAAGGCAATGGTATGTACCGCCTGAAGCCAGTGTTGCATGGCGCCGAAGCCAGTCTGACTTCCGCGTCGATTCAAGGCACGGTCGTGGATAGCGCAGGAGCCGCTATCGTCGGAGGAAATACCGTCGTGGCCCTCGAGCAGAACGACGGCACCGGCGTGGACCGTGTGATCATGGAAACGGTCACGGATGCAAACGGGAACTTCGTCTTCTGCCCGGCACCCTCGGGAACGTTTGATGTCGTGATCTCGGCGATCAACGGCGCGGGCACGGCCTATGCCGCAACTGTGATCACCGGCGTGCAGTCCGGCAATGGTCTAGGCCACATTCCGATGACCACAGCTGGGGCTCCGGCCTCCATCACCGGCCAGATCACAACTACCACGGGGAGCGCGGCCACCGCGGCAGACCTGCAGCTTTCCGCTCTTCAACCGATCACCGAAAATAGTGCCACCGTGATGATCACCACCCCGCTGGCGCAACAGTCGGCCGCAACCGCGACGCTGACCACAGTCACCGGCACGTGTCCCACAAACACCGACTGCGCAAGCTACACGCTTTCCGTGCCGGCGTCGAACCCGAGCGTGGGCGCGTTCAGCACCAGCGGCAACCAGACGCCCGGGCCTCCGGCAAGCGGCGCAGTCAACTACACCGTGGACGCAGTCGCGTTCGCGCCGGGCTCGAGCAGCACTCTCGATTGCAGTCCCTCGGACCTGCAAACGAGCCCACTCGCGGTTACCGCGGGAAACAGCTTCACGGCGGCAACTTTGAAGTTTACGAGTTGCCAGTAACTACGTTTGTGGAAGTCCTGCACGCCGCTATGTGGCGCGGGCACTCTTGCCCGCGCCCACGGTGTTGGCGACCGGAAGTGCCGCGTGCCGCCTCGCCCGCGCTGCTACGTACTCTGGGAAGCAGCCTAAGTAGTCTTAGTGGAAGTAACTCCCGTCGACTGGTATATTCACATCTTTATGCAGCCTTCTATCCCGGTCATTCCTCCGCGCCGGTCGCTGGCCTTCTTCGCCTCGCTAGCGATGCTGATGGTCGTGGTTTCTTATCTCTTCATTTTGTTGCTGGCAACCGCCTGCGTGTATCTGCCGTGGCTGGTCATCACAAATGTAGCTAACTTCCAGACGCTTGCGCTGTTTGTCGCTGGCGTAATCGTCGCCGCATCGATGCTATGGTCCCTGGTACCGCGGCGGGACAAGTTTGCCACGCCTGGGTTGCCGCTGGAGCGCGTTTCTCATGGACGTCTATTCGCGGAGCTCGACGGCATCGCGGACGCCTTGCGGGAGCCACTGCCACGCGAGGTTTATCTCATCGGCGAACCCAACGCCTGGGTGGCAGATCGGGGAGGTCTGATGGGCTTCGGCAGCCGCCGCGTGATGGGGCTGGGGTTGCCGCTGCTGGGCGCGCTGAACATCTCACAGTTCCGCGCCATCCTGGCCCACGAATTCGCGCATTACTATGGCGGGGACACCAAGCTTGGCCCCTGGCTCCATCGGACACAGATGGCAATGATCCGAACCTTTCAGAACATGGGGTCGGTGGGAAAGGCGATGCGGGTTGCGCTAATGCAGGTCCTGTATGTGGTAGTGTTCGGAATCCTCAAGTGGTACTGGTTATTGTTTCTGCGCGCCATCAATTTTGTTTCGCGGCGGCAGGAATTCCGTGCCGATGAACTGGCCTGTATCGTGGCCGGACCGCAACCGTTGGTGAGCGGCCTGCGTATCGTACATGGGGCCAGCATTGCCTGGCCAGCTTATTGGAACACGGAAGTGGCCCCTATGCTCAAATCGGGATTTCTGCCCTCGATTGCGGGCGGCTTTGCGCAGTTTCTATCCGCCCCTGCGATAGCGAAGCAAGTAGAGAGGGCGATCGAAAAGGAGATGCGGGAGGGGAAAACCGAGCCTTACGATAGCCATCCGCCGCTGCGTGATCGTGTCGCCGCAGCCGAGGCTCTGCCGAATCAATCTCAGCCGGACGACACGCAATCCGCCTGGAGTTTGCTTGAGGATGGAGGCGCTGCGGAGCTGGCGTTTCTGGAAGCGCTGAATCCAGAAATGCCGAAGAATGCTTTGAAGCGTGTCTCATGGGAAGAGCAAGGTTCCGCGGTGCTGATTCCGTCGTGGACAAGTTTTGTCAGCGAATATGCTCCCCTTCTTCAGGGCATCACAGCCGGGAACCTTGCCGAATCGACAGGAAAAGTTCCAGAGATTGCATCGCAGATTCGCGACCCGAAAGGCATGCTCTTGACGCCGGAACAGAGAGTTGAACGTGCCCGCTCACTTTTGAGCACGGCCTTCGGACTGGCGTTGGTCAAGAACGGATGGAAGGTGCATTCCAGCCCTGGGGAGTTTCATCTCGATCAGGGAGACGAAGAACTGGACCCGCACACGCTGATGCTCCAAATTTCGGACGGCATCATCTCAAAAGAAGCGTGGGCAACGAAATGCAAGAAATTGGGCATTGAAGGATTGCCGCTAGCGATTGCTCCAGAACACGCTGCGGCAAAGCAAGAACCTCTACCCTTCGGATGAACCCGTCAAGTTCAGCGCATTACCCCAGTCACTTCCCAATTACTCCCGGTCTCGACTATTGTTTACCCTAGTGACACTGCCCCTCCCCGTGTGTGCCCGCGCAGTTGCAGACTATTTGTAAGCGAGCATTTGTGCATAACATCGTAATTGCAAAACCTGAACCCGCCGCGTACCAGGATCTTCTGAGTCGCCCAATTCGTGAACTGGGCCTTAAGCTCGAAGCATCGCCGGTGGAGCGCTTCGTCGACCAGCTCTATCGCGAACTGGAGGCCAAGGGGCTGACTAAATTTCGTCCGGCCTGTTACTTGACCGACGAGTGGGGATGCCCGTCGGGCGAGCCGATCATCGGGATTCCGTTTTACCTGGCGAATGCGGCACTGGCGCAGCTGGAAGAAGAAACGCATGACCTCGAAGACGCACGAGAAATCATGATGTACCTGCGGCATGAGGCAGGACACGCGTTCACCTATGCGTACAAGCTGCACAATTCGGTCGAGTGGAAAAAGATTTTTGGGCCGTTCCGCCGTCCCTATCACGACATTTACCGCCCCGCGCCGTTCTCGCGCGACTATGTGCGGCATCTGCCGGGATGGTATGCGCAGAAGCATCCCGATGAAGATTTTGCCGAGACCTTCGCGGTGTGGCTGACCCCGCGCTCGAATTGGCGCAAACGCTATCGCGGCTGGGGCGCGATGGAGAAGTTGCGCTACCTGAACCGGCTAGCGCGCAAATTGGGGAAGACCGACCCGCTACGGCGGCGCGGGCAGGCCGACATCACGGTCGATGACATGGAGACGACCGTGGCGGAGTTCTATCACCGGGATGGGCACCAGAATGGGCGGGACGAAGTTGCGGTCACCGAGCTCACGCCCGATACGGATTTGCGCGACATCTTTCCCGTATCCAAGCGCAGGAAGACGGCGCTGCCGGCGCACGAATTTCTGCACCAGCATCGCAAGGCGGTGATCGACAAAGTGGCGCAGTGGACGGGGGCCCAGCGTCCGCTGGTCAAAACGTTGATGGACACGATCGAAAAGCGCGCGGGCGAACTAGACTTGCGCGCCGACAAAACGCGCAGCGCGGAACATCTGGCCGAAGTCACGGCCTATGCCACCGCGCTGGTGATGACCTATGTGACGAAAGGAAAATTCATTCAGCCGTAGCCGCGGAAGAAACTACTTGCAACTGGCCGCTGGCAACTGGCAACTGTTTTCCGGGGTGACACAATGATCGGAGCAAAACTGAAAATCGCGCTGCTGTATGACGTCTGGAACGAAGATCCGGTCGCGGCGGCAGAGAAGGCGGCGGAGAAGGAAGAGGCCGCTCCCGCGCGCAAGCCGCGAAAGAAGGTGAAGAAGGTCAAGAAAGAAAAAACCGACCGCGAGGAAATTTTCGAAGCAATACAGAAGTTGGGGCACGAACCTTCCTATTTCGAGCTGGATGGACGTCCGCAGTCGCTGCACTCGCTTTCGCGTTGCGATGCCGACCTCCTCTTCAACCTGACCGAGTCTTTCGATGGCGATGACACCAAGGAAATGAACGTGGTCGCCTATGTCGATCTGCTGGGATTGCGCTACACCGGCGCCGGACCGCATTCCATTTTCATGTCGCAAGACAAAGCCGTTGCCAAGAAGATCTTCGCCTTTCACAACATCAAGACTCCCTTCTTCGCGGCCTCCTATCGCGGACGCATCGAACACGCCCACGACATTTCTTTTCCCCTCATCGTGAAACCGGCGTGGGAGGATGGATCGATCGGCATCGATGCCGGCTCGGTCGTGAAAAACGTCAAGGAGATGATGGAGCGCGTCGAGTACATCCAGGATGAATTCGACTCGCCCGCTCTGATTGAGGAATACATCGAGGGACGCGAAATCTACGCCGGGATTCTGGGAAACTACGAACGGGCGCGGGTTTTGCCCATGGTCGAGCTTGACCTGTCACGCTTGCCCGAAGGCACACCAAAAATCGCCAGCTACGATGTGAAGTTCGAGAAAAATACCGAAGCCTACAAGCTGACCAAATCGCAGATTGCGGAAAATCTGGACGAAGAGACGATGAAGCGTCTGTCCGATACAGCGCTGGCCGCCTATCGCGCGCTGAAGCTGCGCGACTATGGACGCATCGACATGCGACTGGCTCCGAACGGCGATGTCTACGTCATCGAAGCGAATCCGAATCCGTGGCTGGCCAGCCGCCAGGAATTTGCCATGGCCGCGAAGGCTTCGGGACTCTCCTATCCCGAGATGATCGGCACCATTATCGACTTGGCGATGAGCCGATACCTGAATGCCGACTTCACCAATGCGGCGGCCATGCACTAGGGTCGTTTATTTGTTACTTCGCGATCTTCACAGACGGGGACACATCGTGGGTTCTGATGAGGGCTGACGGAAGGTCGCTGAGGCGAGGCAAATTGATTGTCGTGGCCGGGGTTACCAACTGGGCAAAGTACACGGTCGGCTTCCCGACAACTCCTTTCTTGGATGTGCCCACGGCAATACTGACCACAATGGTGCGCCGGTCCTTCATATTGGCTTGAACTTCGACGCACAGCGGGAAATCGCGTCCGCGATCGGCGGCAGCGCCTGTCTGCTCTCCGCAGTCATTGACCTCCCAATGGAACCCGGCATCTGCGCCCGCCTCCGCATGCAACCATTTTTCAAAACTCACAGGTGGCAGCGCAGGGTCGAGTTGTGAGACGGAAATCTCCTGGACTTGCCGTATCAATCTAGCGTCGCGCGCCTCGGTGACGCCATCCTTTGCCCACAAGCATAGTGCGCTTGCCAGCAGCAGCAAGCCAATCGCGGTCGCTTTTGCCATGAAGGCTCCTCTCGAAAACCGCGAAACGCCAGGCCCTGCGCCGGGACGGGACAAAACCCGTCCCCGCACGGGCATGAGGATCTTCCTAGAACATATTCCACAGGAACTGGTTGTAGACCGCGTGGTGGAACTGCACTTCGGCGGGCTTCACAATCGTGCCCAGCAAGCGCGGACAGCGGTCGGCCGATGCCTGCTTCAGGTCCGCGTAGCGTCCTTTCACATCTTCCCCGAGGAGTTTGGTTGTCCATGTCGCTTTGCGGAAGTCGTCGATCGCCGTGTGGATGTTGTCAGGCAGGTAGCGTTCGGCCGAGCGCAGGTTCTTGATCTTGGAGGTTTCGCCTTCCAATCCAGTCTTGAAAATGGAGTACATCACCAGGTAGGGATTGGCATCCGGAGCCACGGCTCGTATCTCGGTGCGCATACTGCGCTCGTTGCCGATGGGAATTCGGATCATGGCGCCGCGGTCCACGGCCGAGGCCTTAAGCTGGTTCGGCGCCTCGAAGTGCGGGTCGAGGCGGCGGTATGCGTTCACGCTGGAATTGAAGATCAGGCAAAGATCGTTTCCATGTGTAAGAATGCGGTCGAGGAATTCGTAGCCGAACTTGCTGAGCTTCTCCTCACCCTTCGGATCCCAGAACAGGTTCTTGCCGTTCTGGCTGACCGAGACGTTGGTGTGCATGCCGCTGCCGTTAACGCCCACCACCGGCTTCGGCAGGAATGACGCGGTCAATCCCATGTTGCGCGCGACCTGGCGGCAGACCAATTTGTAGAGCTGGATGTGGTCGGCGGCGGCCACCGCCTCCGCGTACCCGTAGTTGATCTCGAACTGCGAAGGCGCGACTTCGGGATGGTCCTTCTCGTTCTGGAAGCCCATGGCGCGCTGTACTTCGGCGACGGTATCGATAAACGTACGCAGCGGATCGCCCGGCAAAGAGTGGTAATAGCCGCCCGTATTGACGTACTCGAACTTGCCCGTCTCGTGGTAACGCCTCTCGGCATCCTCTCCCGCGAACAGGAAGCCCTCAATCTCATTAGCCGCATTGCAGGTGTAGCCACGCTTCTTGTGCAATCCGTCGGCAAACAGCTTGAGCACGCTGCGGATGTCGGCCGTGTAAGGCTCGCCATTCTTATCAATGACCTCGCCAAACACCAGCACCTTGCCCGGTCCGAACACGTCCGCCGGTCCCCAGTAGAAGGCACCCCAGTCCAGCCCTAACCGCAGATCGCTTTCCCGCTGCGCCGTGAATCCGCGAATCGACGAACCGTCAAAGGTCAGGTTGTCGTAGCTCTTCAGCAGAAATTTCTTGTCGTAGTCGAGCATGTGCAGACGGCCTTCCAGGTCGCTGAACATCACGGTCACGGCCTTGATGCGCGATTCCTCGGCCAGATACTTCAGCCGCTCTTCCTGAATTTTGTGAGGATCCACGCGGTCCAGGCGCTGCTTCTTCGCCTTCAGATTCATGACTTCCAGTTCGTCGTAGGGGATCGCAAGAAAATTCCGCAGTTCAGTTGACATGTCTCTCCTTCAAATTTGTTGGTGCCTTACCCAGGATTCCGTTTGGGTGACCGATGACGACAGGATAGGCTAACGCGTCAGGCGCAAGCGCACAAATAGAAATCGTTTATGGCAACGATTAGCTTTTCCGATTTGCATCAAGAGCGGTGCAAACACTGGCTGCGAGCATTTGGCAGCGAGAGAACGTAGCGCCGCCGTCCCGGCGGCTGTCCGGCGGGCGTCCTCGCCCGCCGCGCCCCCTCTCGATGCCCCTCTGTCCCGAACCGACAAAAGCCC
The DNA here is from genome assembly GCA_020073215.1 of Terriglobia bacterium. Taxonomy (GTDB): domain Bacteria; phylum Acidobacteriota; class Terriglobia; order Terriglobales; family Acidobacteriaceae; genus Acidiflorens. The sequence goes on along the minus strand of JAIQFO010000045.1, from coordinate 12,409 downwards.
CTCTTCGCGACCTCTGCGTCTCGGCGGTGGAACTTCGCTCCTTCCATGAAATAATCGAACCCTGAGGAACGATCATTGACTTGCGCGATCTGTAACGAACGAAGGGAAAAGCGGTTTTGCCCGGCGGTGCACGGAAAAATCTGCCCGCAGTGCTGCGGTGAGCAGCGCGAGGTCACGCTCGACTGCCCCAGCGACTGTCCTTATCTGCAGCAGGCGCGGGAACACGCGAACACCCACCACCAGCCGCCCGCCGAAAAGGATCTGGAGAACCTGTTCCCCGAGGTTGAGATCACGGAGCAGTTTCTGCTCGAACGCCAGCACTTCATCCTGGGACTCAGCTTCGCTCTGGGCAAATGCGCTCGCGCCGATCGCTCGCTCCTCGACCGCGACCTGATCGCCTCGGTCAGTTCGCTCGCCAAAAGCTATCAGACCCTGGTGAACTCCAACCTTATCTACGAGCCGCCGACCGCGAACGTGGCGCACCAGAGCATCGCTCGCGAAGTCGAGACCATGGTCAGGGAATTTCGCGAGGCCGAGCAGCAGCACCTGGACGAAATACCTGGCCACGCCCGGCTGCGGGATTCCGACGTGCTGAAAGCCCTGGTCTTCCTCCTGCGCATGGGCTTCGCGCGCACCTCGGGCAGGCCGAAGTCGCGGGGCTTCATCGATTTCCTTTTTGCGCAGTTCCCCGAAAAGCAATCGGCCATAGCCGGGCCGGAAGAAGCAGGCAGCAGGATCGTCATTCCCTAGGAGGCTGGCGTGTGGCGCGGACACTCTTGTCCGCGCAGACCTCGCAGGTTCTCTTGCTCTTTCCACCGTCGTGACCACTAAAGTATTTATTTCTCAAAGACCTGGCGGGAAACGGCCGCAAAGACCGCCCGAAAATCCAAGCTAACCTATTGATTTATAAGTACTTTACCAATAAGTCCTTATTCCTCAAAGACCTGCCCAGACACCCACGCTAAGTCTTTGATTCCCAAAGACCCAACCAGGAGGGGTCGGAGGGGTCAAGCCCAGGCTCTGCGCGGAAGGGCTTAACGGCACTCTTGCCCTTTCCCAAAACCTGCTTGAACTGGAATCTTTCGGCCGCCTGCTAGGCTAGCTAATTTGTGGGCGAACCTTCCACAGGTTGCCGGAAAGCTAATTTTCCAGCAAACTCTATCTAAAGGGTCTCCAATTTCAAAGAAACTTCGGCATCGCGCAAGCGATACCCGGATACAAAACCTGAGTTTTCTGCATCCGACTTGAGAGCAACCTGGAGCAAGATGGATTCCGCGGGGAAAAAACTGTTGAAACTTTTGGTGGAACGCGATCCCACAAGCCCGGAATTCCGCAGCGGAGTGCAGACGATACTGGGTTTGCAGGAACCAGCGGCGGAATTGCCCGCCAACGCCGAATTCGACCTGTGGCGCGATGTCTTCGTCCAGCAAAAGCTACCTTGGGGACGATTCCTGCAATCGGTGCTGTTGCACGCGGCGGCGGTTGCCCTCTTATATACGATTTCCCTGGCGTGGATTCGGCAGCGACAGATTCTGGATCGCGCCGCCTTTGACCGCTCGTCGCTGGTCACGTATACGCCGGAAGACTATCTGCCGCCGCTCGACACCGGCGCATCCGAAGTTGCCAAGGTGGAAACGGGAGACCCCGTCTACGCCAAGCAGCCCATCCTTTCAGTTCCGCCAGAAGCCGACAACCGGTCCCAAACCATCGTCGTGCCTCCCGATGTCAAGCTCAACAGCGACGTGCCCATGCCTAATATCGTTGCCACCGGAGCCATAGTGCCCGCGGTCCCGCTGGACGCGACGCGAGCCCCATCGACGCGCCTGGTCGCACCCGAGACGCAGGTCGTGGCGCCCGCGCCCGACGTCCAGTTCGCCCCGGACCGCGTCGTGCAAGCCGCGATGAAGTCGGATGTGATTGCGCCCCCTCCTGAATTGACGGCATCGACCAAGGGACAAATTGGGCTCGTGAACATTGGCCCAAGTGAGGTCGTGGCGCCGGCTCCGCAGCTCACGCTGGCGGAGCAACATGCTCTCGGCGCGCGCGCCAGAGGACATGTGCCCGGGGGTTCGGTGCAACCGGTAGGTCCTCCGCCAAGCCTGGCGGCGAGCGGTGGCAGCGCGGGCGGACGTCTGATCGCATTGGGGATTCATCCTGTGTCGGCCGCGGGACCGGTAACGGTTCCCGGCGGCAATCGGCGAGGAAAGTTTGCCGCCGATCCGCAGGGAAAACCAGGCGCTTCGGGAACCCCAGGCATGGCCGGATCGAAGTCCGAAGCAAAGAGCTCGGGCGGTGCCGGGAATGGCAGCGGTGGCACCAACGCCCGCAACCGCGGTCTACCGGCGGGGCTGCATGTGGGCGCGCCGGAGTCCGGCGGGTCGGCGTCTGGCGGGAACAACCCGCGCGAGATGGCGAGCGTTTCGTCGGCGGGAGCGAGGCCGGGAGCGCGCGTCGCGGCTCCGGTTTCCGACGATAAGGTTAGCGACGTGGATCGACAGGTTTTCGGCGGCAAGCGCATGTATGCGACGACGCTGAACATGCCGAATCTGAACTCCTTCAGCGGCAGCTGGGAGATACACTTTGCCGAACTGGACTCGGGCCCGAAAAAAGGATATCTGGTCGCGCCGCTCGCCACCGAACAATCTGACCCTGGCTATCCGCTGGAATTGATGCGCGCGAACGTGCACGGCATGGTGACACTCTATGCCGTCATTCACGCGGACGGCCGAGTGAGCGACATCCGCGTTCTCAACAGCCCCGACGAACGTTTGGACCCCTATGCAATGAAGGCCTTGGCGCGCTGGAAGTTCTTGCCCGCGGAAAGAGCGGGCAAACCTGTGGCCCTCGAAGCCGTGGTCAAGATTCCGTTTCGGGTACGGCGGAATTTCTGAACGGGTGAGGCGGCTACTCCCCTGACAGCCCCTGGTACAAGGCCGTTCGCATCAGGGCACGCCTTTCATGGTGCGGTAAGTCCTCAGAATTCCGGCTCGGGATCCTACCGTGGAGCCGCAGCGGATTTTTCCGAGGGCAAAGCGGCGTACACGGCGGGGTTCGCACAGACTTCGTAATAAAAGCGGTCGGTCCACTGCAAGATGGATAGATCGCGGACATCGACCTGGGCGATGCGATTTTTGCGGACGACAATCTTGCGAAAAGCTCCGTTGGCAATGGGAACGGTGCCGACGAAAAACTCGCGCTGCTCGTGGATCCAGGGTCCGGCAAATCCTGGCTCGCGCGGACTTACTGCCCAGGGGGAAAGCGAGATTTCCTGGCGCAGTTTGCGGAAGGCGGCTTCGCTCAGACAAATTCCACCTACGTTGTAGTTGAGGCGCATTTCTTCCACGCCTGCGTCGGCGCTCGCGCGGTCATTTTTCTTGTTATTGCCACCGCCTCCGATCAGGACCGAGTACACCTGGAACACCCCGGCATCAGGTGCGAGTTTCTTGCGGACGCGCTTGCTGCAGGAGGAGAGACGGTCGCTCTCATTGATAGCGTCGGAGATCATGATGCGGTGGTCGCCATCCATAAGGTAGAGCGGAGGCGAATCCTGGTAGGCAATGCCCAGGCCGAGTTCCATCTGGGGCAGTCCGGAGCGCTGCAAAAGTCCGTTGTAATCCCGCAGCAGGCTCAAAATCTCCCACGCCAGAACGCAGGTGCGGCCGACGCTGACCATGGCTTCGCCTTCGCGCTCCAGCAGGGCAACGATAATGGCATCGCCTTCCAGGAAAACCTTGGTGGCGCCATATTTCGCAAGCAACTTGTTGACCGGATCATAAAAATTAAGGCTGAAATACGAGGCGGCGTTCATGCCTTGTTCCATCAGCGAGCGGGTAAGGCGGGAAGAGTCGCGAACGTCGGCCTTGAGGATGACGTGATGAAGCACACGATCCTCAGCGGGTTTCTGGTCCTCGGGGGGCAGAAACTCGTAGAGCATGCCGTTCAGAGAGGAGAGTTGGCGGACTTTCTCGTCGCTGACCAGGTTGACGCTGTCAAAACCGGAGCTGAGGGCTTCCAGGCCGCGCAGGTCGCGGTGATAGCAAATAAGGTCGTGAAGAAGGCGGGCGGCGAAGCGGCTGCGCTCGGAACTGCGGCAGGAGGCGACGCGTCCGATGGCCGCAAAGAGGCGGTCGGAATGGAGACGGCCTTCGGCAATCATGGTTTCGACGCGCTCGGATTCTTCGCGGAAGATCAGCGCATTCTTGATCTGTTGCGGATTCACCCGCGGGGCATATTCGGCGAGAAGAGGGACAGCTTCATAGGAGGCGATGACGTGGGCAAGAGCGTCCTCGCGCTGCAGCATGCGGGTCCAGATGTCGAGGCGGTCTTTTCTGTTTCGATCTTCAGCCGTTAAATCCTCGCCGTTGCCGGTGCCCACGAGCGCGGTGGCGTTTTCGGGCACGTTGAGGGCCTGCGCCAGATGTTCATCGTCCACCTCTTCTCCATATCCGAGCTCGCGCAGAAAGTTCAGCGCGAATCGGCGGAGGCTGGAGAAGCGGTCGGGATCTTTTTCGAAGTTGCCGAACATGTAATAGTGCTCGGCGCAGAGATAGTCGTCGCGCCCATCCTCGGTAAGAATGAGCGGATTGAGGAACAGGCGATAGCAGTCGGCGGGCAATTCGCCGAGCAGGGAGCGGCGAGTGCGGGCCAGGGTTTCTTTTTCAATTTCGCGGAGCAGGCGAAACATTTCCTGCCCGGCTTGGCGGAGGATAATTTTCTTGCGTACCCGGAAAGACGAGAGGAGTTCCTGGGACTGCATCATTCTCCCTTGTGGAACACCCTCCAGGGACTTGGTCTTCAAGCGGCATTGTTCGAGAATCCTAGAGAACTGGGTTTGCAGTTCGGCGCGTATGAACTTGAGGACGGCGAGGCGGCCGAGCAGATCGATGGATGGATTGGCTTCCGCCTTGGCGCGATTCAGAATGGCGAGATGAATGGAAACCAGCAGAGTTTTCAGGTCGGTGGGGCCGGCCTTGCCCTTGGCGGCCTCGACGGCGCGTAGAAATTTGGCTGGGGCGGCGGAGGGAGGATCCAGACTGAACAGCGATTCCACCTCGCCGATGCGGGCGATGTAACGCGCGAGATAGAAACTTAAGTCCGCGGTGATGCGGGGGCTGAGAAAAACGTCGTACCTGAGATTGTCGACGCCCAGTCGCAAATCGCTGAACGCGAGGGTGGGCCCGTGGTATTGCAGATCGGGCCGACGGGGCGGTTCGGAAGTACGCAAACGAAAAATCGGGAGCTTAGGCATCGTCCTGCGCTGATTGCAAATTGCTGAAACTGCAATACTAAGCAGGCTAGCACGCCGCCGGGACGGGCCCAAAGTTACGCAAGTGTAGGCGCAGAAACAGCGTGGTAACGGCTGTCGTCGTAGCGTCGTCACGGCTAACGACTGGTGCCACGTGCTTTTTTGAATTCATCACTTGCTTGTTTCAATTGTCGGAAGTGGACTAATATTCCGCGACATGGAAATCCAGGACTTCGCCAAAGAATACCAGTCCAAAACGGACGACGAACTCCTGCGATTGGAGCTTGATTCCGAACAACTGACCCTCGAGGCCAATGACGCTCTGAAGGGCGAACTATCAAGGCGGCAAATCGGGACTGACCGACTGAGCGCGTTCCGTGAGCAGGAGTCGCAGCGCGAAACTGAGCAGGCGGCGAATCCGGGTCGACTTTTTTCCATCTACAGCGTTGGGCGTCGTCGGTTTGGCAAGGCCAGGTACGTCTACAATTCGGAAACGGGGATGGAACGTTTCACAACAACAGTTTTCGTCATATTGCTCTATTTCCCGTTAATACCAACGGGCACCTACCTCGCCGAGAGGAAGCGCGGATTTTTTTCGAACCCAATTATTTTCTTAGAAGAGCTTCCTCTCGATTGGGAGCAGGTTTTGAAGGTGTGGGTTGTAGCGGTGGGCAGCACCTTAGCGCTAATTTGGATATTCAAGCTGTTGCCTCGCCTACTTTACAAACCTTAATAGTGCTTCTTTTCTCCCGCGACCGCGGGATTAGTTCTTGGAGCCTCAACCAGGCCAAAAGTCGCGGACGTCGTCGGCGTGCCGAAACAGGCGCCGCTGCGACGTATGGTTGGCATCGGACAGGTGGCGGTTCAAAGCTTCCACGTCTGCTCTAACCCAGCCGACACTGGAAATCTTGATCTCGGCGTCCTGGCCAATGAGGAACCATGAGGGCACGTTGGTGAGGCCGTAGGCGTTGGAAACCACATAACCGGCGGGATCGTCGAGGAGCGCGGAAAAAGTTACGCCATATTCTTTCAAGAAGGCGGCGGTGTTCGTCTTATCGTCTTGAGAGATTCCAACCATGGCGACTTTCTGGCTACCGTAGGCTTTGTGCAGGCGTTCGAAAAACGGAAACGCATACTGACACACGGGGCAGGAAATCTTGAAGAAGGCGGCCAATACTGGTCCGCGGTGGAGTGCTTCTTGCAATGAAAATTTGCCGCCATCGAGGGCGGGTAGAGAAAAGTCAGGAGCTTTGGTTCCCTCCCGCAGTGCAGGCATACTTTTCGAACCTCCGAACAGGCGATCGAGCCGCGTCATACGTGCCTTCCGATTTTAGATGACGCTGGCGGCTTTTAGAATCTTTCGCGTCAGGCCGGTGAGGGGAAAACGGGAAATGTCTGCGACGGGGATCCGTTGACCTCTGGCGGTCCGGCCCCTGTGCACGTGGACTGTGTAATCGGTAACTGTGATGGAATGGCGGAAAGTGCGCCAGACAACGCGGACAGGCGTCGGCCGCCGCTTCTGCGGCAGTTGCGGCAGTTCCCACATGCCGGGCATGAGCTGCGATTTTCTCGGACGCTGGACGAGCCGGATGCTGCCGTTGCGCTGGTTTAGCACGCACCAGATTTCTTTCTTAACCCGGCGGCTCGAGGGTTGGGTTAGAGTTCCGCCGGGCTGGGGCGCGCTTCCCTCCATTGTTATTGTGCCGTTTGCGCCCTGGTTGAAGTTGGATGGTTGGTTTACACACCATTTCCGGACCGGACAGCTTGGGCAGCGGGGCTGGCGCGGCAGGCACACGGTTGCACCGAGTTCCATCATGGCCTGATTGAAATCCCCGGGCCGGGAGGTCGCGAGGAGGGCTCGGGCATGTTGCCAGGTTTGGGGCGTAGCGAGATCGATGCCGGTCAATCTTTGTAACACACGCTCGACATTGACATCGACAACGGCCACGGGTTCCGCAAAGGCGATGCTGGCGATGGCTGCGGCGGTGTAACGTCCGATGCCGGGGAGAGCTTGGAGGGCCTCGGCAGTTTGCGGGAAGCGGCCGCCGTGCATCCGCACGAGTTCTCTTGCGCTCTGGCACAACATGCGTGCCCGGCGGTAGTAGCCGAGACCGCTCCAGGCGGCGAGCACGGCGTCTTCCGTAGCTGCGGCGAGCGCCTGAACATTCGGGAAACGCTTAAGGAAAATGCGGTAGTGCTCAACCACGGCGGCTACGCGCGTCTGCTGCAGCATGATTTCGCTTAGCCAGATGCGGTAGGGATCGCGAGTCTTGCGCCAGGGAAGTTCGCGGCGATGCTGGTCGTACCAGCGGAGCAGCGCCCGCCGGAAGCGGCCGAGGTCCCCGCTCGTGGAGGGACAGGCGCCCCTGCTCGTGTGGGGACGGGCGCCCTCGCCCGTCCAAGCCGAGCGCAGCTCGGCAATCGCTGGCGGGGCGGGCGATGCAACGTCAGTCCTCCAATTTCCAGCCGGTCGCATGGCGCATTGTATCGTGACCCGGTGGACTCATCCTGCGGACTTATCCGGCAGACTTATCGGGACAGACAAAGCCGGATTGACCGCGGGCAAGAGTGCCCACCATAATAAGGAGGCCTGGTAACCGCGGCACACGAGTGAACATTAACCCGGACCGGCAGGATGGGTATGACGAAATTCGACCGCAAGGTGGGAGAGGCTTCCGCGCGCTTCAATCGTTCGGTAGCGAACATTGCCGAGACTCTGGAAAAAGAGACGGCGGAACTGGTGACCTATCTGAACGACGAAGTGGTACCAGCGGTGCGGACCCACTCCTCGAAGGCGCTGCGAACGGCAGCGGGAAAACTCTCCAAGTTCGCCGATTTTCTGGAAACACACCGCAAGAGTTCTTGAGTCGCCTTCCATCTGCCAACCCATGAACGCCCGGCGACCATCGCGACGAACCGCTGCATTCCGGCTGCTATGTCTCCTCCTTCTTCTATCGCTGGGCAGCGCCTTTCTGACCGGCTGTGGGCATAAACCCACGCAGGCGCAGGTTCCGCCACCGCCTTCCATTCCGCAAGAAAAAGAGAAGCCAGCTGTCACTCCCCCGCCGGGTGAAACCGCGGGCCAAAACCAGAAGATTGAAATTCCCGCCGGCGCGAAACCGATCTTTGAAGAGACCGGAATGGCGAGTTGGTACGGCGCTCCGTATCACAACCGGCGCGGGTCGAACGGCGAGGTTTACGACATGAACGCGATGACGGCGGCGCATCTTACTTTGCCGCTGGGCTCGATTGTGCGTATCACGAATTTGAAGACCGGGAATTCGGCGCTGGTGCGGATCACCGACCGCGGGCCGTTCGTCGAAGGACGCATCGTCGATCTTTCGCTGGCGGCCGCGAAGGCGCTGGATGTATTCCTGCCGGGCACCGCGAAAGTCCGCTTGGAGGTGATGCAAGCGCCGGCGTCTCTCGCTACGGGTGGACGCTGGGCGGTTCAGATCGGCTCCTTCACCGGGGAGAAAGCAGCGGCTAACATGGCCGAACATCTGCAGAAGCGTTACCAGACGGCCCAGGTGCTGAAGTTTAGGAGTCCGGTGGGAGTCTGGTGGGTGCGAGTGCGAGTGCTCGACGACGACCGCCAACGCGCTACCGCTCTCGCCCGCGAGGAGGAGACGCCGGAAGGTGCGGTGTTCCTGGTGCGCCTCGACTGAAAGAGCGCGGCTCGACTGAAAAACATTTATTGCAACAGGTTGTTGAGTTAGTGTTATTGTTTCTGCCAGAGACATAGAGCACCTATCTCCGACATTACTTGCCGGATGATCGTAATCCCAGGCGAGGGGAGACTCACTTATGGCGGATTGTCTATTCTGCCGGATTATTCGCGGCGAAGTGCCTTCCAAGAAAGTTTTTGAAGACCAGCACACATTTGCCTTTGAAGATCTGAACCCACAAGGCCCGACCCACGTCCTGGTCGTCCCCAAGAAACATATTGCTGGCTTGAAGGAAGCGGTGGCGGAAGACGCCGAACTGGTGGGGCGCTGTCACCTGGCAGCCGCGCGCATCGCCCGGGAGCGGTCGATTGAAGATGGCTACCGCACGGTCCTCAACGTAGGTCCGCGCGCCGGGCAGTCGGTTTTTCATCTGCATGTGCACCTCATCGGCGGGCGCTCGCTGCATTGGCCCCCGGGATAATCTCGCTCATCGTCCGTTCGATTGTCCTCCTGACTCCAGATTGTCATCCGGACCTTAGATTGTCATCTGAGCGAAGCGAAGGACCTATGCATTTGTACTCGCCCCGATGCAGAACTCCTTCGCTTCTACACCCTGGCGACCTGGCCCCGTGCATTCTGCTCCCCGAAATCTTTCGACTCAATCTCTGGCTTACAATCGTGAGATGGCAAACCTGACCTTGGTGTACGGTCTGCGTCTGCTGCCCTCTGATGAGGTGGCGGAAGTGGGCGCGGCCACGATCAAACTGAAAAATGGGAAGGATGCTCGCGTCGCCATGCACATTCTCGAGGGTGGCAAAGACGAGATTGAGAAGCAGCTCAAGACGAGTCTGGCGGCCTTTTTCGACATCTATCCTGAGATATGACGCCTGCAACATGACAGCAGGTGCGGCGTCGAATCGGCAGGCGGTGAAGCAGGCTACGGGATGAGACTGATCTCTCTGGAATTCGAAAGCAAGCTGCGCGAAAAAGGGCTCTGGCCACAGACCTGGGTCACATGGGCGGCGCTCTACGCGCTGGCGCTCGACCTGCTCCTCGTCGCCGTGCAATGGCTGACCCGTGGGGTAAGTCCAGCAACGTCGGCGAGCCTGGGAGGCTGGGTAACATTTCTCAGCGGGCTGGCGATTGTGCTGCTTGCGCTTGCCGCGTTCCGCTGGCTGCGTGCGAAACTTCTGTGGCGGCTGCGGAACCGGTTGATCGTCACTTATGTCTTTATTGGCGTGATTCCCGTTTTCCTGCTGGTAACGATTTCACTGATCACGCTTTATCTTTTTGCCGGGCAGTTTGCCAGCTTTGTCGTGACCTCCGAGATCGCGAGCCGTTTACGAAGCATGGGGGCCTCGAACCGGGCGATTGCGAAACAAATCGTAAACCGGTATAGCCAGGGCCAAACCCCGAACGGAGAAACCATCGCCGGTATGCGCCCGCAGCATCGCGAATGGGCGCGGCGGCAGGTGTGCGTGTGGTACGGGAACCAGTCACAGCCCAACTGCACGGGGCCGAAGGGAGCGGAAGCGTTCACCGCTCCCGCTTTCGTGACTGACAATTTCCGCGAGATCGTCCGGGATCACGATGCGCTCTACCTGCGCACAGCCACGGTAATTGGGGCGGAGCCTGAGTCTTTGCGCGTGATTTCGAGCGAACGGCTCGACAAGGCGCTGGTAGAGGAGATCGCTGCTGGACTTGGAGAAATCACGCTGCTGCAGCCGAAACCCGCCGCTGCCATCCCGGGCGTCGAAGACAAGAACAAACAAGGGATCTTGATCAGTTCGGGCAGGACGGTTTCCGAAGACGGCCGGGAGTTTGAACCGACATTTATTGCGGGTACGCTCCCTGCGGCAAGCAGCGCGGTGGATCGCGAGATCATTTTCGGTGCGCAACTTTTGATTGTGGATTGGGCTTCGACGACCGCGGAGCGGCAGCGGACCGGGGCCCTGGGTGTGCATACACGGCCATCCGTGCTTTACGCGAGACTGTTTGCGGCACTCGGCAATTATGCCGAAGTCCTAGAGTACATCCTGCGGTTCATTGCGATTCTGTTCGCGATCGTCGTCCTGCTGGCGCTGATCGTTGGATGGAAACTGACGCGCAGCATCACGTCGGCGGTGGACCAGCTCTACCAGGCGACCAAGCACGTCAATCGGGCCGACTTCAGCCACCGCATCACGGTACGATCGAACGACCAACTCGCAACCCTGGCCAACTCCTTCAACTCGATGACCACATCGATCGAGAAGCTGGTCCAGGAACAAAAAGAAAAACAGCGCCTGGAAAGCGAATTGGCGATTGCGCAGGAAGTGCAGGCGCAGCTCTATCCCAAGTTGATCACGCAACTGGAAGGCCTGGAAGTACACGGGTTCTGCCGTCCGGCGCGGACCGTGAGCGGCGACTACTACGATTTTCTGGGGCTGAATTCCGACAAGCTGCTGCTGGCGGTTGGCGACATCAGTGGCAAAGGAATTTCAGCGGCGTTGATGATGGCAACGATCCACTCGGCGGTGCGCGCGTACAGCATCGAAGACATAGCCGTGCTGCGAGAACCGGTGGCGATAGCGGTGGCGGGGGGGACCGAGCTGGAATTGGCTTCCGAAGCGAGGGAAAGGGAAGTGTCTCCAGCGGCGCTGCTGACGCTGCTCAACCATCAACTCTACGAAAGCACTCCGGCGGCAAAGTACGCGACTTTGTTCTTGGGAATCTATGACGGAGCGACCCGTCGTCTCACCTACGCCAATGGCGGCCACCTGCCGCCGATCCTGATTTCCGAAGATGGATCGTCTCGGCTGCTGGACTGCGGTGGAACCGTGGTTGGGCTGTTCGACAACTTGAGCTTTCCGGAAGAGACGGTCCAACTCCACCCCGGCGATCTGCTGGTCGCGTACAGTGACGGTGTCACCGAGCCGGAAAACGATTATGGCGAGTTTGGCGAGGAACGTCTGATCCAACTGGTGCGCTCGAATCGCCAGTTGCCGCTCGAGCGCATCACGGAGGTTGTCACCGCTGCGGTGGAGGACTGGATCGGTGACAATGAACAGCCGGACGATGTGACGCTGGTGCTGGCTCGCGCTCGATAGGATCGAGGCCTGCCACGCTTCGACTGCGTCTGGAAGCCGCCCCGAGGTATCATTGTTTGTTTCGCTTGCTATTGCTCTCAGGAGGACATGGATGCCGCAGGACACCTTGACCATCACCGACAACCGCACCGGACAGAACTACACCCTTCCCGTCGAAAACGGGACCATCCGCGCCATGGATTTGCGCAAGATCAAGACCGGGCCCGACGATTTCGGCCTCATGACCTACGACCCCGCTTTTATGAATACAGCTTCCTGCCGGAGCGCGATCACCTACATCGACGGCGATCGGGGAATCCTGCGCTATCGCGGCTATCCCATTGAGGTGCTCGCCGAACACTGTACCTATCTCGAAGTTGCCTACCTGCTTCTGTTCGGCGAACTGCCCAACACGAGTGAATTGAAGA
>JAIQFO010000102.1 GCA_020073215.1 Terriglobia bacterium | reverse complement strand
TTCAGCCGTTGGTTCGAGACGTGGAGAAGTCGCAATGAAGGGGTGAGGCAATGAACTTTTGGAAGCGGTTTTTCGGACGAGGTTGCTCGCATCGCTTCACTTGGCCACGGATTGACGCCCATGGTCGTCACTATCAGATATGCCCACTTTGTGGAACTGCTTACGAATATGACTGGAGAATGATGCGACGGACGGATCGGTTGCTGGTGACGAACAGGCAACACCCTCTCGCCCCGACCCAGACTCGATTACCGGGAACTGTCAATTGACGATAACAGCGTTTACACTCACACCCCGGCCAGTTGGTGAAGTCGCGATTTACGGCCAACTATTATTGTCAGCGATGTTTCACCTAGATTGTCGTGTCAAATGAGGAGCAGTCGCATCGCACGATCGAAATTGGTTCAATGCAGCAGTTCGTCGACCACAGCCTCGACGTGAATCACGGTCGTGTCGAAAAACTCGATGCCCGCGGCACCGGAGTGACGCAATTCCCGGTAACCGTGGGGGTGTGGGCGATCTTCGTCCTGCTCTTCGTGAAACTGAAATAGCGGTAGCTCTAAACAAACATTATCCGCTGTCCTACTTGCCTCCCCTGGGGGAACGCCACCCGTCAATTGGGCTGCCCCAGAGGATCGCGGCCCAAGGGGGCTGGCTATCACTGGTAGGATGGCGATTTTGATTTTCCACTACTTGGATTCCAGCTTCTTGCGGATGCGGCGCAGTTCGATGAAGCTCAGTGCGGTCATCGCGCACAGCACGGATCCAAACGAGATCATCACAATAGTTTCCATCGGGCGCGGGCTCCTTCCTCGCTCACCACTTCTACACCGCACTGGTTCGTCACACAACTGTCGCAAACAGGCGTCACTCGGAACCGGGTCAATGAGCGTAAACGCGATATTACGCCAGCCATCACAACGCCACGATAGTTGCGGTTCACACTCTCGGCCACATGGGTCGATTTGTTCGACAACTCCGGAGGTAGGGCCACGAGTTCGAGTACCTTCGGACCTCGCACACTTTATTCGTTCAGTAGAACGGCAACCGTCCTTTCCGAGGTGATGACTGCCAGATCTTCAGTGCCATTCCGATCAAAGTCGCCGGCCACCAACCGACCACCTCCACCGAAGTAGAACGTTGGCAACTGAAATCGGCCTGCACCGTCTCCGGGTAGGAGTGCAACCTGAGCCGAACTTATTAAACTCACCGCCAGATCGACCTTGCCGTCCCGGTTGAAGTCAGCCGCCACCGCACCGCCGGGAGACACCCCGCCGTGAATCCAGGTGTTCCGCGCTAGTTGCAGAGTGCCGTCGCCATTTCCCAGATAAACACTGGCTATTGAATTCCCTGATGCCGTTGTGCCCACTGCAGCAAGGTCAAGTTTGCCGTCCAAATTGAAGTCTGCTGCCAATAATCTCTCCGTGTGCCCACTTCGCAGGCCCGAAATGGGTCGAAAGGTTCCATCTCCGTTACCCAGCATAATTCCTGCTGCGGTTGGGGTGGCAACCCCCAAATCCTGCTTGCCATCGCCGTTGAAATCCGCCGCGACCAGCCAGTCAAATTCGGCAGGCAAACTAGCACCGCCTCTGAACGTGCCATCGCCATTGCCGAGTAGAATCCCCCCAGGTCCCCAAACCATTCTGTTCACAGCCACATCAGGGATCCCATCTCCGTTAAAATCAGCGACTGCGACGACCGGCCAAGAACTTTGGACGGGATAATTAAGTGGGCTTTGAAAATTTCCGTCCCCCAAGCCAAGCCGAACGTTTATAGAGTCGCCGCTAGCCACCAGCACATCAAGTTTCCCGTCATGGTTCAGGTCGCATAGCATCCCGAAAAAACTAGTCCTGCCCCCGGTCAGCAGATCGGGCAGCCATTTGAATGTTCCATCGCCATTCCCAAGCAGGCGGTTCAGGTGCCCTCCTCGCCAAGTCGCGCTTTCCTGATTCACTTCTACTAGGTCTAGTTTGCCATCATTATTCAAGTCACCTGCCATCATGGAAGACGCGTAGCCGCCACCTGGCAGAAAGTAACTGCGAGGAAAAGAGAATGTGCCGCCTACTCCAGCAAGTGCGGGTATGGCGACCGCATTGTCGGAGGCGGTGCGCCTAAGAAATATTACATCTGTCATGCGATCCCCATTAAGGTCGGCTAAAACAGGCCCGCCCAGCATCAGGTACCCAACTGGCGGCCAGAATTTTGCATTACCCTTGTTCAAGAAGATGTCGATTTCTGAGCCACGGGTTGTTAGTAAATCCGGTTTGCCGTCTCCATTGAAGTCTCCAGCCAGAACATTGCCATCCATGGGTGATGTCCACCTGTAGACGGGAGGTTGGAAAGTCCCATCACCGTTGCCGAAATATAGGTTAACGACGCTTTTTTGAAGGTACGCTGCAACATCAAGATTTCCATCTCCATTGAAGTCTGCGACGACCGGGGAATTGCCGGCACCAGATATTGGTTGCGCCTCCTGGAAAGTGCCATCTCCATTTCCGAGTTGGATGTAACCTCCTATAATGTCCAACTTACTGTCATGGTTAACGTCGGCGAGAACACATTGCACACAAGCTCCAGGTGCGTCGGGTAGTGCTCGAAAGGTACCGTCACCGTTGCCCAGAAAGACGGTCAGACCACCTATGTGGGATAGAATCAGGTCGAACTTACCATCGCCGTTAACATCTCCTCCAGAGAGTCTCCTTGCAGATGAGGCCATCGGATAGGTTGTGGTTGGATCAAAAGTTCCGTCTCCATTTCCCAGAGCAACCGCTATGGCTTCCAATTGCGGGGAGTTGCTGATAAATGCTATGTCCAACTTTCGGTCACCATTGAAGTCGCCAACGACGATCCCAACAGGAGGAAGAGAGAATTCGGGAAAGCCGGTAGTGGTAGAAGAGATTGGACGCTGAAATCGTCCGTTTCCGTTACCCAAAATGACCACAATCGTAGAATTCGAACAAGGCGCAGGGCTGCACTGAGACAACACAACAAGATCGAGCTTGCCATCCCCGTTGAAATCTCCAGTGGTTGTCGTGCCGTAATGACCGATTGGGTATTGAGGAATCTTTGGAAAGCCAGTCGCCCAAAGCGAACCTGAGATCAGAAAGCACATTACCGCGACGACAAGGCACAATCTCGTGACAAAATTACGCATATACCCTCCTTTTCTCGCGAGATCAGCGCGAGATGTGAGCTGCACTTTCCTCAAGAAGATGGCGTGTTCCCATCAGACTGAGCGTGGGCTGCTGGGACGAGCACCATCGTGAAGCTTGCGATGAACACACTAAGGACCTCAGTTTCTCTATCAGCACGCTTTTAATCCATGGGAGACCTTCTTTGCGGTTGCAGCCGGGACACGAATCGTCATGAACTTGGGCTGGGTGAGAGGGTTACGGCTCAGCAGTTCACTGCTCGGTAGAGTCTTCGGAGTTGTGGATAGCTGCTGAAGCAACGGTCACTCAAAAACTTTATACACCGGATCCCGGTTTGTCAGTGATTCCAGTCACAACATCGTGGTGAGGTGAAAAGTGCAGGCGGGCGAATGGGCCATGCGGCGGGACCGTTGGGCTTGTACATTGGCAGTAGTCGCTTACCGGGGATAGCTGACGTAATCAGGCGTTTACACTCAGAACGCCTGTCGTGAGTGTAAATGCGATATTACAACAATTGACAGAGTTGCCTTGCTCTGCGGCTCTTGGCCATCACCGCACATCAAGATGTGACGAATTTCACTGACATGTCGCGCTTATTCATATCGAATTAGCGCGAGTGGCCTCTCCGAAGAGTAGTTCCCGCCCGTTGACACGCACACCCCCTGAGGCGAGCCCAGCGAACTTCCTTCTCGCATTACGGAGTTCAATTCAAGCTTTTTTTGATGAGGTAACCCATGAGACGAATCAGCATTCTGCTATTGGTTTTCTTCTTAATCAGTCCCGCAACGATCGTCGGACAGGAGCAAGGTCCGGCGGCGGGGGGCGAGCGCCTGGCGGCCGATACGCTCAAGACGACCGTGTTAGGCAATCCGTTCGTGGCGCCGAAGGACTGGTCGATCCGGGTGAAGGGGCCGGCGACGATCTTGGAGGCGCCGGAAGGCGGGTCGTGGGTCGCGCTGGTGGATCTGCAGGCGAAGACGGCGGACGAAGCGCTGAAGGCGGCGTGGCAGGCCTACCGGCCGGACGCGACCTGGCCGGTGAAGGTGACGAACGACCTGCCCGATCGGGATGGCTGGAGCCGGCGTCGCAACTATGACTACCTGACCTCGCCCAACGAAAAGCGCGGCGTGGGTGCGGTCGTCTATTACTCTGGGTCGGGCTGGACCGTCATTATTACTGATATGACGGACGCGGTGGCGGAAAAGCGCGGAGGGCAGGTGGCGCTGGTGTTCGGACGCCTGCTGCCGAAGGGCTACAGCCGCGAATCGTTTGCCGGGAATAAGGCGAACAAACTGGATGAGGCACGGATTGCGGAACTCGGCCGGTTTATCGAGCGCGGAGAAAAAGAAACTGGTGTTCCCGGAGTGTCGCTGGGGCTGATCCAGGATGGCAAGGTGATCTTCGCAGGTGGATTTGGCGCGAAGGAGCTGGACGGCAGCGAAAAGCCGGACGGTGACACGCTGTTCATGATCGCGTCGAATACGAAAGCGCTGACCACGCTGATGCTCGCCAAACTGGTGGACGAACATCGGCTGACGTGGGACACACCGGTCACGGAGCTGTTCCCCAGTTTCAAATTGGGCAACGCCGAGACCACACGCAGCGTGCTGGTGAAACACCTGATCTGCGCCTGCACAGGCATGCCTCGGCAGGACCTCGAGTGGTTCTTCGAATACGGCAAGATGACACCCGAGAACTCGCTGACCCTGCTGGGAACGATGCAGCCGACGTCGAAGTTCGGCGACCTCTTTCAGTATTCGAACCTGATGGCTGCAGCCGCCGGATACACCGGCGCGCATGTGCTGCATCCGCAGATGGAAGTGGGTGCCGGGTACGACAGCGCGATGCAGTCGTATGTGTTCGATCCGCTGGGGATGAAGGCGACGACCTTCGATTTTGCGCGCGCTCTGGCGGGTAATCATGCGACGGCGCATGCACCTGACGTCGACGGGAAGACGGCGAAGGCGCTGATGGCGGTTAACTACGCGGTCATTCCGGTGCGTCCGGCGGGAGCAGCGTGGAGCAGCGTGCGCGAAGTGATGAAGTACGTGGCGATGGAACTCGCTGAAGGCAAGCTTCCCGACGGAACGACCTATATCTCCAAAGAGCCTCTGCTGGAGCGGCGCAAACCCCAGGTTTGGATGGGCAAGGACAACTCGTATGGCATGGGCTTGAGTGTGGATACGACATACGGAGTGCCTATAGTCCATCATGGCGGGGACATGATCGGGTATCACAGCGACATGATCTGGCTGCCGGAGCAGAACGTGGGCGCGGTGGTGCTGACGAATGGAGATCCCGGCTGGCTGATTCGAACGCGATTCCGGCGCAAGTTGCTCGAGGTATTGTTCGATGGACGCGCTGAGGCCGACGCACAACTCGAGGCGGATGCCAAGAACTTCTTCGCAGCGCTGGCGGCGGACCGCAAGCTGCTGACCATCCCGGCAGACAAAAACGAAAGTGCTAAGTTAGCGAAGCGTTATGCGAATGGCGCGCTGGGAGAAATTGCGGTGAGCCAGTCGGGGGCGACTACGATCTTCGATTTCGGCGAGTGGAAGAGCGAGGTGGCGAGCAAGAAGAATCCGGATGGCACCATTTCTTTTGTCACGATCGAACCGGGCGTGAGCGGTTCGGAGTTTGTCGTCGGATCGGGCGCGAAGCGGACGTTGACGATCAGGGACGCGCAACACGAGTACGTGTTTGAGGAGCGGTGAGGGGAAAAGAGCATAAGTTGACGTAATCAGGCGTTAACACTCATTGACCCGTGGTCAATGAGTGAAATCGCCGATATTTCAACAATTGGCGAGACTCTCATCTTCTTTCAATGGCTCGCCGGACTCGGAGTGGACTTGTTTAGCCCGCATAACATAAAGAGCGATCATGATTCGCAAAGGCTACGCTTCAACGACCTTCATCTGTTCTGCGTTCATACGACCGCCATGCACCTTGAATGCAGACAGAGCACCATCGATCTGTTTTAGGTCTTCTGCGGTCAGCGCGAGGTTCGTGGCCTCGATGTTCTCCTGAAGGTGCTTGATCTTGCCCGTTCCGGGGATCGGAACGATGAACGGCTTCTGCGCCAGCAGCCACCATAGCGAGCTTCCTTTGTTGGTCACTGGTATTTTGGTCAAAAGAGCCGCGCGTGGTGAAAGCAGCTGCCTGCATTGCCCTGCTTTTGCTTGCTTGGGGCTCCGTTAGCGTCAGTAGATTACGAATCGGCAGCCCGAAGCGGTATTTTCTGTGGGCCACGCTCAGCACCGTTTGGATGGCGGCGCTCTGGGTTATCTACTCTGTATTGGCGCGGCTTTGAACGAGCCCTTTAGAAAAACGGTCACCTAACTTTTGTGGAACCATCCTTCAGTTGGCGTAATATCCCGATTTCACTGATTTGGCCGAGTGATCAATTTGGCCTAGTGATTTGGCCAGTTTGTGGTTTTTCACAGACCCCCAGTGCTAGCATTTCGCCATCAGAACAATTTCGGTGAAATCTTATGTTGTGGGCCTTTGATAAACCTGTTCATTCTTGGCGGGAGATCGCCGCTGAAGCCAAGAAAGAAACCGCTCCTAAGAAGCTGATTGAGCTTGTCGAAACGCTCTGCGAAGCCCTTGAAACAATCCGCCTTGAACGGAGTCTCGACAATCCTCCCCAAGACGGCAGTAAATCTGCCGCTGCCTGAGCATTCGGCCTTCGCCACGGGCGAACAGACGGCGCAAGCTTGTGCTAACGCCTGTGGGTGTTGAAAAAGGGTTGCTCGAAAGAGCTATTGGGGCTGTGTAAGGAGCGTGCAGCGAGGGACAGTTTTCTGCAGCGGGCGACTAGGTCGTTGCAGGGAGCGGTGGCTGCGGCCCTTGGCTGAGGAAGCGAACCAATCGCTTTATGTTTTGCGCAGCCGCCGCCATGAAGAACTGCTCGCGAACAAACTTTAATCTCCGCAGGCGTAGGCGACGAAGTCCGATCT
>JAIQFO010000044.1 GCA_020073215.1 Terriglobia bacterium | reverse complement strand
CGGGTTGTCGATCTTGCCCTGCTGGTCGTTCGGCTGACCGACGATCAAGAGCGGCGCTCTCTCCTGTCCCTGAAACAGTCCCTCCATCGCTGCCAGCGTGACCGGCTGCTGGTCGGCAACCATTTTGCCTTGCTGGTCGCCAGTCGGAAAAATCTGCAACACGCTGAACACGCAACCGGCAATCACGCCGGCTTTGACGAAGATGCGAGCGTGCGAGGTCCACTTGTTGGACAGCAGGTAGAACGCTCCCACCGACGTCATGATGAAGGCGCCGGTAATCGCCGCTCCACTCATGTTGTGCGCGTACTGCCATCCCGCCCAGGGATTGAGCACGAAAGTCCAAAAGCTCGAAAGTTGCAGACTCCCATCCGCGGCCGTGAAATAGCCAACCGGGTGCTGCATAAAGGCATCGGTGGCAATGATGAAATAACCCGACAGCCACGAACCTACAAAGACGGCCACCGCCGACAGCCAGTGGGCTCTCGGGCTTAGCCGCTTCTCTCCGTAGAGAAACAATCCCAGGAAGGCCGATTCCAGAAAGAAGGCGAACATGCCTTCCATAGCCAGGGTCTGCCCGATAACACCTCCGGCGAATTTTGAAAAGACCGACCAGTTGGTGCCGAACTGGAATTCCATCGGAATGCCAGTCACCACTCCTAATACGAAATTGATGCCGAAAATCCTGCCCCAGAAGCGGGCTGCCTCGTGATACACAGGATCATTGCGCCGAACGGCGATCGTCTTAAGCACAACGATCAGCAGTGCGAGCCCCATGGTGAGTTGCGGAAAGAGATAGTGAAAAGTTGCGGTGAAAGCGAAGTGAAGGCGGTGAATCAAGAGGGCACTATCCATAAATGCTATCCATAGTTAAGGCCTTGCATCTTGGTTGGTAAGGTCCCGGTTTCTAGACCCTCCAGCTTAGCAGCAATGCTGCATAAGTTCTCGATTAGTTCACACTCAACAACACCTAACTCCGACCGTTCTTCCTTTGTGCCGATTCCGTGCGGCGGATATCTCGGCGGCGCGCCGCGCCATCATAGCGACGCTTTTCATCTTCCGTTTCGGGAACAACCTGGGGCACTGCGATGCGATTGCCGGCAGCATCGATAGCCACAAAAGTCAGATAAGCCGAACTGACGTGGCGGCTCTGTTCGGCGCGATAATTTTCCACCCATACCTTCACGCCCACTTCCATCGAAGTGCGGAATACGCGATTTACAGATGAGCGCAGGACGACGAAATCTCCGACGCGAACCGGCACCAGAAAATCCATGTGATCAATGGATGCCGTCACCACGTACGTACGCGAGTGGCGATGGGCGGCCATGGCTCCCGCGAGGTCGATCCAGTGCATCAGGCGGCCGCCGAGCAGGGCATTTAGCGGGTTGGCATCGTTGGGCAGAACGATCTCGGTCATTTCCGAGATCGATTCGCGAACGGGCCGCGGGCGGGTAAATTTCGCTTTATCGTCGTCGTTCATGGACTGATTAGATTAAACGAGCGCTTTGCCGGGTGCGATATGTTTGCAGATAACTGGTTGCGAGCCTGAGAACGCGCGGATCCGGGTGCATATTCAGCCAGGCGTCATTGACCAGATCAAATGTCAGCTTCCCATGTTCGATCGGAGCGTGGTTCAACTCGCAGACAAAGCAAATCGTGACCTGCTCCGGGCTAGTTCGGACAACCGAAAGACGGACCGCATCCCAGTCACGATGCCGCGGCAGATGCGGGCACTCGGTCGCATAGCCGAGATTGCAGAATTCCCGGACGTGGGCGTCGGATGCTGTCAGTTCCTGTCCCGAGGCGAGGCAGTTTCCCGTCCATCCCGCTCCCAGAGGCAGACGCGAAGGATGCGGCCAGGAACCGTCGTTCACAATTTCCAGCGGCACAAAGAAAGGGCACGCCAAGTTGGTCTCTCGGAGAACAGCTATTGTAACGCGGATCGTGATAAGAATGGGAAGAGCAGCTGTCAGCTATCAGCTATCAGTTCTCAGCTTTTAGCTGTGGCGTTTGGACTTTACTGAGAGCTGAAAGCTGAGAGCTTTTCTATGGATCGCATTGCCGCGTTGAGCGAAATTCTTACCGAGAATCCCGAGGATGCCTTTGCGCGCTATGGACTGGCCATGGAATACTCCAGGGCCGGACAGATCGAGCAGGCGCTGCAGGAATACAAAACGCTGATCGAAAAGAATCCCGATTACACGCCCGCCTACTTCATGGCCGCGCAGACGCTGGCCGCCGCCAGCCGCGTCGATGAGGCCAAACGATGGCTGGTGGATGGCATCTCCTCCGCAAGCCGCACCGGCAACACCCACGCCCAATCGGAGATGACCGCGATGCTGGAAGAACTGGGCAACTAAATCGCCCACGTAGGGACAGCCGCCCTCGGCTGTCCAGCGGAGCGAAGCTCCGCGGCATCCCGCAATCGCGGCCAGGTCATCTCCGCATCTTCACGCTTCGGGTCGGCACCATACAATTAGCCGGGCTTCGCCCGGCTGGACAGCCGAGGGCGGCTGTCCCTACGCGAGCGTTACCGGTGCTACACTCGTTTGTTCCGCGGAGGCACTGTCATGCGCCGTCTTGCTTTTGTTTTCGTTCTTCTCTTCTCCCTACCCGCCTTCTCTCAAGCCAAGCACCCCTTCACTTTCGAGGACATGATGAAGCTGAAGCGCGTCGGCGAGCCGGTGCCTTCGCCCGACGGCAAGTGGGTGCTGTTCGCAGCGGTCGATGTGGACCTGGCCGCGAACAAGAAGACGTCCCATATCTGGATTGTGCCGCTGGCGGGGGGACAGGAACGCGTCCTCATCTCCGATCAGGACGGCGACCGCCCGCGCTGGGCCCCGGATGGAAAGCGCTTCGCATTCCTCTCGACCAAAGAAGGCGGCTCGCAGGTTTGGATTGCCGATTTCGATGGCACTTCCGGAACCGTCACCAGCGTCCACAAGCACACGGCGATCGCCACCGAAGCCGGCGGTGAACTCTGGTCGCCCGATGGCAAGAACATTCTCTTTACCTCCGATATCTATCCCGAATGCGACGGCGCGCCGGCCGCGGAGGCCGACTGCAACGCCAGGAAGCTGAAAGAATCCGAGGATTCGAAAGTCAAAGCGCTCATCTTTGACCGCCTGCTGTATCGCCATTGGAACGCGTACAAGGCGGGAAAGCGGACGCACATCTTCGTGGTTCCGGATGTGCTCGCTTCCCCGCGCGCTTTGCCAGGAACGATGCCTGGAGCAACTCCGGCGGGCGCTGGCATCGCCCCACCTCCTCCGCGCGACCTGACACCCGGCGACTACGATGCGCCCGTGTTTTCGCTGGGCGGACAGGACAACTATGCCTTCTCGCCCGACGGGCAGGAGATTTGCTACACCTCGAATCACGACAAGGTCGAAGCCACGTCCACCAACAACGATCTCTGGATCGTACCGGTAAATGGAGGAGCGGCCAAGAACATTACCGCCGACAATCCCGCCAGCGACTCGACTCCGCTCTATTCGCCCGATGGCAAGTACATCGCCTACCGCGCCCAACAGCGTCCGGGATACGAGAGCGACCGCTTCCGGCTGATGCTGTATGACCGCAAGACGGGGAAGCGAACCGATTTGACCTCGGCCGCTTTTGATCGCTGGGTCGGAACGTTTACTTGGGCACCAGACTCGTCTCACATCTACTTCGTAGCCGAGGATAAGGGCGAATCACCTGTTTACTCGGTGTCGTTCACCAGCAACTTGGATAGCGAACGCGGATATGACATTGCAATTCATACTACCGACGTGCATATTACAACCCTCTTTGGAGGCTTCAATGACGACTTGGCTGTGACGCCGGACGGTAAGATTGTTGTCTTCACCCGGATGTTCATCGAATCGCCGAACGGCATATTTTCCGCGGCCTTTCTGCGGTACGGATCTTATGAAGTGCCAGTTCCTAAGTCCGAGAGCGTATGCGTCGACCCAATACACGGCTGCGGGAATACAACAGTCAAAGAACCCTATGGCACGCAACTCACTCACCTGAACGACGCCGCTCTCTCCGAAGTCTCCATGTCCCGTCTCGAATCCTTCTGGTTCGAAGGAGCCAAGGGCGACAAGGTCGAGGGCTTCCTCGTCAAGCCGCCGAACTTCGACGCCACCAAGAAATATCCCGTGAAGTTCCTTATCCACGGCGGCCCGCAGGGGGCCTGGGGAGACGACTGGTCGTATCGTTGGAATCCCGAACTCTTTGCCGCCAACGGATACGTGGTCATCATGATCAACTTCCACGGCTCGACTGGATATGGGCAGAAGTTCGTGGAGTCCATCAGCGGCGACTGGGGCGGCGCTCCGTTTGAAGACCTGATGAAGGGACTTGACTACGCCGAGAAGACCTATCCATTCATCGACAAAGACCGCGAGTGCGCGCTGGGCGCAAGCTACGGCGGATACATGGCCAACTGGGTGCTCGGCCACACCGACCGCTTCAAGTGCATCGTGTCGCACGACGGCATGTTTAATTCCGTCTCCGCCTGGGGCACGACCGAAGAACTCTGGTTCAGCAACTGGGAGTTCAAGGGCACTCCCTATACGAACCCGGAGATGTATGAGAAGTGGTCTCCGCGCAATGCGGCTAAGAATTTCAAGACGCCGACGCTGGTCGTCCACGGGCAGCTCGACTACCGGCTCGACGTGAGCGAAGGCTTCCAGCTTTTCACCACGCTGCAGACTATGGGCGTGCCCTCGAAGATGCTCTACTTTCCCGACGAAGGCCACTGGGTGCTAAAGCCGCAAAATTCGCAGCTTTGGTGGAAGACGGTCAGCGACTGGGTCGATCAGTGGACGAAGAAGTGACGGATTGAATCATTGAGACATTGAGTCATTGGATAACACCACCCTATGGATCAATGCCCAAATGAGTCAATGACTTAATGATTCAATGGCTCTCGTACACTTCCGGCACGAAGTTCTGCTCGTGGATGGGCGGCCGGATGTACTTGACCTTCTCGAGCGGGGGAAGCTTCAGCGCCTCCGGCGTCAGATCCTGGTAAGGAACCTGCGACAACAGGTGGGAGATCACATTCAGTCGCGCAGACTTCTTGTTGTTTGCGTTCACCACGTGCCAGGGCGCCTGTTTGATGTCGGTGTGGGCGAACATCTCGTCTTTGGCGCGTGAGTACTCCACCCAATGCCTTCTGGATTCGAGGTCCATCGGGCTCAGCTTCCAGCGTTTGGTGGCGTCTTTCATCCGGTCCTGGAACCGGCGCTCCTGCTCCTCATCGTTTACCGAGAACCAATACTTGAGCAGAATGATGCCCGAACGCACCAGCATGCGCTCGAACTCGGGGCAGCTGTGCAGGAATTCCAGATACTCGCTTTCGCTGCAGAAACCCATGACGTGCTCGACACCGGCGCGGTTGTACCAGCTGCGGTCGAACAGGACGATCTCCCCGGCTGCGGGCAGATGCGGCACATAGCGCTGGAAGTACCATTGCGTTTTCTCGCGCTCGGTGGGGGTGCCCAACGCCACCACGCGGCAGACGCGCGGGTTCAGGCACTCGGTAATCCTTTTGATTGCGCCACCTTTTCCGGCGGCATCGCGACCCTCGAAGACGGCGACCAGCTTGAGACGCTTCTGGCGGATCCACTCCTGCAGTTTGACCAACTCAATTTGCAGCCGGCGCAACTCATCGTTGTAGACGTAGTCATTGTTTTTGCCCAGCTTCAGTGGGCTGCGGCCCGAGCCGTTCGCCGGGGCCGCGCCGTTGGTATTCGGGGAGGCATTCTCCAAGTCCGAACCGTGTTTGTGTGCCATGGTCAACTCCAGGATCGCGAGGGCAGAGATGCCCCGATCCAGTCATCGGCAGGAAGGGGCAATGGCCTTAGTCGACGGCTCCGCCGCAGCCGTCGGAACCGTCGGTGCGTCGACCTTGGGCAACTCTGGGGCCGCCTCACAAGACTCGGGAGCCACATCACCGGCTGTTGTGGTTCTGTTCATGCCGATGCTTGAGTCCATGCTGGAAGTATCCGGACACGTGCCGGAGCAGGGTCCCTGGCCGGCCGCCGCGTCATCCAGCGTAAGGACTTCCGGCACGGCGAACAGCAGGTTTGGCGCGCCTGGGGGCGTCGAGGCCTGCGAGCCCACCGGCCAAATGAAGCGCCGGCCGGACCACGCACTCGGGGCCTTGCCGCCGTTATTTTTCGGCTGCGCGACAACTATTGCGGCCACAGTCTCCATTTGCAACTGCGCGGTCGAGGGGCCTGCGCTCACGGCGATGAACACATCGCATGGGCCGACGCTTCCCGCGGAGGGCACGATCGAAGCGAGGCCATCCTGAGCGCTCACGACCTGCGCCTGAGACGATCCGAGAACAACGGGCATGCCGTTTTCGGGAACTCGGGCCAGTGTGGTCTGAAACGTGACGTTCACTCCCATCACCGGATTCGAGACAGTGGAGCCGTCGGTCACTCGCATCACCAGCGGTTGAAAAGCCTGCCCCTCCGGCACAACCTGTGACGATCCGCTCACCGTCTCCAGCATCCACAGTGAAGGCGGAGTGGAAAACATGGTAAAGGTCTGGCACGGTGAATTATTCGGGGCGGCGCAAGCGCTCACCTGCACGTCGGCACTTTGATTCGTGATTTGGGCATGGATGGTGGCGAATCCCGAGCTGTTGGTGGTCGCATTGGGCGCCGAAAGCGACGCCGTCCCTTTTGTTATGACGAAATTGATGGTGACATTCGCTTGAGGCACGGCCAGGTCGAGCACTTCGACCGCCAGCGGAACCGAGAGCGTCGCGCCTTGCCCAATCCACCGCGTCGGTGTCAGCGCAGCCAGATCGAGCGCGGTCGAGGTCCCCACCACCGTGGCCTGCTGCGACTGCGGCGGCGAGTACGAAGCCGGCGCGAGCGCGGCTGTAATCGTGCTCGCTCCGGTCGCCGTGGGAGTGACCGCGCTGGAAGATTCTCCCGCCTCATCGGTCAGCACGGAACAGGAGGAAGCTCCGCTGCAGGTCGAGAACTGCAGGCCGTTGGTCGCGCTCCAGGCAATTGTCGCCCCGCTCACCGGCGTGACTCCATCGGCGGCAACCGCACGCACCCGGATTGGATTGGCGGCGGCTGAGCCCACTGGCGTTGCCGGCTCCGCGCCTTGCAAGAGAAGTAAGAGATCAGTGGAGAGAGCGCCATAGCTCAGCGCGCCGCTCATCTGAGAGTAAGCACCGCTCACCGGATCGGTGACCTGGATCGTAGCGGTTCCGTCGTGCGCTGCGGCGGGCATGGTCACCTGGATCTGGGTTGCCGAGGCAGCCAGAGTGTTGCCGTTGTTCCCGGCTGCTGTCACCTGCAATCCCGGTTTGAACCCGGTGCCGTTGAGAGTCGCCATGCCGCCAGCGAGACTGAGACGTGCCGGCGTGACTGTATCCGAATAGAGGAGACTGGCCTGGTAGAAGTAGTCGGGCCGGCCGTCACCGCGAAAATCGGCCACTGCCACCCGGTACGTGTCAGATGCGCCGAACTGTGCGTCCAGGCGAGTCATTCCCCATGTGGTCGTGTTGAACGCTGAGGGCGTGGAAGCGGGCGCCGGATTGCCGCTCTGATCGCTCAACTGCCAGATGCCAATGACGGGCTGCAGTTTGGTTTCAGTCGGCTGTCCTGTTTCGTCGAGGGCGGTCACTGTGACCGATGCCGTCCGGCTCGCCTGCGCCGTGAACTTGAACCAATCGCTGCCGCCGTAGTCGGAGATCCACGACCCCCATCCTCCGCCCGCGGGAACTATTGCCGGGGTTGCATAAGATGACCCGCTGCCGGGATGGGTTTGCGCGATCGCATCCTGCAACATCAAGATGTCCCGCTCGGTGTTTGACCCATTCGTCACGGTGACGACAACCGGCGCGAACGAACCCGAGGGCGTCACCTGGGTGGGGGCGTACGGTTCGACGCCCATCGACCAGTTCGCATCGAGCGCCTCCACGGTCAACTGGTACTGGGCAATGGTTTGCCCGGTCGGGATGGTCAGTTGGCCCAGATCAAAAAAGCCCTCGAGCGACGGATCATTCGAGCCCCACCGGTCATAGCGAAGGCCATTTGCGTCCAGGTATCCATCGATGATGTTGCCCGCGTTGCCATGAAACGCGAATCCCGATACGGAAGTCACAACATATTGCCGCGAGGGCTGACCCGAGACCATCAGCCGGGCTACCATGTTGGCGCCCTGCATCGGCTGCACCGCATTGCCGGATGCATCAGTGAAATAAATACTGCCGTAAATTCTGCCCGCCGGTTGCGGGCTGACGCTGGCTGGGTAAAGCCGCGCGAGCGCGTTCATGTCATCCATTTTGGGGACGGCCGGGTTGGGATAGCAGACGGCGATGGGCACGCAGTTGATCGGGTCGGCAAAGTGCATCACCGGAAATCCGGCAAAATCGGCGCTGGAGGGAACTGGGTGGTGGGTCAAGACGTTCAGATTGGCCTGCGACCATCCCAAGCCCAGGATGCGTCCCAGGACACGCACCAGTCGGTATTGAACGTCTGGCTGTTGCGCGCTGGTTGTGGCGCAGACTCCGTTGATCACTACCAGCGCATGCGCGATGTTCGCGGCCGCGGTGAAGTTATCGGGCCCGCCAAAGACAGCGTTAGTAAAGCAATCGGGCAGGCTTCCGGCGCCCTGGCCCAGCAGCGCATCGGTGACCGTTCCGTCGAAATCGTAGACAATTCCGACGGGCGTGGCGGTGGCCGAAGGTGTAATGTCGCCGGGGGCGGTGATGGTTCCGGTGGCGTCGACGGTGAGGTTGACGCCGTTCACGTCCTCAGCGAGATGTCCGCCCTGCGATGCGGTAAGGGCAACGCCGGGGATGCTGGTCCAGGCGCTGAAAGCGCCGGCGACCAGGCTGTCGGCCTGCGCGTTGGGGAGAATCGGACTCAAGTCCCCCTGGTCGGTGAAGTACTGCACCGCGCCATTCGCCCAAATTATGGGCTGGCCCGCGACCCCGGGATCGTAGCCGGAGCCCGCGACAAATGCCGGGCCTCCGGCGCGGCTGGCAACCGCACTGGAAATTAGAAAAACGGCACCCGCCAGTATTCGCCAGCGCATGTTCACTCCTGTTCACTTCGGGCGCTGCGGATGGCGCGCTCCAGTTGAATTACGCTGATGGTCCCGATGCCCGGCGCAGACCACTTCTGCGCTTCCTTAGCCACGTTGTTCCCGCTCGCATCGAGAGCGACTTGACCGAGTGATCCACCCACCGGGCTGGTCAGGCCAAGACGGCTCGGCGGATATAGAAAGATCAACATGTGCTGGCCGCGGCTCATCGGACGATGCATCGACCACGCCCCCGTCCACTCGTGAATGGTGAGAACTTGTCCCCGCTTGACCCCGGCGATCGCCCGGTCCACACGAAAACTCAACTGGACCGCCGGAACTGCCGCGGGAACCACCCGATCCATGGTCGTGGCTGGCGGCGTGGAGGTGAGCACTGTGCCGGCGAAGATCATCCCGGCCCGGCGCGAAAGCTGTTTCCATTGCGAACCGAGAACGCGCTCGCCGACGACTTGATCCGATAGTTGCGCGGCAGCAAAATTCGGCAGGCAGCCGTTTAGTAGACAAACGAGCGCGACGGCCAACCCGCGTCCAGACGCACGCATAGCGATCTCTTCCTGGAGGGAACCGGACCGGGAGAGGTCCTGGGAGTGGGATTAGCCTAGCCCCACACGAATCGGGTTGCCGTGTTCGCAGTCACTGCAGTTTGTGATGAATCGGCAGCGGAGCACAGACCTTTCGGCAGCTGCCGGTGAAGGAAAAGCGTAGGTCGCCCGCGCTCTTTGCAGAATCGCGTCAATGGTCAAATGGGGGAAGGCGATATATAAGAATAGTGCGGCAGCACATGCGACCGGCCGCCCCTGTTGCTAGGAGGCTCAACGATGGATGCCTGCGCTCTTGACCTTGCTAGAGACAGGCATGGCCATCCTCTTCAAAGAGCAGGCCGCTGGGAGGTGGAATTCTAGTGGAACTTTACCAGAGGTTGCCCCCGGAGGTCCTGAAGATCGTTCTGGTTGTGTTCTTGTCGTTTCTGATAGGACTGGAGCGCGAAGAACACAAGATCACAGTGGGCTCCTATTCCTTTGGCGGAGTGCGCACCTTCCCGCTGATTGGACTGATTGGCTATTCGATCGCACTTCTTTCCGGCGCCCAATTGCTGCCGCTGACCGTCGGCTTTCTGGTAATCGCCGGATTCCTGCTTTTGTCTTACTGGCACAAGCTCTCCTCGGCGGAAGCCGGCGGTGTCACCTCGGAAATGTCCGGTCTCGCGACATTCCTGGTGGGAGCTCTGGTCTGCTACGGACATCTGTGGATTGCGACGACGCTAAGCGTGGCCAGCCTGTTATTACTCGATCTCAAGGCGGCTCTCGAGAAGCTTGCCGTTCGCATCCCCCCACAGGAAATTCTGACGTTCGCCAAGTTCCTTCTGTTGACCGGCGTCATCCTTCCGGTGGTTCCGAATCAGGAATTCAGCCGATTCCACATTAACCCTTTCAAGACCTGGCTCGTGGTGATTGCGGTCAGCACCATCTCGTACGGCAGTTACGTTCTGCAGAGACTAACGAAGCAGCGGGGCGGGGTCGTGCTGGCAGCGTTGCTGGGCGGGGCGTATTCCTCGACCGTCGCTACGGTGGTGATGGCGCGCCGGGCGGCTCGTGAACAGCATCCCCACCTCTTCTCCGGGGGTATCTTGATTGCTTCCGGTGTGATGTACCTGCGGCTGGTCGCGCTTCTGGCGCTTTTCAACCGGCAACTCATGTCTTTGCTCGCACTCCCCTTTTTGGTGCTGGCCGGTCTGGCCGTCGGTGGAGGTTGGCTCTGGACACGCCGGCCCGATCCCAGCGCTCAGGCGGTCGAGCGGGAATTCGAACCTAGGAATCCGCTCGAGTTGTTGGCAGCTTTCGTCTTCGCCCTGTTGTTTCTTGCGATGCTGATAGCTACCCAGTTGGCGGTTACTTATCTTGGCAAAGCGGGCGTGAATACTCTGGCCGCCATCATGGGCGTGACCGACGTGGATCCATTCATCATGGGAATGACGCAGGCAGCCGGCGCGCTCACGCCTCTGAGAGTGGCCGCGTCCGCAGTGCTCATCGCCGCAGCCAGCAACAACCTGGTAAAAGGGATTTACGCCTACAGTCTAGGCGGCAGAAAGACTGGGATCCAGGGCCTCGCGCTTCTCGCAGTTCTTGCGGCACTGGGCCTGGTCCCCTTAGTTTGGCTGTGATCCTGAATATCATCCCAGGAACTCGGGGACAGACGAGACGTTTCCTATGAACCTGCTGCATGACGGACTACAACGCAGCCGCCCAATTCTTCGCGCTATCCAGTGTGGCGGTACGCCTTCTGTTGCGCCTTTTGGGATTTCTTCATGGCCTTCCGTTGTTTCTTGGCTAGCTTCTTTGATACTTTTTGCTGCCTTTTAGCCCCTTGGCGGGCGCGGTGCATGTTTTCGGCGGTACTGGTTTGTTGACCCTGAACCGGCATCGAGCACATAACACTCAAGGCGGCGAGCAGAAGGAAAGCGGCAATTCGTTTCATAACCTCTCCGAAGGGAAGATCCTGCAGGGAATCTTACACCGAGTAACGCTCGGGCAGAACAAGCGGAATGTTACTTCTGTAATTCGGCCTCTGGCGAGGGGGGCCTCGGTTTTCCTTAGGCTTCAACGAAAGTGTAACCGTTTGAACTCGACCTTGCGGACCTGGTCCTCGCTGTCCGGCTTGTGCTTTAGAGAATATTTTTCGTTGACACTTGCGTTCCAGATGGCAATAATGACGCGCTTTGCTCTGGGGGATTCGCGGATGAAGCTGGCCTTGAGAGTTGTGCTCGTTGTTGCAATCGTTCTGATTATCGTTGTCGGAGTGGCTGCAGTGAAAGTGCTCGGGCCGCGAGCCTTTCTTGGGCCACGATCGAGATCGCTTACCTCTCTCACATTTGAAGTCACGCCTCGACGGCTGGCACGCGGGAAGTACCTGGCGAGTTCAATCGGCTGCCTCTACTGTCATTCGCCGCATGATTGGAGCCAGCATGACGATCCGATTCTCCCGGGTATGACAGGAGCCGGGCAACAACTCCCGTATACCGACCTGCCCGGGAAGGTCTTTGCGCCCAATCTCACACCCGATAAAGACACTGGTGCCGGGAACTGGACTGACGACATGCTGGCACGCGCCATTCGCGAGGGCATTGGCCACGACGGACGCGCCCTCTTTGGAATCATGCCTTTCGCCCATTACCGCAGCATGCCAGACGAGGATCTAGCCTCCATCATCGTGTATTTCCGTTCCCTGCCGCCCGCCAGAAACGTTCTTCCCAAGACTGAGATTATTTTCCCGGTAAAGTACATTATGCAAAACGATCCCCAGCCTCTTACCGCTGCCGTCCCGGTACCCGACATTTCTGATCCCGTGAAACGCGGCAGTTTCCTGGTCAATTTAATCGGCTGCGCAGATTGCCACACCCCGGTAGACAACCACCACATGCCGATCCCGGGCATGGAATTCTCAGGTGGGCAGATTTTCCAGACACCTTGGGGAACGGTTGCAAGTGCAAACCTCACACCCGATCCGTCTGGAATTCCTTACTACGACGAAGGCATGTTCATCAAAGCGATGCGCACGGGTGCAGTGGGGGCTCGCGAATTGAATAAAACCATGCCGTGGTCGGTGCTGGGTAATATGACGGACGAAGACTTGGCGGGGATTTTTGCGTACCTGAAGACGCGGAAGCCAGTCAGCCATCACGTGGACAACACGGAGCCACCGACGCTTTGCCCCCTGGAAGGGGCGATGCACGGCGCAGGCAACCAGAACCGCAAACAGTAGAGAGCCCGCTGTGTAGGGATTATTCGGCAACGAACCATGTTCCGAACTCACGGAGTGCTCCCAGCGGGTCTGTGTAGTTCCTCCTGGACTGAAGGTGGCAGATGGTCGAGGCGACTGAGAAAAGTCACGACTTGCCAGACCTCGCTATCGGCCATGATAGGTTCGGGACAGACGCAGTCTGGCTGATGTTTTTAACAGGCGCTCGGGACCCCTCAATGAGCGTTATTGAGTCCATTGAGTCCGGGCTATCACAACTTAAGATTGGCTAGTGAATCGTCTTCGTCTTGCGCGACATATAATCCATCAGCAAATATTGCCCCAGCGTGTACGGCGTCGTGAAGTACGCCTTGCCCCGGCACATTTCGGTCACCTTCTGGACAAACTGCACCAGTCCATAGTCCGACGCCAGCATGAAGGTATTGATCAGCACGCCCGCCCGCTTGCACTTCGAAACTTCTTCCAGCGTCTGGCTGACCACCAGAGGATCGAGCCCGAACGCATTCTTGTAGATGCGCCCGTCCTCGAGCGTGAGCGCCGAAGGTTTGCCATCCGTGATCATGACGATCTGCTTCATGTCTTTGCGCTGGCGCTGCAGGATGCGCTGCGCCAGGCGCAGTCCCTCGCGCGTGTTCGTGTAGTACGGGCCGACCTTCACCCGCGCCAGTTGCGAGAGCGGGACTTCTTCCGCCGAATCGTGAAACAGCACCAGCGACAGCGAGTCTCCCGGATACTGCGTTCGAATCAACTGCGACAACGCCATCGCGACCTTCTTCGCCGGGGTGAAGCGGTCCTCGCCATAAAGAATCATGGAATGAGAACAATCGAGCATCAGCACAGTCGCGCACGACGACTGGTATTCGCACTGATGCACCTGCAAGTCGCGGTATTCGAGGTTCAGAGGAAGGCCGAGGCCTTCGCGCTGAATCGCGCTCGACAGCGTCGCTGTGATGTCGAGGTTTAGGGTGTCGCCAAACTCATACGGCTTCGAAGCGCCGCTCGCTTCGATGCCGGTGGCCATATCGCGCGTGTCATGGCGTCCAAAACTCGACTTGCCCAGCGACCCCAGCAGATCGCGCAGCGCTTTGAAGCCCAGGAAATCGAGGCTCTTGTCGGTGATCTCGAATTTCGCCTGTTGCTGCGCATCGCCGACTTGCCCGCCGACGCTCGACTGCCTGGAAGGATCGTGAGGCTGATCGATCGATATATAGTCTTCCTGCTGCATGCGCTCGATCAACTTCTCAATCAGCTCCTCGAGTTCGCCCTCCATCTGCATCTGCTGCAGCCGGTCGCGCATTTCTTCGTCAAACATCTCGCCATTGAGCAGCGCTTGCTCCAGCGCGCGCCGCAACTCGTCCAAAGTCTTCTCCACATCGGGCAGTTCGTACCAGAAGTTGTCGTTGAATCCGCTCTGCAAGAGATAGTCGGAGAGCGCGCTGAGCAGGTCCTCCATGCTCATGTCGCTGGCGGGATCGGGAACGTACTTGGTGTAGCGGATGCGTTTCATAAAAGCAGCTATCAGCTCTCAGTTGTCAGCTTTCAGTTAAACCTGTCTTAATCCATTCACTGGTCACCGCGTGCGGCCCTGAGTCAAACTCGGGAATGTTCTTACTGATAGCCGAAAGCTGACGGCTGAGAGCTAATTAAACCCTCGCTTCCGCCCAAATCCCGGCTCGTCCCGCTCAAACGGAGGCTGCTTCTCGGCGATCTTTATTGGCTTTTCCCCCGCCGTAAACACGCGCTCCTCGTTGCGGCCGATTTTCTTGTGCGCGTGCAGGCCTTCCAGGACGAACTCCGCCGCCGAGACCTGCATCTCGGCGCTGTCTTTCGCGTTCACGTTCAGCTTGCCGAGTTTTTCCATTAGTCCCTGAATCTGGCTCAGACCTTCAAGCACTTCCAGTGCCCCAGCATTGTCGCTGAGCTGAATCTCTCCGCCCAGATCGAACCACTGCACCACCTGATTCAGGTTGACGCCGTAAAGATGGCCATCGAAGGTCTTGGCGATGGCGGTGCGGATCAACTCGCGGCTCACGTGATCCGCCCCCTTCATCTCGCCTTCGTACTCGAGTTCGAGCTTGCCGGTGATCGCCGGCAGGGCCGCGTAGATGTCGCTGATGCGCGGCACGATCAATTTTTCGCGATGTGTCAGCGCTCGCCGTTCGGCATTCGACACCACGTTCTCGATCGCTGAGATGGGCAGCCGCTGGCTTACCCCCGACCGCTTGTCGACCTTCTTGTCGTCGCGCGCGGCGAAGGCGATCCGCTCGATCACCTCCTGCACATACTTCGGAATATGGAGCCGTGCGCCGTCCCGCTGAATCCAGGCTTCCTGCGCGGTAATCGCGATGCCTTCTTCCACCGTCGCCGGATAGTGCGTACGAATCTCCGACCCGATACGATCCTTCAGCGGAGTAATGATCTTGCCGCGCGCGGTGTAATCCTCAGGATTCGCGCTGAACACGATCGCGACATCGAGCGGCAGGCGGATCGGATATCCCTTAATCTGCACGTCGCCTTCCTGCATGATGTTGAAGAGGCCGACCTGGATCTTGCCCGCCAGGTCGGGCAACTCGTTCATGGCGAAAATTCCGCGATTGGCGCGCGGCAGCAATCCGTAATGCACCGTGAACTCGCTCGACAGTTCGTGCCCGCCACGCGCTGCCTTGATGGGGTCGATATCGCCGATCAGATCTGCAATCGTGACATCCGGCGTGGCCAGCTTTTCGACGTAGCGATGCTCGGGCTCGAGCCAGGCAATCGGCGTCGCGTCTCCCTCTTTCGCTATCAGTTCCCGGCAACGTCGGCAGATTGGGTTGTAGGGGTTATCGTGGATTTCGCAGCCCGCTACGTACGGCATCTGCGGATCCAGCAGCGCGGTCAGCGCCCGCAGGATGCGGCTCTTCGCCTGTCCGCGTAATCCGAGCAGAATGAAATTATGCCGCGACAGGATCGCGTTCACGATCTGCGGCACCACCGTGTCGTCGTATCCCACGATGCCCGGAAAGATCGCGCTGCCCGCGCCGAGGCGCGACATCAGGTTCTCGCGCAGCTCATCTTTGACCCGCCGCGTACTGAGACGCTCGGCCGTGAAAGAGCTGCGGCGCAACTCGCCCAGAGTCCGGGCAACACTCATGGTGGAACCCCCACAGGAAGAAGCCTTAGGCGGATTATACCGCTGGGGAGCGATGTCAGGTTTCAGCCCGCGAGCGATCACCAGGTACCGGGATGTTTAGCGTTCCAACGCGAGGTTTCAGCGGCCCGGCAGGGGTGCACGCTTCAGATGGATATCGTCAATCCACACGCGTCCTTTTCCCTGGACCGCCAGGTTGAGGCGGATCAGATCCGGCTTCTGCCCGGCCTGCAGGAAAAAGGGAGTGGCAACCGTCATCCAGCTTGTCGTGCCGGTAATCGGACGATCCAGGCCGCGCGAGAAAAATTCTCCTTTGCCGGGAAGACGGACCCACATTTCGAGGTAGGCTTGCCCGTCCAGTTTTTCCGACTGCAAGGTCGCCTGGTAAATCAGCATCGCATTTTCGATACTGACGTCGGTGACCTCAAATAGCGGCACAATCATTGGCCCCGCGGCGTCAACGCGCAGGGAGCCCTTGCCGTCAGACGAGATGTTCGGATCGAAACTAACGCCCGTGGTCGCCCGTACACCCTCGAGGCTATCCAGAGCAAAGTGCTTTAACTCGACCGGCGGCGCCGAGTCAACCTGGGAACGTCTGCACGCAGTCAGCAAGAGTGCGAAAAAAATAAACAAGAATGCTCGTTTCATCGTCAACTCCCTGGGCCGTCCGCGGGTGGGTTGTCAGACACCGGGGAACTGGCCCCTTACTGAGACCTAAGGCTGACAACTGATGGCGGACAGCTAATTCCACTGCGCCTTCGCGGCCCGCCGCAGTCCCGGCAGAACCGCTTCGAGATAGCCAATCACGGCCTGCAGACGTTTTGCTTCCGACAAGGTGGAAAGCAGGTTCTGTTTGAAGTCCAGATCAAGCGGCAGCGATCCAGCGAGCAAAAAGGACAGATTGGCGGCATGTTCGTCGGGCCCGGAGGGCTCTGCTCCGGCCAGTTTGGCGATCTCCGCATGCAACCGCACCGCCTGCGCCACCAATTGCGCGGAAGGCTTGCCGGGCTCGTCTTCTTCTTCGTCCTGCACCACCGAAATCTCAGCTTGCAAGAAGGCCCGATCATTGTTCACCTGGATGACTTCAAAGCGCTCGACCCCGCGCGTCAGGATGTCCATGCGCCCATCGTCATATTTCTTCGTG
The DNA here is from genome assembly GCA_020073215.1 of Terriglobia bacterium. Taxonomy (GTDB): domain Bacteria; phylum Acidobacteriota; class Terriglobia; order Terriglobales; family Acidobacteriaceae; genus Acidiflorens. Next base: position 23,507 of record JAIQFO010000044.1, on the reverse strand, counting down.
ACCGACATGATCTCGGCCGTGCAACCGATGTCGGCAACTCCGCCGGAGGACACCCGCACCACTCCGAACGGCTTCTTCCGCTCCAGGCATTCCGCGATCATCTCCCGATAGCGCGGTTCGAAAATATGCAGCGGTAAGGGAACGCCCGGCAGCAGCACCAGATCGAGCGGAAAGATGGGCAACAGTGAATTCACGGCGTTTTCCTGTGCAACAATCTTACGCCATTAGAGAAGCTGTCAGCTCTCAGCTCTCAGCTCTCAGCTCTCAGCGATCAGCGATCAGCGATCAGTAAACCCAACAGCCGTTCGGTTTTTACTGAGAGCTGAGAGCTGACAGCTGAGAGCTCGATGTGGTTTGACTTGCCGCCCTCCACGCTATACAAGAATCGCCATGGAGATGGACGGAAGGGTCGTGGTCGTCACGGGAGCTTCCATGGGCATTGGGGAAGCGATTGCCAAAGTTTTTGTCGACGCCGGGGCGAGCGCCGTGTTGCTGTCGCGCGATGCCAGTCGCGCCGAAGCCGCTCGCCAGCGCGTCGGTAATACCGGCCGCACGCTCGCCGCCGCCTGCGACGTTCGCAGTCGCGAGCAGATCGACCGCGCGCTCGCCCTCACCCTGCGCCATTTCCATCGCGTGGATGTGTGGGTGAATAACGCGGGCGTAGGCATTCGCGACGCGGTTGCCGACATGGAGCCGTCCGTCATCCGCGAATTATTCGAAACCAATTTCTTCGGCACGATCGCATGCCTGCAGGCGGTGGCGCCCGCTATGCGAACGAACAAGGAAGGCGGCGGAACCATCATCAACGTCTCCAGCGTCGCCGGACACATTCCGGTGCCGTTTATGGCGTTGTACTCGGCCAGCAAGTTCGCCATGAACGCTCTCGGCAAAGGCGCCCGCCTGGAGTTGGAACGCGACCACATCCACGTGCTCACCGTCTGTCCCGGCTACGTGCGCACTGATTTCGGCAAGCACATGGTGGCCAACCGTCAGGGCAACGTCCGGCCGCAATCCGTGCGCGGGGTCACGGCGGAGCGAGTGGCGCAGGCGGCTTATCGCGGCTATCGCAAAAGACAACGTGAGGTCGTCGTCCCCTGGAGCATGATTCCCGTCATCAAGCTGTACCAGCTATTTCCGGGCTTGGTCGAATGGGGCATGGCCAGGGCCATGCGGAATTCGCGCTGACCGAGGACCATCTGCGATTGGTATCGGGACATGCCTCCAGACAGACTGCGGAAACAACTCGCGTAGAGACGGGGGTTTGCCCCGTCTTAGACTGCTGAACAACTCTGGGTTGTTTTGGTTTTGGGAGGGGCATGCCTTAAGGCATGTCGCAGACCCCAAACGCGAAAAAACGCAAGAGTAAAGAAACGTAATTTCGGCTAACCTTCCGACCTCTGATGCATCCAATGCAGTAGGCAGAACTGCAGTCTTCCACCCCCGGCGAAAGGCCGTTTGCACGGCGGCCTTTGGGGGTGGAGGCTGCCGTTAATTCTACCGTGCTCGGTTTTCGTTAGAATAGGGTTATGAGCCTAAGGTCCCCGCGTGAGCGGTTGATGTGCCCACCTTTGTCTGTGCGGTTTAGCGTTCTGCTGCCAGTCCCCTTGTTGTTCGTCCTGTTGTCCGTCCTTCTGATCCCTCAAACAGCGCGCGCTCAGCAGGGCCCGCTCGACAAATCTGATCCCAAGGGGATCACGGTCGAGGAAATTATCAAGCGCTTCGCCGCCAAGGAAAAACAGTTCAAGGAAGCGCGTGATCAGTACACCTACCGGCAGGACGTCAAGGTCATGACGCTCGACGGTGACACGCCGGACGGAATGTACCAGGAAGTGTTCGACGTGACTTTCGACGACAAGGGACGCAAAATCAAGAACGTGGTCTTCGCGCCGCAGACTACGCTGCGGCGTATCCAGATGACCCAGGAAGATTTCGACGACATCGAGAACCGTCTCCCGTTTGTGCTGACATCGGATGAGATCGGAGAATACGACGTCCTCTACGTCGGCCAGCAGAAGCAGGACGAACTGAACACCTATGTTTTCGACATCGCTCCCAAGCAGATGGTTGGCAAGAAGCGCTATTTTCAGGGCCGGATCTGGGTGGACGACCATGATTTTCAGATCGTGGAGACGTACGGCACGACGGTACCCGAAAAGCGCAAGAAGAAGGGCGACGAGAACCTGTTCCCCAAGTTCACCACCTGGCGCGAACAGATCGACGGTCAGTACTGGTTTCCCACCTACACCCGCGCCGAGGACACGCTCAAGTTCTCCTTGGGAGACATAAAAATCCGCGAGATCATCAAGTACACGAACTACAAACGATTCGGAGCGAAATCGCGGATTACATACGAGGGCAAGGAAGTGCAGAAGACGGAGCCAACGCCAGGAGAGCAGAAGCCGCCCGAGCCGCCGAAGCCGCAGTGAGGCCAGGTTTCAAGGTTTCAAAGTGAAAGATGTTTGAATGAAAACGGGTCATTCGGGCAACTAAAGAATTGTCATCCTGAGCGAAGTGAAGGGCCTGCTTTTTGCCAGTTCAATCGACAGCAGATCCTTCGCTTCGCTCAGGATGACAATTTGATTTTGAATCTTTTGAAACCTGCTTCTCGGCGTTTGACCCTTCAATAAAACAAATACTTTCTCCACTTATCATCCGAGTGCCCCATCAGCCGCATGATGTGGCGGCTGGTGTGGAGATTGAAGGAGCGAGGTTCGCGCGCGGGCTTCATGTTGGCTTCGTGCGGAAGTTGGTTGCCTTTGCGGCGGTTGCAGGGATGGCAGCAGGCGACCAGGTTCTCCCAGGTGGAGAGGCCGCCGCGCGAGCGGGGAATCACGTGGTCCAGCGTAAGCTCGCCGGAGGGCAGCGTGGTGCTGCAATACTGGCAGGTATTGCGATCGCGCAGCAGAATATTTTTCCGCGAGAGCGCGCGCGACTGGTGCGGAATCCGGCGATACTCCAGCAGCCGGATGACCGAGGGCACGCGAATCGCAACGCGGGCGGCGTGCAGGAAGTGTCCGTTTTCTTCTTCGGTCATGGCGACGCCCTTCAAGACCAGCACGATCGCGCGCCGCGCAGCGCAGACGTTGATCGGCTCGTAGGAGGCGTTCAGCACCAGCACGGGCTGATGCAGGGCATGACCGTCATTCTCCTGGTGCAATCCGGTAGGCAGCATCGACGCCGGAAGGTGCGAGCGCATGCTGCCGGCGAAATTGTGAAATCGCAACGACATAATTTCTACGCCTGAGCCGCCATGCCCACGCGGGCTTTGTCCAGGCTATCTTCGCTCCCTTCCTCCGGCAGATCCCTCGCCATGTTTTCCGGCAACGAAATCACATCCGAAATTTTCAATGTCCGAGCCACGGTCGCCACCCACACCCGCACCGCTCCTGCGCGGAGCAGAACCCGCGCGCATTCGGAGGCCGTGGTCCCCGTCGTGTACACATCGTCGACCAATAAGATGTCGCGGTTCACGATTCGCGTTGGATCGCTCACCGCAAAGGCGCCACGCAGGTTTTCGCGCCGTTGATGACTGGTCAGGCCAATCTGGCTTCCCGTATCGCGGAGGCGCAGCAGAACTCCGGTCGACAGGTCGAACCTCTCCGGGCGCGACAGTTCCTTCAGCGCACTCTGTGCAATCATCTCCGCCTGGTTGAATCCGCGCTGCGCCTGTTTGCTGGTATGCAGGGGAACGGGGACGACCACAATCGTCCCGACGGGCATCGCCTGTTCCAGGTTGGCAATCGTTTCTGCCAGCACGCGTCCCAGCACTGCCGCCGCCGGACGAACCTGCTCGAACTTGAGTACATGGATCAAATCGCGCAGTCCACCGGCATAGCTGCCGTACGCGACCGCCCGCTCGAAGGGCGGATCGATGCGTTGACAAAGCAGGCACCGAACTTCGCCACCATTCGCCTCTCCGCCATCCGCCTCTCCGCGACCAAGGTAGCCAGGCAAGTGCATCGCTGCTCCACAAACAGCGCAGTACGACCCCTTGAGCGGTCGAATCGCGGTCAAGCAGGTTTCACAAACGGGAAGTCGGGAAACTCGGAGTAGCGGGGAACCACAGATACGGCAGTCGGAAGGGAAAAAAGTGAAGAATAAAGTCGCAGCAAGTCGCTCGGCAAAGCGGCCGAACCCATGGTTTGCCAAACCACGACTCACCGCTTGGCCCTGGGCAGCCCGTATTCGAAACCCAGTACTGCTACTGCTGAAGACAGCCTCCCGCACCTGGCAAGCCGACAACGCCTCGCCAAGCTACACTCCGTCAGTATAGCCGCGGCACACGCCCTATGCAACGCGGCCATCGGACTTCGAATCGTCTGCCGGTTCACTGCGCGACTGCTTACGGTCGGGCGGAACGCGTTCGAGGGCTGGAATTGTGCTCAACACGTAGCTTCGGTGAGAGCAACGCTCACAGCGGACCACTTGCAGCAACAAGAACGGAAGCACATGTCGTTCAAAAAACCCGCGAGGGCGGGAGCGATAGGCTTGGTGTGCGCCACATCCCCGACAGTGGAATTCCTCAAGAAATCGGCTCCAAGAAGACCTGGTAACGGAAGTCACGGGGTACCTGCTGGTTGAGACCATTCTAACCCCGGTTAAGACGCAAAGTTGCAAGGAAAAGGTTTCGGATAAAGAAGCGGGTGATCGCTCACCCCACCGTGCCCAGTGAGGGCTGCACTTGTAAACCTGCCTTTCGTCATGGTAACGTGCGCCGTCGCTGGTACTGTTAATCTGTGATGAAATCCCGGCTGACCACGAGGTCCTCATGAGCACTACTGTGGCGAGTACCGAAGCCCCCCGCAAGCATCGCCCTTATGTTCCGGAAACCATGCAGATGAAGGAGTTCACCTTCCGCGCCGTCCTCATCGGACTATTCCTGACCGCCCTGCTAGGTTCTGCAAACGCATACCTCGGTCTGAGGGCGGGGATGACGATTGCCGCGACCTATCCGGCAGCGGTCATCTCGATGGCACTGCTGCGATTGATGAAGGGTTCGCTGCTGGAAGAGAACATCGCGCGAACCGTGGGCTCGATTGGCGAATCGGTGGCGGCCGGAGCCATATTCACCATCCCAGCCTTTGTGATGGCCGGGATCTGGCCAGGGCTTGGTCGGGGCGAGTATTGGAAGTCGGTAGCTCTGATGCTGATCGGCGGGACGCTTGGCATTCTGTTCGTGACTCTGCTGCGCCGCGTGATGGTCGAGGATCCCGACCTCCCCTTTCCTGAATCCGTGGCCGCCTCCGAGATTCACAAAGCCGGACAGCAGGGAGCCAAAGCCGCGAAGATTCTGTTCGCCAACATGGGCTTCGGCGCGTTCATGTATCTGCTCGGAGCGATCAATGTTTTCAATCCCAGCAACACTTTCCCCATGAAGATCAGCGCGCTGGGAAAGAAGTTGCTGCTCCGCACCAGCACAAATCCAAACGTAGCCACGACGATTACTGGCGGCGCCACGCTGATGACGGCGCCCGACGTCAGCCCCGCCTATCTCGGCGTGGGATACATCATTGGCCCAAGACTCGCTGCCCTAAACTTCGCGGGAGGCGTGTTGGCATGGGGCCTGCTGGTTCCACTCCTAACCTTCACCATTGGTCCGTACATCCAGGCATCGATGCCCGAGGGACAAACCATCGCTTGGCCGCTGCTGGCGCAGGCCATCTACTTCTCGATTGTGCGGCCGATCGCGGTCGGCGGGATGCTCGTGGGCGCGACTTACACCCTTTTCAAGATGCGCAAACAATTGGCGCTCGGCATGGGCCGCGCAGTCAGCGATCTGAAGAAGTCGGCGGCGGTACAGGCCGCGACCAATCGCACCGAGCGTGACCTGCCGTCCAAAGCTGTTTTCGCCGGAATCGCCGTGGTGTTCGTTGCCATGATCCTGCTCTATCACTTCTTTATTAGCGGTGCGGGGACGCTCTCCGCTTCCAAAATTCTGTCCGGCTCATTGGTCGCGGCTGGTGTCATGATCGTCGTCGGATTCTTCTTCGCTGCGGTTTCCGGCAATCTGGTCGGGATGATCGGCTCGTCGAACAATCCGGTGTCGGGCCTCACGCTTTGCACCTTGGTGATCGCAGCCCTCCTGATGGTCGCTCTGGGAGTATCAGGCACCGGCGGAGTCGCGGCCGTGCTTGGAGTAGCAGCCGTGGTCTGCGTCTCGTCGGCGGTTGCGGGTGAGATGCTGCAGGACTTGAAAGTGGGACACATCCTCGGCGGCACGCCCTCGAAGATGCAGATTGGAGATCTTTTCGGCATCGTCGTGGCATCGCTCGTCCTCTTCGTGCCGGTGGCGATCCTCGATAAGGCCTACCACTTCGGCAGTCCCGCTCTTCCCGCGCCGCAGGCGGGCTTGATGGCCATGCTGTCGAAGGGAATCGTGGGCGGCGACATGGCGTGGCCGCTGGTGATCGTCGGCATCCTTTTGGGACTGGCGATGATCATGATCGAGGTAAAGAGCGTGATGCTCTTCGCCGTCGGCATGTATCTGCCGCTGGGCACAACTTTTGCCATTTTCATCGGAGGCGTGATTCGCTGGCTCACTGACATGTTGCGGGATCGCCGTGGCTTGAACGAGGCGCAGAAGGCGCGCGTGGAGAACGCGGGTGTACTGACGGCCTCGGGTCTGATCGCGGGAGAGGCCCTGTGCGGCTTGGTCATCGCTGCGTTGGTGGGCTCTGGCCGCGACGTCACGTTGTTCACGTGGACTCCGTCATTCTTTCTGGCGCTCGGCGCGCTAGCCATACTGGCGATTGTCATGATCCGGGTTCCGCTGGCGAACGCCGGCAGACCCGAGGATCCGGCCCCGCCAACGGCGATTATGTAACGTCGTGCGGGGATGTTTGTGTGGGGACGGGCGCCCTCGCCCGTCCAGCCGAGCGAAGCTCGGCAGCTCCGCCAACGCCGCGGAAATTGTTTTCCTTATATGTCGATCGCAGAAAATATTGCCCAGGTGCGGGAGCGAATCGCAGCCGCAGCACGGCGGGCAGGCCGCAACGCTGACGAAATCACGCTGATGGGCGTAAGCAAAACTTTTCCTGCCGAAAGCATCCGCGAGGCCTACGCGGCCGGCCTGCGCGTTTTCGGCGAGAACCGGGTACAGGAGTTTGCCGGCAAGGCCGACGCCCTACGCGACTTACTCAACGCCGAGTGGCATCTGATCGGACATCTGCAGTCCAATAAAGCCGCGAAGGCAACGGAGTTGTTTGACGCGATCGATTCCGTCGACTCCGTGCGGCTGGCGGAGAAGCTGAATGCATCCGCGGAAAGCGCGGGCAAGACATTATCCGTCCTGATCGAGATCAACGTCGGTGGCGAGACGGCAAAAAGCGGGATTGCTCCAAGCTCGGGCGAACTGGAGCAGATCCTGCTGGGCGCGCCGCGGTGGAAGAACTTGACGGTCCGGGGGTTGATGACCGTACCGCCGTACTCCGAAGATCCCGAGGGAGCGCGGAGTTATTTCCGCCAGCTTCGCGAGGTTCGCGATCAGATCGCGGCGCGGAACCTGTCCGGCGCTTCGATGAGCGGTCTTTCCATGGGCATGTCGCACGATTTCGAAGTCGCTATTGAAGAGGGAGCAACGTGCGTGCGCGTGGGAACGGCGATCTTTGGGGAGAGAGAGCAAATTCACCACGGAGACACAGAGGCACGGAGAAAACCAAAATAGGAGCGATGGAGTCAACATTGTGACTTGTAGGTTTTGCTTTTCTGATTTCCTCGGTGTCTCTGTGACTCTGTGGTGAAAACGAATGGCCGAAATTCATGACATTGCGTCCGGCGCCACCTTCGCAGTCAAAGTCCACCCGCGCGCCAGCAAGAACGCCATCACTGGCGAAGTGGGTGACGCGCTGAAGATCTCTCTTACCGCTCCTCCCGCCGACGGCAAAGCCAACCAAGCCTGCATCGAATTTTTCGCAAAGCTTTTGAAGGTGCCGCGGTCCTCGATTACTATTGCAGCCGGCCAGACCAGCCGGAATAAAGTGATCCGTGTGGCGGGCCTATCGGCGGAGGAAGTCCGAAGGCGGCTTGCACCCTGACCCTTGGAATACACTCGCGAAAACAGACCGCAAAGAAGAGGCCTTTGCCATGCTACAGGTGCACGATTCCGCCGCGACGCTGGCGCACAAACTCCAGCAGATCAAGCTGCTGCATACGGCAATCTGGGCCGTCATGGCGGCATCGATCCTCGCCCTGCCCTGGCTCGGGTGGTTCGGGAAGTTTCGTTGGGCGTTCGGGTTGACGCTGTTGATCGTTGGCGAGTGCCTGGTGTTGGCCCTCAACGGCGGACGCTGTCCGCTCACCGACGTGGCGGCCCGCTACACGGACGACCGCGCCTGCAATTTCGATATCTACCTTCCATTGTGGCTGGCGTGCTCCAACAAGAGTATTTTTGGTTCTTTGTTCGTTGCCGGTGAGCTTGTTGTTCTGTGGCGATGGGCCAGGAGGCCCGGACTTTGACCTTTTCCGAACGTTTCCAAGAGATCCGCACCGGCTTCGAACGGCCCTTCTGGGTCGCGAACATCAGCGAGATTTTCGAACGTCTTTCCTACTACGGAGCCTTTGCTTCGCTCGCCCTGTACCTGCAGGAGAAGCTGAATTTTTCGACCGAGCAAACCGGGACTCTGACCGGCTTGTTCGGCGGCATGGTATGGTTTCTCGCCATCTTCGGCGGAGCCGCCGCCGACCGCCTCGGCTTTCGCCGCGCACTGTCGATGGCCTACCTCATCCTGGCCGCAGCCTATTTCCTGATCGGCTCGATTGGATCGTCCTGGCTGGCGCCGGTGCGCAACGCCGTGCCGCTGGGATTGTTCGTCGGCTGCATTCTCATCCTTCCCGCGCTCGGCATCTCGCTGGTGAAACCTTGCGTGGTCGGCACCACGGCGCGCGCCTCCAAGGAAAACGTACGCTCCATCGGCTACTCGATTTACTACACGATGGTCAACATCGGCGGCGCCGCTGGACCATACTTCGCTTCCTGGGCTCATCGCCATCTGGGAGTCGAGAACGTATATCGCGTGGCGGCGGTCAGCGTCTTCGCGATGTTCTTTGTGGTCATCCTCTTCTTCCGGGAACCGCGCAAAGCTGGCGACGCGCCGCCGCCCTCGATCGCGACGGTAGCGCGGAACTTCTGCGTCGTGGTGGGCAATCACCGGCTGGTTCTGCCCGTGTTGACGGTTGCCCTGCTGCTGCGCATCGGTATGTTGTTCTATCCCTACACGGTGCCATGGTGGATATGGGCTGGGCTGCTCGTGATTGTGCTTGCCGGCATCAGCCGGTTCATGTGGTTTCTGGTGCTCTTCACCGGCTACTGGGTGGTGTTCTGGCAGCAGTACATCAGTTTGCCCGGATACATTCACGGGTATATCAACTCTGGCGCTGACGTCGAGATCATTCTCGTGACGGATGGGTTGACCGTAATCTGCCTCACCCTCGCGGTAAATTTCCTGACTCGCAAGATTCCAGCATTTCAGGCTGTGATTCTGGGAACGGTGATCACTTCTGTCTCGTGGGTGATCCTCGCCCTGCGGCCGACGATCTGGGGCGCGGTGCTCTCTCTGTTTGTGCTGGCGCTGGGCGAGATCATTCAATCTCCGCGCTACTACGAATACATCTCGCGGCTCGCGCCTCCGGGACAGCAGGGCACGTACATGGGCTTCGCCTTTCTGCCCATCGGCATCGGCTCGTTGATCGGTGGCTGGTTTGGCGGCACGCTGGTCCACCACTTCGGCGAAGTCACTCATCAGCCGGCGAGGATCTGGTGGAGCGTGACCGCGGTCGGCCTGGTCACAGCAGCAGCGCTTTGGATTTATGACAAAACGGTGAGCGCGGGCAAAACTGCGAGTGCCCGATCCTAACGTCGTGCTATTCGACGTCAGGGTGGGACAGTCGCGAACATATCACTGTGACGCCCGATCACTGCAATTCGCTTCGCACCTTCTTATCATGAACGACTCACCGCGGACTAAGACGCGGAGACGCTAGTGGCTACATGAGGAGAAAGTGTCCAACAGCAAAGTCACTCCCACCTACATCGCCGACCACATTCGCCGCGTGCTGAAAGATGGCGGCTCCGCACCGCACTCGGAAGACGTGCAGCGCTTTTTCAGGGAAGAAATCCAGTCGCGCGGATGGTACACGGCCGAACTCAGAAGATTTGCGCTACGCTTCCGGCGCGCGATCGCCCGCCAACGGGGGATGGAATTCCTGGTACAGGTCGCCGACCAGCTTTTCTCCGGCCAGATTCTGGAAGAGAAGGTGATGGCTGTTTTCCTGCTCGAAAAACAAACGGACAAATTTGGCGACAAGGAATTTAAGCTCTTTGCCTCGTGGCTCGACCGCGTGACCAGTTGGGCCGATCACGACGCGCTGGCGCATTATCTGCTGGCGCCCATGGTCGCCGCCAAGCCTGCCCGTTGCCGCGAGGTCTTTCGCTGGTCGAAGTCGCGGAACCGCTGGCGGCGGCGCGCCGCGTGTGTGGCGCTGATCCGGGGAGCGCGCGAGCGGCGGTTCTTTGCAGAGATTATGCGGCTTTCGAATCGTTTGCTACATGACGAGGACGACATGGTGCAGAAGGGATTGGGCTGGCTGTTACGCGAGACGGCCAAGGCCGATCCGAAACGCACCGTGCCCTATTTGATGAAGATCCGGAAGAGCGCGCCGCGATTGGTGCTGCGAACCGCTTGTGAAACGCTGCCTGCGATCACGCGGACGCATGTAATGCACTGACTGCAGGCAACTGCCGAGCTTCGCTCGGCATGGACGGGCGAGACGCCCGTCCCCACACCGGCCCGCGGACTTTCAAGCCGCCAGAATTTGGTCGCGCAAGCCTCCGTAGGCGAACGTTTTCACCATCTCATTCTCGTAAAAGTCGTGGGGGAAGCCCATTTCGATGGCACTTGCCTCATCCAGAGCAGAGACCTGCTCGCGCGTCAGTTCCAACTCGAGACTGGCGAGGTTATCTTCCAGTTGCGACACACGCCGGGCGCCGACGATGGGAATGACCGGAATCTCGCGATATCGCAGCCAAGCCAGCGCAACCTGAGCCGGCGGCCAGCCCACTTGCTGACTCATCCACTTGAGCGCAGACACAACCCCGTCCACCCGCTCTCCGGTGCGCTGGAACGCCTTGGCCGATTCGGCCGAAAATCTGCCTTCCTTCGCTCCGCTCGCACTGGAATGATATTTGCCGCTCAGCACGCCGCCAGCCAGTGGCGACCACGCCACCATCCCAAGCTTAAAAGCCTTCGCCATGGGGATAAGCTCACGCTCCACCGTGCGCTCGATCAACGAGTATTCAACCTGCAGCCCGATGAATTGGGTCCAGCCCCGGAATTCGGCCAGCGTGTTGGCCTGCGCAATCCACCAGGCCGGCGCATCCGACACGCCGATGTAGAGAACTTTGCCCTGACTCACCAGGTCGTCAAAAGCCCGCATGACTTCTTCCACGGGAGTCATTTGATCCCAGATATGCAGCCAATACAGGTCGATGTAATCCGTTTTCAAGCGCTGCAGGGAACCCTCGAGCGCCTGCACCATGCTCTTGCGGTGATTACCCGCCGCATTCGGATCGCTGCCTGCGGCGGCGTTGGTGTACTTGGTCGCCAGCACCACGGATTGCCGGTGATCGCGAATGAACTCACCGACGAGCTTTTCGCTGCTTCCGTTGGTGTACAGATTGGCGGTGTCGATAAAATTTCCTCCCGCCGCGCGATAGGCGTCATAAATCTTGCGCGATTCATCCTTGGGAGAGCCCCATCCCCAGTCTTCTCCGAAGGTCATGGTACCGAGTGACATTTCGGAAACTCGAAGGCCACTGTTTCCCAACAGGCGATATTTCATGGTATTCACCTCAGGATTTCAGGTTGGCGCAGAGCCGCGGACTCTCGGGTTCTGCGTGTAAGGGATATGGATTCGTTTCCCGCAGGCGGCGATCCAGAAAACTTCCTCGGCAGAGCCCCGGAGGGGCGACCGAACTTAGCCCAGCGCTTCAGCGCTGGGAAAAGTGGATAAATCGACTCAAGTCCCGGAGGGACGGCCGAGTTCTCACGCGCACTCTGAGCGGCGCCGGATCTCCAGAGTCTGCTTGCCTAGGCTGCCCCGCGGTGGTCAGTGCCCTTGGTTTTCCAGAAATTTCTCTACTTCCAGCGCCGCCATGCACCCGGAGCCCGCGGCTGTGATGGCCTGGCGATAGCGGCGGTCCTGCACGTCGCCGCACGCGAACACGCCCGGCACTTTGGTGAAGACGTTCTTCTGTGTGATTAGGTAACCGTCGACATCGGTTTCAAGCTGGCCTTCGAATATTTTCGCATTCGGGATGTGTCCGATTCCCAGAAACATTGCGCTCGTAGGAAATTCCCAAGTTTCGCCACTCTTCAGATTGCGCAGGCGCAGGGCGGTGACTTCCTTCTTGCTGACGTCGAGAACGTCCTCGACCACGGTATCGGTGAGAAACGCGACCTTTGAATTGGCCCGCGCGCGGTCCAGCATGATTTTCGAAGCGCGAAACTGCTCGCGACGATGGATGAGTGTCACCTTGCTGGCAAAGCGCGTCAAAAAGGTCGCCTCCTCCATGGCCGAGTCGCCGCCGCCAATCACCGCGATTTCCTTGCCCGAAAAAAAGAAGCCATCGCACGTGGCGCAGGAAGAAACTCCGTGCCCAATCAGCGCCCGCTCGTTCGGCAGCCCGAGCCAGCGCGCCGATGCGCCGCTGGCGATGATGAGCGTGCGGGTTTGAATGGTCTCTTTGCCGAAGCTTAATTCGAACGGATGTTTGCTCAAATCGGCTTTGACCACGTGCCCCATGCGATATTCAGCGCCAAAGCGCGCCGCCTGCTTGCGCATGTTCTCGATCAGTTCCGGCCCCTGGATGCCCTCGGGGAAACCGGGAAAATTCTCCACCAGCGTGGTCATCGACAGTTGTCCACCCGGTTCATGGCCTTCGATCACGAGCGGCTTGAGGTTGGCGCGGGCGCTGTAGAGAGCGGCGGTGTGACCGGCGCATCCAGAGCCGATGATGACAACATTGCGTATATCCATAGTGTGAGAAGTACTAGCAGATAGATTCGGCAAAACCGATTTCGTTTCAGCGCAACTCGACTACGGCTTCTTCACGCGGTTGCCGGCCTTGGCCGAGGTTCCCGCGCGCAAGTGAGCCAGTTCCTGGGGCACCATTTTGCTCGCGCCCAGCGCGTCGCGATAGCGCCGCATAATCGAAGAGGCGGTGCGGAAGATCGGTTCGTACGCGCTTTGATCCGTCGCCGGATTCCCTTCCGCTCCCGAACACCGCGCCAGTGCCACGGACGACTTCCCGAAGCGCTCCAGCCTCACCCGCGAAACCGGTGTGCTGGCCGACAACATCGCGGCCGCGGAAGCAACGCTGGAAGCGCTGTCCTCGATCGAAACCTGCATCAGGTCCTTGGGATCGCGGACGCGCAGCACCAGCGTCTCGACCATATTCTCCGCGTCGACGCTGAACGAATACTGCACGTTGCTGAACAGAGTGCCGTCGGGGAACTCGCGACGAACCCGGACCCAGTCGGCCGCCGACACCGCACCGGGCGGCAAGGGTTGCATGCCGGGAATCGGAGTGTTCGCGTCGAGCGTGGAATGGCCTCGAGCCACTTCGTAATCAGCGCTGAATACGGGTTTGCCTGGCACTTTCGCCAGTCCCGACGACAATTCTTTCTGCTCGTCCGCCGAAGGTGCGCACACGTTGAGGACGTTCACTTTTACGGGAGGCTGCTGCGCCGAAGCCATCGCAGCCATGGCCATCGCCGCCGTCACGATCAAAACTTTGTCAGGGAACACGGCGAAATTGTATCAGGGGAGTGCAGAGGTTAGAGGTCAGATTGCAGAGGTGAACCCTAAACTATCCCGTTCGAGGGTGTTACCTCTGCAATCTGACCTCTGACCTCTGCACTCCTAGTCGGCCCCGGAATCGGCCTCGACCGCGCCGTGGCGGCGCAACAACTGCGGCAGATTCTGCGAAAACGCCGAACGCGGCAAAACCATGTCACAGCCCACTTCGTGCGCTTTCTGTTTCAAGTCGCCCTGCACGTGCGAGAGAAATCCGATGATCGACGTCCCCTTCTTCAGCTTGCTCTTCAGTTTTGGGATCAGCGTCAAAGGCTTGGCATTGGCATTGTTCAAGTCGAAGATGATCAGCGAAGGTTTCTCTTCGCCGTTGCTCTTCATGCGGTCGGTGAGTTCCTTCTCGTTCTTCACGAACTCCACCTTCACATTCATCTTTTGTCCGGTGGCCTGAATCTTGCTCAGGAAGAACAGGTCTTCGACAAACGCGAAGACGCGCGAAGCGGCGTCTTCCCGTGGAGCCGGCAGGGGTTCCGGATCGGCCACCGGGTACGACGCGGAAAAACCCGGCCGTCGCGGTCCCCGGTTGCTGCCGTTGCCATTGCCGCCATCCATGCCCATATTGGCGCGGTAGCTGTGATCCATGGGAGCGGTAAATATGCCCTGCTGCTCCTGGCGGTTGCGGCCCATCGGGCCGCCCGCGCCTCTTCTTGGCGGACGCCGTCCACGGCGCCGTTTGTGTTTCCCTCCTCCTGCGGAGGGATGTCCGGGTCCTGCATTCATATTTTTCTCTTGTGAAGCTTTGAAGTTAATCCCAGGCCTGGATCACAGGCCCGTTTGTTTCGTCTCCCCTTGTGGTCAGCACGTTAAGTTGTGGCGTGTGGTGCAACGCACCACATACTGCACGCCGCCTAACGGCAGACCAAACCCCACCTCGGCTGGATACAATTCGAGAACACTATTCGAGAACGATGTTTCAAACTACCTAGGCGCCTGGAGTTTTGTGGGCGCGAACGGCCAGCCTGGAAGCATGGCCATTGGGAACATCTTGATGTTACTCACGAAACCGCCGAACGCGCAAGGGGGAGAACTCCAAGTTTTCCACATCCGGGCCATTACGAAAGTGCCCGTCGACTACTCCTCACCGTGCGAAGGTGTTGCATTTCCGAACATCGCCGCTGCTGAAGCCCCTCTGAAACCAGTCCATGCGCTGCTGCGAACTGCCGTGCGTGAACGACTCCAGATTGACGCGTCCAGTGGACATGCGCTGTAAGCGGTCATCATCGACGGCCGCGGCATGTTTTACGGCTAAAGAGTATGCACTGCTCCCGATGGAACCGCAAGCACCAGTTGGTAAAGCTTTTGTTCGAGGAACAGCGCAACCCGCAACTTCCCCTGAAGTTCTGCCACGGCAACGCCGATATAAAAGACGTGAAACCAGCGCCCGCCCTTGAGAAAACCACTGGCCCGGATTCCCTTGCGCTGCCGGGACAGCGCTTCGTGGCTCGCCAGCCGATTTTTGACCGCGTGCAGAAGGTGTTCGGATACGAACTTCTTTTCCGCAACGGAGTCGAAGACTACTTCAACGCCGACCCCGAACTGGCCTGCCGTTCCACCCTCGATAGTTCGCTGCTCTTCGGGATTGAGACGATTTGCGATCACCGCCGCGCCTTCGTGAATTGCACTTGCGAGGTCCTGTTTAAGGACTTGCTGACCTTGCTGCCCCCGGACCAAACCGTGGCCGAGATTCTGGAAACGGTGGAGCCCGAAGACCGCGTCATCGCCGCCTGCAAGCGGCTGAAAGCGGCGGGCTACATGATCGCCCTCGACGACTTCGCCCCCAACGATCCGCGCGTCCCGCTTTGCGAGTTTGCCGACATCATCAAAGTCGATGTCCGGGCCACCCGCCCGGAAGAGCGGGCGGGCATGATGCGCCGCTTCGCGTCTCCGAAGTGCAAGATGCTGGCGGAAAAACTCGAAACCCCGCACGAGTTTTTTCAGGCCCGCAACATGGGGTTCGTCTATTTCCAGGGATACTTTTTCTGCCGTCCCGAAATGGTCGTCGGCCGCGAGGTTCCCTCCAACCGCCTGCACTACATACGGCTGCTCGAAATGGTCTGCCGCCCGGAAATCGACATGCGCCAACTGGAGAAGATGCTCAAGCAGGAAGCCTCGATCTGCTACCGTTTGCTCCGCTACCTGAATTCGCCGCTCTTCGGATTTTCCCTCGAAATCAAGTCGGTCCGCCATGCCATGGCCGTTCTCGGAGAACGGGAAATGCGCCGTTGGATCCGCCTCGTAGTCACCGTAAGTGCCGCCGAGCAGAAGTGCAGCGAACTGGTGCTGATGGGCCTGGCCCGCGGCCGTTTTTGCGAACTGCTCTCCACCCGTTTGAAATTGACCTCGGACTTGTTTCTGATGGGCCTGCTCTCCATCATGGACGCCATCCTCGAGGTCGCCATGGACGTACTCCTGCAACAACTGCCCGTGGAGCGCGAAACCAAGGCCGCGTTGCTCGGCCAGGAGAGCAGCCTCCGCCCCTTGTACCGCCTCATGCTGGCTCAGGAATCGGGGGAGTGGGCGCAATCGAGCGAACTCGCCAAACAATTACAACTGACCGATGAGGAAGTCGCCTCCACCTGGTGGCAGGCCATGCAGTGGGCACAAGAAGCGACCAGCGGCGTGTGAGGGAAGCTGTCAGTTATCAGTTGTCAGTTGTCAGTAAGAACGTCAGTCTGTGCGCAGCAATCGATCTTGGTCTTACTGAAGACTGAAGACTGATAACTGACAGCTCTCTACGGCGCTTCGATTAGCTCCATTTTCCCTTCCCGCGTGCGGTGCAGGATCATCAACTTGCCCTCGGGATCGCGAAACACGAAAACATCTTTGTCGCGGAAGTGCGTCTCTTTAATCGCTTCTTCCAACGTCATCGGACGCAGTGCGACCGAGTCCGTGGCATGCACCAGATGCACTTCCGTGGTTCGCGCCACCGAGGGAAATTTATGCACCAGGACGGAAACGGTGGCATTCTCCGCCAGTCCGAGCGCCGCCTCCAGGTTGTCTTGTAACGACTGGCCATCAAACTTCTTGCCCGCTTTGCGTTTCTTGCTCAGCCATTTTGTTTTATGTTTGAGCGCCTGCTTTTCCAGGTGGTCGAGCGCTTGATTGATGGCCGACATCATGTCGGTGGTCTGAGCTATCCCAACAATCGGGCCGTTGGGCGGATCGATCGTGATCTCGGCTTTGTGCTGCCGTTTTTCGACGGCCAGAATCACCTTGGTCTCGAAGCGGTCGCCTAGAATTTTGCGGATCTTGTTGAGGCCGGTTTCAACTTCCTTGCGGATGGTGGGAGTGATTTGGTATTTTCTCGCGGTATATTCCACGTTCATTAAGCAGCCTCCAAAGTCTCTCCGTCTAAAAAACAAGGTCAGAGGTAAGAGGTCAGATTGCAGAGGTTAAAACCTTCAAGCGCGCAGCTATTGGGTTCACCTCTGCAATCTGACCTCTGACCTCTGCAATTATTTTTTCACTCTTCTCTGATGCGTGCTCGGAATCTTCATGTCTTCCCGATACTTCGCGACGGTTCGGCGAGTGACCTGGATGCCTTGCGATTGCAGAATGCGCGTGATCTGTTCGTCGGTTAACGGCCGGCTGGGATCTTCTTCTTCGATCAGTTTTTTGACCCGCCGTTTCAAAATCAGGAGCGAAGTGCCCCCGCCCTCGGGCCCTTGCACGCTCTCGGAGAAGAAATATCGCAGCTCGAACACGCCCTGCTGCGTGTGCACGTACTTATTGGCGACCGCGCGGCTGACGGTCGAAGGATGCACGCCGATCTCTTCCGCCACTTCCTTGATCATCATCGGCTTCAACTGATCGATTCCCCGCTCGAGAAAATCCTGCTGGCGCGCCACAATCGAGTAGCAAACCTTGGCGATCGTCTGCTTGCGCTGTTCGATGTTCTTGATCAGCTGGATGGCGGACTTGTAGCGATCTTTGACGTAGTTGCGTGTGTCGCGGTCATTGTTGCCGTCGCGGGTCAACAGGCGCTTGTAGGCGGGATTCAAGCGCAACTGCGGCATGTCTTCGTCGTTCATGATGACCAGCCACTCGTCGCCGTGCTTCACGAACGCGACGTCGGGCTCGATCAGCCGGGCCGGAACTTTGTTGTAGCGCAAGCCCGGCCGCGGATCCAGCGTACGGACATACTCGAGCGCCGCCTGCACCGCCTCCACCGGACGCCCAATCGCGCGCCCAATTTCCTTGAACTGCTTCAGCGTTACCGCCTTCAAATGCTGATCGACAATGGCAATCGCGTCTCTCACAACCTGCTCGGTCAGGCCGTTGCCATTTCGGTGTAGCGCTAACTGCTCCAGATGGTAGCGCAACTGATAAAGCAGGCATTCACGCAGATCGCGACAGGCGATGCCCGGCGGGTCGAACTGGCGCACAACTTCCAGCGCTTCGTGCAGATCCGCGACGCTAAAGTTCACGTACGCATACCGGGCCCGAGCGGCCGCTGCCCCCGTGGCGGTTGCTACGGAGTTCACGCCCGAGTTCGCGTCGACGTTCGTTCGCGCGCTCGCTCCGCTCTTCGCTTCAGGGCTCGCCGCACCGGACGGTGAAACCTCGTCTGCTATTTCTGAGGAAACCTCCGGCTCGACATCTGGCTCGACCAGAGACTCCGTTCCAGCGCCTTCCTCGATCGACTGCGAAGGGGACGCATCTTTCCCGGCGAGGTCCTCCGGCGCGAGAACAGAAGCATCAAGATCGGAGGTCTCGAGGTCGGAACTTTCGGGCGGAGCCTGGCCAACCGCAATCCCCAACGCCTCCGCTTCCCCAACAATCTTGGCCGCCACTTCCACATCGGCCTCGGGAGCCGCTACCGGGGTGATGCCCAGCAACTCCTCGTCGCTGGCAATCAGGTAGCCTTCTTCGTTGAGATTCCCAATAATCAGCTCAGCCGCTTGATGCACCGCCGGCCGCACCGAAATCGCGCCCAACTGCCAAAGCAGGTGGTCGCTCAGGTTCCCAGGCTTCGACAGGAAATTCTCGAACGAAGGCTTCTCGATCTCTTCCATTTCTCCCGAGCTGCGATAGCCGGGATCGAGATAATCCTGGAAGAACGACCCAAAATCGATCTCTTCGAAGGGATCCTTCTTCTCGTCCGCAATGGTCGGGGGACCCTCTTCCGTCGTGGTCGCCTTGGCCGCGAGCCGGTCGCGTTCTTCCTCCTGGCGTCCCACATCGTCGAGCAGCGGGATGGCATCTTCCAGCTCTTCCAGCACCGGATTCTCGACCATTTCGGCATTGATCATGTCCTTGAGCTCGAGCTTGTTGAGCGCGAGCACGGAGACCATCTGCACGAGGCCCGGCGTCAGAATCTGCCGCTGCGACAACTTGACGTTCAGTTTGTGCTGAAGAAGCACCATCTCCCCTAAAAAGTTCTCGGTTCTCAGTTCTCAGTCAACCCACTGCCCTTCACTATCCAATACCTCGGGGTGTGGAAAACTTAGCTTCTCATGCACCGAGGTAGATCGCGTTCACACGAAAGGTCAATCTGCCTACGCCTTGGTAACTAGAAGCAGAACCCATCGGGTCATCGGATCATCTAAGTCCAAAACCTTTTGACCCTAAATGGCCCGATCACCCGATTGGTTACACCAAGGAGAAGCTCTCTCCCAGATAAATCCGCCGTACCTCGGTGTCGCTTCCCAACTCCTCCGGCGTACCGGAGCGGAAAATTCGCCCCTCGTTAATGATGTATGCCCGGTCCGTCACCGACAATGTCTCGCGGACGTTGTGGTCCGTGATCAGAATCCCGATCCCGCTGGCCCGCAAATCTGAAATGATCTTCTGCAGATCCAAAACCGCAATCGGGTCGATACCTGAGAACGGCTCATCCAGCAAAATAAACGTGGGATTGATGCAGAGTGACCGCGCGATTTCCACCCGCCGCCGCTCCCCGCCCGACAATGCATACCCACGATTCTGCCGTATATGCTCCAGCCCGAGCTGGTCAATCAGCTTCTCCGCTTTTTCCCGGCGTTCATGCCAGGAAATCGGCTGGACTTCCAGCACGGCCAGGATGTTTTCTTCGACCGTCAGCTTGCGAAAAACCGAAGCTTCCTGCGGGAGATAGCTGATACCGTACTGGCGCGCCCGTAAGTACATGGGAACGCTGGTGATATCTTCGTCGTCGTAAAGCACCCTGCCGGTATCGGGAGGAACCAGACCTACGATGGCATAGAATGTGGTGGTTTTTCCGGCGCCATTCGGTCCCAGAAGGCCCACTACCTCGCCCTGAAGAACCTGCAGGCTGACACCGTTTACGACGCGTCGGCCACGATAGGATTTCCCAATTTCGTCGGTGGCTAGCGTGTGCATTTATCGTGCCACTTGAGTCTTAGTGATGGTAGGGGAGGTCTCTCGTCCTTCTACGAGCACCCTATCATCGTGCCTGAAGAAAGTCAACGAATCGCCAGTAATTTTGCCCCGTTCGGCATCAAAAATGCTAGGAGGTCCACTCGACGACCCGCCCGTCAGGACGAACTTGTCCTCGGCTGCCGTGTACACCAGCCGGTCGCCGGTTGCATGACGCGTCGGTTGCGCAATCACGACGTTGCCCTCCGCCACAATTCGCTCCACTTGCCCGGCGCTTCCCGGTCCCGCAGCTGCCGGCGATTGGCTCCTCGGCAACAGAAACACCGTCATCTGCAGTGCGGTCAGCGTAGTGTCTGCCCCCTTCGCCGTCACTCCGCCGCCCAAGACAATTCTGCGCTCCGCATCTGTATAGTTCAGACGCGCCGATGTGATGCGGACCGGGGTCGCCTTCCCGCTCTTGTCCACCTGCACCAGCACGGTCGAAACGGGCTGAGCCGGAACGTCTGTGGGGGCGGGTGTGGGGGCGGGTGTGGGGGCGGGCGACTCGCCCGCCCGGACGGGCCGAAGCCCCGTCCCCACACCCTGCGCCAACAATGACCGCTTGTCGCGATCAAACTGCAGCCGAGGAGCTTCGACCACATTCCCGTTCTGCCACAAGCGGGCGTCGCCGGTGTACACCGCAATCGCCGGCGAACGATGCGCCGTCATGCCGCGGCTGGTCACATGGATCGGGTCGGAGGAGGCGAACATGCCGCCCTCCGGCAGCGCCTTCAGATCGGAGTACGTGCTCTTGACGTTGCCCTCGGCGATGGCGTCGCCCGTCGCGCGGCTCATGCGAATCGTCCGGGCGGTTGTCGTCATGCCGTTGTCCACCACCCGGGGCGATCCACTGAGCACCAGCATCTGATCGGCGACCGTGTACTCTCCCCGGTCGGCCCAAGCCTTCTGCGGCCCGTCGACGTAGGCAACATGCCCGGCCTGCGTGATCGACCGAACCCCGCCTTCGGGCCGGAAAACCACGTCCAGCATCTGGCTGGTTGAGACTCGATCGGTCCCCGGCGTGCCGGAGATCTCGCTGCCGGAGATCTTGCTGCTCACAATCTTCGCCTCCGGCTCTCCATGCAGCGTCGCCAGCCGATTCTTCTCCGTGAATTTCGCCGTGAACTTGGCGGCCGTGACCACCGTCTTCTGATTCGCGCCCGGTTGCGTGATCACGATCTGCGGCGGTCCGCTGGTCTCGGCACGCTCCAACTGGCGCCCGTCTCTTACGATGAAGTCCATCACCGGAGAGGTCATCTCAACTTTCTGCGCGTCGTTGGAGGTTGAGAATGGAGCGACGGGCGCCCCCGCAAGCCTGCCCGTTTTGCCGGAGCCCCGAGCGAAGCCGAGGGGGGAGTCGAAGGGCCCCGCCGCCGGCTCCCCCCTGCTCTGCATAAGCCGCACGCCGTCTTCGGCATGAACGGTTTGAAGAATCTGCTGCCCGGCAAAGCGAAGGGTCACGCGTCCAGCGAAAGCCTCGGCGGTCTGCGCTCCCTGGGTCTGTTCTCCTGTAGAGACGCGGCTTGCCGCGTCTCCGGTGGCCAGTTGGACGTTGCCGGTAAGAATTGCGGCAGTGAGTTGATTCCGCCTTCCGGTCAAGAACAGTTCGGCGCGATCGGAACGCGCGTGCGCACCCGAGCCGGACGACACCCGTCCGTGAAACTCGCTCTCCACATTGCCCTCGGCAACAACCCGCTCCACCGTGTTGTCATCGCGCAAGAAAAACGTCACCTGGTCGGACTGCAGCCGCTGCCCCTCGCGCGTCAGGCGTACCCCGCTGAGCGCAATCTGCCGGGGCTGTTTCGAAATCAGTCCATGATCCGCATTCAGACGCGCCGCCTGAGGGCTGCTGACCGCCACCACCACCGCTGAGAGCAGCTTCATGGTGCTCGTCTTGGCTACATATTCAATGCCCATCGCCGAGCCCGAGGCCTGCGGCGTCTGAAACACCACCTTCCCCGTGGCGGAAGCGTTCCCCGTATTTTTGTTGAACACCAACCCGTTGGTTTCAACATGAATCGGGTCGCTCATCTGCTCGGGAGGCGTCTGGTCCGAATGCCGCATCCCCTCGGGATTTGCCTCCAGGTCAATGAGCACCGGCCCCTTGGCGCTCACATCGCCCGACGCGGGATCGTACTCGAAGTCGTCTCCAGTAATGCGGTCGAAACGGCTGGAATCCTTTCCGTAGACCACGATTTTGACGTCGTGCAACTCCGCATGTCCGCCGCCTTTGAACTGGACCGCCTTGGAGGCGCTAACCGTGAACAGAGTGCGGCCTTCCACCGACTTTGAAACGGAAAAACCTTCGGCAGTCTGCTGAACGTCCAAACCGATCTTCGCTGGAACCTCGTGCACAGCCGAGTGCACCCGCCAGCGCGCGTAGAAATACATTCCCGCGACGGTCGCAATCATCAGAATCGCGCCCAGAGCGAACCACTGGCGCAGCCGTGAAACTGGAAGGGCCATCGGAGCCTAGTTTAACTCGTGGGCCAAAGCCAACGCCCGCCCGAAGCAGGCCGAAGTACGGAACAAGCGAGCCCCGGAGGGGCAAACGAACTTAGCCCAGCGCTTCAGCGCTGGGGAAAGTGGAAAGAATGATTCAAGTCCCGGAGGGACGGCCGAGTCCTCCCGCACCCTCCTCATCGACGCAATCGCTTTCAGTATCGTCTTCAGCTACTTGCTTTCAGTCAAACGGTGCGCGAGCGATCAGTATCTATGCGCCTGAACCGCCGATTTGCACAGCCGGAGTCTCCTCACCCATAAGTCAAAGACACGAATTTTCCCGGGGCGAAGCCGCAAAAAACCGCATGGATGCTGGAGATTTCGCAGCCAGGCGTCGCCAATTGCACAATTTCCGCGTCACCCGCCTGTGAACGAGCTGCACTCGATTGATGAATAAGAAGTTACAGATGCATGAATTGTGTTGACGTAAAAACTCAAAGTGCTAAAACCATAATCGTTCTTTGACACGTTCTGAAGTTTTCCCGGTTGGTGCGGCGTCCGGGGCTCAAGCGTAGTCACTCAGACCACCGCGAGGTGAGTTTGGGAGGGCGAGCAAGGGTCTATAGCTAAGCGCTGGTTGAGGAGAACAGGAGCCACTGTTAAAGGCAAGATAGAGTCCCGAGGCGTTGGACTGATTTATCCGGTTGGCGGTGAGCCCGGAGCCCGAGCAAGATCGGCTTACAATGCACCCGCAAGGGAGTTGTAGGAATAAGGTCAGCAAGGGTCTAAACGCGAGCTACTGGCCGAGAGGAATGAGTTCAACATCACCTCGGGACTCT
>JAIQFO010000101.1 GCA_020073215.1 Terriglobia bacterium | reverse complement strand
CAACGTAAGTCAACCCAATCGCCAGAATGCATCCCTGCACCAGGTAGTAGTCGCGGTTGGCAATGGCTTGGATCGTAAGCCGCCCAATCCCCGGCCAGGAGAAGATAGTTTCGGTCACAATCGTGCCCGCGAGCAGCGCGCCGAACTGCAATCCGAGAACAGTCAGGATCGGAATCATGGCGTTACGCAGGGCGTGACGATAGACGACGGTGCGCTCGGGCAGTCCTTTGGCGCGGGCGGTGCGGATGTAGTCCTGGCCTAACTCCTCCAGCATGGAGGTGCGCACCATGCGGGTCAGGATCGCCGCCAGCGCTCCGCCCATGGTGATCGCGGGCAGCACCAGATGCGCCAGAGTACCGGAGCCGGAGACAGGCAGCCATCCTAGCTTCACCGCGAAGAACAAGATGAGCACCGGACCCAAGGCGAAGTTTGGGAACGACAAGCCGAACAGGCTGACTACGCTAAGCAGACGGTCATCCCATTGATTACGCCGCTGGGCCGAGCGCACACCCGCGGGAATGGCCAGCACAATCGCTACAAACAATGACGCCAACGTGAGCTGCAAGGTAAAGGGATAGCGCTGCGCGATCAGCTTTGTTACTCCCTGGTTGAAGCGCAGTGACTTGCCTAGATCTCCGTGGAGGACGCCTCGCCAGTAATTCAGGTATTGCTGGCCTAGAGGGACGTCCAGGCCGTAGGCGTGTCTTGCCGCCTGAATGTCTCCTGCGGCGGCGCCTTCTCCCAGCATCTGCTGAATCGGATCGCCGGGAACGAAGTGGATCAGCAGAAAGACGGTGGAGACGACCAGCCAGATGACCGGCAGGGTGTAGAGGACGCGGGAGATGACGTAGCGCGGCATCGCTGGCTAGTCCCCGGCCTGCTGCGCCGATTCCGCCGACACCGGGGACACTGCCGCCGGCGCTGCGGGCACCGGCTCGATGCGAACGCTTGCGATGCGATGGCCATCCATTTTTTCGACCACGAAACGCCGCCCTTCATAGTCGAACGCCTCGCCGCCGGCCGGCAACTTCTGCAACCGCGAGAGCAGGAAGCCGGCCAGAGTCTCGTAGCCTTCGTCCTGGGGAAGTTTCAGCTCGTATTGGGCTTCGAGGTCGCGGATGTTGATGGTTCCGTCAAGCACCAGGGGCGCGTTCGCGTCCGCGACCGCCGGCGTGGAGGCAACATCGAATTCGTCTTCCAGTTCGCCGACCAGTTGTTCCAGCACGTCTTCCACGCTGATCACCCCCGCGGTCGACCCGAATTCGTCGACCACTACCGCCAGGTGCCGCTTGTGTCGCTGAAACTCGCCGAGCAGGTCGAGCAACAACTTGGTTTCGGGCACCACCAGCACATCGTGCATGACCTGGCCGATCTTCATCTGGGAAATGCGCTGCGCCGCGGGAGGATCGGCGCTGTGGCCGAGGCGCAGCCGCGTCCAGCGCATCAAGTCCTTGGCGTAAAGCACGCCGACAATATGTTCGGGGCCGCGTTGCGGATCATACACCGGGATGCGCGAGTGTTGACCGTCGGCCACCCGCGCCAGGGCTTCGTCCAGGTTCAGGTCAGAGGGCAGGGAAAAAATTCTGGTGCGAGGCACCATCACTTGCCGCGCCGCAATGCTGTCGAGTTCGAGCGCATTCAGCAGCATCTCTTCCTGGGCGGGAGAGAGTTGCCCGGAGTGGTGGGCGGCGGTGACGATGAGCTTGAGTTCGTCGGGAGAATGCACGGAACCGTGGCGGATTTCGCGGGTGCCGAACGCGCGCAGCACAAATCCAGCGGCGCGGCTCATGACCATGATCAGGGGGGCGGTGACGGTGAGAAAAACGTCCATGGGCGCGGCGACCGCCAGGGCAACCCGCTCGGCCCGTTGCAGCGCGAGCGACTTCGGAACCAGCTCGCCGAGGATCACGTGCAGGCTGGTGATCATCACGAAGGCGACCGCTACCGCGGTGGCATGAGCATAGACCAACGCATGCGGAACGCTTCCGATCCATCCCTCGAACAATCGCGCCAGAACCGGCTCGCCCAGCCAGCCCAGGGTCAGGCTGGTAATGGTGATTCCCAGTTGCACGCCGTTGACGACGCGACTGAGTTGCTGGTGAAGTTTGAGAACGGTGCGGGCGCCCACCCGGTGAGCTTCGATCAGCTGCTGGATGCGCGTTTCGCGTACGCTGACCAGCGCAAACTCGGCTGCGGCAAAGAAGGCATTGACCGCCACCAGGAGCAGGACGACGAACACCCGCAGCAGCACGGATGCAATCATGGAACTCTAATTCTAACATTCCAAAGGGATAATGCCCCGCTTTGGAGAGCGGGCTGGCAGTACAATTGGGAATTGGCCACGGCGAACGGCGGGACGGGCCGAAATTCGGCGCCGCCAGAGACGCTGCCGGGCCTGGTCCGACTGGACGGCCAACCATCTCAGCCTGGGAACAGCGCGCGGACTGGGAACCCCGGCCGGGGCCGCCGTCCCTTCGTGGTTCCAGGCTGGTCGCTTTCTTTTTCGTTGCCCCGCGGTCTAATCACATACAAGACGGCTGCGAGCGTGAAGAATGGAGTGCAACAGGTCGTCATACCGGTTCGTCGCCAGGGTTGGACCTGGGATTTTGTCGGAACTATTCCGATGGTTCTCCCGTAACAACAATTGAATGCCAGTTTTAAGATTTGAATTGAAGCAGGAGGCGGTCGTGCAAGGCAACGGCAATGGTAACGGAAAAAAGAAGCGGCGTAAGCGAATCATCATCTGGAGTTCGATAGCGGCCGCCGTTGTGGTTTTGGTCGTTGCTGGGGCGCTGATCGCATCCAGCACCGGGACCAAGATCGATCCCTCGAAGCTGGCCAAGGTCGAAAAAGGTGACTTGGCGAAAAGCGTAGTAGCCACCGGGAAGATCGAACCCATCACCAAGGTCGAAATCAAGTCCAAGGCCAGCGGCATCGTGAAGAAGCTCTATGTCGATTACGGCGACAAAGTGAAGAAGGGGCAAGTGCTCGCCGAACTTGATAAGGAAGAGATTCAAGCCCGGGTTGACCAGGCCCGCGCGCAATTGGAGGCTTCAACGGCCAGCCTCAACGGGACACGCGCCGACTTGGTGCGTGCCAAAGTGGACGCCGAGAGTCCTGACGTGCCACTGCTGAAGCGCGCCTACGACCGCGCCCAGGGTATGGCGAGAGATGGCGTGGTTTCGGCTTCTGCGCTCGACGACGCGCAGAAGAATTATGAGATGTCGCTGAACAAACAGAATGTGGCCAAGGCGCAGTTGCAGGTTTTGCAGGCGAAGATTGGCCAGGCTCAAGGACAGATGTCGCAGGACCGCGCCAACCTGAAACAACTCGAAGAACAGCTGGGATACACCACGATTGAATCGCCGATCGACGGCATCGTTCTTTCGCGCGATGTGGAGATTGGCGACGCCGTCAGTTCCATCCTGGTGCTGGGGTCGACGGCCACGCTGGTGATGACGCTGGGCGATACCAGCGAGGTTTACGTCAAAGGCAAAGTGGACGAGAGCGATATCGGCAAGGTGTATCTGGGACAACCCGCCCGTATCAAAGTTGAGTCGTTCAAGGACAAGACCTTCACCGGCAAAGTGACGAAGATTTCTCCCATGGGCGTCGAAAAAGACAACGTCACGACTTTCGAAGTGCGTGTCTCGATCAACAACCCCGAGGGCGTCCTCAAAGCCATGATGACGGCCAACGCCGAGATCATTCTCGAAGAGCACAAGAACGTCCTCCAGATTCCCGAGGGGTCGATCATTTACGACAAGGACAAGAAGGCATCGGTCGAAGTGCCGGATCCTAAAGCCAAGGAAGGTAAGCGGAAGATCGCCGTCAACATCGGCATCTCGAACGGCGCCAAGACCGAGTTGCTGCAAGGTCTGAAAGAAGGCGACCAGGTCGTGCTGCAGTAAGGAAAGCAGGTCTTGGGTTTCTGGTGTTAGGTCTCTGGTGTTAGGTGTCAGGTCGTAGCAGCAACCGTTTGTCCAGGGTAATGACAAGCTAGGTGAGTAGAGAACAGAGGCGATTCCATGACACAGATTTTGTCCCATCGAGCCCTTCGCGCGCTGGTTTTTGTATTAGCTGCTTCGCTGTCGGGCTTCGCTTCGACGATAGGAACCTTTGACCGCTCGTTCCAGGTCAATGGCCCGGTCGACCTCGAAGTGTTGTCTCGCTCCGGCGACATCACCGTCCGCAACGGCGCGGCGGGCACGGTCTCGATCCATGCCAAGATTCAGTCGAGCAATTCCTGGTTTGGCGGCGACCACAAGGCCGAAGTGCAGGAGTTGCAGAACAATCCTCCGATTCGCCAGAACGGCAACAGCATCCGCATCGACTACATCAATCTGCACAACATTTCGATCGACTACGAAATTACCGTCCCCGAGAACACCGCAATTCGCGCCCATACCGGCAGCGGCGATCAGACGGTGGAAGGCCTCAAGGGCAACATTGATCTCGAGAGCGGATCGGGCGACCTGCGGCTGGCGCGTCTCGCCGGTGAAATGCGTTTCCAGACAGGATCGGGAGACGTCCGCGGGCGCGACCTTTCCGGTCCTGCGAAAGTCAAAGCCGGCAGTGGTGACATTGAAATCGAGGAAATGGGTGCGGGCGACGTGGACATCCGCACCGGCTCCGGCAACATCACCGTCAAGGGCATCAATGGCGGATTTCACGCCGAGGCAGGCAGCGGCGACATTCACGGCAACGGCTCGCCCAGGAACATGTGGAGCGTCCGCACCGGCTCGGGAAACGTAACCCTGCGCGTCCCCTCCGACGCCGCCTTCGATGTCGACATCTCTTCAAGTTCGGGAACCGTCACGCTAGGCCATCCCGTAACGACCACCGTCCAGGGCCGCATTCAGGAATCACGGAAGAGCGTGATCGGCAAGGTGCGTGGCGGCGGGCCAGTCATTTCGGTTCATACCGGCTCCGGCGACGTAGCTGTGGACTGAACAGCAGTCAGCACTCAGCATTCAGCAGTCAGCCAAACCTGAAAACGCCCGCATAATGATTGACCCGAACGCAACGGGCAAACCCCTGCCCCACCTAGACGAGAATTGCCTGAGTGCTGATTGCTGAGTGCTGACTGCTCCTTGACGTGCCCTCGTGCGGCGTCCGATACTTCGTGGGAGTTCCTGAAAACTTCCAGGCTCGACGAGGCGACGGATTGGCACGCATCCCGATCATCACGCTCACCACTGATTTTGGACTCAACGATCATTTCATCGGCGCCATGAAGGGGGTCATGCTGGAGATTGCCCCCGAGGCGCAGATCATCGACATCAACCATGCGGTGCAGCCGTTTGACATTCTGGATGGCGCGCTGACCATTTCGCAGGCCTACTCCTATTTCCCTTCCGGCACCGTGCACATGGTGATCGTCGATCCCGGCGTTGGGACGGCGCGGCGGCCCATCATCCTCACCGGCGACCGCCACCTGTTTGTCGCTCCCGACAACGGCGTGCTTTCTCTGGTGTATGCCCGCGAAGAGCGGCTTTCGGTCCGCCACGTCACGGCCGAGCATTATTTCCTGCAGCCGCGCAGCAATACCTTCCACGCGCGCGATATCTTCTCGCCCGTCGCAGCATATCTCGCCAAGGGAGTCGAACCCGACCGCTTCGGCGAAGAGATCACCGACTACGTCCGCTTTGGCGCGCCCCGCCCCAAGCCGGTGGACGAACGCACACTGCGGGGAGTAGTGCTGAAAGTGGATCGTTTTGGCAACCTCATCACCAACATCACTCCGCAGGATGCGCCCCAACTCTTCGAGGCCACTCCGCCCGCCTTCAAGATTGCGATTGGAACCAAGTTGCAGGCAACGCGCATGTGCGCAAGCTACGCCGACGGCGCTCCCGGCGAAGTCTTCGGCATCCTGGGCAGCATGGGCTTCTTGGAAGTCGCCGCCAACCGGGGCTCAGCCTTCCAACTGCTGGGCGCGGGCAAGGGCAGCGAAGTGAATGTGGTGATGGAAGGGCGCTGAGTCAGCATTTAGCAATTAGCACTTAGCAAAGGCACATCGAGGCCGTTGTGCTTCGGCGTTTTCTAGCTAACGGCTAAATGCTAAGTGCTAATTGCTGCCCTTCGCCACGGGATGGACGTAACTGTCCATCTCCGCCGTCCACTTGAGGAAACGCCACAGGTTCCCGCGCTCTGTCCACAGGAATTCCCAGAATTCCAGGAATCCAATCTGCGTCATCTTGACGCCGGTGTAGGTCTCGATGCGCCATAGAAGATAGGGACTTCGCCAGGGGGCAATCCGGTGGCCCCGGGTGGAGTTCCAAAGAAAGCGCAGCATCGGCCGCATCGCGTTCCAGTATAGCTCGAGACGCGTCGCGCGATGCCGTGATCTTCCGTAGAGACGCGGCTTGCCGCGTCTCTTGCCGCAGGCACAGGGACGGGGCAAAGCCCCGTCTCTACGGCCGGATCAATTACGCTCCTTACTTTGTGATCTCGACGCTGGCGCCGGTGTTTTCCCACTCCATGCGCAGCGTGCATTTGCTGCCCGCCTGGTCGAAAGCAATGGTGAAGTTCTCCACCGGCGCCGACGTTTTCGAGACCTGCATGTCAACTCGGGCCAGTTCGTCGGCTTCGTATTTGTACGGAATGCCCCATTCCGCGGTCTTCTTGTTGATGATGAGCGTCCACTTGTCAGCTTTAGGGATCGTGAACATGGTGTAACTGCCGGCCGGCACAGCCTTGCCCCCCACCGACAGGTTGGCATCGCTCACGAACGTGGTCGCCTTATTCGCGCCCGTGCGCCAGACCTCCCCGTACGGAACCAGCGCCTTCTCGTTCGCCTCGCCAAAAATCTTCCGCCCTCTTGCCCGCGGACTGGAATAGTCCACCTTGATGGTTTTGCCATCGGAGAATTTGCACATCGCGCTGGCTGGCGGACTGAGCGGAGCCTTGGATTTGTCCTGCCCCATGCCCATTTGCGCCGAGGCAAGAGTTGCGATGGCAAACAGCGATGCAGTGACGAATGCGAATTTCTTCATGGATTTGGTTCCTCCTGAGATAACACTTGGCACTTAGCAACTAGCATTTAGTCAAACCCCTTCGCTTTGGGATCTGGTTCTTTCAAGCTAACGGCTAAGTGCTAAATGCTAATTGCTGAATTATACCCACATCCCCGCTACAATCTGCTCATGGCCGTCTTCAACGAAAAGCGGGAAGAGCTCGAGCACTTCGAACTGCGCATGGGTGTGCCCCGCGGACGCCTCGCGGTCACCATGGACCTGGTCAACGACGCCATGGCCCTCGTCGGCCAGCACGGCGTCTACTGCCAAAGCCAGCGCTGGCCCGGCAAGCCGG
>JAIQFO010000043.1 GCA_020073215.1 Terriglobia bacterium | reverse complement strand
GCCGTCAGCGAAAGCTGGCGGCTTTTGTTTTGTGGATGGATGTTGGCATCCATCTTTAACAATTTTGAGATCGCAGATGTCGCACCATTTATCCTTGCGCTGCCTTTCTCGGGCGGAACCCATGGACATACTCAACGTTGGGGCAGGCAGAACGGACGAGGAGTACAAAGAATCACAGCGACGACAACGAGAGGAGTTGCGCGAGGATAGCCAAACCGACGCCAACTACTTCTTCTATGCCGCAGGCTTGGCGGCGACCTGCAGCGGCATCCTTGGGGTGCGGTTCAATTTTCTGATCAACGTCGGTGTGTTTGATCTGCTGAGCATTTATGGGAGACGCCTTGGCGAAATTTATCCCACCGTCGCCGAAGGTACTGTTGTGATGTGGATTGTGATCTTATGCGCGCTGGGATTTGCAGCTCGCAAAGGCCACCGATGGGCCTTCCTCTTAGGCATCGTACTTTACGGCTTTGACATGGTCGCGCTCCTCGCAACCTTTTCAATATGGGCATTCGGAGTTCATGGATTTTTTGTGTTCCGCTGGTTGCACGGACAAAAAGCTCTCCAAGATCTCAAACAGGTGGCGGGTTAGCCGGGTACGCCACACATCCACGTTCTTGTTGGGAACGTGTGGGTTCATCGAGTCCAGTTCCCTAATCCCCGCCGCAACTTCCTTCCGCCGCGGCCTTGCGCCCTTCAACCCATTCACCCGAGCCGCCCGCTTCTTGGCCGCACTTTTCACCGATCCTCCGCTCCGCCCGACCTCCGCCATCCACTTCTTGGTGCCGCCTTCTCTAGGCCTGGACTCTCATCCTCTCCGCCATCCCGCGAATCTCCTGCGCAACCCGCTCGCGCACGGTCTCCGGCGCCAGCACCTCCGCTCGCGCTCCCATCCCCAGCACCACAAACACGGCTTCCTCCGGATGATCGAACTGTACCCGCAGCGTGTCCCACCCATCGGCGCTTCCCATCTCTTCCAGCACCAGCCGCCAACGCCGAATGTTCGACGCCGCGCGCGCCGACAGCCGCAACGTCACCTCCACCTTCTGCCATCCCTCGAGAAACCGCTCGGTCGAGGCCCGCCAATACTCGCCCAGATCGAAGTGCGCCGGACGCTCACAGGGCTTCTCCAGAACCCGCGCCGCCTCGATTCTCGAAACGCGAAACGTCCGCAGGCCTTTCGCCGTCTGCGCCACCAGGTACCAGGTACTGCCTTTGGCCACCAATCCCAGTGGATCGACGACGCGCACCGACTGTTCCCCGCCCGGCTTGCGATAGTTGATCCGCAGCTTGCGATCCCGCGAAACCGCCTCCTGTACCACCGGCAGCAGCCCCACGTCTTCGCTGGTCCCGCGCCACCCGGTCGTATCCACATAGAGACGCTGCCGTATCGAGGCTGCCTGCTCACGCATGCCGCCCGGCATCGCCGCCATCAGCTTGCCCAGCGCCCGTTCGGCGGCGGCCGCCAGCCGCGAATCCCCAATCACCCTAGGCTGCGCCATGAGCAGCGCCCGCAGTTCGACCTCATCCAGCCCCGGGACCTGCGTCCGCCAGCCTTCGTCCAGTTGCCACCCGCCCTGCGCCCCACGCAGCGCATACACCGGCACACCCGAAGCGCTCAAGGCTTCCATGTCGCGGTGCACCGTCCGCGCCGACACTCCAGCCGCTCGGCCAGTTCGCGCCCGCTCAGGCGCCGGTGGGCCTGTAACAATAACAACGCTGACAGCAGACGGTCCGCTCGCACGGTCACCTCGAAAATATATTCTTTTAATTATGACATGCTGTGTCATATATGCACCCGTATTCTGCCTTCGACTGACGGGCGACCAGCCCTCACAGGAGAAACCGATGAAGCTGACCGAGCTGTTTCTGGCTGAACTTGAACGCGAAATCCCCGGCACGCGCCAAACTCTCGAGCGGGTCCCCGAAGGACGCAATGACTGGGCTCCGCATGAGCGATCCATGCCGCTCGGCGCGCTGGCCAATCTGTGCGCCACCATGCCGTCCTGGATCGACATCATCATCAACTCAGAGGAACTCGACATCAATCCCCCGGGAGGCCGTCCTCGCCCGCAGCTGCCACAGACCCGCAGGGAGCTGACCGCCGCGCTCGACGACGCAGTCGCCAAGTGCCGCAAGGCCCTCGGCAACACCACCGATGACCATCTGATGAAAGACTGGAAGCTGCTCGCCGGAGGGCACCTCATGCAGCAGGCTCCACGGCATGTCATGATCGCCGACGTGTTCAACCACCTCGCGCATCATCGCGGCCAGATGACGGTCTACCTCCGCTTGAACAACGCGTCGGTACCCGCCATCTACGGCCCGTCTGCCGACGAAGGCAAGATCGCAGCGTGAGGCAGGAACCATGTGGGGCTACTCGTGTGGGGCGGGCATTCCTGCCTGCCCCGCCGAGCAAGGCTTCGACGATTCATCCTGACATTCCGCCTGTGCCAGAATATCCTCAAGCCCATGTCTTTCCGCCTGATCGACCTGAGCCATACCGTTGAACACGGCCTCGTAACCTACAAAGGCCTGCCCGCGCCCATCATCTGCGACTTCCTGAGCCGCGAAGCTTCGCGGAAGCACTATGCCCCCGAAACCGAATTTCAGATCGGCAGGATCGAAATGGTGGCGAATACCGGCACCTATCTGGATTCTCCCTTTCACCGTTACGCGAACGGCAAGGATCTGTCGCAGCTCGACCTGCAAAAGCTGGCCAACCTTCCCGCGATCAAAATATCTGCCCGGCACAAGGAGGCGATCGATGTCTCGTGTTTTCCAAGCGGCGGGGACCTGTCTGGCAAGGCCGTGCTCATCGAAACGGGATGGTCGCGGCACTGGAACACGCCGCAGTATTACGAGGGGCATCCTTTCCTGACCGAGGATGCGGCGCGGTTTCTGGCCGACTCTGGAGCGGCGCTGGTGGGCATCGATTCGCACAACATCGATGATGTTCAAGATTTGCGGCGGCCGGTTCACAGCATCCTTCTGAAAGATGAAATTCCGATTGTCGAGCACATGACAAACCTGGCAGCGCTTCCGCTGGCGGACTTCAGGTTCTTCGCGGTACCGGTAAAGGTGAAAGGTTTTGGGACGTTTCCGGTACGGGCATTCGCGATTGTCTAGTTCCCAGCGACCCCTGCTGTAAAAAAGACACACTTTGATCCCGAGAGTTCGGTTGACCGCCACCCAGACTTGTGGTTAACTTCACTCACTCGGGGCAGCTCATCGCAATTGCTTGGGAATTTACGAACCTAAAATCCAGGGGCGTGAGACCGAGGTGCGTCATGAAGTCCAGCTGGTTTGTAGTCCTTGCAGTGTCCCTTCTAGCTTTGACCCTGAGTGCCAGTGCGCGGGAAATGGTCCTGCCCGCCGGTACCCTTCTGCAGTGCACCATGAATGAACCGAACTTCTCTCCTTCGACCGTGGCCGTGGGAGACCCTGTGCTCTGTCACCTGCACTCGATCACCGAATTCGGCCAGCAGGCGTTCCCGCGCGGCAGCTACCTGGTAGGGCATCTCGAGTCGGCCCAGGACCCCGGCCATTTCTGGGGCAAGGGCAACATGAAGATAATGTTCGATCGCATTGGATTGCCGAACGGCGATCTGCCTCTCGATGCCAAGGTGATCGCAACCCGCGGCTACAAGGTCAATAAGGAGGGCGACATCCGGGGCAAAGGACACCCCAGGCGCGACATCGTGGAATGGCTGCTGCCGCCGCTCTGGCCGTGGAAAGTAATCATGCTGCCGGCGCGCGGGCCGCGTCCTACGCTCAAGGGCGAGAGCATGCTCACGCTCCGCCTGATGGACGATGTGCAGATCCCGCAGGTGCAGGCGACCAATGGGCCGGACTGGCACTTCTTTGGCGGTCCGCGGCCGCAGAACGAGTCTTACAATCGCGGGCCCGCTTATGACTCCAGCGACAACAATGCCATGCCCCAGTTGGCAGTGCGCGAGGTAAGGCCCGCAGCCAGCGAGCCGTCAACGGCAGAGGAGATTCCGCAGGTCACCTACGCCAGCTACATTTCGAAAGATGCGGTGGGCGGCGGCGGAGCGGCAGCGGGAGTACCCGTGTTTGTGCTGAAGAGTGGCATGCTCCTGCAGGTGGGCAACTACACCTATCAAGAGGGCCGCATCAACTACGAACTGGCCAGTGGCGGCAGCGGCGTGATTAGCACCGACGAAGTGGACTGGTCGACGACGACTCGCGTGAACAGCCAGCGCGGTGTGAGGGTAACGCTGCGAGGCGGCCACCCAAGCGCGGGCGTGACAGGATTCTAAAGAGCCGTAAGGCCAGCACTAAGCATTAAGCCGTCAGCCCAAGCTGGCGGCTTTTCTTTTGTTTGTGTGGGGAAGGGCTGTTTGTGTGGGGACGGGCGTCCTCGCCCGTCCAACCCGAGCGAAGCTCGGCAGGGTTTCGCTTGTCATCGAAAGCGCCTGGATTTCTTTGCGACCCGCGCACTCAAAACTGAATCTGAAACAGCATCACCAGCGGAGGTCCCAGTGTCGAAAATCAACATCGCCGAGAAATTCGCCAAGATCACCGAATACTGGAAGCCATACATCGCCGCCGAACTCAACGGTCAATGCGTAAAGCTCGACAAGCTGAAAGGCGAGTTCGTCTTTCACCATCACGAGCGCGAAGACGAAATGTTCCTGGTAGTGAAAGGCCGCTTCCGCATGGACTTCCGCGACCGCCAGGAATGGGTCGAAGAGGGCGAGTTCATAGTGGTGCCGCGCGGAGTCGAACACCGCCCAGTGGCGGAAGAAGAATGCTGGATCCTGCTGTTCGAGCCAGCCACCACCCTGAACACTGGCAACGTAGAGAACGAACGGACATTGCACGAACTGGAGCGGGTGTAGAACCAAGTCCTGTCAAACTGAGACTGGGTTCTGAATACTGGGTACTGTTGTTTCCCCAGTTACCTTAGGCCTTTAGCCACACCGACTTCTGTACCCTACACGCTCCCCTCCGAATACGTCAGGATAAAGCCTGCTACCCGGAAATCTCCCTCCTGGCCGGGCCTGACCGCTCATGCTCAATTCTGATCGCAACGAAGATCGTCCAGAGATTAGCCCGGAGAATCGCCCGGAAAGCGAAGTGGTTGAGACCTGGCAGCGGTTTGTGCAGGGTTTGCTGGGCGTAGTGGCTTTGCTGGGCGCCCTGGCCATGGCCCACTACTACGCGCCCCCGGAGACCGCCGGACTGGAGCAGCAAGTCGATCAACTCTCGCGCCAGATGGCGGACCTGGAACGCCAGCAATCGACTTCCTCTTCCGCAGTTACTTCCGCGGTGAATGACGCACGCGAGTCAGTCGCCTACATCTATGGGATTTATCATCTCTCCGGACGCGCCCAGGGTTTTCGCGCTCGCGTGTCAGGCACGGGGTTTGTAGTGGCGCCGGGCCTGCTGGCCACCAATCGCCATGTAGCCGAGCCATGGTACGGCGATCGTGAAGTTGCCGTGGCTTTGCGACAGGGCGGAACGCCGGTGCTCGAATCACTGGAGGCATATTTTCCGGGCTCGCCCTTGGCGGTCAAGCTCGAGACCGCCGCGTTAGCCTCTCATGGCGATCTCGCCGTGCTGCGCATGGAATCAACCGCCTTCACCCAGAAACTTCGCCCCTTGACCCTGGCCCCGGCGCCGCCGCAGGTGGGCGAAGCCGTGAGCGTGCTGGCGTATCCCATGGGAGTGACGGGGATGGTGGCCAAGTCGCCGGCGATTGTGTATGAGCGGCTTTCGTCGCATCCGGATAATGCCGACACGGCAGGTGAGTTAGCCGCCCTGTCTCTGATCCGGCCGTCGGCGACCTTCGGACACATCGGCGATGTAACCGGCGACAAGCTGATCTATGACGCACCCACGGCGCGTGGAGGCAGCGGTGGGCCGGTGCTGAACCTCCGCGGCGAAGTCGTGGGCATCAACTCCGCCTACATTGACGGCTTCTCCGGAGGTACTCTAGGGATCACCGCCGGCGAGTTGCGTCCGCTGCTGGAAACGGCGAAGCGAAGTCAGTTCTCAGTTCCCAGTTCTCAGTCAGTTCGAATCGGCCCACCACTGGGGACTGCGAACTTCTAGTCTCGCAGCAACAGTCTCATCCCGAAAGTTGCAATTCCTTGCGCAAGCGGCGTTCGCAGCCTCCATACGAGACCCCTCCTCGCGCAGACAAAGTGCCATGGATTCAGGTACATTTGTAACCTGCTGATTTGAATAACAATTTGGCCTTGCGGCTGCTTGCAACCCGGCATAAGTCCGGAGCACGCTTCAAAGAACGGTGGAAGCGCAACGCAGAGAACCGCCGGAGCAACGTTGCGAAGAACTGAGGTTCCGTATCAGGGCATCGTTTCAGCCGAAAGTTCTTCGAAATCGGACGCCCCTTCCGGGGCTGGGCAGCGAAAAGCAACGATTTCAGCAGCCTGCGGACAAGCTCAACAAAAGTGGCATCAACGAGATCCAATCATGATGAAAACTTTTCTGTTTGCGGTGGCGCTGGCGAGTCTGGCACTGGCCGCCGGTTGCGCGAAGGGCGGTAACGGCGCAGTTCCCCCTCCGGTCACCATTGACGTTGCCATCACCTCTCCCGCCGACACTAGCCCCAACGCGATCTACCCGACCGAGTCCGTAACGCTCACAGCCACGGTATCGAACTCGAAGACTACGGCCGTGAACTGGAGCCTGAGCGGCACCAGTTGCTCGGGCAGTGCGTGCGGCACGCTCACGCCGGTCAGCCCGGCGCCTACCCCGGCAACCGCAACCTACGTCGCGCCGGCGACGCCAGTTTCCGGACTAACCGTCACCGCGACCCTGGCCGCCGACGCCACAAAAACGGGCACGCTGCCGATGAACGTGGCTGCCGTCACAACCGACGTCGCGCCCGCCACGCTGAGCGTGGGTCCGGGTCTGACCCAGACCTTTGCCGCCGTGGCCGTTCCCGACGCCGCCGCGACCCAAACTTTTGTGTGGAGCTGCAGGGCGAACGGGGTGAAGTGCGCGAACTTTACTCAGGATCCCAATGTGTCCGGCTTGGCCTACTACACGGCGGAGGACAACTGCAACACAAGTGGCTGTGTTCGGATATCAGCGGCGGCGACACTCGATCCGACCGCCTGCACGAACACCCCCAAGAACTGCACCGTCGCTAAAGCCACGCCGGTCCTATCTCGGGTAAGCGGCACCTACGCCTTCCGCTTTTCCGGTTATGACAGCAGCAACCACGCCACCGCCGTGGTTGGAACCTTCACCGCCTTGAATGGAACGATCACCTCCGGCGCCGAAGACGAACTCACTTCGAGCGGGCTCGCGCAAAACTCGATTACCGGAGGTTCCTACACCCCCACTTCGTCTGACAAGAACAACTCGAACAACGCGGGCACTCTGAGCCTGACTTTGCCCTCGGGGGTTCATCCCAATCAATACCAGGTCGTTCTCGATGGCGCCGGCGACATCCAGATGATCGAATCCGATGGCCACGGCACCGGCTCCGGCATCGCGCAAGCTTACGATCCCACCCAGGTTTCCACGGTTTTCACCGGCGACCAGACCTTCGCGTTCGGCTTCACCGGTGCCGACGGCGCCGGGAACCGCGTTGGCTACGCCGGCCTGCTTCCGATGGACGGAGCCGGTAAAGTTGCCGGCGGCTTGATGGATGTGAATGACAGCGGGCAGAGCAGCAACAACGTTTGCGTCGCTCCTCCCTGCACGGTCACGGGCTCCTATTCATCGAATGGCAACGGCTCATGGCATCTGAGCCTGACTGCGCCCGTAAACATGGACTTCGACTTCTTCATCTCGTCCGGAGACACCAGTAAGACAACTCCCCTGACTTTCTATGCCATTTCCACCGACCCCGGCTTGAACCCGGCAGTTTCGGGAACAATGGTTCTCCAGGACTCGACCCTGACCTACAACAATGCTGCCTTGAAAGGCACTTCCGTCTCTGCGCTCACGGGGACGGGTCCGACCGCTACCTGTGCCGCGCCACCTTGCACCAATGTGTCCCTCACCCTCGGCTCGACCGATGGCAACGGGAACTTCTCGGGGCTATTTGATCAGAATAATGCCGGCACGATTCTCTCCGCCGCCCAATTCCCGCCCGCAACCGGCTCCAACAATTACACGTACGCGGCGACTGGCACTCCTACCCTTGGGCGCTACACGTTCAACCTGCTGGGCGATCCGACGGCGACCACGGTCGTGCCGCCGCTTCCCTTCATTTTTTATGCCAGTGGAGCCAACCGCGGATTCCTGCTCGATCAATCCAGTTCGTCGGTGATGACCGGAACCATGACTCCGCAGGGGAAAGCGGCCTTTGGATTCCCCGCTTCGGCGCTCCCCAGCACGTTTGCCGCGACGACCACCAGCAGCGGCAGCTCCGGCGTCGACCCGATTGCGGCCAACCTGCTGTTTACCTGGGTGAATACCGGCACGTGCACCGCCGCGTGCGTCAACGGCACCCTCTACGATGCTGCCAACCCAGCGGGCGTGGCCCTAGCCGGAGCAAACCCAGGTTACACGCTGCAGAGCAGCGGCAACGGCACGATCGCGCTGACTGCTCCCGCGGCCCAGAATTACGTGATCTACGTTCTTGACGTATCCGGTTGCACCAACTCAAGTCCGGTGTGCGCGATCCAAGATTTTCTGATGATGGATGTGGACAAGACGAACCCAAACGCGTCCATCCTGTTCGCGCAGCAGTGACGGGAGAGGAGGGAGAAGAGTGTGGGGACGGGCGCCTCGCCCGTCCAAGCCGAGCGCAGCTCGGCCTCTGCCGCAGCAGGTAAGAACAGTGAATGTGGGAACGGGGAGCCCTGGCCCGCCCAAGGCATCCAGTTCCGGAGGGACGACTGAACTTAGCCCAGCGCTTCACCGCTTGCGGAAAGAGTCAGCCGCGAGCTGAGAGCCGTGCCCTCAGCGGCTAAAGCCGGAATCCAAAACCATGCCCTTGCTGCAGCGGTGAACCGCTGCTCCACCCAAACCTTAGATTCCCAAACCCTCTCGCGTTCAAGCCCCCGCCAGCCCGCTATTTCCCGCGAAGGACCGCCTTCGCGGTGGCAAGATTGTCGAAGCGGTCGTAGGCCCGGACGACCACAACGTGGTCGTTCCCCACACTCTCAACCATCGGGGCCGGCGCTGCTTCCACCAGCGGCACCGCGACGCGAAAGTCGTAGTCTTCCGTTTTCGCATCCGACAATTGTCCCGTGGGCTCGACGAACTGCCAGTCGCCGCCATCGAGCGAGTACTCCGCCCGCTT
Organism: Terriglobia bacterium; assembly: GCA_020073215.1. Classification (GTDB taxonomy): domain Bacteria; phylum Acidobacteriota; class Terriglobia; order Terriglobales; family Acidobacteriaceae; genus Acidiflorens. The sequence goes on along the minus strand of JAIQFO010000043.1, from coordinate 32,345 downwards.
GATCGCCGAGAACGAATCGCTGGCGCGGAAGCGCACCCGGATGCGTTTTCCATCGAGAGCGGCCGTCAGGTTCTCGATGACCGGAGCCGTGGTATCGACCTCGAAGCGTGCACTTACCCGTTCGGCGTAGAGCGCTTCTCCGGGCGAATGCGACGGCGCATCGGAAGCAACGACCTTTACCGTGTACCCGCCGTCCGGCAGAAGACTGGCGTCGAAAGAATAGTAGCGATCGGAGAGGTTCGACTTCAGCAGCAGCCAGCGCGATTCGCCGTCACCACGGTAATAGACGCTGTAGACGAGCTGGTCGTCGTTGTCGTCATGCGCCTGCCAGCGTATGCCCACCGAGTCGCGATCGCGCACCGCGGGCGGCGGCGGATCGAAGCGCGGTTGTCCGGGAGCAGGCGGCTCCGAGCCGGTGACATGCGGAATCGGCTGATAGTGGTATCCCGGCTGCACCGTGATGTCGTCGACTTCCGGAGCAACGTTCTTGGGTAAGTAGCTCAGCAGCACGGAGTCGACGCGAGGCGCGGGATTGCCGGCATGGAGCACCGACTTCCACTGCACGAAGCGCGCCGGCGGAACATTGAGTTCGGATCCGCCGGCAAGAGCAAGATTAATGCGCGTCCAGTGGCTCCAGTTGCGGTCGGGATTATCAACGTTGCCGCTGCGCACATAAAACTCGACATTGGAATTGCCCACGCTGCGGACGCTGGCCCGTCCCCAAAGGGAGAATATGTGCGCGTCGAAAACATCGCTTTCGTACGTGCCTTCCGGCTCGAGGCCGGGACCGAGCAGGAAAATCTTGCCCAGGTTGCTGCTCGAAGCATACAGTCCTCCGCCGGGCGCGGCGGCAAAAGCCGTGATTTGCGTGGCGCTGGCTTTGATCAAATCGCTGAAATCGTCGACGCCGTTGATGGCAAAAATGTGGCCGCGATTGCCGGTGCCTGCCAGCAGGCGTCCATGCGCATCGAAGCCGAGAGCGTAGACCAGATCTTCGCGGGAACTCCACAGGCGCGACGGGGCGCCATCGGGCGCGATGCGATAAATCTCCGAGCCGCCGGAAGCGCCGAGTCCGGGAGCGGGAAAGGGAGTCATCATCATGGGCGCGGCAGTAGTTGGAGCGACGGCGAGATTGCCGCCCGGTGCCGGTGCGGGAGCGTTCTGCGCTGGAGGCGCGAGTATGATGCCCATTGGCGGCGGCGTGGATCCGGGACGCTTCTCTCCCGCCGCCGCGGCGTAGATATTGCCCGCGCCGTCGATGGCGAGCGCGGTAATTTCTTTCTTGGGCGCGCTGTAGAGAACGAATGCCTCGCCATTCGGCGCGATGCGATAGACCAGACCGCTGCCATCGGAGCCGGCGATCAGGTTCCCGTGGGGATCGAGTGCAAGAACGCGAATGTGGACTTCATCGCTCTTGAAGAAGAGCGAGTGCTGGCCGTTGGCGCTGACTTTGTAGATCTCGCCGTGATCGCCGGTGGCGACATAGAGCGCGCCCGCGCCGTCAAGAACGATGTCCCAGATGTACTTGGAGCCAGGATCGAAGTAGGGTGTGGCGCTCCAGGAGGTCCGGGCTTCGCCCTTCGCACCCTTTGCCGCCGCGGTCCGCGCCGGTTCAAGCCGCGGAGGATCAAGGCGATAGACCTTGCCGTCGGGCGCGGTGGCCGCATAGACGATGCCCTTCGAATCGTTCTTATCAACCACCAAAGCCTGTACCTGCAATTCCTGCGGTTCGAAGATGGTCGCGATTTGACCATCGGGCGTGATGCGATAGACGCGCGCCGGCGATCCGGCGGCAGCGTACACATTGCCGGCGGCATCGGATGCTATCGACCAGATATAGGTCGAGGGCGTGGTCGCGAGCGCTTTGAAGGCCGGGGCGAGTTCGAGGCCGCCCTCACTGCGCAGGGCGATGCCTTTGGGAGTGCCCTTGATCAGTTCTTCAAACTTGGATTGTTCCCAGGTGCGAGTGCCCTCGGCGAGGGCGATTGCGGAAAGAGTAAGTACGGACAGAAGAGCGAGCGTCTTACGCGCCAAAGTCATACCTCATTTTAGGTTACTTGGGTTCTCAACATAAGGTTGGGTTGTCATCCTGAGCGAAGCGAAGGACTTGCTTTTCTCTCAGCGCACAGGACAGCAGGTCCTTCGCTTCGCTCAGGATGACAAAATTTAGGACGTGCAGGATATCATGCGGCAAGTTTAAGCCATCTACTTGATGTTAATCGTCAGCATCTGCGCGCCCGAGACTACATAGTCGAGCGATTCGGTGGAGGCCTCACTGACCGACGATTCCCCGAGCACGACCATCTCTTGCGTGCCGCGCAGGTTGTCCATCACGTTCATGATGGAAAGCGGCAGCGTCGGCATCACTTTGTCGGCGACCATGGCTTCGGGATCGGACCCGAGAAGCGAAACGTACACGCGATCGTTGGAGCGCTCTTTGTTCAGCAAGGCAATCGTTGGCGCCAGACCCAGACCACGGTTCATCATCGGCGTCCCGCGCCGCATGCGGTCGAGCGTGTCTCCGTCGCTGACCAGGATGCGCAGAATCCCTTTCGAAGTCGAAGTCGGAATCCGTATCGGAATCTGCCGCACCAGTCGCTCGCCGCGGTAGGGACGAATCACGGTCTCCACCAGAATCCGATCACCCGGCCGCGCTTCGGTCACGTCGGTGCGCGAAGCTTCCAGGCGCGCCGAGCGGCGCTCGCGGACCAGATCGAAATCGAGCTTCACGCCCTGTATGTCGGGAGCGTCGAAAGGATTGCTGTAAATGCGTCCAAAGCGATCGCCGATGGTGGCCGCAGCCAAAGCCGCCGCGGGCTGCCCGTTATCTTGCGGGGCAAACATGTTCCGCAGCGTGACATCGGGGTAGCCCTTCACGCTGAGCACGCCCCTCATCCGGTACGTAATGTCCTCGCCGTAATCGTTCGTGCCGTGCAACGCATTAAATACCGTGGCCATCATGGCCAGCGGGCTCAGACGGGCGTTGTTGAGAATCTCGTAGTGAAATTCCCTGGTCGCCGCTCCCTGTCCTTGCGTGTGCATGGCGACGGTTACGGGAATCATCTTCGACTCCCGCCCCGGCACGCCCATAATGCCGTTCTGGCGGTCCTGCACGAACGCGCCGACCGTCTCAGTCGTATTGACGATCTTGAACGCATTGAGGGGCGAAGGCAGCGTGGCCAGCACCGTAGCCTTGGTCATCGGCAGGTCCACTTCCCCAAACTGCAACAGCGGATGTCCGCAGGCCAGCAAGCGTTCCGGATCGACGTAGGTCACAGTACAGGTGGCGGCAATATCCATATCGCCGCGCACCAGCACGGCGCTGACCGCCGATCCCGGCTCGATCGGCTCCGGTTGCTTGCGATCGCTCGCGGAGCCAATCCCCATCACCGGAACGATGCCCGCCGCGGCAAATTGCGATCCGTAACGTTGCAAAGTTTCCGGTGAGAAGCCGTTGAACACCAGAGGCGTTTCGATCGCCTTCAGATAACTACTGTAGTTTTCGACCGGCAAGGCTGCAGGGCCGCCGGGACTCGCGGCCTGCGCGCTCCCGCCCTGGTTCTGAGTATGGTCAGCGGGAGGATTGACGGAGGGAGAATCAGAAGCAGGAATATTCCGGCGCGCTCCCGGCCGACGATCCAGCGCACTGATCTCCAGCATCTCCTCGATCGGCGTCACTCCCGCGATCGGTTCCTTCGAAAACTCGCCAATGCGGAAGGCCAACGCCCCCGCCAGCTTACCATCGAAATAGACCGGACTTCCGCTCATGCCGGCCACCACGCCGGTATATTCCGGCTTGGTGCCATGCAATCGCACCAGGATGATGTTGCCCTTGGGCCCGTTCACGTTGCGCAACACGCCCAGCACTTCCACGTCCATCGGTTCCGGCTTCACCCCCTGGAACACGGTGAGCGCCGTGCCTTTCATGCCCTCGTGAATCTGATCGAGCGGCATGATGGCCGGAGAAATGACGGCCGGCGCCGGTGTAACTTGTTTGGCAGTCTCTTGAGCACGAACCGCAAGGGAGGACGACAGACACAACAAAAGGACGGAGAGAGCGCGAGCGACTTTACCCATGTACGGCCCCGGAGGCGACAAAATGGCCTTGCTCTTTGCTTAGACTCCGCGCGCTAAGAAAAGGTTTCGCTAGGGGAGGAGACGTTCGTTAAGACCCGCAAAATATCCCAACCGCAGAGTCCTTGCATCTATATTAACATGGAACCAGCACCGGGGTTTTCGAGGATATAGCTATGTTTTCTGGTGTCTCTGCCGGTCAAAACCAGGCGCCGCCGGCTTTCGGCAAGCGCGTAATCCTGTTGGCGCTTGTTCTTTGCTGGACGGCTGCCCTGACTCTCTCCGCCTTGGCCCAGGATAAGCAGCAAGCTCCGGCGAATCCGAATCAACAGGAAGCTCCGCCCGCAGCCGGCGGCCCGCAGAACGACGTGGGACCGTATGTGATCCCCAAGAAGAAAGAGGAGCCACCGCCTCCTGCCCCCGAAAGACCGAAGAAGATCGAGGGCATGCCTGACTATACGATCAACGTGCAGGTGCCGCTCGTCAACCTGGATGTGCTGGTGACCACCAGGGACGGCCAGACGATCCCCGGCCTCAAGAAAGAGAATTTCAAGATTTTCGAAGACGGCGCGCCACAACAGATTTCCACCTTCCATCAAACCACCGCTCCCATCACGGCCGTGCTGCTGGTGGAGTTTGCCTCGACGAATTATTACTTCATGGTCGACGCCTTAAATGCATCGTACGCATTCTCGAACACCCTACAGAAAGACGACTGGGTGGCGGTGATTTCCTATGACATGAAACCCTACATTCTCGCGGATTTCACCCAGGACAAGCGCGCCGTCCAGGCCGCGTTGAACCAACTACGCATCCCCGGCTTCGCGGAAACTAATCTGTTCGACGCCGTGTTCGACACGCTGGACCGCCTCGATCGTATCGAGGGCAAGAAGTACATCATTCTGGTGACTACCGGAGTCGACACTTTCAGCAAGCTCACCCTCGATAAGATCCTCAAGAAAATCAAGTCCACGAAAGACGTCACCATCTACCCGATCAGCGTCGGCTTCGCCGTGCGGAACTATTGTGAGGTACATCAATGCGGCTTCACCCATGGTTTCGGAATACCGGTCGGCAACATGGACTATCTCCAGGCCGATAACGAGATGAAGACATTCGCCAGCCTGACCGGGGGACGCGCCTACTTTCCGCGCTTCGAAGGCGAGCTGCCAGAGATCTTTAACCAGATTGGCGCCGACATCCGCAACCAATACAACATCAGTTACCACCCCACCAACAGCAAGCAGGACGGCACCTACCGCAAGTTGAAAGTCGAACTGCAGGCGCCGGACGGCGGCCCGCTGAAGGTTCGCGACCAGAAGGGCAAGGACGTGAAGTACATCGTGTACACGCGAGAAGGGTACACAGCCAAGCACACGGTCGAGTAGGGGGAGATTCTCCGGTGGAGGAATTAAGATGCATATCAGGGCATCCCTTTAGCGCCGCGGGATACTTGGTTCGTTCCGCACTCCGAACATCGGTTCCATCACCGCTTGCCATTGCCGAACCATCGTTTGTCCAGGTTCACTTCGCTGTTTCTGCCGCATCCGCTGATGTTCCGGATCGCGAATCGCCCGCCGTCCGATTCCGCATCCCGCCGCTGGGCTAAGCTTGGTCGCCCCTGCGGGCTGGAAAATACCTTCGTAACCTATACTGAGAGTCACCGAGGTTAGCCATGTCGATCCACCGGACCCGTTTACACACGCAACTGGTGTGTATCGTTATTCTTGCTGGGATGCTTGTGGGCGCAGCGGCGAATGCGGAGCAGCAGGATAAAGATGGGCAAAGTGTCGCGGCCGCTGGCACGAATTGCTCGGGCATGTACGGTTTTTTGCGCGACGGCGAGTTTGTGCAGGTTACCGTCGAAGACCAGGGACGGGTTACGGGCTTTGTTTCGCGCTACGGCGAGTCGGAAAGCGATCGCGGCGTTTTTCTGGACCATTTTTTCAAGTCAGGCAAGCTGGACGGCAATCGACTCGCCTTTACTACCGAGACGGTGCATGGTGTATGGTTCGAGTTTCGGGGGACAGTCGAGCGGGGCGAGGGCAAGAGCCGGGGCGACGAAGCGTATTACGTGTTGAAGGGAACTCTCATCGAGAACACAATCGACGAAGCGAAGAAGACTTCTTCGCGCTCGCGCGAAGTGGCGTTGAGAAGCTTTCCGGAGGATGCGTCTCCTCCAGGGGCGGAAGTGAAGTAGGCCGTCGGTCATTGCTCTACCATCGCTTATCTACCATCGCTTATCTACCATCGATCACAGGAGGGTTTATGACGAACAAGGTATTGCTGGCGGTCCTCATGCTGGCTTCGGTACTGCCGGTTATGGGACAGAAGAAGGAAAACGAGCGCATCGGCGAAGCCGCAACCGTGATGAAGGAAATTCTCGGCATGCCGGACGGGATTCCAAAGGACCTGCTGGACAGGGCGGAGTGCGTGGTGATTTATCCGTCGGTGAAGAAGGCGGCGTTTGTGGTGGGCGGGAGCTACGGGCGGGGACTGATCACGTGCCGCAAGGGCGAGGACTTTTCGGGGCCGTGGAGCGCGCCGGCGATGTTTGCGCTGGAGGGCGGGAGTTTCGGTTTCCAGATTGGGGCGCAGGCCACGGACTTCGTGCTGCTGGTGATGAATGAGAAAGGCGCAAACTCGGTGATGACGAGCAAGGTGAAGCTGGGGGCGGACGCATCGGCGGCGGCGGGGCCGGTGGGGCGGGCCGCTTCCGCGGAAACCGATATCGTCATGAATGCGGAGATTCTTTCGTATTCCCGATCGAAGGGGCTGTTTGCGGGGCTGTCGCTGGAGGGTTCGACGATGCGCTCCGACGATGGCGCCAACAAGGCCCTTTATGGGAAGGAACTGAGCGCCAAGGAGATCGTACGCGAGGGGAAAGTGGGGGCACCGGCATCGGCGCAGCCTCTGCTGGCACTGCTGAGCAAGGCTGCGGCGCGACAGAAGAGCAAACCTGCGGCGACACATAAGAGCAAAACCACAGCGAAATGATTCCGGAAGCGATTGGCAGATGTCAGGCAGATGTCAGAATGCAGAAGTCAGAATGCAGAAGTAAAAACCAACGACCACGGGATCTCACTTCTGCAATCTGACTTCTAACTTCTTACTTCTGACTTCCTATTTTCCCATCAGCAGCTTCGCGATCGTTGCCAATTGCATGTTCGAGGTGCCTTCGTAGATCTTTCCGATCTTCGAGTCGCGCCAGTATTTTTCTACCGGGTAATCTTTGGTGAAGCCGTAGCCGCCGTAGATTTCGATGGCTAGCGAGGTTACGCGCTCGGCCACCTGCGAGGTAAAGAGCTTGGCCATGGCGGCTTCCTTTACAAAATTTACTCCGGCGTCTTTCATGCGCGCGGCGTTGTACACCATCAGGCGGGCCGCCTCGATCTCGGTCGCCATCTGCGCGATATGAAACTGAACTCCCTGGAATTCAGCAATCGGCTTGCCGAATTGGGTGCGCTCCTGAGCATACTTTGCGGCGCATTCCCACGCGCCGCGGGCTACGCCCAGCATCTGCGCGCCAATTCCTATGCGGCCTTCGTTCAGGGTTTCGATTGCTACTTTGTATCCTTTGCCGACCTCACCGAGCACGTTCTCTTTGGGCACGCGGCAGTCTTCGAGAATCAGCTCGCAGGTTGACGACGCGCGAATTCCCAGCTTGTCTTCCTTCTTGCCTACGGTAAATCCGGGGAAATTCTTCTCGATCAGAAACGCCGTGATTCCCTTGTATCCCTTGGACGCATCGACGGTGGCAAACAGGATGAACAATCCCGCCTCTTTGCTGTTCGTGATCCAGAGCTTGCGTCCGTTGAGAACGAAGTCGGCGCCCTTTAATTCGGCCTTGGTTTGCAGGGCAAAGGCGTCCGATCCCGATCCGGCTTCGCTCAAGGCATACGCGCCTACCGTGTCGGCCGTCATCTTTGGCAGGTAACGCTTCTTCTGGTCTTCGTTGGCCCAGCGTAGAAGCGCATTCGCCACCAGCGTGTTCTGCACGTCCACAATTACGCCGGCGGAGGCGTCGGCGCGGGAACATTCTTCGACGGCGAGGATGGCGTCAAAAAACTTGCCGCCGGCGCCGCCATACTGCTCGGGAATCTCAATGCCCATCAGTCCGAGTTGAAAGAACTGGTCGATGAGGCCGTGATCGAACACCGCCTTTTCGTCCATCTCTTTCGCCAGGGGACGGATCTTGTCGTCGGCGAACTGGCGGACGTTGTCGCGGAACAGAATCTCGTCTTCGGTGAGAGTGGTGAGCGGCGTGGGAGTCGAGAGCTGCAAAGTTTCCGGCATGAAGACACCTCGTTATCAGAGACGCGGCTTGCGGCGTCGGGCAGGATGGCGAACCGGAAATTGTAGCAGCAGAAAGCGGCGGACCGGCGACCGCTCGGTTGGTTGCGCAGCCCCTAAAGGAACGGTTGATTTCGAAGGGCTGGCGGCATCGCTTAAAGCGATGCCCTGATACGAAACCGGTGTTTTTTCCGCAGCCTGCGTAGGCGTGTCTTCCCAAAAACCAAGACTCCCCGGCATTGTTCGGCAGCCTGAGACGAGGCAAGCCCCGTCTCTACAGGAGTTTTTTCCCTAACCTTTCAAGGTGCTTGGGTGGCGGGTCGTTCGGCATGGCTCACGTCTCCTATTTTGGGACCAATTCCGCCACGGTTAGTTGATCCGCTTTACGCAGTTCGGGGAAGAGGTATGCCCAGGTGGCGATCACTACCAGAGTGCCTACTCCTCCCAGGACCACGGCGGGGACGGTGCCGAACCATTGGGCGGTCAGGCCGGATTCGAATTCGCCTAACTCGTTTGACACTCCGACGAAGAGCATGTCTACGGCGCTGACGCGCCCGCGCATTTCGTCGGGCGTGGCAACTTGGACCAAGGTTGCCCGGATGATCACGCTCACCATGTCACTGGCGCCGACCAGGAATAGCGCTACCAGCGAGAGGATCAGGCTGTGCGAGATTCCGAAGACGATGGTTAGCGCGCCGAATGCGGCTACGGCGAACAACATGGTCAGGCCGGCTCGGCGGCGGATGGGACGGTGGGCTACGGCGATGGCCATCAGGGTGGCGCCTACTCCGGGAGCGCTGCGCAGCAGGCCGAGTCCCCAGGGACCGGTGTGCAGGATTTCTCTGGCATAGATGGGGAGCAAGGCAACGGCTCCGCCTAACAGGACCGCGAACATGTCGAGCGAGATGGAGCCCAGGATCAGTTTCTTCTCCCAGATAAAACGAAAGCCCGCTAGCACGGTGCGCAGGCTTACGGGCTCTTTCTTTACCACTCGCTGTGCTCGTTCTTTTTCTGGCGCGGGGGGCAGGGCGTGAATTCGCGAGGTAAAGAGGGTAGCTAGGATGGATACCGCGACGGCTATGGCATAGACGGCCTCGGGGCCGCGGAAAAGGGCGTAGGCGATTCCTCCTATGGCGGGGCCGGCTATGGTTGCGATCTGAAAGGTGCTGGCGTTCCAGGCGACGGCGTTGGCGAAATGCTCTTCGGGAACCAGTTGCGGGAGCAGGGCGCGACTGGCCGGCCAGTTGAAGCTACGAAAGATTCCCAGGAGCACCAGGACTACATAGATCGCGTGAACCGATTGCGGGGCGCGCCCGCTGATCGCGAGCAGAAGCGCCGAACACAGGGCGAACCCGCCGTAACACCCGAGCAGCAACTTGCGGCGGTCGAAGAGATCGGCGGCGTGTCCGGCGAAGAGAAAAAGCACGAAGCCGGGCAGGAACTGCGCCAGGCCGACGTATCCGAGATCGAGCGGGCGCTGGGTGATTTCGTAGACCTGCCATCCCACAGCGACGGACTGCATTTCGAGCGCGACGACGATGAAGAAGCGCGCCAGCGTGTAGGAGACGAAGTTGGGATGGGTGAAGGCGACTCGCCCGGCTAGGCGGGGATCCTGGGAGGTTAGCATTAGCGAATACTTTGACACAGACGCGGAATTTTTCGGGGGGAGGGGCGGTGGAATCCCACCCGTCCTTCCTTAATTTAATTGCTTTGCTACTGAATCAGAATCTTACGGGGGAGGGGGCCATGAAATCCCACCCTTGCGCAACAAACGCGCAAGGATGGGGCACCCGTTCGCGTTTTTGACTCGAAGAAATCAAAGCCAAAGGCAGCGGACAGGAGTGTCCGCTCTGCAATTCTTCAGCAGCGGCGGTTGATTAGGGAGGCTACGTAGCCGGCTCCGAATCCGTTATCGATGTTTACTACGCTTACGTTCGAGGCGCAGGAGTTCATCATTCCTAACAAGGCGGCCAGGCCTTCGAAGGCGGCGCCGTAGCCTACGCTGGTGGGGACGGCTATCACCGGGACTCCTACCAGGCCGCCGACTACGCTGGGCAACGCGCCTTCCATTCCGGCGCAGACTACGATGACACGCGCCTTGGCGAGGGCTCCGCGATGGGCTAGGAGGCGGTGGATGCCGGCTACTCCAACGTCGTAGATGTGCTGGACGTTGTTGCCCATCAATTCCGCGGTGACTACGGCTTCTTCGGCTACCGGGATGTCGCTGGTTCCGGCCGACACTACCACGATTACTCCTTTGCCATGTTGCTGGCGGTCGCGCTTGAGCACTATGGCCCGAGGCAGGGGACGATACTCAGCGCGGGGCAGGGCGGCGGCGACGGCGGCGTAATGCTCTTCCGTAGCACGCGTTGCCAGCACGTTGCCGCCGTGCGCGGCGAGGCGGGTGAAGATGTCGGCCACCTGGCGCGGCGTTTTGCCTTGGGCAAAAATCACCTCGGGCATGCCTTGGCGGAGGGCGCGGTGGTGGTCGAGCTTGGCGAAACCCAGGTCTTCAAAGGGCAGGTGACGGAGGCGCTCTACGGCGTCGTCGGGGGAGAGGCGCTTTTTTCGAACTTGCTCGAAGAGATGGCGAAGAGCTTGGGAGTTCATGGATACGCCATTGTAGGGTGAAATCGGCTTATCGGGTGATGGGGGATCGGGCCATCGGGTGACCGGGTCATCGGAGATGTAAGTTCCAATGCAGCTGTCTTTCGGCGGGCCGATCACCGGATTACAGGTAACCTTTCAAGATCTCGTCTTTTCAGTCACTTACGCAGATTACTCCAAAGGTTCTACGCCCTTCGGAGAGATTGCTCGTGCCCTCGGCGCACCCTATAATCGGCTTACTCTGGTTCTGGATTCTTCGGCAGGTAGCCGGGTAGGGTTGGCCCTAAAGTAAGTGTGCCTTTTGGCCAGGTCTTCATTTTGGCCGATCTTAACCCGCTATGCGAAAACGCCTGCAAATCGCGCTGATGGCTAGCTTGACCACGATCTCCTTTCTATCCACTTTGTTCTCGACCATGCCGGCACGGGCGCAGGGGGGCGGTATTACTCCTGCCACCGACGAATCCGGGCGCAAGATCTATGTAAACGAGGGTGGGCCTGCCATGGCTTCGAGAGAGGCGGCGGCTCCCGCGGCTACGCGTTCTCGGCTGGTTTATTGGAGTTCGACCGAACATCGCTTCAAGCCGGTTCCGACCAACGGGGCGGTGATGAGGGCGGCGCGCACGGCGGCTTCGGAAGTCAACACCTACCTGGACGGCAGGGCGCAGAGTCACCAGATTCTGAACCGCGCTTTCACGCAGGAGGAGGTCGACGCCGCGATTGAGCAAGCGGCGGCGCGGCACAATGTGGATCCCAACCTGGTGCGCTCGGTGGTCAAGGTGGAATCGAATTTCAATCCGAATGCGGTTTCGCGGAAAGGCGCGATGGGATTGATGCAGTTGATGCCGTCGACGGCGCGCTCGCTCAATGTGGCAAATCCATTTGATCCGGCCGAAAACGTGGATGCCGGGGTGCGGCATCTAAGAAGCTTGTTGGATAGCTACGGCGGCAACGTCAGCCTCAGTCTGGCGGCTTATAACGCGGGTTCGGGAGCGGTGGCGCGGAGTGCGGGGGTTCCGCATTTCCGGGAAACGCAGAACTACGTGCGCCGGATTACGAACCTGTATAACGGTGGCAGCGAACCGGGGTCGTACATTTTCGGCAGCCCGGTGCATGATCCGGTGCGGGTCGAACGCGATGCGCGGGGCGTGCTCCACATCAGCAATACGGAATAAATTGCATCTCCTGCGGTTGCGAAGCGTTGTAATGATTGACAAGCTGTAAAGTGAATAAGGCATCCGGCAAGTGAAGACCCAGGTTTCTGCGACCCTAATTCGCACGATCCTTGTTCGAGGGGCTCTCGCCTTTCGCCTTGGGGCGGCGCTGTTGCTGGCGCTGCTGCCGGGGGTATCCGCATCGGCTCGCGTCCATCACAACGATGCCTGGGCCCGCCAACAATTTGCCAAAGCAGAGCGGGCGCGGGAGGCGCTTAACGGGCGTCCGGTGGGCGAGCGGACTCGCCGCGAATACCAGCGGGTGATTGATTCTTACCGGCGCGTTTACTTCGGGTCTCCGGCTTCGTCGAAGGCGGACCCCAGCGTGGTGGCTACCGCCGAACTCATGGTCGAGATGGGGCGGCGCTTTGACGACAACAAGATTCTGCGTGGGGCGGTGGAACAGTACCGGTTTCTGCGCAAGGAATATCCCGGCAGCAAATACCGCTTCGACGCCCTGTTCACGATCGGAGAAATCTACAAAGACGATCTCAACGATCCCGAAGAGGCACGCACCACCTTCGAAAATTTTCTTCATCGCTATCCGCGCAACCGGCTGGCTGACGATGCGCGCTCGGCGGTGAAGGAAATCGATGCCGAGGCCGACGAAATGGAACGGACGGCCGAGACGACGGCGCACAAACCGCGATCGAATGCCGGCGGGAATGCCCGGGGTGGCGTCAGCTCCGGCGCTGACGACGCCGAATCGGGCACGGAAACGGCAAAGGCCGCGAGCGTGCGGCGGAGCGCCTTGCCGCGGGTTACCGGAGTCCGGCACTGGTCGACGCCCGATTACACTCGCGTCGCCATTGATGTCGAGCAGGAGGTGAAGTTCGACTCGCAGCGCATCTCGCATCCCGACCGCATTTTCTTCGACCTGCGCGGCACGAAACTGGCTTCGACGCTGGTGGGCAAGACTTTTGACGTGGACGATGGCTTCCTGAAGAAGATTCGGGTTGCCGAATTTCAGCCGGGGCGCACGCGGATTGTGCTGGAAGTGGACGATCTGGCTCGATACGACGCTTTTCTGTTGCCCGATCCGTACCGGCTCATCATTGATGTGCACGGCAAGGACGGGAACGGGAAGGATCTGCAGGGGAAGCGGAACCGGGCGTCGGAGATCGCCAAGGCGGATGCGGCCAAGACGGACCTGACTAAGACGGACTTGGGTAGGACGGAGGCGGCCAGCAGCAAAGGGCGTTCGGCTCCGGAAACATCGACGGCGGCTTCGGCGGAATCGGACGACGACTCGAGCGCGCCCGCGATGAGGTCGAGCGCAGACGCGAAATCCGATGGGAGGAAAGCAGCAGAGGAGTCCGACACGGATGCGGTCGCCGTATCGAAGCCCGCGCCCGTCGAAACGGACTTGGCTCCGAGCGCGGCCCCTGAGGCTACGAGCGCCGATTCTCGACCGTCCGGCTCGGCGAAGCCACAGGGCGCGGGAGTGATTAAGACGACGGTGGCGGTGAAAGGATCGAACCGCAGAATTCCTAAGACGATCGTCAAGGTAGACGCTGACACGAAGATCGAGACTAAGGTTGAGAGGAACGCTGAGGCGAACGTTGAGTCGAGCGTTAAGACAAACGTTGAGACCAGCGACCGAGCGCCGGCGAAGGTGGCGCTTGCGCACGAAAAGAATCGCCCCGACGGAACGGGGGGCGGCTCCGGCGAGGTCTCGGACGCGGACGATACCAGGCTGGCGAAATCAGATTTGCCTTCGCCGGCAAAGTCTTCTTCTTCTTTACACCGAAAGAAATCGCGCAGCGGCGCGGCGGCTCCTGACACGGCGGATCTTCGTCCTGGGCTGCGGGAAACGACTCGGGAAGCGCGTCCCACCGCCGCCGGCGACCGGTCGTTGATTCGCGCGCTGGGGTTGAAGATTGGCAAGATTGTCATCGACGCCGGCCACGGCGGGCATGACACCGGCACGATTGGCCCGAACGGCCTGCTGGAGAAGGACGTGGTGCTCGATGTGGCCAAGCGGCTGGGGCGTTTGCTGGAAACGCGGCTTGGGGCTGAGGTGATTTATACGCGCCAGGACGACACCTTCATTCCCCTTGAAACGCGCACCGCGATTGCTAACCGGGAACGAGCGGACTTGTTTATTTCGATCCACGCCAACTCGAGCCGCGATTCGGATGCGCGCGGCGTCGAAACTTATTATTTGAATTTCACCTCGTCGCCGGAAGCGCTGGAAGTCGCGGCTCGCGAGAACGCGGTATCGGAAAAGTCGATTCACGAATTGCAGGATCTGGTGAAGAAGATTGCGCTGAAGGAGAAGATCGAGGAATCGCGCGAGTTTGCCGGCAACGTGCAGGAATCGCTCTATGGGGGGCTGGCGTTGCGTAATGCCGGCATCCGCAATCGCGGGATCAAGAAGGCGCCGTTCATCGTGCTGATCGGGGCGAATATGCCTTCGATTCTGGCGGAGATTTCGTTTGTGTCGAATCCCACCGACGAGCGCAAACTGGAAAGTTCAGAGCACCGGCAGCGGATTGCGGAGTCGCTCTACCGGGGTGTGTCCAAGTATGCCAGCGGGTTGAGCGGGGTGAAGGTGGCGAGTAAGATCGACAAGCCCGAAGGGCAGTGAAGCAAGGATGAGGGAATGATTGATCTTAAGACCTTTACTCTGTTTCTGGCGGCCGCAGCGGTGGTGATCGCGGCACCGGGGCCGGACATCCTGTATGTCATTTCGCGAGGGATTTCCGGCGGCAGGCGGGCCGGCCTGGTTTCCGCCTTGGGCATTGGCACGGCCGAGGTATTGCAAACGCTGCTCGCCGTATTGGGATTAGCCGCGCTTCTGCAGGCATCGTTGGCAGCGTTCCTGATTGTTAAGTACGCCGGAGCAGGTTATCTCGTATATCTCGGTGTTCACACGATCCGCGAGCGCAACGGATTCGCTTTGCGGCAGTTAAACACCGCACGCCGCTGGGACATCTTCCGGCAAGGGGTTTTCACGAATCTGCTCAACCCGAAAGCTGTGCTGTTCTCACCTTCCTGCCTCAATTCGTGAATCCTTTGCGTGGCCATGCCCAATTGCAACTGGTGGTGCTGGGCATAACGTTTGCTTTGCTGGACGTGGTTTTTCTAGCCGCGCTGGCCTATTCGGTCGATCGCGCAGGAGCATGGCTAGTGAGCAAACCGAAGTCTGCCAGACGAGTGAAATATGCCAGTGGATTTCTGCTGATCGGACTCGGTGTGCGGCTCGCGCTGGTCGAGAAGAACTAGCAGGGCACCGAGCCAGCCTCATCCCTTCTTCGGATGTGCAGCAACTTCTCGACCTCGGCAATGACATTCCCGGATTCGTCCTTGACCTCGACCGTGAATACCCGCTCGATCTTTTCCTGGGAATTCAGGGCTTGCTTGATTTCGCGAAGCTGCGGTTCGGAGAGGCGAAAACTGGCGGATACGGTTCCGCGTCCCGGCTTCTTGAAGCGGATGCTGGCCGACTTGTCCCAGACGAGGTAATCCTTCCCCAGATTCTCAATCAACATGAGCATGATGAACGGGTCGGTCATGGAGTAGAGCGATCCTCCGTAGTGGGTGCCGACGTAATTGCGGTTCCACCAGCGAAGCTTCATCTCCACATCAATCTCTTTCCAGCCGGGTCCGAGGCGCATGATGCGGATTCCCGCGCCCAGAAATGGCGGCCAGATATTCAAGAGCACTCGCATGTGGCGCTTCAAGGCTGGGTTCACGCTGGGCTCCTTCCGACCAGAACGCGGCATCGTGCAGGATGGCCGCGTCGGTTTAGTCTAGCAGCGTGTGGCGAACCTCCAGTCCGCGGACCAGCGCCTGAAGAGGCATTTATGCGCATTACGGCACGCCTGAGCAGGCTGCGGAAAAAGTCGATGTTCGACGCCCAGCCCCTAAAGGGGTGCCTGATTTTGAAGAATTTCCGGTATCGCTAAAGCGATGCCCTGATACGAAACTTGAGTCTTTCCGCAGCCTGTGAAGGCATGCCCTTCCCAAAAACCAAAACAACTTCAGAGCTGTTCAGCAGCCTGAGACGGGGCGAGCCCCGTCTCTACCCGAGTTTTTCCGCATGCTGTGAAGGCATGCCCGAAACGAAACGTGCTTTCACGACAGGCTGATAGACTTCCGTTCTTTTCCTCGGTTTCATTTGTTTCATTCATCAAACCTTAATCTTCCCTTAACCGGGCGCTAACAATTGGCTGCTAGTGTGCGGAATATTACGTTGGGCCGTGACATCTCAAACACAACATCTCAAACACAACCTTAATGACTCCAGGAGATCGCTTCATGAAAAGAAAAACACTGTTCGCGGGCCTGCTGGCCCTGGCGACGAGCGCGGCTTTTGCCCAGGAAGGGGCTGTGCCGAAAGAGATTCCACATCTCGACCACGTTTTCGTGATCATGATGGAGAACCATGGATATAGCCAGATCCTGAACAATCCGAATGCGCCCTTCGTCAACCGGTATGCTCGGACGGCGAATCTGGCGACCAACTATTTTGCGGTGGCGCATCCGAGCCTGACTAATTACCTCGAAGTCGTTGGCGGCTCGAACTTTGGCGTACTTAGCGATAACGCACCCGACTGGCACGATGCTTCCTGCCTGACGAATCTGGCTACGGGGGTGCCTGCTACGGACAATCCGCCGACACCGAACATCTGTCCGATCCGGGGCAGCGGCACGGACGCGGCGACGCCGGCGATGGATTTCACGAACGAAACCCAAGGGCCTCCGGGAGAGGTCAACATCGACGGAACGAGTTCGTACCCCGCGGTGACGTCTACGCTGGGCGAGACCATTGCCGAGCAACTCGTGGCCAAGGGCAAAACCTGGAAGAGCTATCAGGAAGATGTTCCCGCTAACCCGGACACGGTGAACTACAGCGATGGCGTGTTTACCAACAACACGGATTTCACGAAGATCAACCCGCCACTGACCCCGCCGCTCACTAGCTCCGACATCGTCCAGCTTTATGCGGCCAAGCACAATCCGTTTGTGTATTTCGAGGACGTGCAAGAGGGAACGAATCCGCGGCTGAGCTACGCGCAGATCGCGGATTTCGAAGGCGCGAACGGCTTGTATGCGGACCTGCGCTCGGGCAAAGTTCCCGACTTCTCGTTCATCGCTCCGAACCAGTGCAACGACCAGCATGGACGCGGGAACTCGACACCGTTCTGCAACTTCGATCCGAAGAGTGACGGCACGCAGGCGGGCTTGAACCCGGCGCTGATTCTGGTGGGCGACAACGCGGTGGAAAAGCTGGTGTCGGCCATTCACAGCTCGCCGGCCTGGAAGCGTGGGCACAACGCGATCGTTCTGCTGTGGGATGAAAACGACTACAGCCTGGCGCCGAATACAAACCAGGTGATCACGATTGTGGATACGAACTACGGCTCCGGTCACCGGCGGAGCGCGCGGTTCTACACCCACTTCTCACTGCTGCGCACGCTGGAAGGCGGGTTGGAATTGCCCTGTCTGAACCATGCTTGCGACGCGGGCACGGCGGCGATGACTGATCTGTTTGGGGAGCGGTAAGCAAACGGCGGAACTTGTTTGGCACGGGCCGGACGATACAGTCCGGCTTTTTTGTGCTTTGAATAACGACAGTAATGTTCTTGCGGTGGTTGCCGATAACAACAGTGAGCCGTTCGCGCTATTGTGAAGGCTCAAAGTTCAAGAAAATGGGGATAGGGCTCGGAAACGGAAGCTCGATCATGAAGCCGGTGGCCTGCTGCCTTCTCGTTGCCATGTGCGCGTTCGCGCAAACTCCCAATACGGTCTCCTCCAAGGAAACCTCCGCCAAACTTGTGGGGCTCGAGCGGATGTGGAACCAAGCCCAGCTAAGCCGCGATGCGACCGCTATCGCCAGCATGATCGGCGACAAGTTTATCAATACTGAATACGACGGAGAGGTCAGCGATCGAGGTAAGTTCCTGGCGGATTTCGCCGACCCTAAATTTAAGCCTGCGATCATGAGTATCGATGACGTGAAGGTGGAAATGTATTCCACGACCGCGATCGTGACGGGTAGTTATCATACGAAGGGCACCTATGGCGGCAAGCCCTATGAGCATTTCGGGCGTTTTACCGATACCTGGGTCTCGCAGGATGGCAAGTGGTTGTGCGTGGCCAGTCATACCAGTCTGGTGAAGAAATAGATCGCCGATCTCCGTGCGCTCCCTCCTCTCCGCGCAACCTTCCAAGCAACCTTCCAAGGATCAATGAGCCCTGACCGCAAGATGCCTCTGCGTGCTCGCATGGCTGTCAAACCAGTGAATCAGCCTTACGGTGAACTCGTCAGGATTGGTGCTGCTTGCGCCGCAGTGATCGGCGTTGGGCACTTCCCACAGAGGAACGGCCGGATTACGGGCTGCGATCAACCGGGAATGACGCACGGGGATGTTGCGATCACTTTGCCCGTGGATTAGGAAGACTGGAATCTTGGTCGCGGCCACGACGTTTTCGGGCGAGACCTGTTCGAAGTCCAGTTTGTACTTCCACCGGGCGTAAACAAATGCGATCTCGATAGTTGGGCGCATTAACGTGCGTCCGAGCCACGGGCCAGTGTGGAAGAACTGGCCAACGCGGTCGTAGCCGATCTCGCGGAAGCTTGCAAAAGGCGATTCAGCGGCAACGGCGCAGAAGCGAGTTTCTGATCGCAACGATTGCAACAACAGGGCGGGCGCCCATGGACTCGCCCAGGCCGAAAATGCACTCGGGGCGGTCGTTCTGTTCCAGCCAATCCAACCAGCGGTGGATGTCGTCGGATTCCAGCAGCCCAAAGGTAGCCAGGTTGCCGCCGCTGGTTCCGTGGGCGCGTGCGTCCGGCATAAGGACGCTGAAGCCGCGGCTCAGAAGCAACTCGGCATAGCCGGTCATCCCGACGCGGTTGTCGGCGAGACCGTGCAGCAGGATCACAGCATTGCCGTTGCTGCTGCCTGGACGAATGCTCCACGCGCGGAGCATTATTCCGTCCTTTGCGGTGATAGCGATGTCGGCCAATTTGGACTCATGGCGGTGCGCCATTTCGCGCCCTTCCATCTCATCGCTCGAAGACTGGAGGTGCCGGCCGGGATGCAGCGTTGCCTCGGTCAAAACCACTCCGGCTATGACGGAGACTGTCAGGAACCCGAGAAGGGTGGTGACGATAAGTCTTTGGAAGAACTTGATGCCCATCGACTGAACATACGTAATTGGCTTGTGGCATGTTCCACGCCCGAGGCACCTGCCGATCTGCGCTCGGCTGGACAGCCTGGGCGGCTGTTCCTACGCGGATCGCTTCAATGCGGACGGGCGAGGACGCACGTCGCTCCACGAGCTTAGCGGGGCGCGTGGAAACTTTCTTGGGCTGCCGATAGTCTAAACTAGTGGCAGGGGTGTGCTTTTTTCCTGAATGAAATTCTTGCGATTACTCTTCGTTGTCTTCTTTCTTCTTCTTCCCGCTGGGGCCTTTGCTGGCGAACCGGCTGCTCCGGCTGTTGTTTCTTCAAAACCTATTTCTCCGGTCCTTCCTGCGGAGTTTGCCGGCTGGCAGGTTAAGGGTACGGTTGCGCGAAGTGATGACCCAGCGGCCGCCGATGCCGTGAACGCTGCGGTGCTGAAGGAGTATGGCTTCCAGAGTTTGGAGAAGGCGGCCTACACTCGCGACGATGGGCGCAACCTGGCGATCAAGGCGGCTGTGTTTTCCGATGCCAGCGGGGCCTACGGCGCTTTCACCTTCTACTGCTCGGCGGAGATGGGGGCGGGAACGATTGGCGGGGGCGCGGCTTATCTGAATAGCCGCGTGCTGTTCTACCAGGGGAACGTGCTGGTGGATGCGATGTTTGACAAGACGAGCGTGATGTCGGCGTCGCAACTGCGGGAATTGGCCGGGCTGCTGCCGCGAGCGGAAGGAAACAAGGGCGGGGCGCCTGCGCTGCCTGCTTATCTGCCGAAGAAGGGACTCGAGACTAACACCACGAAGTACATTCTGGGTCCGGTCGCACTCGCTCGGGTGGGATCGCCACTACCGGGTTCGCTGGTGGACTTCACGGCCGGGGCGGAAGTGGTGATCGGGCGGTACACGGCTACGGCGGGCGATGCTACGCTGATGCTCATCGAATATCCTACGCCGCAGATTGCGGCGGAACGGCAGCGGCAGATTGACGCTTCGCATCAGGTTGCGCAACCGCAGCCGGGGGTGGCGGCGATGGTCGATGTGGGGCCGTTCTATGACGCGCGCACCGGTCCCATCCTGGTGATCGCGGCGGGCCCGATTTCAAAAAGCGAAGCGCGATCGCTGATGTCGTCGATCAGCTATGAAGCTGATGTCACCTGGAACGAAAATACCTACCTCAGCAAAAAAGACAACATGGCCAACTTTCTGTTCAACGCAATTGTTCTTTGCGGAATTGTGGTTGGCCTGTCGCTGGTTGCGGGAATCGCATTTGGGGGCGTGCGCGTGGTGGTGAAGCGGTTTTTTCCCGACTCGGTGTTTGACCGGCGGGAGGCGATGGAATTCATCTCTTTGCACTTGGATGACCATCGCGAGGCGGCGCCCCGGGAGCGCTAAGTTACTCAATCGAAGGTTGTTAGGGCCGAAAGAGGGGATTTTTATCCCATTTTGAGCCGGTTTGCCGACTTGTGGACTCGTCGTGTAAGTTGTTGAAAATAAGACTATTTAAGTCACAAATTTTGCTTGACACCGTGCTTTTGAGGCTCATAAGATTCCGGCAGAAAGTTCTGATGGGTTAAACCTCCGTTGGAACTATTCTCCCTTGAAAGAAAAGGCCGCCCAAGTTGCCGGGTGGCCTTTTCGTTTTGAGTTCTCGATTGTCAGTTCTCAGTTGTCAGTTCTCAGTTCTCAGTGAAAAGCTCACACGTCCAAACTGAGCACTGGGAACTGAGAGCTCTTTGCATCCGTATCACTCACAGGACAGACGTGCGGTGTGGAGGAGAGACGATGTTTTGCGATCAATGTGGTGCGCCGTTGCAAGCGGGAGAGCCACGCTGCGGACGGTGCGGGAAGACCGTGCTGGGACTGGTCGAGCTTCGGCGCAGCCGGGTTCGCGAACATGTTCGTCTGGTCGGCATTCTGTGGATCGCGTATTCGGCGTTGCATGCGGTTGGAGGAGTGGCCGTCATCATGGTGGCGCATCTCGTCTTCGGCCACGTGATTCATATTCCCAATGGGCCGCCCCCGGAGATCACGGCGTGGCTGCGGCCAATTCTCAGCTTCGTCGGGTGGTTGCTGCTGGTGAAAGCAGCGGTGGGTTTCATTGCCGGTTGGGGTTTGCTGCAGCGGCAGGAGTGGGCACGAACGGTGGCGCTGGTGGTGGGCTTCGTGGCACTGCTGAACGTCCCGATTGGAACTGTCCTCGGCATCTACACGCTGTGGGTGCTGCTGCCGGCGCAATCCGATGAGGAGTACAGGGTGCTGGCGCAGGGGGCGTAGGGCGGCGCAAGAGAGGTGCCGTCCCTCGCGGGACTCGAATCGTTGCACCCTACCCGGCACTGCCGGGCCGGGCTATCCTTTTCCGCCGCTTCGCGGCTCATTCGCCGTACGGCCCGCATTTTTTTACCTCAAGCTTTGACACAGGCTCTCGTTCAAAGACGCGTATAATCTCCTCATGCAAAGAGCAGCCTTAGTTACGCTGCTGGCCGCCTTGGTTCTGGGCGGATCTTTGCAAGCGCAGCGCGCGGCGGCTACTTTTCACGGCAATGGCCCCAGATCGCCTGGCCATTCTGGTTTTGCCGGGCGGCGCAGCGTGCCCAACCGATTCCTTATAGGCCATTCTCATTTCCACCACCACGGGGCGGGCGCCTTTTTTGATCCGTATTTTTTCCCGTACGACGAGCCGTATGGGTATGAGCAGCCCGACACGGCCGTGACCAATGCGCCTGCGCCCGCAGCGGCTGTTCCACCGGCACCGGAACCGGCACCATCTGTACCTAAAGCGCAAGTTATCGAGATTCCGGTGGCTGCCAATGCCAGCGCCGCCAAAATGGTGCCGCCGACGATCTTCATCCTGGCAAATGGAGAGCGACTGGAAACCCGGCGGTATGTGCTTACGGCGAGCAATTTGTCTTTGAGCATTGAGCGGCAGCAGCGTAGCGTCCCGCTGGGCCTGCTCGACATCGACGCGACCATCACGGCCAACCATGAGCGCGGAATTGATTTGCGGATTCCCGCCGACCGGAATGAGATTTCCCTCAGCTTCTGAATCGCCGCGCAGCCGGCTTGACGATCGCCCAAGGCTGTATCTCTCAAGGCGCGATGTTGTGAGCCATAGATGCCGTGCCGTAGTCGCCTGAGCGATTTGATAAACTAAGACGGGCCGACGTAGCTCAGTTGGTAGAGCAGCCGATTCGTAATCGGCAGGTCATCAGTTCAAGTCTGATCGTCGGCTCCATCTCTTTCGAGTTGCGAATTCCTGAGGTTGCGGAAGAAGTGTCTTGCGCGCGAGGGCCTCACCTCGGCGGCTAAAGCCGGTGATGACAATCGCCGCTTATGGCAGCGCTGAAGCGCTGCTCCACCCAAAATCAAGAACTCGACATTCACGGCTCAGCCCCTAAAAGGGGCGTTTGATTTCGAACGACTTGCGGTATCGCTAAAGCGATACCCTGATACGAAACTTGAGTGTTTCCGCAGGCGCTGAAGCGCTGCTCCACCCAAAATCAAGTGCAACATCGAATTTTTCTACGGCCTGTTCGGATGTGACCTTTGGGCGTGCGCTGGGTCACAGTTTTGCTGGTTCCCACGGGAATAGAATCGTAACGCGGATTGGCCGGTTTCACGGCTGATCGCAGTGGGAGGTTCTGTGCCGGATCAACTCTTTGGAGCGATGCGCCAAAGCATCATCGACGGGTCACCGGATACCGCCACGGAATTAGCTCAGCAGGCTCTGGCCGAGGGCATCGATCCGCTGGAAGCGGTGAATCAAGGATTTGCGGCGGGGATCACGTTCGCGGGCGATCAATTCGGTTGCGGAGAAATATTCCTGCCCGATCTGCTTGCCTCAGCCGAGGCGATGAAGGCTGCCATGAGTGTTCTTGAACCGGAGATGATGAAACACGGCTCCGAGCGCGAGGTTCTGGGCAAGGTCGTGCTCGGGACGGCGAAGGGCGACATTCATGACATTGGCAAGAACCTGGTTGCCACCATCCTTTCGGCCAGCGGATTCCGGATCTTTGACCTGGGCACGAGTGTGACTCCGGAGCAGTTCGTGGCCAAGGCCAAAGAAGTGGATGCCGACATCGTCGGCGTCTCCGCGTTGTTGACGACTACCATGGCCGGCCAGAAAGCCGTGATCGAAGCGCTTGACCGGAACGGGTTGCGGCCACGGACCAAAGCGATCATTGGAGGCGCCGCGGTTACTTCGAAGTGGGCGGCTGAAATCGGCGCCGACGGCTACTCTCGCAATGCCATCGATGCCGTGGAACTGGCAAAGAATCTCATGAGCAAAGCGATCAACAAAGGAACGGCCCTGGCATGAGACCCAAAATTCAGTTGTTAAGCGCAGAACTCATCGGACGCATTCTCGGCGAAGCGTTCGAGCTTTTGATGAACCCTGGAGTACGAGTCGGCTCGGCCGTGGTCGAGTTATTGCAGTCGGCGGGAGTTGAAGTCAGGGACGGAGTGGCGCGTATTCCGGAGCGCGTGGTGCGACAGTGCCTGGCATCGGCCCCGCACGACTTCTACCTCTACAGCCGCCAGGGAGAGAAAGCGGTTCACTATGGCGGCGACGACGTGCATTTCGATCCCGGCTCCTGCTGCGTGCAGGTGCTCGATCCCGACACGATGGAAGCGCGATCGTCGGAGACTCGCGACCTGGTGCGCCTGGTCCAAGTCGCGGAGATGCTGCCGCAGTTCGCGGCGCAGTCGACTGCCGTGGTGTGCAGCGATGCGTGCAATGGCGGGGGCAAGGACGTTTCTAACGCGATCGGCGATCTCTACCGGCTGTTCGTCGTGCTCGAGCATTCCGACAAGCCGGTGGTAACGGGATCGTTCTCGGCGGCGGGGCTGGGCGGAATGATCGACTTGCTGGCCGCCGACAGCGGCAGCCGGGAGAAGTTGCGCCAGCAACCGCGGGCCGTTTTTGATGTGTGTCCTTCGCCGCCGCTGAACTGGTCGGAGTTTGGATCGCACAACCTGCTGGATCTGGCGCGCGCCGGCGTGCCCGCGGAACTCGTCTCCATGCCACTGGCCGGTGGCACGGCTCCGGTCACGCTGGCTGGTTCGGTGACGCAACATGCCGCCGAATCGCTGGCGGGCATTGTGCTGCACCAACTTGCCGGACCGGGCTCGCCCATCGTGTGGGGCGGGGCTCCGGCGATCTTCGACATGCGGAGCGGGGGCGCGCCCATGGGCGCGGTGGAAACCGCCATGCTGAACATGGCGTGCTGCGAAGTCGGCAAGCATCTGGGCCTGCCCACCCACGGCTACCTGGTCGCGACCGATTCGAAGTTTGTGGATGCGCAGGCCGGAGCGGAAAGCGCGCGCTCGGCGACGCTCGGAGCGCTTACGGGCATCAATATGATTTCGGGAGCTGGGATGATCGAATCGCTCGCCTGCCAGAGCGTGGAAAAGCTGGTGATGGACGCGGAGTCGATTGCCTCGGCGCAGCGGCTGGTGCGGGGCGTTGAAGTGCGCGGCGAGAGTCTAGCCACTGCCATGTTCGCGCAAACCGGACTCTCCGGAAACTTTCTCACGCTGAAGGAAACGCGGGCGCTGTTCCGGCAGGAGCAGTATCTGCCCTCGCCGGTCACGGATCGCAGCGCGCGCGGCTCGGTGCCGCCGACCGATGTCTTCACACGGGCCCGCGCCCGCGTCGACGAACTGGTGAGCAGCTACCGGAAGCCATCTCTTCCGGAAGATGTGCTGCGGAAGTTTAGCGCCATTGTCGATCGGGAAGCCGACAGAGCAGGCGCGGTCGCCGGATCTTCCAGGAACTGAGCGCTCGCGGTGGCGGCGAGGTACTTCTTCAGGCAGCGCACACAGGGCGAGTAACCTTCGCGGGATGCTTCGGCGGCGGTGATCGTCCGCAGCTTGTTCTTCTCGTGGATAAATTCGCATCCGGCGCGGTGAAACAATTTCCCATTCTCCGAAACCACCACCATCATCTCCGGGGGGATGCGGTTTCCGGGTTGCGCGTGTTCGGAACGCAGTTCGGAGGTGCGGAAGGCAGAGGCGACCTCGATGGTGCCGACGATCAGGCAGGCCGCGGCGGCGGCGACCATCCATCCTAGAAAAGTTCTGCGGTTGCCCGGCCCATTCTGGTCGAGTCTCCGGTGCAGACGCTGGCTGAAACCGAAGGGCACTTCGAGCAGGCGCTCGTCGCCATACAACTGGAGCACGTTGCGGGTGCCGTCGACGACGGCGGTGCAGTTCTTGCACCCGCGGACGTGCTCTTCGATGGCGGCACGCAGAGTGGGATCGACCTCGCCGTCAAGATAGTTTGAAACTTCGCGCCAAACTTCTTCGCAGTTGACTACCATGGCTTGGTCCCCTTTTCAAACGACAGCTTGCCGGTCATGCTCCAGGCGCCGCCGAAGCCGGGTGCGAGCAAATCGCGCAACATCAGGCGGGCCCGCAGCAGGCGGGTCTTGACCGATGGCGTCGAGATTCCCAGCACCTTGGCGGTTTCTTCGATGCTGAGATGTTGCATGTCGCGCAGGACAAAAACTTCGCGGTAGATTTGTCCCAGCTCGGCCAACGCCTCGGCGAGCTTTTGGCGGACTTCGTTGCGTTCCAGCGTTTCTGACGGAATCTCGCGCCAGTCGGCGAAGTCGCGAGGAGTGTAGTTACCTTCCTCGTCCGGGCGATCGGCGATCGGTTCCATGATGTTGGCGTGCGCCTTTCTTCTACGCATCCGCGCCTCGTTGACGGTGATCTGGATCAGCCAGGTGCTGAAGCGGGCCTCGGCGCGAAACTGCCGGATGTGCTTGAGGGCCTTCAACACCGCCTCCTGGGCCACGTCTTCGGCGTCGGCTTCGTTTCGCAGGATGGCAAAGGCGGCGGCATAGACGCGGCGCTCGTAGGGACGGATCAATTCATAAAACAAATCGTGTTCGCCGTCGCGCACACGCCGGATCAGCGTCGCTTCGTTGGATTGTCCGGCTGGAGGTTCCAGCGAAGTTACCCTTTCCGGCATCGCTCCTCACTGTCAACTCGACACCATTATGCCCGACAAATGGATTATCGGTAGAGACGCGGCGAGCTCCTTCTGCACGGGGAGAGCCGGTATCGTCACCTGAATGCGATTCGCCAGCACGAAGTAAGTTTCGCGTTGCTTCGAAAGGGGCGGTGCAGGCAAGAATCTCCGCCACTTTTGTGCCATTTCGACCCGATTCTCCACAGCCTTCCACCACGTTGGTACTTGCATTCCCATGCGCAAGTTCCGGATAATCTGGGAGAGAGTTAGACCGCCGTGTATCGCTACAGCCGCGCCGACCTGCTGCGCATTCTCCGGCTCGCTCCTCGCCAGCTTCACACCTGGGAGAAGGCGGGACTGGTGACGGCGAGCGAAGATTACTCCTTTTTCGACCTGGTACAAATCAAGAAAGTGCGGGACCTCTGCGCGCAGCGGGTTCGTCCGGCGGTGATCCGGCAATCGCTCGACGCCATGCAGAAACAAGTTGCGGGCATGGAGAATCCCCTGCTCGAGGCCGGAGCTTACCGCAGCGGACACCGAGTGGCCTTCCGGCACCAGGGACGGGTGGTGGAGCCCATCGCCGGACAGTTCATGTTTGACTTCTTGTCCGAAGAAAAAAAAGTCGTGACCAGCCCGCCGCGCAATGGACCGGAACTGGTGGTTACCGACGTTGCCGACTTGTTTGCGCGCGGGATCACGCTGGAAGAAAATCCCTCCGCGCAAAGCGAGGCGATCGCTGTTTATCTGAAGGTGCTCGATATGGATCCCATGCATGCCGCCGCGCACATCAACCTGGGGACGCTCTATTACAACCGCCAGGAATACGGGCTGGCCGAGAGGCATTACCGCTCGGCGATAGAGATCGATCCGCGCTACGCGCTTGCGTATTTCGATCTGGGCAACGTGCTGGACGAAACGGGACGGGTCGAGGAAGCCATCGACACTTACAAGACAGCGATTCAACTCGCGCCCACCTACGCGGACGCGCACTACAACATCGCGCTGGCCTACGAGAAGATGCGCGAACCCCGCAAGGCGCTGGTCCACTGGCGCGCTTACGTCAAGCTCGACACAACCGGGCCTTGGACTGTCCACGCCAAACATCAGATCCAGCGCATTCTGCAGAGCGACAGCCTGAAGCTGGTGCACTCGCGCAAAGCCAACTGAAAGATCGCTGTTAGCTTTTGGCTTTTAGCTAAGAGCCAAAGGCCCAGCGCTAATCCTACTTTTCCCGAGTTATACTCAGGCGTCACCTCTCAAGTGCAGGAGAATAGGGATGAATTTCTATCGGACGATCTGGACGCTGACGCTTGCGCTGGCGGTGGCTGCACCCGGGGCAGTTTGTTTTAGCCAGGCGGTTAAGAAAGAGAAGGAAATCTATAACGAACGCCCCGACGCACACGCCGAAATCAAAGAAGCTTTGAAGAAGGCGGCCGCGGAGAACAAGCGGGTCATCGTCGTGTTTGGCGCCAACTGGTGCTATGACTGCCACGTGCTGGATGCGGCTTTTCATCGATCGGACCTGGCGCAAGTTCTCGCCGCGAACTATTACGTGGTGCACGTGGACATCGGACAGGGAGACAAGAATCAGGACCTGATGACGAAGTATGAAGTTCCGATGAAGCGGGGCATCCCCGGACTGGCCGTGCTCGATGCCGACGGGAAGCTGGTCTACAGCCAGAAGAACGGCGAATTTGAAAACGCGCGCGCGCTTGCCCCGGAAGAGTTCCTAGCGTTCCTGAACAAGTGGAAACCCGAAACGCGGAGCCGGTGAGAGTCTAGATCGCCCGCACCGAAAAAAAGGGCGCGGCTTGCGCCGCGTCCCGGGAGAGAAGCAGAGCCCTAGCCGTTCACCCGTCTATCCCCGTTTGTCCACTACCAGTTTGTTTTCGACGCTGAACGCGCCCGGCACCGAACTGGCTCGCAAGCCGGCAATGTTTTTGTCCATCGTGTTCTCGACGGTTCCGTAGAGGGTCACGTGTCCGTTGTCTACCACGATGCGGATGGGGTGCGCCGGGTCAGTCGCGTATTTGCCCAGCACCGTGTCGCGATAGATCGCTCGCGCCGTGCGCACTCGGATCGAATCGTCAAACTGAGAAACCGGCAGAACTTTTACCTCGTTCACCACGTCCTTGACGCCGGGCGTGCGCGCCACGATGGCGAGCGCGTCGTCCTTTGGCGGGTCCCATAGGGCATCGCCGCTTATGGTTACGACTCCGTCTTTCACGCCGAGCGCCAGATAGTTGAACGTATTGTCAAAATATCCGACGCGGTCATAGGCCACTTGCTTGGTCAGTTTCTTCTGGAGTTGGTCATCTGGCACGGTTTCTCCCGCGACCACGATGTCGTTGCGGACACCGCTCACGTTTGCCAGCTTCTTGATCTTCCGGGCGGCGTCGAGCTTGTCCTGATACAGGCTGACCGTGCCGGTGAGGGTCACGATGCCGTCCTCGACGCTGGAGCTTACGTTCTGCAGTTGCTTCGTGTCGTGAATCTTGTGGCTGACCGCCTGCTGAATCTGCTGGTCGTACCGGCCGGTGGCGGCCATTGCAGTCATACTCAGCAGGACGAGCAACGCCAGGGTCAAGGCAAATCCTTGTCTTTTCATAGTTGCCATCCTTACTGGAATTCCGGTTCCCCACAGTATTAACCGGTTAGTTAAATAGATGCCGGAGGGGGTGGGAAGGGATGCGCGGGGAGGAGGCTTTTACAAACTATTACACCGCCGAACGAGCTTCTTACTCAGGAGATGCCGAGGGCGCCAAGCGAGAACTTTCAGCTTATTTCTTTGGCTGGGCAACCTTCTTCTTGGCGGATGCAACGCCCTTTCGGGCAGCGGTTTTCTGCGGAAACACGCGCGCGAAGATCTTGTCGATGTTCTTGAGCTGTCGCTTCAGGTCGAAGGCGCGCTCGATCTTCGCTCGCGGCACTCGTCCGCTGATTTCGGGGTCGTTCAGGATCAGATGGTGGAAGTTGAGGTCCTCTTTCCACGCGCGCATGGCGTGATTCTGCACCACACGATAGGCGTCTTCGCGGGAGACGCCGCTTTCGACCAGATCGAGCAATAACTGTCCGCTGAAGACGAGGCCGTGCGTGCTTTCGAGATTCGCCATCATGCGCTGGGGATAGACGAACATGGTCTCGATCAAATTCGCCGTCTTGTTCAGCAGGTAGTCGGCGAGCGTGGTCGAGTCGGGAATGATGATGCGCTCGGCCGAAGAGTGCGAGATATCGCGCTCGTGCCACAGCGCCACATTTTCGAATCCGGCCTGCGCGTTCGCGCGCACCACTCGTGACAATCCGGAAATCTGCTCGCAGGTTACGGGATTGCGCTTGTGCGGCATGGCCGACGAGCCCTTCTGCTTTTCGCTGAAGTATTCTTCGGCCTCCCGGACTTCGGTGCGCTGCAGGTGGCGGATTTCAGTGGCAATCTTATCGAGTGTGGAGGCGATGGTGGCCAGTGTTGCCAGGTAGTGAGCGTGGCGGTCGCGCTGAATCACCTGCGAGGACACGGCAGCGGCTTTCAATCCCAGGCGCGCGCACATCTTCTCTTCGAGTTCGGGCGTGAGGTGGGCGAAGGTTCCTACCGCGCCCGAGAACTTGCCGACGCGCAAATCTTCGGCCGCGGTCTGGAAACGCGCCAGGTTGCGTTCGGTCTCGGAATACCAGTTGGCGATTTTGAAACCAAAGGTGATGGGTTCAGCGTGGATGCCGTGGGTGCGCCCGATCATCGGCGTATCTTTGAACTCCCACGCGCGGCGTTCGAGCACCTCGGCGAGTCGCTCCAGATCGCCGGCGATCAGCGAGGAAGCCTGCTGGATGAGCAAGGCCTGCGCCGTATCGACCACATCGTTCGAGGTCAGGCCATAGTGGAACCAGCGGGCGTGCGGTCCCACGATTTCGGCGACGGCGGTGGTGAAGGCGATGACGTCGTGTTTGACCTCGGCCTCAATCTGGAAGATGCGGTCGACATTGAAGTCGGCGCGGGCGCGGATGGCCTTGGCGGCTTCTTTGGGCACGATGCCGGCGGCGGCGAGGGTTTCGGTCGCGGCGACTTCGACCGCGAGCCAGGTGCGGAAGCGGTTTTCGTCGCTCCAGATGCGAGCCATCTCGGGCCGGGTGTAGCGTGGGATCACGGCGGTTTCTCCTCGGAGGGAACTGGGGATTGTAAATCAGGCGGGCGGGTGCGTGCAGTGCGGCGATTTCACGACTCTGCCCCCAGCGAGTACGCGGGAGAGATCGATCGGCCCTCCGGGGGGCGACCGACTTCTCACACCCAAACTTCAGCGCGGGGGGGAAAGAGGATGACTAATTCGCCACGGCTTCTTCCAGCCTGCACTCCGCTGCCGGCTTATCGAACCTCAGCCCCATGAATACTGGGGCGCGCAGCTTCACGCCGCCTTCCGCGGTTTCGTGAGTCCACTCGGCAAACTTGATCTCGGCAACCAGTTCCGGACGCACAAACTGAACTTTCCGCAAGCCGCCGATCTCGCCGTAGAACGGATTCTCCTTCGTCTTGAACGGTTGCAGAGTTGCGAAGATTTCCCGGAGCGTCTTCTGATCGAAGCCCGTGCCCGCCTGGCCGACATGAATCAGGCGTCCCCGCCGGTCATACAAGCCGAGGACAAGCGCGCCGAAATATTCACGGCTGCCCTCCGGGTCGGTGTAGCCGCCGATGACACATTCCTGGCGTTGCGTGATCTTGATCTTAAGCCAATTAGTCGATCGCTTTTCTTCATACGCGCTGCTGCGCTTCTTGGCGACGATCCCTTCCAGATCACGCCGCTTCGCGGCTTCGAAAAGATCGAGGCCTTTCTCAGCATAGTGGTCGGAAAACTGAATAACCCCGCCAGGTACGATTTTCTGTTGCAGCAAACGCTTGCGTTGTTCGAGGGCAACGCGGCGCAAGTCGAGTCCATCCAGGTAGAGCAGATCGAAAGCGTAATAAATGACCGGTATATCTTCGCGGCGTGGCAAGCGGCGCTTGCTCGGTTGGAATCCGGTACGCTGCTGCATCAGGCTGAACGAAGGCCGGCCCTCGTCATCGAGCGCGACGATCTCGCCGTCGAGGATGGCGCGCTGGGCTTTCACAAATTGCGGCAGGCTTTTGAGCTCGGCAAACTGCGCGGTGAGATCATTCTGATTGCGCGATACCAGACGGACGCCGCCGTCTTCAATAAAGGCGACGGCACGATAGCCGTCCCATTTGATTTCAAACAGCCAGCCCGGATCGTCGAAGGCCTTGGCAGTAGAGGTGGCCAGCATCGGGTGAATCGCAGTCGGCATCGGCCTTTGCTCTGCACCGGGGAAGGCTTTAACCGCAGAGGACGCGGAGTTCGCAGAGGATTTCTTTTTCCTTGACTTGGCGACTGAGCGGCCCTTGTTGTTCCGAGAATGCGACCGCCCCGCTTTGATCTTGTTTTCCCCCGTGTCCCCTGTGCCCTCTGTGGTTAAAGCTTTTCGCTCACTTCTCTCCGCGTTCTCAGCGCTCTCCGCGGTTAAGGCCTTTCGTTTCGAGTCGGCGCGAGCGATGGCGTCGGCGAGCCACGCCGCCTTGACTCTCCCGCGCGTTGCCGGGCGGCTGGTCTTCCATTGCGCCGAGCCCTTATCGCCGGCGATCTCCGCCATCGTGCGATCGGTGAGAATGGATGTGCCGTAAGCGTCGATGTCGAATCCGGCGACGACGTGATTATCTTTCTTCTTGATCAGCAGCCATTCGTTTCCTTTGCTTCCGGCGCGCCCCTTGATGTGCACAATTGCAAAATCGCCGTTGAGGCGCTTCCCTTTCAAACGAAATTTGAGGTCGCCTTTCACCAGCATGGCGGCAGCTTCTTTTTCCGTGCCCGGCACATACTCGCCTTTCACCGGCACCGGCGATAGCGGTTCCCAGGTGCCTGCGTCCCAAACCATGACCGTGCCGCCGCCGTAGTTGCCTTGGGGGATGGTGCCTTCAAAGTCGTAATAGGAAACCGGGTGATCCTCGACCTGCATGGCCAGACGCTTGTCGGCAGGATCGAGCGACGGCCCCTTCGGGACCGCCCACGACTTCAGC